>DYEQ01000092.1 GCA_020725645.1 Candidatus Fermentithermobacillaceae bacterium | reverse complement strand
CGCTCTGGCCAGAGCCTCTACCGGGTCCTTGAGCCCCTCCAGGACGGTCAGGAGCTTCGAGTAGGGGCCCGGACGTTCCCTCCAGTTTTCCGAGACCGCCCGAAGAAACGAAAGCTCCTCCCTGAGTTCGTTCTCCTCTCCGGGAAGACGCGGGCGCGCCTGCGACTTCTTTCTCTTGCCCGCCTGGGACCGGGGAGCTACTTCCTTCCATATATCGGAAAACCCGATGACGTCTTCGGTGGAATCCCCTTGAAAGAAATCCTCCCTGTTCTCCGGTTCTCTCCAGGACGCAAGAGCGTCAACTTGCACTACCCCGCCATTTCAAGCAACCTCCTCCCAAAACGACTCTCCGGACACCACGTCGAATACGGGGACGGGCTTAACCTTCTCACCGATAAATCGCACGAGTTTTCTCGGCTCGTAGACCATTTCCCCCGAGGAACAGGGGTTAATCGTAACCGCCAGGACCCTGCCGCGCTCGAGCACTCTGAGCTCTCCGCCCATTCTTTCCAGAGGTACGGCGTGGTCCCGGCGGAACATGGCGCAGGACGGATCCCTCATCACCAGGTAGAAAGGTAGGCGCTCCCGGGAGCTCGAAGCTGCGCGGTCCGCCACGAGCCGGCTGCGAGGACCCACGATCCCTCCGTCTCCCGCCGCCCTTAGTCTCGCCAGGCTGGCCGTTACTTCCTGAAGGAGAACCTTGTCCACAGAACCGGGGACCACCAGGGCGAGGGTGCTTTCGTCGATTTCCCCGGCGATCTCATCCTCGTAGTTCAGCGCGGTCGGGTATTCGGTGGGTACCAGCACCTGCCGGGCCACAGTATCCCTGCGTCCCGAATTGCGGGTCTTCACGAGCTTTACAAGGGAGACCCTCTCCTTTTCGAGCGCACGAGCTCCGAGCTCCGCTACCAGGGAATCCTCGGGCTGGGGAAGGGACCAGGCCCAGACCAGGGACTCGAGGGTTTCGGCCATGGAATTCAGGTCATCGGCGGAAGACGCCCCCGTCGCCAGGACGCAAGCTTCCGTAACCAGCGGGCTTGCGGCAGCTTTCCGGTCGAGGGCGCCGTCCACCAAGACGATATCCGCCCCGTAGGCCAGAAACTTCTTCACCGCTGATGAGAGTTGCTTGGCGCTCCTCGGGCCCATAAGTTCGGCCAATCCGGGCTCGACCACCCTGCCGAGGACCAGGCGCCCGAAAACCCCCGGCCTTTCCCAGACGTCCACCACTTCCAGGGAGATGCAGGCACCTTCGAGGAAAGCTTCGGCGGTCGCCACCCACGAACCTTGAGGCAGGTATACTTGGGGCTTTGGTTCACCCGTCAGGGCATCGATCCGTTCGCCGTCTCTGCCGCTGCTCAAAAGACCAAGCGAGTACCCGCGCGCGGAAAGCTCGCTGATCAGGTAGTTTAACGTGACGGTCTTTCCGACGTTCTTGGCGGTTCCCACTATGGCGACGGACCTCACACCGCTTTCGACGACCACCCCGGCCAGATCCACGAAAGTCACCTCCTCTCCCTCCGTGCGAAATCGTGCCAAAACCCGTGCGCCGGTGCGCACCCTCCGCACACCGCCCCGCTGTCCGGCGCGTGCCGGTCGCCCGCTCGTTCTCAGTCCACGCCCGGGCAGCTTCCGTTTCCCCCGTGCTTCCGCCTGAGGATCCTCTGCGTCCCTTCAGGAACCAAACTCACGGCTTTACCTGCCAGAAGTCCGGCCACGCCTAGGGTGCCTTTGTGGTCTGTTCCACACATCGCGCAGACGCCGTCGGGACCCTTTGATTCGCCAGGAACGTAGCGGGGCTCGTGGTAGACAGAAATGACCCCTTCGTAGTTGCGGACCACCACGGAATCCTCGCCCATCGTCAGGATGTACTGGGGCGAAAGCGGGATCTTCCCTCCTCCTCCGGGGGCGTCCACCACGTAGGTGGGCACGGCGAACCCCGAGGTATGGCCCCTCAGGTTCTCCATGATCTCCAGCCCCTGTCGGATCGTGGTGCGGAACCTCTCAAGCCCCCACGTGAGGTCGCACTGGTAGATGTAGTAGGGTCGCACGCGGATCTTCACCAAACCGTGGACGAGCTTTTTCATGACGACGGGGCAGTTGTTGACTCCCCTCAACAGTACCGTCTGGTTGCCCAAAGGTATCCCGGCATCCGCCAGCATGGCGCAAGCTCGGGAAGACTCCGGGGTAATCTCCTTCGGGTGGTTGAAATGGGTGTTGACATACAAGGGATGGTACTTTTTCAGCATCGAGACGAGCTCTTCCGTAATCCGCTGGGGCATCACTACCGGCGTCCTGGTTCCTATGCGAATGACCTCCACGTGAGGGATTTCCCGAAGAGCTCTGATGATGGACTCAAGCTTGTTATCGGAAAGCGTAAAGGGATCTCCTCCTGAGATGAGGACGTCCCTCACCTCTTTATGCTGTCTTACGTATTCGATCCCCGCCTGTATCCTCTCGGGAGGCGCCGGCCTGTCCGTCACCCCCACCACTCTGCGCCTGGTGCAGTGCCGGCAGTACATCGAGCACTGGTCGGTCACGAGAAAGAGCACCCGGTCGGGATACCTATGGGTGAGTCCGGGGACGGGTGAGTCGGCGTCTTCGTCGAGGGGGTCCGCGAACTCCCAGGGCATGATCTCAGCTTCGGAACCCCTCGGGATGGCCTGAAGCCGGATGGGACAGCTCTCGTCTTCGGGATCCATCAAACTGGCGTAATAAGGGGTTATGGCCATTCGAACCCGGGTGAGCGCCTTCAAAACCCCTTCCCGAGCTTCCGGGGTGAGATTCACCACCCGAGCTAGGGCTTCCGGAGTCTCGATGCGGTTTGCCCATTGCCAGTGCCAGTCGTTCCACTGACTTTCCGTGACATCCCTGAACAAGGGTATCTCTTTCCAGTTTCTCAACTCGATGACGCCTCCTTGAACCAAGAGAAGAAAGACGACCCGAAGACCTGCAAGCGCCCGGCAATCAGCCAAAAAACTGGCGGTCGGTCAGTTTAGGAACATCTCCTCGAGGATCCTCCTGAGCTCCGGCGCTCTGCGTATCAAATCCAGAGCTGCTCTGGAGTGCCCCACGGCGTATCCGTTACCTATGATGAGCTCTACGTCGGCAGCTACCCCCTCGGCGCCCAACGCCGCGGCCGTGAAACTCGTGGCCATCGAGAAGAAGTAGACCTTGCCCCGCTCCTTCGTGGAAAGGATCGACGCCATTTCGGTGCCGGGGACATTGACGCAGTTGATGGTCACGTCCACCTTCCTCCCGCCGTTGGCCTCCATAACCTTCTTCATGGTCCCGACGGCATCACCGGCATCCCCCTGGATGACCACGTAACGGTCGCCGAGCGCTTCGGCGCGTCTCACGGATGCTTCGGAGTGAGCAAGACCGATTACTCTCCCGCGCGGCCCGACCTTCTCGCCCGCCACATACATGCATATGAGTCCGGACTTCCCACCGGCTCCCAGGACGAGCACGGAGTCTCCCTCATTGACCAGTCTCTCGGTTTGAACCGGCGCTCCTGCCACGTCCAGCACCGCAAGAGCCAGTCGCTGGTCCATATCCGGAGGAATCGCGGCAAAAGGCGCGGTTTCGAAGATGACCGCAGTTCCCTCTACGTCCACCTGGTCCTTATCGAGGTGAACTTTCTTTATGGCGTTGAGCTTTAGGGGAGTGAGACTCAAGGAAGCTTGCGTCGCGATGAGCTCTCCCTCTTTTGCGCCTTCCCGCCCCCGCACCTTATCCCCGAAACGGGCGATGGTACCCAGGAGCATTCCACCGGACCCGGTGACGGGGTTGTGCATCTTTCCCCTCCGCGTCACGATATCCATGATGGAACGGGCTACAGCTTCCTCCAGTCCAGACCGGGAAGGATCGGGATTTCCCCTCTCCCGGAAATCCTTTTTCGCCGCCTCCACCAGCTGCTTAAAACTTGCCGCATCTATATTGAGCGTCTTTACGTTTACGAGGATTTCGTTGTCGTATATCTCCTCGTTGGGATCGATCTTCCAAGCCGCCTGCGGTAGAACGCCTTTGGGCTCTATCACCCTGTGAGTGCCGTAAGGGCATCCTCCCGCCCGAACCGCCATATGCTTGACCATCCTGTTCCCCTCCTGCCTAACCGTACGGGTCTTGGCACCCGCGTTTTAGCTGGACCGTACTGCGCCAGTTCGAAGCTAAGTGTCCCGCACCTTATGGGTCAGAGCAAGATCCGTGCCACGGCATCCGAATCCGGGGACCTGCAAAGAGGGAAGGCACGAGGAAATCGGCGGCCGCAGGGAACGGTAGCAACTGCAGGTCAGATACACTTTCTCGGGGCGGGGACAGGCTGTCATTTAGACGTGTATTCCTCATGGCGCCACCTTAGGGCTGGAAAAAGGCGTCTCTTTCAATACGCCTGCCGAATTTTCAGCGCGGCCGCCTGTCACGCTGTCGCTCCGGCTGAACCACCGGGTTCGCCAGCGGGTTTACCGTGGCCATCTTGATGCCGAGAACCTTCATCCTGTACTGTAGCGTTTGTCTTGGGATCCCCATTAGCCGGGCTGCGCCAGCGACGGTCCCGGCCTTCGACAACGCTTCGAAGATCGCGGCCCTTTCTTTGACCCGGACCTCCTCCCGGAGAGTGCCCAGCGGTCCCCGAAGACCTCCGAGGGGCGCGGGCGCGGTCGAGGAGGCCAACGAAGGTGGCGCCGGCAAGGAAAGTGCCACAGGGGGCGAAGGGAAGGCAGGCGAGGTAGGTATCGGAATCGACGAAGAGGTCAGACGTGTCTCGGTATCGGGAACGGAGGAGGCGGAAGCGAGGGAACCTGACGAAGCTCCTCCCGAAGGTCCATAGTTCGCTACCATGAGGGACACTCCCCTCACCGAAGCCGGCAGGTCCTCGAGCTGGATTTCTCCACCTCTGCTGAAGTACATGCTTCCGACGATTGCGTGCTCGAGCTCCCGGACGTTCCCAGGCCAGTCGTATGCCAAAAACGCGGCCATGACCTGGGGTGAAACCCTGGTGGTTTTCCCCGGCCCCCCGTGCTTTTTCAGAAAGTGGTCTACCAGAAGCGGGATATCCTCCTTGCGCTCCCTGAGAGGCGGAACAGCTAACTCCACCACCGAAAGCCTGTAGTAGAGATCGGCCCTGAGCTTTCCCGATTGCACCGCCGTCCTAGGTGGAACGCTGGTCGAAGCTATGATCCTGACGTCCACCGTTCTCTCTCGAACATCCCCCAGGCGCCGGATTTTTCCCTCCTGTATGGCTCGGAGAAGCTTAGCTTGAAGGCCCGTGGGCATGGAGTCGAGCTCGTCGAGGTAAAGCGTTCCCCCGGAGGCCAGCTCCACCAACCCCGGTCTGTCCCTCGCACCGGTGAAGCCTCCGACGGCGGTGCCGAATACCAGCCCCTCCAGCAGAGACTCGGGGAGCGCGGCGCAGTTTTGAGGCACGAAGGGGAAGTCCCGCCTGTCCGAAGCTGAGTGTATGGCCTGAACCACGAGTTCCTTGCCGGTTCCCGTTTCCCCCCAGACGAGGACGGGCGTATCGCCCCTGGCTACCTGGACGGCGCGCCGGCGGAGTTCGCGGATGCACGCTGATTCTCCGACGATGTCTTCGAAGGTATAAAGGCGGCTTTGGGGAATCGCGCGATCCTTTTCCTGAGGAGCTCCGGTTTCCGATTCGGAGACCCGCTTGAGCTCCTTGCGCAAGTCGATAAGCCGGTCGGCGAGTTCCCGAACGTGGGTGATATCTCTCGAAACTTCCACCGCGCCTGCTATCTCTCCGCCCACGAGGATGGGATAGGTGTTGTTTATCGTAGTGATTTTCTTCCCCTTGAAGTTGAAGAACGTCTGCTGCCGTTCGACCTCGGGTACTCCGGTTTTCAAGACTTTGAGGAGGGTGGATGTGTTCTCATCCAGCGAGGGGAAAACGTCGAGGATGTGCTTGCCCAAGACCTCCCCGGGTTCGAGCCCGTCGATCCGTGAGGCAGCCTGGTTGTAAAACACCGTAATCCCGTGCCGGTCCACTATGTGAAACCCTTCAGCCGCCACTTCGAGGGCGGCCATCACCGCGTTACCGAGGTCCACGTCGAGCCCTCCCCTGCCGAAATCTCGGCATGAGATTCGGCACCCTCGACATGAATTCCTGCGAGAAGGGGGATGATTTACATCGAGTCCGGAGCGGAGATTCCGGCGAGTCTCAACGCGTTCCCCAGAACTATCTGAGTCAGCCTCGAAAGGTACAGCCTCGCGGAAGACAGCTCCTTGTCCTCCCCCAGAACCCTGCACCGGGTATAAAAGCTGTGGAAAGCTGTAGCCACGTCCATCATGTACTTGAGAAGGCGGTTAGGTTGCCTTGACTCCGCAGCCCCCGCTATCTCCTCGGGGAAGGCCGCCAGGACCCGCATGAGGGATATCTCCGATGGGTCCACGAGGAGGTCGAAGTCCACCTCGTTCGGGCCCCATGCGGGCAGAGGCCCGGCCTGCCGGGCCTGCCGGAAGATGCTAGCTATTCGCGCGTGAGCGTATTGGACATAGTAAACCGGGTTTTCGTTGGACTGAAGCTTTGCGAGGTCCATGTCGAAGTCGAGGTGGCTTTCGGGCGAACGCATCAGGAAGAAGAACCTCGCCGCGTCTTTGCCGACCTCTTCGAGGAGTTCCTCCATGGTGATGAATTCGCCACCACGCTTGGACATCTTGACGACTTCCTTGCCCCGCATGAGGCGAACCGTCTGGACGATCAGGACTTCCAGGGCATCCGGGGAGAAGCCCAAAGCTTGCATGGACGCTCTCAGGCGCCCGATGTATCCGTGATGGTCAGGACCCAGGATGTCTATCAGGTAGTCGAAGCCTCGAAGGAATTTGTTCCGGTGGTATGCTATGTCCGGTACGATATAGGTGGGGGTTCCGTCGGATTTAATGAGGACCCTGTCTTTGTCGTCCCCGAACGCGCTGGAGCGGAACCAAAGCGCGCCCTCGGACTCGTAGCTGTGCCCGCCCTGGGTCAGAAGCTCGACCACTTTCTTGTCCTCGCCCTTTTCCCGAAGGGAGCTCTCGAAGAACCAATTGTCGTATTTGAGACCGTAATCCAGAAGGACCTTCTTTTGGCGCTCCACCATTCTGGACACGGCGAAGGATGAAAACTCCTTTACCCTCACGTCCTCGGGAAGGTTCAGGACCGTCGCGCCCTTTTCCCGCAGAAATTCGTCGGCCAGCTCTAGAAGATACTCGCCGGGGTAGCCACCCTCGGGGATGGAAGCTTCCTGCCCGAGCTTTTGTCTAACGCGAGCTTCCAACGAACGACCCAGGAGCTCGACCTGCCTTCCTCCGTCGTTCACGTAGAACTCGCGGGCTACCCGATAGCCTGCGGCATCGAGAAGAGCTGCAAGACAGTCTCCTACCGCCGCGGCCCTCGCGTTTACCACGTTGAGCGGGCCGGTGGGGTTGGCGCTTACGAACTCGAGGAGGATCTTTTTCCCGCGTCCGGCGTTGGACCGTCCGTAAGCAGGACCTTCTTTCCATATCCTGGCCATAGCCGGCTCGAGCCAGGCGACATCCAGGAAAAAGTTGATGAACCCCGGCCCCGCTATGTCCACCCGCAAGATGTGCGAGTCTTCGAGAGGAAGGTTTTTCACGATGGCCGACGCCACGGCCCGCGGGTCAAGCTCAGTTTCCCTGGCGATCACCATCGCCACGCTGGTTGCAAAGTCGCCCTGCTCGGGCCTGGGAGGAATGTCTATCTTCACGTCGGGCTTGACGTATTCGGGCAAGTCACCCTTAACTTTCCCTATCTCGATAGCCTTTTCTATCCTCGAGACGATATCCGCCTTGATTTCGCTGAGAACGCTTGCTTCGGGCAATGTTGCTTCACTTCCCTTTCAGTCCGGCGTCCTTCTCGCGGGAAAGCAGGAGAAGGCATTCTCTGACTATGGAAGCGGCCAAAAGTCCGGTCTGACCCGTGGAATCATAGGCGGGCGCCACCTCGACCAGATCGGCGGCGACTACGTTCGTCCCCTGGAGTGAAGCGACCGCATCCAGGAGTTCCTGCGAAGTGATACCGCCTGGCTCGGGCACTCCTGTGCCCGGGGCAAACGCCGGGTCTACAACATCTATGTCTACGGTAAGGTAGACAGGGCGGGAGTCCAGTTTCGAAACCACGGTCCTTAGAGGCTCGAGGACCTTGTAAAAGTGGATTTCCGTGAGCCCCCTCGTTTCTTCTAGTTCGCCCCTGTCGGCGGACCTCACACCCAGCTGGTACACCCGTCCGGGGCCGAGAAGCTCCGCCACTCGCCGCATCACGGTGCCGTGGGAATACCGGGTCCCTGTGAAGTGCGAGCGAAGGTCGGCGTGAGCGTCGAGATGGATGACGACGAGGTCCGGGTGGCGCTGGGCTACGGCCTCGACGAGGGGCAAGGTGACCAGGTGCTCACCTCCGAGAGCGAGGAAATTCTTGTCGCGAGAAAGGATTTCCCCGGCGGCATTTTTGATGACTTCCAGTGCTTCCTCGACGTTTCCCATGGGAAGCACCAGGTCGCCGGCGTCGTAATATAGCTTTGGGTCCAGCGTTCGCCTTTGTCTCAGCGAATAGTCTTCGAGAGCTTGGGAGGCCTCCCTTGCGGCGGATGGACCGAATCTCGCCCCCGGCCTGAACGAAGTGGTCTCGTCCAGAGGCACTCCCATGATGACGATGGGAGCTGTCTCGGCCAGAGTGGACCACAAAAACTTGGCCATTCGGGTCCATTCGAGAGACCGCTCAGCCAAAGCTACATCCCCTTTCCCGATGAATCCGGCCGGTGCCCGTTTTCGAGGTCCAGATCCTTCACGACTTTCGGTGGAAGGATAAAGGCCCTTCGATGGATCTCCGGGGAGTAGTATTTGAGCATCCTTTCCAAGTCAACACCGGGCTTGCGGACCGGTTCCGCCGGGTCTCCCCCGAAGGATGCGACGGTGAAACTCCACCACCCTCCCGGGTAGCTGGGCACCGGGGCGGTATAAAGCTTCGCCACCGGAAAGCAAGCAGCTATACGGTGATATACGTTCCTGACGAGGTCCGGCGTTGCTATCGGGCTCTCGGTTTGAGCTGCAAAACAACCGCCCGGCTTGAGAGCTCGTGACGCCAGCGAATAGAAATCTACCTGGAAAAGCACTTCCGCGGGTCCGACGGGGTCCGTCGAATCCACGAGAATCACGTCATATTCGGACCTGGAGCGCGCCAGAAACTCGCGCCCGTCTTCCACCACGAGCCTCGCCCGGGGGTCCGAAAATCCCGACGACCACTGAGGCAGGTGGTCCTTCGCCGCTTCGATGACCTCGCCATCGATGTCGACCATGAAAGCTTCCCTGACGGATGGGTGCCTCAGGACCTCGCGCAAGCTGCCTCCGTCTCCTCCCCCGACGATCAGGACCTTCTGGGGGTGCGGATGGAAGAACATAGGCACGTGGACCAGGGACTCGTGGTATATGTACTCGTCCTTTTCGGTGGTCTGGATTACGTTGTCCAAAACCAGCATCCGTCCGAATTCCACGGTGTCGAAAATGCAGAGCTCCTGAAACTTGGTCTTTTTTCGGGTCACCACGGACTTGATCTGACACGAAATCCGGAGCCCGGGCAACCACTCTTCTGTGAACCAAACCTCCAACCCAAACCCTCCTGGGCCGAATGCGGCCGAGTGTCGAAGGAATTATATCAGAAAAGGGATCTCGCTGAAAAAGGGCGGAACAGCCAGATGGTCACGCCAGTCCAGCTTGTTTCGCGACGTCGGTTGTGAGCGCGGGCGACAACCAGCACGGGCAGGTACCCGGTAAGTGACGGGTATGTCGAGACGTTGCATCACGGAAGGGGGGCAGCTTGTCCCGTCTACGCTTGCACCGCGGGTGCGCCGGAATCCAGATTGCGTCGATCGTCGTATAGAATAATGGCGTTCGTACGCTGGCTTTTATGTTCTTAGGAGATGATCTGGTAAATTGTCCGACGTAAGAGCCGCATCTGAAGAAACGAGAGAATGGCGCTGGGAAGGGGGTCAAGACAGCGCGCCGCTTCGGCGCTCGGCGGTTTTAGGCCTTAAAGCTGCGCTGGCCGGCGCCCTTTTGTTCTCCTTCGTCTTTTTTGCTCTCGTGCTCCTTTTACCTCTGCCGTCACCTTCGATACCGGAAGCTACCCGCATCTACGACAGGAACGGCGAGCGTGTGGCGTCGCTTTTCGTGGAAAACAGGATCATCATCCCGGGAAACGAAATACCCGACCACATGAAAAAGGCCGTCATCGCCGTAGAGGATAGGCGCTTTTACAAGCACTTCGGCATCGACCCGGAGTCTCTCATCAGGGCCATTTACCACAATCTCAAAGCCGGGAAGATCGTGGAGGGAGGAAGCACCATCACCCAGCAGCTCGCCAAGAACCTCTTCCTCACGCCGGAGCGCACGATCAAGCGCAAGTTCCTCGAGGCGGTCTACACCGTCAAACTCGAGATGCGCTACTCGAAGGATGATATCCTCGACCTTTATCTGAACACCATCTATCTCGGTCACGGCGCATACGGCGTCGAGGTAGCTGCGAGGACTTATTTCGGAAAGCCCGCGAAGGACCTGTCCCTAGCGGAATGTGCTCTCTTGGCTGGCCTCATCAGGAGCCCCGAAACTCTCACCCCTTACCGAAATATGGAAGGGGCAATTGAGATGAGGAATACCGTTCTCTCTCTCATGGCCGAACAGGGATACATCTCCCGGGATGAAGCAGAAAGAGCTAAGAAAGAGAAAGTAGTCCTGGCGGGGTTGCCGAAGTCGGTTGCTCAGTACTTCGTGGATTACGTCGTGGCCTCTCTACTGGAAAAACATCCTGACCTCGCTGAAAAGGTCTATCGTGGGGGGCTCGAGATCTACACCACCCTCGACTTAAGCATGCAGAAAATCGCCGAGCGGGTGTTCGCCACCTATATGCCCCCTGCGACCAAAGATCGGCAGGGGATTGAGCAGCCACAGGGAGCTCTCGTGGCCATAGACCCCTCTACGGGCGCGATCAGGGCGATGGTGGGAGGGAGAGATTATTCCAAGAGCCAATTGAACCGGGCGGTGGCAGCGCGACGCCAGCCGGGGTCAGCTTTCAAGGTCTTCCTGTACTCTGCCGTGGTTGATCAGGGCTATCCCGTGACCACCCTTGAGATGTGCGAGCCCGTGAGTTTCCCCGGCAAGGAACCGGGTGAAACTTACACGCCCCACGACTACGGAAGGTTCCCTTACCATAACGCCCCTATCAATCTCAGGCAAGCTGTGGCGATATCCGATAACGTGGTTGCGGCGAAGTGGGCCTCAAAGGTGGGGCCCGCGAAGATCGCCGAGTACGCCAGGAAGATGGGGGTGAAAAGCTCGCTGGAGCTCAATATACCGCTCGCCCTGGGCGCCTCCGAGGTGACTCCTTTGGAGATGGCTCGAGCTTGTGCGGTGCTGGCTTCGGGCGGCCTTCGTACCGAGCCCATAGCTATCCTGAAGGTGGTCGATTCGTCGGGGAGGGTCATCGAGGAAAATAAGCCTTCGCCTCCCGTGAGAGTGCTCGGTGAGGGGACAGCTTACATCGTGACGAGTCTCCTTCGATCGGTGCTGGGTCCCGGGGGAACCGGGGAGAGCCTCGGGCCAGTGCTGGGAGATCGCCCTGCAGCGGGTAAAACAGGAACCACCGATGATCGCCTGGACGCCTGGTTCGTGGGCTATACGAGAGATCTAGCTTGCGCCGTCTACGTAGGATGGGACCATCGGGAAAAGCCTCTGCCGGGCACGGGCGCAACGGTGGCCGGTCCGATCTGGGCTCATTTCATGGCCGCCGCCCTGGCAAACATCCCTCCAAGGGATTGGGATGTTCCGTCCGACGTCGTATGGGCGCCCGTTTGCGACGAAACCGGTAAACTAGCGGGCCCGACGTGCTTTTCCCGGCACATGGAGGTCTTCAGAAAAGACATGATGCCCCCTGCGTGCGATAGGAACCACATCCTCGACTTCTTCCTCAAGAGGGGAGGTAACACGGGGGCACCCGGGATAAGCCCCGGTTCACCGGAGGGAGGAACGGGGCCGGAGGCCGGAACCTCGCAAAACCCGGTTCCGGACATCCGTCCCCGCGAAGCGCCGCCCCTTCCCGGCCTCGTGGAAGGACTCTTTCCGGGGCAACGAGCTCCAGGCGTCCCCGAACCGCGGTAACGTTGCAGGATCTGCCGGGTAACTGCTGGAGCTTACTGCGCCTGACCCAGAACGACGTGGATGTCGAGATCAGTCCCACCTCTCCTTACCCTCAGGGTGATCTCCTCGCCCGGCGCCTTTTCTACCAGCAGGGCCTGGAACTTGCCGAACCTATCCACAGGTTTTCCGTCGAAATGAGTGATGATGTCACCCTTTCTCAAGCCTGCCCTGTCAGCGGGGCTCCTCGGTTCGACGGCGTAAACGTAGATGCCGGGGACCTCGAGATGGATGGCGAGCCCGTAGCGGTCGATTGTATCCTGGTCCACGAGTTGTACTCCGACCCGCGCCCGTTTTACTACGCCGTATTCGATGAGCTCCCGAGTTATTCTCTTGACGAGGTTTGAAGGAATGGCGAGCCCCATGCCTTCCACTCTCGGCGCGTCGAGCTTGGCCGAGGTCACGCCGATAACCTCTCCCAGTGCGTTCACAAGGGGCCCTCCGCTGTTACCCGGGTTGATCACGGCATCGGTTTGTATCAGGTTCATGTAATATTCTGAAACTCGAAGTACCCTGTCAAGACCCGATACAACCCCTACGGTAACGGAGTATTTGAAATCCATCCCAAGCGGGTTTCCGATGGCCACGACCATCTCTCCAGGACGCAACTTATCGGAGTCACCGAATGTCGCTGCAGTGAGGTCCTGCGCGTCCACTTTGAGTACCGCGAGGTCCGTGGCCGAATCTCGACCTACGAGCCTGGCCTGGAACTTTCTCCCGTCGACCGTGAACACGGTGATGGACTTGGAGTCCCCGGCCACGACGTGGTTGTTCGTGACGATGTAGCCGTCGGAGGTCAGTATGATGCCGGACCCCGTCGCTTCCTCGACGAGCTCCCGTCCGAACCAGTCATAGCCAGCCACGGCTTTGTTAACAATGCCGACCACGGATGGACTGACTTTTTGAGCTATCAAGGGAACCCGGTCCCATGTCTCCGACCCCGGAGGGAAGTCCCATCTTACTTGGGACACCCCGTTTTGGCCCGGAGACTGCGTCTGGGTCTTGGGCAGCAGGGTCGAAACTCTGTCCAGCAGGATGTTGGGGACGAGCAACGTAACCAGAAGCCCCCCGATGATCGCCCCCACCATTCCCACGAGGACGTATGACCAGATGGAACGCCTCTTTCCCTGATCTTCAAGGAAGTACTCCATCGCCATCGCCCGTCACCGCCGGCGAGTTACGGTGGCGATAATCGGGCGCCGCCTCCTTTCAACTTTGCATGCATTCTCAGAACAGATTAAGGGGTAGATTTGGATTGATCCGACCTTCCGACGGGAGGCCGAACCATGGGGGCGTTCAAACTCGTTCCACCGGACCTACGAGCTTCCGGTGCGTGCGAGCGTATCCCCATCTATATATTAACGAATGGGGCAAGGGGAAGTCTGCTGGAGGCAATACACATGTGACTAGTCCTATTCTTCTCTCTTTATGGAAGCACCGAGGGAGCTGAGCTTCTCTTCCATGCTCTCATAACCCCGGTCTATGAGCTCCGTACCGTGCACCTCCGTCCGGCCGCGTGCCGAAAGGCCAGCTACGACCAGCGCCGCGCCCGCCCGGAGATCGTTGGCTTTGACCGGCGCGCCGACGAGATACGGCACACCTTCGACGATGGCGGTCCTTCCTTCCACCTTTATGTGGGCACCCATTTTTACGAGTTCGGAGACGTAACCCAGGCGATTGTCGTACACCGACTCCTGAACCACGCTGATGCCTTCAGCTGTAGCCATCACCGCTACTAGAGGTTGCTGAGCGTCCGTGGGGAACCCGGGATACGGCAGGGTTTTAACGTTCACCGCCCGGGGCCGGTCGTTGCACGTTACTCTGATACCGTCGCCTTCCTCCTTTACGATGGCGCCCGCTTCCCGCAGTTTGGCGCTGACGGGTTCGAGATGCCTGGGGATCACGTTATGCAGGAGCACGTTCCCTCGGGTGGCCACCGCAGCCATCATATAGGTGGCAGCCTCCATGTCATCGGGCACCACCGAGTGTGTAGCTCCATTCATGGACTTGGTTCCCCGCACCTTGATCACGTCGGTACCGGCACCCAGGACCTTGGCGCCCATCGCGTTCAGGAAGTTGGCCAGATCGACTACGTGAGGTTCCTTGGCGGCGTTCTCGATTATCGTGGTCCCCTCCGCTCTCGAGGCGGCCAGCATGATGTTGATGGTTGCGCCTACGCTGGGGATGTCCAGATAAATGGACGTTCCCTTCAAGGACTTGGCCTGGAGCTTGACCACCCCACCCTCGACCCGGACTTCTGCGCCCAGTGCTTTGAACCCTTTGAGGTGCTGGTCGATAGGCCGCGGGCCGATGTCGCACCCGCCCGGCAGGCCGACCTCGGCCCGGCCGAATTTGGCTAAAAGCACCCCCATGAGGTAGTAAGAGGCCCTCAGCTGTTTGACGAGGTCGTACGGAGCTTTCCACGAGCTGAACCCGTTGGGAGCTATCGTAATGGAATGGCCCTGGAAATCCACATTCGCTCCGAGATCTTTAAGGATTTTCGCGAACACCTGGACGTCTCTGATGAGGGCGAGATTCTCCAGGCGCGATGTCCCGTCCGCCAGGAGGCAGGCTGGGATGAGAGCCACCGATGAGTTCTTCGACCCGCTTATCCATACCGTACCCGAGAGTTTGCGTCCGCCTTCTATAACGAATGTACCCATGTTATCGTCCCCTGGTTCCTCCGTCACCGCTCGATTGCTGTCCTTTGTTTTTCGCCAGCGTAGTACCGGATACCTGCCGGACCTTTGGGAAATCTTTGCCGCCCTGGGGCCACCCTGGGCACTCATTTGTAGTAATCGAGGGGATTTTTAGCGACCCCGTTTACCCGCACCTCGAAGTGGAGGTGAGGGCCGGTCGAGTTCCCCGACGACCCGACGTACCCGATCACCTGACCTTTTTCGACCCTGTCGCCAACGGAGACCGCGTAGCCGGACAGGTGCGCGTAGGCGGTGACCGTCCCGTTTCCGTGATCTATCAAGACGAGTCTTCCGTAGCCTCCGTTCCACCCCCTGTAAGAAACCATCCCGTTGTCGGCGGCGAGCACTGGAGTTCCTGCCGGGGCAGCTATATCTATGCCGGAGTGAAATGAGCCCCACCTCCAACCGAAGTACGAAGTCACCCGCCCCTTGACCGGCCAGACCATTTGCCCCGAGCCCATTGGAGGAACCTGCTTTGAGCCTCTTACCACCTTCCTGGTCACCGGATAGGACAGGATCCTTTCGTCCACAGTCCGCCTGGATACTTCCTTCCCGTTTTCACGAATCACTTCCTGGCTTATGAGCTTCTGCCCGTTCTTACCCTCGACGAGAACCCGTTCCTGCCACGGCCACAGTGACTCATCGTAGCTTACCTCGGTCGCATACGGAATGCCGACGGCGAATACCACTTTTTCCCTGGATTGAAAGGTAACGTAGGGATCGGGTACTACCAGGCTCAAGGAGTCCCCCTCGTATATGAGGTCGCCCTTCACCTGGGGGTTAGCTTTTCTGAGGTCCTCGACGGTCATGTGATTTGCTTGCGCTATTGTCCAGAGGCATTCGCCCCGCTGTACTATGTGGGTGACTGTTTTGTCCGTGCCGCGGACGAGGATCCGGAGGGCATCTTCCCTGGAACGGAACATTCTCGTTGACACCGTCTTCTCCTTGATCTCGATGTTTTCTTTAGTCAGGACCTCTTCTACAGTGACTTGGCTTTTGCGCGATATCGATTGGACGTATTGCTCCCGCAAGCTGGATAGCACCAGCCGGGCGTCTTCTTCGGAAGGTAGCGCCACCACGTCCTGCCCATCCACGCAGATGACGTAACCGGCCGCCAGGAACTCCATTTTCTCGGACAGAACCCCGGCCATGGTTTCGGGAGTGACGAGCATTGCCCCCTGAGGGGGCCGTCTTCTTACGAACGATGGAGGATTCTTGGGGACAACCTGGGCGCCGACCCTGGAAGCTTCGGATTCGGCGAGAAGAGCTAGAGCCTTTCTCACTTCTTCGACCTGGGAAACGTAGCCGATCACCTCGCCGTCCAGGATCACAGCCCAGGTCGGGGGACAGAAGTATATATATGCAACCAAAAGGGCGAGGCTGAGCGTGAATCCAACCCACAGGAAATGCCGGGGTAACCTGAACCGGAATTTCGGCGACAGTTGTCCCGTACCCGGTTTCGCCCCGGTACCCGCGCTACGTGCCGTTAAGCCCCCCCTCGCTCCCCGCGGTTTGTGAGAGACTAGATTGTGCGGGACTGATTTCATATATGTGCCTCCTAAATAGCTCCGCTCGACGTCACGCACTGTCAAGACCGGGCCGGAGCAAAATGCCGGCTCCCGACCTGTGTCCGGATCTCGACTCCCGGTCTCGTACCGGTCTTTTACCGCGATCGAGCCCGGCGCGGCGACCGGGGTCTATAGCCTTTTACCGGTACCGTGGACGGCGGTGAATCCCCGCCTGTACGCCTCAAAATGCCCGCGCCCCGCGCATTCTGCAACGCCGCGGCAAGCAAAAGATGCCGTCAACCGGCTCAAAGATTATGCTAACAGAAGTTATTCTAACCTATACGGATGAGTTATGGTAGGCGAGGTTGATAGCTGGGTCGATTCTAAGGTGCTGCTCAGCTGCGTCGTTTGAGCCGGACCACCTCTGATTCATCTTGTACGTACGGACCGGCATATGATAGATGGGCGGACCGCCCAGGTCAACTAAGCCTTGCTTTCTAATTTAGAAATGGCTATAATGTCACAGACTGGGAGCAATCCTATGCTTTAGGAGTGATCGCCTATAAGACGTGAACCGGGGCTGGCTTCGCGCCGGCAAATCTCCGGAAAGGTCACGGCAGCGGACTCCACAAGAAAAAAGACTTCAACCAGGTCGAAACGTCACCTCGTCGCAGCTTGGATCGTGCCGCTCGTCTTGGGCTTCCTCGCCGGACTTTACTTGCCGGAGGGGCACTTTCGCATTTCAGTGAGGAGGGCATACCAGGAGGGCCCGGCCCAGGGGGCCCAGATTATCGACGCGCCGGCCGTGGGAGGGCCGGTTGAAGTCCCGCTGGCCTGGCTTGAGCAGGGCCAAGCCCCGGGAGGAGCTGACGGGTCCAGCGGGAGCACCATGGGCGCCTCGGGTTCCGGCAGCTCCCTGCGGAACGGTGGCGGACACCTGTCGCCGGATACGGCTGAAACTCGCAGCAGGGAGTCCAAGCCCAGCCGGGACCTGGTTCTTTTCTCGCTCCCGCGGGATGAGATAAGCAGGAGCGCGGGCGAAAGTTCTCCCAATCAGGGCGGGGATAATGGTGGACCGTCCCTTGTAACGTATGTGGTCAAAGAGGGCGATACACTGTCTTCCATAGCGCTGGCCCACAATACGACCGTAGCTTCCGTAGCGACGATAAACGGCATTGACTCCCCCGACAGGATTATCCCTGGCCAGCACCTGATGATCGTCAAAAACGCGTCGGCGCTGGTCAGGAGGGTTGCGAAGGGCGACACGCTGTGGGATATAGCGCGCGCTTATGGCGTTACGGTCGACTCCGTCCGCAAGGCAAACTCTCTGGCCGGTGATGTCATCATCCCTGGACAGCTCCTCATCATTCCGGTCGCTCAAATACCCAGGGAAACGTGGGCGGTGGCGTCGGCATTCAAGGGCTCCCCTCTGGAATGGCCCGTTGTCGGACGTATTACGTCGGGTTTCGGCTGGCGGATTCACCCCATAAGCGGAGTGCGACATTTTCACGAAGGGCTTGATATCGCAGCGCCCATCGGGACTCCGGTCCGGGCAGTAGCTCAGGGGAAGGTCGTCTTCGTTGGTTACGTTTCGGGCTATGGTCGTATAGTCACCATCGATCACGGTAGCGGACTCGTTACGAGATACGCTCACCTTTCCAGGACCAGCGTCTCCCAGGGCCAGACGGTGGTAACGGGCCAGGTCATAGGCTACGTGGGTGACTCGGGCTATGCTACCGGCCCCCATGTCCACTTCGAAGTTCGCCTTGATGGCGAAGCGAAAGATCCGCGGAAATTCCTTCGCTGACGAGGGTTATGGGTTTTAACTGAACTCCATACTGCAGAAACACGTTACTCTTGAGCGGGTATGCTGCGCGACATCCGGCGATTCTGGCCCTACGCTGCTCCTTATGCTGAGGGTCGGGGCGAAATCACGGGGGAAAAGGGGCGGACAGGATAGTCGGTCTCGTCCGGTACCTGCCCGGTAGCTACAGAAGGTACTTCACGGCAAAAAGAAGAGCTATCCCCGGTAAGCCCAGAACCGCTATGGTGAGAGCGGAGACGATGTTAAGTCCCATGTGAACTCCGAAAAGGCTGGCTACCACGTTGAAAGCCCATATTCCGGCGAAAGCTACGAGAGTTCTCAGCGCTAGTTTCCCGAGGCCCATTAGGGGACCCTTAAGCGCTTTCATTAGATATACGAGAACTACTCCAGCTACGGCGATCCCCAAAAGAACGTTGAGGTCCATCGCCTTCTCCCTCCGGCTGAACGATATGCATCACCGGGGGATTTTATGACGCCTTTCCGGACGGCCTAGCTTGTGAAGAGGTTTTCCTGCCGTGCTTTCTTCAAGAAATATGAGTATTTCTTCTTGGCAGCTTCCATAAGGTAGATAGCGTGATCGATGATCTCCGGATCGGTCGACTCGTGGAAACACGAGAGAGCGACGTCCATCTCGTGCTCCGCCTGCCTAAGCGCCTTAAGCAGGGCCTTTCTCTCGAGCTCTTTTTCGTTTTTAGCTTGCCTCAAGCCGAACACCAGGATCTATCCTCCTCCACCCGGCTATAGCTACCGGCTCATAGCTATTCGTGCCGTTAGCGGATGTTCCACTGCTCTTCCTGTAGAGTATTGCCAGGTGGTGGAAACCCGATACGTCCGGTGGATCGACCGGGCATATCAGGCAACAGCGGTGTGTCCTACACTCCTTGATTCGCCCTATATTTCGCGTCTCCCCTCCAGAGCTTTGATAAGGGTTATGTCGTCCTGGTAGTCGATCTCCGCTCCCTGCGGGAGCCCCCTGGCCAATCTGGTCACGATGACCCCCAGAGGCTTCAACTCTTTAGAGAGGTAGACCGCCGTAGCTTCCCCCTCGACGTCGGGGTTGGTGGCGAGGATAACCTCTTTTATCTTGCCCTTCGAATCCCTCACTCGACGCAACAGCTCATCTGTACCGACGTCCTCGGGGCCTACCCCGTCCATGGGCGCGATGGCGCCGCGGAGCACGTGATAGAGACCTTTGAACCCGCCCGACCGTTCGATCGCAGCTACATCCTGCGGCGAGGCGACGACACAAAGGACGGAACCGTCTCTACGGGGGTCCTTGCAGAGAGGGCACGGGTCGGCCTCGGTAAGGTTGCCGCAAATGGAGCATCGTCTTATCCTATCTCTCGCCGCCACCAGCGATGAGACCAGCCCGTCGATGGCGGGTTTACCTGATAGGATAAGGTGCAGCGCGAGGCGCTGGGCCGACTTGGGACCGACCCCGGGGAGTTTTCTCAATTCCTCTATGAGTTTGACTAATGGTTCGGGAAAAGACAACGGAGTTCACCTACTTAAACCAGAGGCAGGTTCACCCCGCCCGTAATCTTCGCCATTTCCTCCTGGGCCGTTTTTCTAGCCTTCTCGAGGGCCGCGTTCACGGCAGCTACGATGAGGTCCGAGAGCATGTCGAAGTCTTCCAGATCGACCGCCTCTGGGTCGATTTCGATGGATTTAACTTTAAAGCCGCACGTGACAACCGCCTTCACGGCACCGCCCCCGGCCGTTTCCTCCACGGTTTTCTCGGCCAGCTCGCCTTCGACCCGCTCCATCTCAGCTTGAAGCTTCTGAGCTTCTTTCAGGAGCCGCGACATGTCGAATCCGCCCTGGAATTTGGGCATAATTCCTTCCCCCTTCATCAGCGTCAGTCAGTTCTCTTTCCAGCATCTCGCCGGACCGGCCGGGAGTCAACGTCGGTGCCGGGAGGCCCGGATTTCTTCCGCGCAGCTGCCTCCAGCAGCTCTCGAGCCCTGAGCACGAGCGGATTATCCCCGTTCTCCCGTTTCGCAACGCTCTCTTCGCCGTCGCCGTTGCCGCTTGCTTCCGGTTCGCCCGGAACAGCTACGATGCGGAGGTCGAGCCCGGTGAGTTTCGAAAGTTCGGTTTCGATGGCTTTCCGGGTCACGGGAACCATAACCTGCTCAAGGTGGGTTGCATATGTGGCCGGAAATCTCAAGACCACGACGTTGCCGTCCCGCAGGCCCACAGGCTTTCCGGGCAGGAGGTAAGCTCGGGCTTTCACCAGTCTCCGCCTTTGCAGGACGTTCAAAAGGTCGTCCCACACGCCCTTCACGCGGTTCAGGATCTCGTCCGGCCCGGCGAGAGACACATCCATAGGTTCCACCCTCGCCGGCCCAGCAGCCGTCTGGTACGCCCGCGACGGTTCTGGAGATTCGTCCTGAACTTCCACCTCGCAGGACAGGACATGGCCGGTGCGTCCGGGTCCCCCCGGGATTTGCTCCTGCGCCGTGCGGGATTTATCCCCGTTAACCCGGGGAGCTCCTTCAAACCAGGGGGCTCTCCCGGAGATCTCGACTCCGGTCTGCTGCGAGGGCCGGGCCAACCCTAGAAGGGTGAGTTCCAGGACCAGCTTGGGATCCGGGGCGCCCCTCATGTCGCTGACCGCCCTGGCCGCCGCGTCCAGAAGAGCGAACAGAAAGTCCCTGGAAATCGTGAATGCCAGCTCCCGCATTTTCCGGGATTCCTCGGAAGGCCTCGTCAGTTCAGAGAGATCCCCGCCGGATTTCAGAAGGATTAGGTCTCTGGCGAAGTTTCCGACTTCCTGAGCGAGCTGGAAAAAGTCCTTGCCGGCATCGGACATCTCCCGCAAAGCTCGCAGGGTTTCCCGAGCGTCTCCCGCGGCTAGAGACCTCACGAGCCTCTCCATGAACTCCAGCGGGGAGGTGCCCAGGACAGCTTCCACGTCCTGCCGTGTCACTTTCCCCCGGCCGTACGCGCTGCACAGGTCCAGAAGGGAGATGGCATCTCTAAGGGAACCTTCAGCAGCTCTCGCCAGAGCATCCCGAGCTTCGGGTTCGATTTCGATCCCCTCGGAGGAAGCTATCTCCCCGAGACGCTCGCATATTTCGCCGACTGAGAGCTTGTGGAAGTCCATCCGCTGGCATCTGGACGTTATCGTCACCGGGATCCTGTGGGGAGCAGTAGTCGCCAGAATGAAGATGACGTGAGCCGGGGGTTCCTCCAAGGTCTTCAAGAGGGCGTTGAACGCTTCCTGCGTAAGCATGTGGACTTCGTCTACGATGTACACTTTGTAGGCACCCGTAACCGGCAAGTACCGGGTAGACTCGGTTATGCCTCTGATTTCATCGATTCCCCTGTTGGAAGCAGCGTCGATTTCCACCACGTCTACGGAGGTACCGTTTTGAATGGCGCTGCATGAATCGCAGGAGTTACAGGGTTCAGCCCCCTGCCTGTTTTTGCAGTTAACGGCCTTGGCGAGGAGCCTCGCGACGGTGGTCTTTCCGGTCCCCCGGGGACCTGAAAACAGGTAAGCGTGAGATACTTTGTTTTGAAGTAAGGCGCTTTCCAGGATGCGAACTACCGCTTTTTGACCGACCACCTGACGCCAGGAGTTTGGCCGCCAAGCTCTGTACAAGACCTGGTAGGGCACGAGCCAAACCCCCCAACCGGAAAAATCCAATGGCCGTGCACCCGCCCTCGACCGCTCCTTCCAGGCGATACCGTTGTAGCTTGCTCCAGTCAGGCGCCCCGGCGGCACACGCACCGGTCCGCTTACCGTTGCTTCCTCCCGGACCTGGCGGGGTTCACGGGGGCACGTTGCGCCGGACCCGACCTTCGTCGCCGCCCGCAACGGCCGGACCCTACAAGAAGACGGCCTCAGGAAGGCTTCGACCCCGCTATAGCGGGTTGCGGGTTACAGGGCACCGCTACCTCCCCGTCTAGCACGGCCAAAATCGAATAACCGCACTCCGTGCGAATTTCGCCTGCCGGAAATTCGACGGATCGGGAGAAGTCATGGCGGAGGGAGTGGGATTTGAACCCACGAGACAGGTGTTTGCCCGTCTACACGCTCTCCAGGCGTGCTCCTTCAGCCGCTCGGACATCCCTCCGCTTAAAACCGGTTAACGTCGGATTGGCTTTCGGGTGGCGGAGGGGGTGGGATTCGAACCCACGAGGCGCAGGGACGCCTACCCGCTTTCGAGGCGGGCTCGTTCAACCGCTCCGACACCCCTCCGTCGCTCTCGTATCCCATCTCAGGTTAGGGCAAGGATCGGATTAGGGAAACAAAAACATCCGTTACACGTACACGTTCCCGTCGACCGTGGCACCATCGCCGCCCGGTTCTCTCCCGAGCGCCGGTCCTGGCCCTTCCGGGTACGTGGTCCGGGATTCCTTCCGCATCGACCGGAAGAATTCCTGCAGGAGTTCCCTGCACTCTTCTTCCATAAACGGGCCGATGACTTCGACCCGGTGGTTCAGGGAACGGTTCCCCGGAACGTCCATGACGCTCCCGCAAGCTCCTGCCTTGGGGTCCCTGGTCCCGAACACCACCCTGTCGATTCTGGCCAGAACCAGAGCGCCCGCACACATGGCGCACGGCTCGAGAGTAACGTACATGGTGGCCCCGGTAAGTCGCCACGCGCCTACGCTGAAGGCCGCCCGCCTGAGGGCGATTATCTCGGCGTGAGCCGTGGGGTCCCTGAGCGTTTCCCTGAGATTACACGCTCTGCTAAGGATCTCGCCATCCAGCATGACGCAGGCACCCACCGGGACCTCTCCTATCGACAGAGCATGCCGCGCCTCTTCCAGCGCCACGCTCATCCCCAGCCGGTGTTCGTCGAGCCGCGCGTGAAATCGCTCCATCGGGTCTTCGACCGGCGCCACTCTCATACCCCCGGAACTTACAGGTCGCCTTCGCTCTAATCCGCCCGAAGGCGCCTTAAAGACCCCTTCATGAAAACTTGGTGCGCCCGAGAGGACTCGAACCTCCGCCAGACGGGGATTAGGAATCCCCCGCTCTATCCGACTGAGCTACGGGCGCACGTAAAAGCCTTTCTCTGCGTAATCCTTCTCTTCTCTACGATTCGAAACTTTTCTGGTGCGCCCGGCGGGAGTCGAACCCACAGCCTACAGATCCGTAGTCTGCCGCTCTATCCAATTGAGCTACGGGCGCACCACTGGCGGAGAGGGAGGGATTCGAACCCTCGAAGGGGTTTTAGCCCCTTAACGGTTTAGCAAACCGTCGCCCTCGGCCTGCTAGGCGACCTCTCCGCTTATTCCCCCGGGCGACAAGTAGATGGCATCGCTTTGGTCACCGTTTGCAACGCTTATCATAGCACGTCCGGCCGTTCTACGCCAGTGGCCCGTACCTGCTCATCGGGGCGGGTACACGACTGGAAGGTAGCCCGCCGCCCGGCGGGTCTGGAAACCTAAGGTCGTAATGTTCACGTCGTGGCGGAGGGGGTGGGATTCGAACCCACGGAGGGCGCAAAGCCCTCAACAGTTTTCAAGACTGCCGCGATCAACCGCTCTGCCACCCCTCCGCGTTCGCTTCGCCATGATACCACAAGGCCGGGGGTGGATCAATTTCACCGGCCCCGTGCTTCACCCGGCGCTTTCCACCCCAGATCCCATCCTGCGGGCGATAGCCCGTGCAGCTCGAACACCGGATGCCGATGCCTGCGCCAGTCCGCGGGTTATTCCTGCACCGTCTCCCACGGCGAAGAGTCCCGGGATTTCTGTCTCCATATCCGGTGTCACCTTGACTCTAGACGAGTAAAACTTGACCTCGACCCCGTAGAGCAAAGTGTTTCTCGACCATACCCCGGGGATGAACTCTTCGAGAGCTTCGAGCATCTCCAGAATGTTCAGCACGTACCGGTAGGGAAGCACGAGAGTGAGGTCGCCGGGAGTGGCATCCTTAAGCGTCGGTTCGACCATTCCTTTGGCGAGCCTCCGGGCCGTCGACCTCCGTCCTTCCCAAAGGTCACCCAACCTTTGCACAAGGACGCCCCCGCCTAGCATGTTGGCGAGAGTGGCGATGTTTTTTCCGTACGCTATGGGTTCCTTGAAAGGTTCGGTAAAAGTCTTCGATACCAGGACGGCGAAGTTCGTGTTTTCCGTCTGCTTGCCGCTGTAGGAGTGCCCGTTGACCGTAATGACGCCGGCGGAATTCTCCATCACCACTTCGCCCCTGGGACATACGCAAAACGTTCGCACCAGGTCGTCAAAAGCCCGCGAATAGTAATGTATCTTGAACTCCCATATCTTTTCGGTAATTTCGTCGGTGAGGACTGCCGGAACCTCCACCCGGACCCCTATGTCCACTGGATTAGCTTCGAGGCTCAAGCCGATGCGCTCGGCCTCCTCCGAAAACCACCAGGCCCCTTCCCGCCCGGGCGCTACGACGACACTGGTGGAGAGTTCGGAAGCGCCGTCCGCCAGGGCGACCCCGTGGACACGTCCGTCCCGGATGAGTATTCTATCCACCGTCACGCCAGTGCGAATCTCCACCTTTTTCGTAAGGTGGGTGTACATCGCCTTGAGGATGTCCGGGCACTTTTCTGTACCGAGATGCCTGATGCGGGCGGGGATGAGCTCCAGGCCGGCCCTGGCGGCCTCTTTAACCAGGGAGGAGACTGCCTCTTCATCCGCTCCGAACAGCCTGTTGGGAGCCCCAAACCGCTTCCAGATCCCATCCACGTACTCTATGAGCTCGGTTACCTCCTGCCTCCCGAGGTACTCGGGGAGGAGTCCGCCAAACCGCGGGGTAAGGGTAAGCTTCCCGTCGGAGAAGGCACCCGCGCCTCCCCAGCCGGATACGATGGAGCAGGGAGAGCATTCCCGACATCCCCGTGCCAGGGTATTCCTGGGGCAGATGCGCTTCTGGATTTCCGGACCTTTTTCCAGCATCAGGATGGAAGCCCCCGGAAGCTTTTCGCTAAGCTCCAGCGCGGTAAAAATACCCGCGGGTCCCGCGCCTACGATGATGACGTCCCACCGTTTCATCAAGTCCACCATCCTTCGCTCAACCGGGTCCGCTGCCTCCCGACCAGCTTACGCGTGCATCACATCCAGGTCACCGAAGCTGCACGTCTCCCGGGAGTAGAACAGCCTTATGCTGGCGGTAGGTCCATTCCGTTGCTTGGCTATAATCAGTTCGATTTCGTTCTGATTCTCAAGCTCAGGGTCCGTGTAAAGAAACAGAACCACGTCGGCATCCTGTTCGATGGCGCCCGATTCCCTGAGGTCTGACAGAAGAGGACGGCGGTCCTGCCTTTGTTCCACCGCCCGGGACAGCTGCGACATGGCCAGAACCGGAACGTTGATTTCCCGGGCCAAGCTCTTTAATGACCGGGAGATCTCCGAAATCTCCTGTTGCCTGTTTTCCCCTCTCCTCGATGGTCTCATGAGCTGCAAGTAATCCACCACCACGAGTCCGAGCCCGGTCTGGCTCTTGAGGCGCCTGCACCTTGACCTCAGTTCCATGGTGGAAAGGGAGGGTGTATCGTCGATGTATATCTTAGCTTCCGCCAGCCGGCCCAGGGCGACCGATAAGCTACGCCATTCCTCGTTGCTCAAAAAGCCGCCTCGCAAGCGCTGGCTGTCGATATGGGCCTCAGAGCACAGGAGCCTCTGAGCTACTTGCTCCCTGGACATTTCAAGGCTGAAGATGACGACAGGCACTTCTTCTTTTAAGGCTACGTTTTTCGCTATGTTGAGCGCGAGGGAAGTCTTGCCAACGGAGGGTCTGGCGGCCAGGATAATGAGGTCTGACTGCTGGAATCCCGATGTGATCCTGTCGAGATCCTTCAAGCCGGTCGCAAGGCCGATGGTACCCCCGGGCTTGGAGGACAGGTACTCCAGGTGCTCCATGGTCTCTACGAGAACGTCCTTCAGTGGTATGCAGGTGTTCCCCGGTCGTTTTTGAGCTACGTCGAATATAGCTTGCTCAGCTTTATCCAGGATCTCATCGACTTCGGTCTGAACTGAGTAGGCGGAAGAGGCAATTTCGGTGGCGGCCGAGATAAGCCGCCTCAAAACCGCCTTTTCCTTCACTATTCTCGCGTAATGCTCGACATTGGCGGCGGTCGGTACGAAGTTGGCTAGCATCCCTAGGAACGATGCCCCTCCAACCTTCTCGAGTTCGCCGGTAGCCCTGAGCTTATCCGATACGGTGACGAGATCGGTCGGTTCACCCATATCGAGCATTTCGAGCATCCGGGCGAAAATCACTCGGTGAGCGTCTTTGTAAAAGTCTTCGGGATCGAGGACATCTGCGCAGTACACCGCCGCATCTTTGTCGATGAGCATTGAGCCGAGCACTGATTGTTCCGCCTCCAGGTTCTGGGGCGGTATCCGCTCCTCGCTCGACCCCACCGGCCTCCCCCCTTTCGACCATGCTGCAATGGGTTCAGATCGGACTCGTCTTCCCTTTGCCCCAAGCTTTCGCCGGTTCCTCCGTTAGGCCCAGGTCCTTGCCGGTTATGCGGTCTGGAGGAATTGCCTCCAGCTGGGGTTTAGGTGGTCCAAAGCTTCGGACACATCCCGCACGAATGCGACTTCGATCCCTCTAACCGCGGGAACCCCCTGGGCATTTTCCAGAGGGAGCAAGACCTTCTTCATCCCAGCTTGCCTGGCGCCGTATATCTTCTCGTACACCCCACCGATAGCTTTCACCTGACCCCTCAGGGAGACTTCGCCGGTCACTGCGACATCCTGCCTCAGGGGTATCTCCCTCACCGCTGACATCACCGCGAGGCAGATGGCCAGGCCCGCCGAGGGGCCGTCCACCTGAGCTCCTCCCACGATGTTTACCTGGATATCCCACGCCCCTGGGTCAACCCCTAGAACCTTCCTCAAGGCAGCTGCGGCGTTGAAAAGGGAGTCCTTGACCATGGAGCCCGCAGTATCGTTCATGCGTATGGCACCTTTACCCGCCTCTTTCGCCGGAAAAGCTACGGCCTCCACTTCCAGCACGGAACCGACGTGTCCGAGGACGCCGAGGCCGAAAGTACGGCCCACCTCCATTTCGTCCCGGGCCTTCACAGTCACGTAGGGGAGAAGCCTGGCAGACCTGATAGCTTCCTTCACGTGGTCGACAGTCACCTGGATATAGCCTCTTTCCGGCTTCGCGCCGCCGGCTTCGTAGAGGCTCGCCGCAAAAGCATCGGCCAGGATCCCCACAGCCTTTCGCCCTTCGATGGTGTGATCAGCTATGAGTTCCAGAGCTTCCTTACTGAGTTTCGCACGGAGCTTCTTCGCCGCATTCTTCAGGATCTCGATGATGTGTTCGGGCGTAAGGGGATCGAAGAACACCTCGGCGCACCTGGACCTCAAGGCCGGGCTGAGCTCTTCCGGTTCTCTGGTGGTGGCACCGATCAATATGAAATCGGCGGGAGCGCCTTTGGAAAAGAGCCTCTTTACGTATTTCGGTACGCGAGGGTCGTCCGGGTCGTAGTAGGACGACTCGAAGGTCACTCTCTTATCCTCCAGCACTTTCAAGAGCTTGTTTTGAAGTAGGGGATCCATCTCGCCGATCTCGTCGATGAAGAGGACACCCCCGGAAGCTTGAGTAACCAGGCCGATTTTGGGTTCGGGTATGCCGCCTTCGGCCAGGTCCCGCCTAGCTCCTTGGTAAATGGGATCGTGGACGGAGCCTAGAAGGGGGTTTGTTATTTCCCTTGGGTCCCACCTCAGTGTCGCGCCGTCCGTCTCGATGAACGGTGCATCCGGGGCAAAGGGAGTACATGCCATCTTCTTGGCCTCTTCGAGGACGAGGCGGGCGACGGACGTCTTACCCACGCCCGGAGGACCGTATAGGATCACGTGCTGCGGATAAGGGCTCGCTACCTTAGCCAGGAGGTCTTTAATCGCCCTGTCCTGCCCGACGATCTCTTTGAGGGATTTCGGCCTCACCAGCTGAAGGCATGACACGGAGAGAGTGCGCTTCTCGAGCTTAAGAAGCTCCTTCAGTTTTTGCTTGGTGGCGGGGGTTTCGGGCCCGACTTCTTCCTGGAGGACCTCTCTCCTTATCTCGTTAAGGTAGGCCTGGTGCTTCTCTTGAAGCTTTCTCGATACCCGGGCCTCCATCTCCTGCTCCACCGACTGTCTCGCCACGAAGTCCGCGATTTCATCCTGGCAGTTATCGAGGATGACCGGAATTTCCTCTATGCGGGGCTTCGCCCGCAGACCGGGGTCGTCGAACACCACCTTTTGCAACGCCAGCACTTGACTGGAGAGGTCGTCGGACCTCATACCTCCGAGAGCCCCCAGTTTTCCTGCTTTTAGCACGAGCTTATCCGGTCCGTATATTGACGCGAGAAGGCTGAACATAGCCCCGACGCGCCGCTTTAACATATCTTCGCTATGCGGAGAAAACTCGAGTGTCTCATCGTTTTTGAGAATTTCTTTACCAGCTTTGCTTTTCATTTTTCTTTTTCACCTCCGCTTTGATTTCCACCTCAATCGTTACCTTTACCAGAGGATGAATCTGGATTTGCACTTCGTGAACACCCATCTCCTTAAGATTTTCCTCGAGGAGAATCTTTCTCTTGTCCACCTGAAAACCATACTGCCGGGACAAGGCATCGGCGATATCCCGGGCCGTAACCGACCCGAAAAGGCGCCCCTGTCCCGCCCTGGCACAAACTACTACTCGCTTCCCCTGGATTCTCGCCGCGTCCTGCCGGGCTGCCTCCAGAAGCCTGGACTCCTTAGACTTCAGAGCTTCTTTCCTTGACTGCTCTTCCCTGAGCCGGCCGTCAGTGGCGGGTACGGCGATCTCCCGGGGAATGAGATAGTTCCAGGCGTAGCCGTCTTTCACTTGAACGGTATCGCCCCGGCGCCCGAGGCCGGGAACGTCCTTTTTCAAGATGACCCTCATCGGACGACTCTCACCTCACTATTCGGCCTCACCAGGTACGGAAGCTCAGTTCGAACTTCGCACCTGCGTCGCCAAAGAAGACACCGTTCCATACTATCATAAGTCTTCAAGCTCACCCCAGCGAATCCTCCTGAAGTCCATCATGGCATCGAGAGCTCCGGAAAGCTGGGCAAGAAAGCTGAAAGACGGGCTGGCAACGACGTAAATGCTGAGGAAAACGATGAGAAACTGGGGCATCTTAGCTTGTTTGAGATAGTAAGAGAGGAGACTCAGCCCTTCGACCAGCACAAATAGGGTGGTCCCGACGACCACGTTTAGAATGACCGCTCGAAGCAGGGGGTACATGGCCAGCTCCTTTGCGAAGACACCTGGGACGCTGCTTGCCAGGAAGAACAAAAGCCCGGCCCACGGCGGGAAGATCCACCTGGAAAACGGTGGCAACTCGTTGACATGCACCCCAAAGCGACGCAGCACCGCACCGGATATCGTGTAATTGAGATAGGCATGGATAGCTGCAGTTGTAATGACGAGCCCGACGATTGCCTGTCTGAGCGTCTGGCCGAAAGCGGTGATCATCTCCTGCCTGGTCCTGGCCCATTCCGCGGCATCCATGGGCTGTCCCGTGAGCTTTGCAGCGAGCTTGGCCCCCTGTTCGATTCCGGTTACCATAGATTCGGTGGTCTCCTTGAGAAGGGCCTCCGGACCCAAACCCAAGGCGAGGAAGAACACGAGGACGTTTACGATAACGATGAGGATTCCGGCGACGGTCATCAGTAGAAGTGTCTTTTGTGCGTCCAGTTTTTTCACTATGCCGTAACCCAAGCTTAGGCCGCCTAGGATCAAGGTTAGGCCTGCTCCCAGTGCGAAAATCGGGTTAAGGAAGGCAATGGAAATAAGGGTCGCTACTACGGCGGACAGGACCCCCCATTTCAACCCGTGTCTTGAGACGACCACAGCTACCGGGACCGGCCCGAGGAAGGCAACCACTATTCCGGTCACCGGGGCGTACTCGGCCAGGGAAATTATGACCGCGCCCAGCGCGGCGAGGAGCGCCGATTCGACGAGAGCTCTGTGGCCCTGCCTGCGGACCCCCGCATGATCTCTGTTTATCATTCAATTTCCCTTCCTAATCCGGCTTGACCTATCCGGTCGGTGCCCAGCCTGGAGGTAGGGCGCCGGATCTCTCCGGCGCCCCACTCCCATCCCGCAATTTCGTTGCGAACCGACGACGCTCGGCCCGCAGTCCGCGAGCTTTGCCCAGCGTTATGGCATGCCACCACCGGACTCTCCATTGCGGGCCGGCGAAGCCGTCTTCGCCTCAGGATCACCTTAACATTCGGCAACGTTTAGCGCCACACGCTGGCAGGTGCGGTCATTCGACCGTAAAGGGCAACAGAGCCATCACTCTCGCCCTTTTGATAGCCCGAGTGAGCTGGCGCTGGTGACGGGCGCAATTCCCGGTGATGCGCCGGGGAAGGATCTTCCCTCTCTCGGTGAGATAGCGCCGCAACCTGGGAACATCCTTGTAGTCTATCTCCTCAATCCCGTCGACGCTAAAGGCGCATACCTTTCTTCTTGCTTTTCGACCGTGTTCTCGCCTCAATGCGACATCCTCCCTACCTGAGCCCGACGCCGGGGTGATGCCGGGCCGGGGCGCTTGACCCATTCTTGGGACTTCCTTGCGGGCAGCTTTTGGTCTAGAGTTTTCGGGCCTTGGAACTTCAGTATGCCGGCCGGCAGTTCATCTGCCCCGTCACGCCTGGACCGCAGCTTCGCCGGCCGGACTAGGACTTCGGGCTCCCTCCGGCGGACTTCCTGCCCGCTTCAGGCCCTGGACCGCCACCGGATTCTTCATCAACACGCAGCTCCCCGGAGAGCGGCGATTCGCCGTTGGCACCAGCGGAATCGACGGATTCGTCTTCCTCAAGCGAAGCTGTCTCCAGCGCTTCCGCATCCGCCCTCGAGGGCGCCGACAGGAAGTGGACCCCGTCAGCCACAACTTCTGCCACTTTCCGTTTCTGCCCGTCCTGGGTCTGGTAAGACCTGATCTGGAGCCTCCCTTCGACTGCCACCAGTCGCCCTTTAGACAGGTAATTAGAGCAGGTTTCAGCCAGGCGGCCCCATGTGACTATGTCGATGAAATCGGTTTCTCTTTCTCCCTGCTGATTCCGGCGGCGATCGACGGCGAGCGTAAAGGAAGCTACCGCCTTGGCCGAGGGTGTGTACCTGAGTTCCGGGTCCCTCGTAAGCCGCCCTACCAACACGATCCGGTTGAGCATCGAGCGTCCCTCCAGTTTCTCATCTTATCGAGATGTTGGCGACAACTGAAAAACCCGATCCCAAACCATCTATCAGCTCTCTAAACCTTCTGGAGTGGGGACAGCTGGCTCGCCAGCGACACGCTCACCGGTTTCCCTTGGCTCGTGCCCCTCGACCCGTTCGGTGCCGCCAAGAGCTTCGGCCGGACGACCTTTTCGCACCTTGGGCTTAGGAGGTTCGAGACTCGATGGGGAAGCCCGGACGATCATGTGCCTGAGGAGGTCAGCGTCGATTTTCATGAGGCGGTCGAGTTCTTTCGTAAGGGCGGGTTCGCCTTCAAATGTTATGAGCATGTATACTCCTTCGCGCTGACCGTCGATTTCGTAGGCGAGTCTTCGTTTTCCCCACTTGTCCTGCTTTTTCACCTGACCGCCGGCGGAAGTGATGATATCCTGGTATTTGCTGGCGATGGAAGCTACCTTCTCCTCGTCCAGGTCCGGTCTGGTGATGAACATCAGCTCATACAGGCGCAATGACAAGTTTACCCCCTTCCATGGACTTTCGGTCCCGTTTGTCGGGACGGAAGAGAAGCTACCGCTCAACCGGCGCGCCGCTGATTATAACACCGGGGAGAGGGAAACACAACGGACGGGGACACCGGTGGGCGCCAGCTCCGTGGCCACATCAGGTCTTAGTAGGCGACGTTTCCCCTGCCGTCGTTTGGGTTCTCTCCGCCGCGCGAAAGACGATTTGGCCCGGGTCGAGTACCGGGATTCAGGGATAAGCCAATCCGGACCACCGCACCACCTCCGGTAGCATTCTCAGCTACCGCCCAGCCCCCGTGACCTTCAGCTATGGCTTTTACAATGGCGAGGCCGAGTCCAGCTTCACCATCCGGACCACGGTAAAAGGGCACGAAAACATTGGGAAGATCTTCTGGGCTGAATCCGGGGCCATCGTCCTTCACTTCAATTTCGGTAAAGCCTGCTGCAACGTTGTCTCTGGCCGACACCACGATGCGTTTGGCTGCGTGCCTAACCGCGTTGCCGAGAAGATTCCTGAGAAGGCACCCAAGCTTATCCCTGTCCGCAACGAGAGTCAGGTGCGGGGGAATGTCCAGATCCACTGTCACGCCCTCTTTTTCCGACCAGCCTTTTAGAGTGGCGACGATTCCTTCTGCTAGATCTTTCAACGTGAGAGGCGCAAATTCATATCGTTCAGAAGAGCTCTCTAGTCGTCCTAGGTACAGAAGCTGGTCCACCTGCGTCTCGAGCCTTTGGCATTCCGACGTAATGACATCCAGGGCAAAAGCTACTTCCTCTCCCTCGAACACACCGTCCCTGATGCCTTCGGCATATCCGCGGATACTCATGAGCGGCGTTTTCAGCTCATGAGAGGTATTATGAAGGAACCGCCGCGTAGCTTCCTCGTGCTCGGAAAGTCTCCTTGCCATATCGTCGAATGCCATCGCCAGTTCCCCGATTTCGTCGTTACGCCCCAGGTCGAGCCCAACGGCGAAATTCAGGCGGCCGAGCTCCCTGACCTTGTCTCTAAGTACGGATAGAGGACGGACAATGCGGGAGGTGAGATAGACGGTAAAGCCAGCTGCCACCAGCGCTCCGATTCCGAAGCCCTGGATGAGGTATTTCCCGAATACGATGTTCAGGGTCTGAAGAACGCTGCGTCTCGTATAAACAATCACCATACCGGGCGATTCGGGAGAACCGGGTATGGCGGCAAGGCCCGCGACTATATCCCTGCCGTATCTCGTGATTGGGCGGTCAGATAGCTGACCAAGCACGGGCCCCGGAGGTAATACCTCATCCAACTGGCTACCGATTGGGAAATCCGCCGGCGAAGTGGCCGACACCACCGAACCCTGATTGTCGGTCACCACGTACTGACTCTCAATAGGCCGGCCACCGAAAAGGAATATCATCGGGGAAGAGTGCTCAAGGGGCAACCAATGTCCCCTACGCGAGCCTTTCGCCAGAGATTGCGCGAAAAGCGCAGCTTCCCGGGCCAGAGCTAATCCTGCCTCCCGTTCGATGTAGCGCCGGACCAGGGAGTAGAAGGATACCCCGGCCACGAGGGTGCTGAGACATATTGCCAGCAGATAACAAAGGAATATCCTTGTAGAGATGCTTCGGAATCTCATGGCTCCAGCCTGTAGCCAACCCCCCAGACAGTTACGAGTCTTACTGTGGCGTCCGCCTCCGCCAGTTTTCGCCTGATCCGTTTTACCAGGTCATCCACTGCCCTAAGATCCCCCTCGTGATCAATTCCCCAGACCGCATTCAGGAGTTCTTGCCGGGTATGGACACGATTAGGTCTTTTCATGAACGTGTGCAAAAGGTCGTATTCTTTCGGGGTAAACTCGACCTCCCTGACACCCACAAGGACCCGGTGCTCATCTACTAGCATCCGGACGTTGCCGGCGCAAAGCTCATTGGTGCGTTCAGTGCCTTCAACTCGTCTGAAGACCGCCCGTACTCTCGCAACTAGTTCCTTGGGACTGAACGGCTTTGCGAGATAGTCGTCAGCTCCCAGCTCTAATCCGATTATGCGGTCTGTTTCATCCCCTCGAGCTGAGACGAAAATCACCGGAACGCTCGATTCTTTCCTCAGTTCCTTACAGAACTCCAGTCCGTCCTGGCCTGGCAACATGATATCCACAATGAACATGTCAGGATAGCCCGCGTTGAGTCTGTTCTTCAGCTCTTCTGCCGACGGGAAAGTCTCGACGTTAAACCCGGCCTTTACCAGATACTGCCGGATGAGGTACCTAACGTTCCTGTCGTCTTCTACTACAAAGATAGTCTTAGCCACGTTAGGGTCAATCTCTGCCTCCAACACTTTCATTTTCATTGTGACCTATCAGCTCTAATCACTCCGTACGGAGAGCCTCAATAGGTGCCAGGTTGGCAGCTCTGCTAGCCGGGTAGATTCCGAAACCTATTCCAACAACCAACGCAAGCCCAAGCGCGATGCCGGCACCGGCCCACGGGAATACCGCCGGAACTTTGATCGCCGAGGCAATTGCTCCGGCCAAAATCTCGCCGCTGATAATCCCCAGTACTCCTCCGACACCGCTGAGCATCGCCGATTCCAGGAGGAACTGGCTCATTATATCGCGCCGGGTCGCCCCAACCGCCTTTCGAAGCCCTATTTCTTTGGTACGCTCCACGACTGACACGAGCATTATGTTCATTATCCCTATACCACCAACCAGGAGAGAGATAAAAGCTATGCTCGCGAGCATGAGGGTCAGCGTCTGACTGACATTGGTAACCGTTTGAAGCATCTGGGTTTGGTCGAAGATCCTGTACGCATCCTGGTCGCGGAAGCGCCTGTAAAGCCGATCCGAGATGGCGGTAGAGATTTGCTTCACCGATTCCTTATCTTGGCCCCGAATGTAGAAAGTGCTGACACCTCGCCTTCCAACTAGTCTCTCGGCGGACGTAACGGGAATCAGGACCTGGTCATCTTCGGTTCCGGCCGGCCCGCCTCCTCTGGGGGCCAGGACACCGATCACGACGAACGTCTGGCCATTGAGTTTTATGTCCTTGCCGACGGGATCCGACAGACCGAACAGCTCCGCCACAACGTTTTGCCCCAGGAGGGCTACTTTCTGCCTGGTGCTGATATCTATCTGAGTAAAAAAGCGCCCTGTCTCCAGCTGCAAGTCTCTTACTGTCGCGTATTGCTCATTTACTCCCAGGAGGCTGCAGTCATACTTGCGGGTTCCGTACTTGGCTGTCGCCGACCCGGTGACAACAGGAGACACCCCCGCGATACCATCGATACCCGCGGTCAATTCGGTCACATCGTCAGAAGTCAGCATCTTATCAGCGCCTCGACCACGTATTGAGACCGTCAGGAGGTATGTGCCCAGAGACTCGATCTGGCTCGTGACCTGACGCTGGCTACCCTGAGCTATCGCCACTACGCCGATGACGGCAGCTACACCAATTACCACTCCGAGAATGGTCAGCGCGGATCTGAGTCTGTTGGACAACAGGGCTTTTAGCCCCATTTTAAGACTGGTAGCGAAGTCCACTGTAACTACACCCTTTCGTCTCCCTCGAGGAGCCCGTCCCGAATCTTGAGTAACCTTTTCGCTCTCGAGGCAGCGGTCATGTTGTGAGTCACCATGATAACAGTGCACCCGGTTTCATTGATGCGTCGGAACAGGTCAAGAACGTCGGCGCCGGTGCGGCTGTCAAGGTTTCCCGTGGGTTCATCTGCCAGCAGCAAGATCGGGTCCCCTACCATGGCTCGGGCAATGGCAACCCTTTGCTGCTCACCTCCAGACAGTTCGTTGGGGTAGTGCTGGACACGAGCACCCAGTCCGACCAGCTCCAGGGCTCTGATCGCCCTCTTTCTCCTGGTGGCGGCACCAACTCCCCTGTACACCAGAGGAAGCTCTACGTTTTCGAGAGCAGTCAGTCGGGGAAGGAGGTGAAATCCTTGGAAGACGAAGCCTATCTTGCGATTCCTCACTCTCGCCAGTTCGTCTTCTCCGAGAGTAGACACTTCAACACCGTCAAAAATGTACCGCCCTGCGCTGGGCACATCCAGGCAGCCAAGGAGGTGCATCAGCGTGGACTTGCCTGAGCCCGACGGCCCAACTATAGCGACGTATTCGCGTTCATCTACTTCGAAGCTCACACCCCTGAGCGCAGGTACTTCTACGAGTCCAGCTCGATAGGTCTTTCGGAGGTTCTCGACCTTGATCATCGTTGCATCCGCCCCCCTACCTCGGCATCATCCTTGTGAGCCCGGGGTTCCCAACGCCTGGACGGAACCACCGATCCGTGCCGGTTGCCTGCCCTGAGTTTTGGGTGAACATCACAACTACATCGCCCTCTTTGAGCCCACTAAGGATCTCTGCATAGGTCGAATTGATGAGTCCCACCTGAACCGTGACGGGTTTGGCCTGTGACAGGATGCTTCTATCGGCCGAGACGTTGGGCTGCCGCCTCGATTGAACCTCAGCACTGGAAGGTACGTTCGACACAACCCACACCACGTAATCGTTTCCGCGGAGCTCTAGCGCCTCGATGGGAAGAATGAGAGCATCATCTTTTGAGGCGATGGCGATGCGCACGTCGCACGTCATTCCCGATAAAAGCTCTGTCGGGCCCTGAATGGTTACCGTTGCATCAAAGGTCGCAACACCTGCCGATGTCTTGCCCTCGAGGCTTATCGCGGATACCTTGCCTTGAAGTTGCTTGCCTGGAAGTGCGTCACAAGTTATCGTAGCCTCTTGCCCCGCCTTGACTTTTCCGGCATCGATCTCGTCTACCGGAACCGTCACTTCCATAGAGTTCAAGTCCGCGAGCACTGCTACAACCGAGCCTGCGCCGGCGCGGTCCCCCTCGCGAACCTTAACATCCAGCACCGTGCCATCTGCTGGAGCGGTTATGGTCCTGGAAGCCAGCTCTTGCTGAGCTAAGGAAAGATCTCTCTCTGCTTGCTTAACCTTCAGTCTTTGACTTTCCACCTGCCTTTTTAGTGCCTCGTTTTCGAGTTCTACAAGCACGTCACCGCTTTCCACGTAGTCACCCTGAGCCACCAGGATTCTCTTGACAGTACCGCTCACCTTGGTACGTACTTCTCTGACGACATACGAGGTTTCGTTGGTATTCTCAGGCGCCTGCATGACACCGGCGGGGGTGTTCACCTCGACCGTGGCGACCATGCCCGGCATCAGAGCACCTTTGTTTTCTATCTCTACGGTCACCGGGTACAGGACCGCTCCCCTTTGGTCGGCCTTACCGGTTTCGCTGACGTGTTTTACCGTCCCGGTCACACCGTACAAGAGGTTCGAGAAGAAAACGTGCGCTTCCTGGCCTACTTGAATGTTTCTCAGCTGGCTTGCGTTAAAGTAGGCCCTGACTTCCATGTTACGACTCGTGATGGTTCCGATCAGGTAATTCTCGCTTACCGGCTGACCTTCTTTGACGGACAGCTGCGTCAAGGCACCCTCGCTGTCGCTCCTCACAGTCAATGAAACTAGATCCTCTTCCAGGTCAGAAAGGGTAGATCGTGCCTGTTGTAACGCTAGTTCCGCGTTCTCTACTTTGAGAGAGGCGTCATCCGCATCTAATGCAGCCAGTGGCTGTCCAGCTTTCACGGTCTGGCCGGGTTCTACAAAGACATGTTTAACCTCCCCCGCTGCTCTCGCACTGAGTTCCCAGCGACGGCTCGGCCTGACAGTTCCGGTTCCGGTTACTGTCACTTCAATCCGGCCTCGCGTAACTCGTGCAAGTCGGAACGTCTGATCCTGACTTCCAGCTGTCATGCGGCCCCTCCAGGCGAAAAAACCCCACAGACCTATTCCGGCGACGACCAAAATGAGCACCACCCACATCGTCCGGGTGCGGGCGGAAAATAACCCCTTGACTTTCTGCTGGAAGGTTGACTTTCTGTCACTTCTGGTCTCCTGCATCACAATGGCCCACCTCACCTGTATCTCTTGAGTCTCCGTACCTCGGGCCTACCACACACCGAGGAGGTTGCATATCCGTGTCTATATGCGATCTGCCATCTCGCTGCCCGGCGGACGGCCCCCACGAATTAGTTAGTCGGACCTGGATTCGTTGAGCATAATTTATCCCGGTTTTGAGGATTATCGGTGGAAAAAGTGTGTAAAAACTGTGGAATCGTCCACCCAAGGACAATCACGACAAGCCGCTGCCCGCGTGGAAAGCAAAGGTTGCCGATTCCCACGGCGCAAGCAACTTCGTGCGCGCGCTGCCAGACGCAGCTTTTACCTGGAATCGTCTGCAGATGAAAGTCTCTCTTTGAATTTCGCGGAGAATTTCACTCGATCGATGAGGAGTACCCGACCGCAACCGTTGCAGCGCAATCGCACATCCGCTCCAGCCATGAGGACGGTCCACTGTCGGGACCCGCATGGGTGGGCCTTTTTTAGAACCACGACGTCGCCGGGACGAAGGGGTGGATCGAGAAGCATAACAGAAAGCCTCCTGTGCGGTGGATTCTCTACGCCACGGATCTCCCGGATGCCGTGACTTGAGGCCGGTTCGCGAGCTTGACTTACCGCCGAACCCACCCGAAAGCTACCCTAGCCACGACCTGGTATATGTCCAGGAGATACGGGGTAATACGGGAAGACGCCAGCGTTTCCCTCAGGAAGGGTATTTGACCCGCCACCACAATGGGATACACCACGCCTCCAACGAGTATCCCGAGCCATAGCGCTCTGAGGGCCCCATCAAGAGCTGCGCCCAGCAGTCTCAGGGGTATCGAGCTTTCCGTAGCGAGGTCAAGGCCCCTCGCCAGGAGCATGGCAGCGAGGCGTATCGCGCCTACGAGAAGCAGGAATACAGCGGTCCGGACGAACAGGGCCGCGAAAAGGACGGCCATAGCTTTGCCGGCGGTGGCCACCTGCCTCCCCGCCAGGATATCCCAAAGCGCTCTTTCGGCTACCTCTGCCAGAGGCCGGAGCGCGGGGTATTTCCCGACGAAATCCGAGATGTTGGTGATGGTAGCGGGACCGAAGGGCACATTGAACGTGGGAAGCGCCGCCAACGAACCGAACAGGGATCGTTCCAGGTTGGAGACGACGTGCCACTGCGTCTCGAGGAACCGTACCACCGGGCCGGTTAAGCAGTATGCGCCTATCAGTCCGGCTATGGTTCCGATGAACGAGAGCAAGGTAACCCAGAATCCCTTCAGGAAGCCTCGAATGGCTGCTTCCAGAAGTATTATGCCGAGTAGCACGTCAAGCCAGTTCTTCAACGTTGTTTCACCTCCTGGCCCTTGCGCCTGCTCTTCTCCGTCTACTTTTTCCTCAGTAGGTTATACGTGAGCATGAGCACCAGCGAGGGAACCGCCGGTCCCGCATGTCTCGATGTATACATCGCTAAAAACGAATCGACGACAAAGCCTAGGGCCGCGGCAACAGTGGCGAGAATCGCACCGGCGAAAAGATCCTCGAGGTAGAGGACAAAGTCCCTGTCGGACAAGGTGGGCACCAGAGAATCGGCCAGGTAGACCAGAAGGAAAGTGAGGATAAACCAGAGGAACGGGTCGAGTGGCTTAAGAAGGGCCTGCGAAGCGAAAGCTACCCCGGGGACGACGAGCGCTCTGAGCCAGTTCCGTACGAGAAACCGCGCCATGAGCTTCGTCCCCCCTCGCTGGCATAGGTGCTTACCCGGTTGTCACTCATCTAGTCCGGATGAAACCTGTATCTAAGCAGTTGAAGCTTCTGTCCGTCCCAGCGCAGGATCCCGGAGTCCAGAAGCCAGGTAGTCCCTTTCCCGGTTTCATAATACCAGATTTCTTCACCGGAATGTCCAGAAAACGCTCGGACCTTTTGCCTCTCTAGGCAAAGGATCACTTCCTCCTTGACTTTGACCAACGCCGGTACGCTTACCCGCCTTTTCCACGTAGCGCGAGCGTCGTCGGGGACAGCGGTGAGGTACGCCCCCCCGGTGGCCTCGGATTTGCCTTCGATGACGTATATTCCCGTGGCGCTGGCGGCAGCTGAGATTATGCTCTCCTTTGGCTCATATTGGCGGAGGAGTTCACCGCGGGCGGACAAGACCAGCACCCCTGAGCTCCATGAAACAAAGACATCCCCGGAGGGCAGGAACTCCGTCTCTCTGAAAAAGCCCGGTCCGAGTCGCCTGCTCCACAGTATCTGACCGGTGTTCGGTGAAAGCAGGTAGATGCAAGAGGTCGGCCCCGAAGCGGGGTCGGTCACTCCCACCAGCAACCCGGCGGTGCCCGCTCTGGCTAGAACGGGAATCCCCGGCAAGTCTCGGCTCCATCTCTGTCCCTGCAGGGAAAGGCAGGCCAAGCTCCATGCACCGGACCAGCTCTCTTCCCCGGCCAGCTTGGGGTGAGTGAGCACCAGCGAGGTCAGTCCGGTCGTCTCGAAGGCGGTCAAGAGAAATGAGTCGGGGGACACGTCCAGAGAGGTTCGCGTTCCGTCCGCCTCGATAAAGAACAATGTCCGGCCTTCGATCCACGCTATTCCCGTTCCCGCCAAAGATGCATGGTCAGGAATGGGAACCGGCAGGGTGCTCACGGTCCCGGTGCCAGCATCTATTACGCTCGCCACCCGCGTCGCATCCCAGCCGCCGCCGGCTATGAGGATCTTTCCGTCGCTTATTGCCACCGGTCTCGAGCACGGGATTTCCCAGGCCAGTTCCAGGTCTGCCAGGCCAGGCCTGCGGAAGCGCGGGATTGCCCCAAAGAGTACGGATACGAGGAAGAGACCGGTGAGAACGAGCAGCACCTTGGTCCGGGGCGAACGTGACGTGCTGATGGTCCTGGAGGTGGGCGAAGGTAGGGGCTGTCGCCCGCGGGGGCTGGTTGGTCGGGTCCTGTGCCAGGGTACCATCACGGGCATGGGGATCGACCCTCGCTTTGTTCAGTGCAGGATGAGCGCGGCGACGTACACGATCCCCAGCAGCACCGTGAGAAATGTCATTATGGCGAGGCGTCGCTGGAAGGATCGACAGTCGTCATAGTCAAAGATGGCCTGCAGGGCCTTTTCGAAGTGTCCCATCTGTTGATACGCCCTCGCCGCATTGTACCGGGGTTCTGGGGCCATGAAAGATGCTTCCATGGCCTGAGCGTAGTATCGCAACGCCCCCTCAGGATCGTTTTCAACCAGGCACAGGTTGCCGAGGTTACATAAGACTTTGGCTTTGTCGCGGGATGTGTGGAGGGATAGCTCAAAAAGGTCCCGAGCCTCATCGTAACGTCCGCTGAATGCGCGGAGGACGCCCAGGGCGTTGGTTAACTCCGGGTCGTTCCGCTTGGAGGAAAGTAGAGCTTCCAGAAGGGCTTCTGCTTCCTCCTCGTTCCCGGCTTTTAAGAGGGCAATAGTCCTGGAAAGCGCCGGCTTCACTTGTTTCCCCCCACGTATGTTTTCCACGCGGAGGCCAAAGCTCCTGTCTCGCCGGTCGGGCAATGACGACCGGCCGGCCCGGCGCTTGGATCGTCGGTATATAGTATCTTGTCTGGGGTAAGCATATTTTCGAAATTCCTGTCTTGAGGAGGTGTGTTGGGTGACACGCGTTGCGGTTGAACCCGGCCTCGGACCGTTTCAAGATGCTCTGAAAGATGCGGGGTTCGAGGTAGTCGAGTTGAGAAGGCCCGAAGGCCTGCTTACGCTGGGAGCCCACGCTATCGTGGTGAGCGGGTTGGACTCGGATTTCATGGGTATCACCGATTCGAGGGAAGCTCCGGTTGTGACAGCTGCGGGTCGCACCCCGGAAGAGGTAGTGGATGAGGTCAGGCGTTCTCTTGGACCCAGGGAATAGTGAAGAGTTGGCTGCGGTTCGGGACCCGGTCTTGAGACCGGTCCTGCCCCGCAGCGATGAGAAGACCCCGGGATATCACAGACGCTATCTTTACTACGGTGTACAAGCGGGTGCATTGAAGGATGGCGTAGTCCATGAAGCCGCCTACGTTGACGACTCCCGTCACGTGAACATCGCCGATGCCGGGCAGCCGCTTGCGAAGGCCTGCGCCCGGTAGTACGGGTCCCGGTCCGACCACTATGGAGCCGACTTCCGTCTTCCTCCCCAGGCAAGCGTCGACTGCTATTACCGCAGATTCCCCGTCAACCGTGCGCGGGATGATCTCAGCGAGGTTTACCGCGTGGACAGGGCTCTCGAGCGTGCCCCATACCTCACCCCGAAAGCCCGCGGCGACCAGCATGGAACCCACCAGGGGACCGAGGGAGTCCCCGGTTGACCTGTCGGTTCCGATGCAAACTACTTTGAGGGGTTTTGATTCAAGCCGTTGGATCTTTAGGGCGACCCTGAGCGCGTCGGCGAGGGCGTAATGTCCGTTTTCACCGAAGGCGTGGATTCTGATGTCCCGGATGTCCTCGAGAATCGCCGGCACCCCTCAGGAGAATATGCGCCGCAGTGAGGGAAATTCATTCGTTGTGGCTCTGAAGAGCTTTTCTTACTTCCTCGTCGGTAACCTGAGTGAAATCTTCATACCACTCACCGACGGCGAAGAAGAGGGAGGGCCTGAGGGGGCATACCACTTCATCGGCGTACCGCTCGAGCTTTGCTACCGTATCGGCCGGGGCGACGGGTACCGCCAGGATGAGACGGGAGGGCGATTTTCGTCGTAGATAAGTCAGAGCGGCCAGTGCGGTGAGCCCTGTCGCTATGCCGTCGTCCACCATGATCACGGTACGGCCGGCAACCGGGGGCTCTTCCCGGTCTCCCCTCCAGAGCGCAAGCCGCCTCGAGATTTCCCGGCGCTCCGCCGCCGCGGCACGCTCCAGGTACTCGTGGGAGACCGGGATAAAGCTTTCCGGGTCGATGAATAATTCGCCGTCCGGGTCGACCGCAGCCACCGCGAACTCGGGGTTTCCGGGGGCCCCCACTTTTCTCGAGACGATGATGTCAAGGTGCGCTTGAAGGGCTGACGCGACGACAGCAGCTACGATGACGCCACCTCTGGGCACTCCGAGGACCAGGGGATCGCGACTCCTCCATCCGGTCAAAAGACCGGCGAGGACCTCTCCTGCTTGGGTCCGGTCTCTGTACATCTGTTGTCGTTGTCCCTCCCATTTCGTCCGTATGCCTCAAAAGCTCTACCGTCTGCCGCTGGGAACAAGCTACAGAAAAAGAAACCTGGCACCTTTAGTGTGTGTCCAGGTTGTTCTTTTCTGACTTCGTGCCTTTGATCTCTTTCCAATCTCTTGCTTTCTGTGAACTACGGGCCGTTCGGCCCCCAGGCTCCGGTCAAGCGACGCCTAGCTGCTCTCGTGAGTACGTAACTTCCAGCCCATCGGTCTATGCTGTGACCGGTGATGTCTTGAATCGCCTGTACGACCGTCGCCTATTTCTTCAGGGGCTCAACCTTTGGGCCCGCCATCGCATTCTGAGGTTTCTGGTACAACTTGGTTTCCGGCTCTTTGGAGTTGGATTCCATGGTGCAGTTGCCCTGGAACAGCGCACCTTCGGAGATGACGATGGTCCCTACGTGGACGTCGCCCTTGACCTTGCCCGTTTGAAGGATCTCCAGCCGGCCGGAGACGGTGATGTTTCCCGTGACGGTTCCGCCCACCGTAACGTTTTTGGCTCTGATCTCGGAATTGAGGACGGCACTTTCGCCGATGATGACATCGGCCTCGCTTTCCACGGTTCCCTCGCAAGTTCCGTCGATTCTTAATGTCCCCTTTGAGTGAATAGTACCTTTGACTTGCAAACCTTTCCCGAGGATGCTTTCGATTTGTCCCGGCTTGACGGGGGCTTCGGCTTTAGCGAACAACATTACCACCTCTCATTGTCTTTTAATTCTCGTACCCTAGATAAGGGTCTTCTTTTGCGCGATGTTTCAGCTCTCTTTCTCGCCGAAGTCGAGCTGAAACCTGCCTGACCTGCCAACTGGGTTACTTGAGGTACTTAAAGGGATTCACCGCCACTCCCGACACGTGGATCTCGTAGTGGAGGTGAGGGCCGGTGGCGGTGCCCGAATCACCGATGGTCGCTATGAGTTGTCCTCTGACGACGTTTTGCCCGTACCTCACCTTGATGGTGGAGCAGTGGGCGTAAAGAGTTTTGATGCCGTAGCCATGGTTGATAACCACGGTCCTACCGTAGCCGGATCTATATCCGGCAAACTCCACCCTGCCGTCAGCCGCGGCCACAATAGGCGTGCCGTACGGGGCGGCTATGTCCAGAGCGGGATGAAACTCATACCGTCCGGTGATGGGGTGCCGGCGCCACCCGAAACCCGAGGTCACGGTGCCCCACGTCGGCCATATATTCGGTTGTGCTCGCAGCCACCGGACAACCTCTTTCGCATCGCCTTCGAGGTCCTCGTAGCGGGACTCAAGGTCGGACAAGCTCTTATCAAGCTCACCCAGCTCATTCTCGGATAGCTGGATTACTCTTCCAATATCGCGGTTAGCTATCCGAACGGCATCGGAAGAGCGGGAGGGAAGGGTCGCTGTTTCGCGGGACGCGACGCCGAGGGCGGAGGAAATAAACGATTGCGAGAGTACGCCTTCTGCTTGCAGGGACTGCCTGATCTTGGATTCGAGAATCTCAAGCTGCTTGAGCCTCTCCTGGAGGCTGCGCGTCTGGTCCTGGAGGGCTTTTAGTTCAGCTTTCTGCTCTTCTGCGACGCGGTGAAGATACCGCAATTCGGCGAGCTCAACTCCCTGCTTGCGCCAGGAGTAAGCTAGCCAGCTGACGAGGGTTAAGAAGAGGATGAGACCGACGCAAAGGCCCCTGAGGGTTTTGGCGGAAGTGACGAAGCGTCTGGGCTCGCCGGTGGTAGGTATGTACATGAGGGTAATGGGCCTGGGAGCGGTGCTCTTCGCCACCTTCAGTTTATCGGGGGAGTGTCCGGTTCGGGTACGATGTTTCACTGCCTGTCCCTCATTTCTGCAAAAAGGTACAGCTCCTTCGCTTCGCTGGAAGCCCGTCACTTCTCGCTTCGGCCGCATCCGCTCCGGGATGGCGATCCCAAGGTGCCAATTCGACGAAAAGTGCGGAAATCCTGCCTCCCGCAGGCAAGCTGCGGAAATTCTTTATCCCGGCTTCCCGGCCGCGGCCCCGTTTATGGTTGCTCCCGAACCCGGGCAACACTCGGTTATCGGCGAAACTCCTCTATCAGCGATCCCGTAGATGTGTATGTCTTGCCCCTGAACCGGTAGGTCCTGGGGACGCGCTTACCTATCCTCGTAAGGATCTCGTGAGGGATGGTGCCGGCAAGCGAAGCGACCTCGTCCAAGGTTATTCTCTCTGAACCGTCCTCGCCAATCAAGGTCACTTCGTCGCCCGCCCGGCAACTCGTCTGTCCGGCGTCGACCATGATCTGGTCCATACACACCCTACCGGCCAGCTTGTGCTTCTTCCCCCCGATTATTACCGGGGCGACGTTCGACAGGCATCTGGGATATCCGTCAGCGTATCCGATGGGGATCGTCGCGATCGTGGTCTCTTCGGCTGTGGTGTAGGCCCGCCCGTAGCCCACGTTCGTCCCCTGGGGGACGCGTTTCACGTACGCAACCCGGCTTTTCAAGCTCAGGACGGGCTTGAGTTCTATCTTCCTTGGGACTTTTTGTCCTGGGAACGAGCCAAATAGCATTATGCCAGGACGCACCAGGTCAAGATGGGACTCGGGCAACCATAGGATGGCGGCGGAATTCGCCACATGCTTATAGCGCGGATGGAGCCCCGCTGCTTGCAGCTGGTTGAGAGCATCCTGGTAGAGACCCCACTGGAATCTCGTGTACTCTTCTTCCTCGTCGGCCACGGCAAAGTGGGTGTAGACACCCTCGAGTTGGATTGCGGAGCTCCGGCGTAGTATGACCAAAGCTTCGTCGATTTCCCGTCCGGGGCGAAACCCTAGCCGCGACATACCCGTATCCACCTTCAGGTGGAGCTTGGATTTTTTCGTGGCATCAAGGCCCGCCCGTTCCATCGCCTCGATTCCCCGGGTGTCGGTGATTGTCACGGAGATATCCCGCCCGACGAGCTCGGGAATAGCTTCCGGTGTTGACGGGCCCAAGACCAGGATCATGCCGGGAACTCCCGCGTCTCTGAGCTCCAGCGCTTCTTCGGGAGTCGCCACCGCCAGCCCCTTGACCGCCGGGACAGTCAAAGCTGCCAGGGCGCAGGCCACAGCACCGCAACCGTAGCCATCCGCCTTGATCACGGCGAGAAGCCCGGAAGATGGAGAAGTTACGCTGGCAACAGCTTTGATGTTGTCGCAAAAGTTATCCAGATCAATTTCAGCCCAGGCCGGTCTGAGCATAAAAGCGCCTCCTTGCAGTCAAAATACGTTAATGTTTCACGTGAAACATTCAACTCCCTACCGGTTACGCATGATTCCCTCTTTTACTACCTACATCGAGAAAAACTCGGCCCCCCTTTCAGACCTAAGACGCCTGAGCTGCGCCCCTGTCAAACCCTCGCTTGGCTCTCCCCCGTCAAAATACCCACCAGCCTCTCCAGATCCTCGTCGCCGAAAAAGGAGATCGTGATGGTGCCCCTATTGCCATGCCGCTTCACCACTACGGGACTGCCTAAGGCTTCTGACAGCGCTAGTTCGGCCTCGCGAACACGGGCGACTACCTGGGCTTTCCTTTCCTTCTTCCTTCCATATACCAACTCTTCAACCTGCCGGACCGTCAGGTTCTTGGACGCCGCCATCCTCGCAATCTCCCCCTGACGCCCCGGCTCCAACCCCACGAGCGCTCTGGCATGACCCGCGGTAATCTTGCCTTCATCCAAAAGCTTCTTAGCCTCCGGCTCCAGTTTGAGAAGCCTGAGGGTATTCGCAACTTCCGATCTGGACTTGCCCACCTGTTCCGCCGCTTGCTCCTGGGTCAGCCCGAATTCCTCTATCAGCCGGCGAAACGCCTCCGCCTCCTCCAGAGGTCGCAGGTCCTCCCGCTGCAGGTTCTCTACGAGAGACACTATCATGACCTGCCTATCGTCCATGGCCCGCACAACCACTGGAACCCGGGCCAGCCCCGCCATTTGCGCTGCCCTCAACCGCCGTTCCCCGGCGACCAGCTGAAAGCGTCCCCCCACCCTCCGGACGATTAGCGGCTGCAAAACCCCATGCTCCTTTACCGAGGCCGCCAGCTCCTCAAGGCTCTCCTGGCTGAATTCCCTTCGCGGCTGAAACGGGTTGGGGTCGATCTCGGATACCGCCACCTCAACGGTAGCTTCGCCCGGCTCCGGTTCCACTGGCGGAATCAGTGAGTCAATCCCGCGTCCCAAACCCCTCTTCAACACGTCTGACCACCTCCTCCGCCAGCTCCCTGTACACCTCGGTGCCTCTCGACCTCGGGTCGTAAACGCTGATGGGCTTCCCGTAAGACGGTGCTTCGCTTAGCCGGACGTTCCGCGGAATAACCGCTCTATAAACCTTCTCCCGGAAGTACTTCTTCACTTCCTCGGCAACCTGCATCGAAAGGTTTGTCCTCGCATCGAACATCGTGAGGAGTACACCCTCCAGCTCCAGGCTCGAATTCAACCGGCTCCTCACCAGCTTGATCGTGTTCAAAAGCTGCGTCAACCCTTCCAGAGCGTAATACTCACACTGAATCGGAATGAGCACCGAGTCGGCAGCGACCAACGCGTTCACCGTCAAAAGGCCCAACGAAGGGGGGCAGTCTATGAAGACGAAATCGTAGTTCTCCCTGATTCGCCCCACGACTTTTCTTAGAAGAGTTTCCCTTTCGGGCGTGTTCACCATTTCCACTTCAGCACCGGCAAGATGAATCGACGACGGAAGAAGCCACACCCCCCGGGACGGCGTCGCCTTCAACACGCGGGACGGCTCGACGTTGCCCATAAGACAGTCGTACAGGGAAACCTCCACCGAGTTCTTGTCTATTCCCAGTCCGCTGGTGGCGTTCCCTTGAGGATCGTTATCCACCACCAGTACCGTCCTTCCCATCTCGCCCAAACACGCAGACAGGTTAACCGCCGTCGTGGTCTTCCCGACGCCACCTTTCTGGTTGGCGATAGCTACAACTCTCGACAGGTTTCTCACCTCCCGCCATTCCCTCTCTTCTCCGGAACATTACTAAACCCTTCTAAAAATCAAAAACGGAGGGATCGTCCCTCCGTAATCGAGTTGCGGGCCTTTACCCAGGCCGGCCCCCTCTACGTCGTCTCCGACCCGCCGGGCCCCTCCGGTTGATTGCCGTCAGCTACCGCTTCTCCCGGGCTCCCCCTTCCCTCCACGCACACCGCCACCTTGAAGACCCACGTCCCTCCCGACTCCTCCTCGGCCACGTCGCAGCGGAGCCCAGCGCGCAGCATCTCCCTGGCGATTTGCCGCAAGGAATTCTGAAAGATCCTGAGATCGCGGTACACGCCTACTCTCCGCCGATTCTTCGTCCGCACGGCCGACCTTATCCCGGCCTTCACGGCCACGGCGAGCTCCATTTCCTCAGCTGACCACTTCTTCCTCACGCACTCCCTGAACAACCTCACTCTGAGATCCGGGTCCTCTAACCGCAAGAGAGCTCTAGCGTGCCGCTCGCCGATCTGCGCGCTCCTGATACCCTCCTGGATCTCCTCTTCCAGTTTGAGCAGCCTCAACTTATTAGCTATCGTCGACTGAACCTTACCGATTTCAGCCCCGATGTCTTCCTGGGACATCCCGAATTCTCCCGTCAGCCGGTGATATATTCTGGCTTCCTCCAGCGGATTCAACTCGCGCCTGCTGGAACCCAGAACCAGCCTCACAAAAAGAGCTTCGACTTCCCTCAACTCCAGCACAACGGCTGGCCCCGTCTCCTTTCCCGACGCGGCCCACCTCAGAAAGTCCCTGTCGCCCGCAAGGAGCTCGTAGCCTTCGGGCGTCTTGCGAACCACCAGGACTCCCTCCTCCCCTGTAAGAGGTCCGCCGCCCGGCGCCCTCTCCCTCATAAACCCCTCTGAAGGGGGAACCGAATCCTCCCGCCTCCTAATACTTCGCAAAGGAATCTCCACGGGTTTGCGGGAATATATCTCCCTCACCGCAATTCCGCCCATTATCCCATCTCCCATGGAAGGATTCGCCAGCAACCGACTTCCTCCTCTTTTCAGCCCGGGCTACCGCGCTTTGCCCGTAGCTCACGGACCGAACCCTGCGCCTCGATCCCCTCGCCCCCGTGGCCTCTCGGGGTCCATCGTTCAGGATGGAGACCGCTCCTATAGGGGCCTCGTCTTGATGGCCTTGGCCGTCCGGGGAAACCTTTCCTCCGAAGGCCGCTCCTTGCGATAAACGGCAAGAATCCGCTCCCCTTGACCCCCCGGAAGCGAATACCGCCGGACCTCCAGACCGGAGAGACCAAGGTAATTCAAACCATCCCGCATCTCGTCCCCATCGCCCGAGCCCTTGCTCCCAACCACGCTCTCCGGGCCCAGCCACAGGACCAGCTTCCCGCCGGTCCTGACCAGAGGCGCGCCGAGCTCCAGCACCACCGGAAGCTTTCCTGCGGCCCGGGAGACCACGATGGAAAACACCTCTCTTGTCCGAGGGTCTCTTCCTACCTCTTCGGCCCTTTGGTGCCAGACTTCCACGCCCTTCACAGCCATTGCCCGCACCACAGCAGAAAGGAACTCGCACGAGGATCTCTTCGCATCGAGCAGCACAAGATGAACCGAAGGTTCGTGAAGTTTCAGCGCCAGTCCGGGCCATCCGTTCCCGGACCCCACGTCGCAGCAAAGGTCTCCCACGCCCGGCGTCAATGCGTAGAACAACGCGAAGGAGTCAGCGATGAGTCTTACCCCGATTTCCCTGGGCGAGTCGAGCCCCGTGACGCTCCTACCCGTCCAGTTTCTCCAAACCTCCGCCCAGGCTAGAATTTGCCTCTTAAACTGCTCCTTTACGGGCAGCCCCATCTCCACCAGAGCTTGCAGCGCAGAGGACACGACCTCGTCCGCCCTTCCATCAACGCTTCGCGACACGAACCCATCCATCAAGGTCGCGCCCCCTCTTACGCAGCCCATGTGGGCTTAGATTTCCCCCACCCCAACCTTCCCTTCTCCATTATTCGCCCCCGGCCGGCCGCCCCTGGAGATACGCCCCAAGCACCAGGATATCTACGGGGGAAACACCGAGATCTGCAGCTCTGCCTAGAGTAGCAGGGCGGTACCGCCTTATCTTGTCTTTCGTCTCCCGGGAAAGTCCCGGCACCAGATCCGGGTCCAACCCTGGAGGAATCCTCTTCCCGCTCCATCTCTGGAGCCGTCTGACCTCACTTTCTTGCCTCTCTATGAAACCTGCGTACCGGGCTTCTGTCTCGACTTCCTCGAGGACATCGGCATCAAGTTCGCAGAGTTCGGGCATGTCCTTCATCAGCTCCTCTATTGAACTTCCGGGCCTCCTCAGGTAATCCCCCGCCCGTCTGCCGCAGATTTCTCGATTCAGGAGCTTCCGCCCGAGCTCCACCTGCCCCCGCCTCGTCTCGAAAACCGCCCACCTTTCGTCGGACACCAACCCTATCTCCCTTCCGATAGGTGTCAACCTCAGGTCGGCGTTGGACTGCCTCAGAAGCAGCCTGTACTCGGCCCTCGCCGTTAACATCCTGTACGGCTCCGTTATGGGTGACGAAACGAGGTCGTCGATGAGCACGCCGATGTATGCCTGATCCCGTCCGAGAACCAGAGGCTCCTTCCCATCCAAGTACCGGGAAGCGTTAATCCCTGCGATTAGCCCCTGAGCTGCAGCTTCCTCATAGCCCGAAGAGCCGCATATCTGACCCGCCAAGAACAGCCCGGGAATGCTGGCCGTCTCGAGGCTCGGTTTCAGCTGATTCGGAAGAACGTAATCGTACTCGATAGCGTAGCCCGGCCGGCTGATCACGGCCCGTTCCAGCCCCCGGATCGTCCTCAGCATCTCCTCCTGGACATCGAGAGGAAGGCTCGTAGATAAGCCGAGGAGGTAGATCTCGTCGGAATCTCTGGATTCCTTCTCGAGAAACACGAGATGCCGCTTGCGCTCGGGAAATCTCATCACTTTGTCCTCTATCGAAGGGCAGTAACGAGGACCGGTACCGACGATGGTCCCGTTGAAAAGAGGCGCCCGGGAAACGTTGGCCCGGATGATCTCGTGCGTAGCTTCGCAAGTCTCCGTTGAGTAACACGCATCGAAATCCCACACTCTGGGAACGGACATGAAAGAGAGGGCCAGTGGAACCGCGGCCCCTTCTTCTTTCCGAACCCTGTCCCACACCACGCTGTCTCTGCGAACTCTGGGTGATGTGCCCGTCTTGAACCTCCCTACCTCGAGGCCGAGTTTCACTAAAGACGCGGAAAGCCCCCTCGCAGAGGGTTCGCCCATGGGCCCTGATATCTTGACCTCCGGGCCGACTATCGTTCTAGATTCGAGATACACACCGGTAGCCAGTACCACAGCTCGGCCCAGGACTCTCCTCCCGTCGGAAAGCACCACGCCCTCCACAGTTCCATCCCCTGTTAAAACCCCGGTGACCATGCCTTCCACAAGGGCTATTCGCCGTTCCTTCATGATGGCGGCCCTCATATGCCCGCTATAGACTCTTTTATCGCACTGTGCCCTCAGGGACTGGACTGCCGGTCCCTTCGACTGGTTTAGAATCCTCATTTCAAGACATGCCTCGTCCGCAGCAAGAGCCATCTCTCCGCCCAAAGCATCGATCTCCCTTACGATTTGGGCCTTCCCCGGGCCTCCGATGGCGGGGTTACACGCCATGCCGGCTATGTTATTCGCATTAAGCGTCACCATAGCCACGGATTTACCTAGACGAGACAAAGCTAAAGCTGCTTCACACGCCGCGTGTCCCGAACCGACCACGCAGGCATCGTAGGCTCCTATGATCCTCGTTCCGATGCATTCCAACGATGAACTACCCCTTCCTTATCTCCACCCGCCCGCTACACCCTGAGCTTCCGCCCCGGGACCTGAGCTCAGCCCTGCCCCCAGCTTTCCATCCACCTCTCAAATGGATCTCTTGAATATGCATGTTATGTTAAGCGCCGTTACTTCCACAGGTATTTTAACTCTTAACCGCCTACCCCTGCGTATCCCTGCACACATCCAGTGCAGGGTCATTTACCAACGCAAAAGCGGGAGAATATCTCACCCAAAACATCTTCGCTGATCCGCGATCCCGTAATCTCATCCAGTACGCGGCAGGCATCTTCCATCTCTGAAGCCACAACGTCCCAGGTCCAACCCTCGCGCCATGCCTCCAGAGCTCGACCGAGAGCTTCCCGAGCTTTCCTCAAACAGGCTACCTGCCTGGCGCTCCCGGGCACTACCGATTCCCGGTCCGCTCCCTCGAACATCCCAATCACGGTTTCCTTCAGCTTTTCCAGACCCCATCCGGTCCGGGCCGAGACCTCCACAACCGGAAAGCTGGTTTTCACCGCTACGACAGCTGAAATGTCCCTCTTGACATGCTCGGGAGCTATGTCGGCCTTATTGAGCACCACCACGACCCTGCGGTCCCGCCATCTTTCCAGCCAGTACCAGTCCTCACCGGTAAGGGGCCGGCTCGCGTCGACCACGTAGAGGGCTACCCACGACTCTTCCGCCGCCTTTCTCGCGCGTTCAACCCCGATGGCCTCTACTATCTCCCGGGTCTCCCGGAGCCCCGCCGTATCCACGAGGACTACCGGAATCCCGGCCCACTGCACCCGCTCCCTCAGAAGATCCCGGGTAGTACCAGGGACTTCCGTGACGATTGCCCGGTCCTCGCCTAAGAGCGCATTGAATAGGGACGACTTACCGGCGTTCGGTCGTCCGACCAGCGCGAGCTCCACGCCGGCCGTCAGGGCGAGCCCCAGCACCCCGTCCTTAAGCATGGAATCGATTTCAGCGGTGACTTCCTCGAGAGCAGGTACGACGTCCTCATCCCTCAACGTGATGTCATCGGGGAAGTCCAGTGCCCCCTGGACCATCGCCAGGACGGCCGCGATCTTATCCCGCCACCCCAGCACCGACTTCCCGAGTTTTCCTTCAAGGCGGAGGAAAGCTTGTCGTAAGGCCCGGTCCGTCCTGGCCAAGACCACATCCAGTACCGCCTCAGCTTCGTCCAAGGTGATCTTCCCGTTCAGGAAAGCTCTCCTGGTGAACTCCCCGGGTTCCGCCATCCTCGCCCCCCGCGACAGCACGGCGTCCAGCACCTTTTCTGCCACCAGCTCACCGCCGTGGCACTGAAGCTCAACCACATCTTCCCCTGTATAGGAACGGGGAGATCTCATCAACAGAACGATAGTCTCGTCGATGGTTTCTCCCGATACCGGCGACACCACCCGGTCAAAAAACACGCTGTAACCCCGGGCCCTTGAAAGCTTCCTCGCGCCCCGGGGCGACAGGCAGCCCGCAGCCACCGCGACCGCATCCTTGCCGGAGATCTTGATGATCGCTATTCCCCCCGTCCCTCTCGGTGTAGCTATCGCCGCGATGGTCTCGCCCTGCATTCGGTCCTCCCGTTCCAAAGCACTCCGTCCCTCCTTTAAACTCCGCCATACCGGCCTTCCGCTCCTCAAACCCTTCCAGTCAACCCCGAGTTTTCACCAAATCGCTGCTCCTAAGGACTCTCGCCTCCAAAGACCCTTTCCGCCCCGATGAAAAAGCCCCGGCTCTAAGAGGCCGGAGCTCATCCTGCTCTCGGTTCTTCCTGCCTCTACGTCCTCGGGGATATGATGACCCGCCTGTTCGGCTCTTCCCCTTCGCTGTGCGTGGACACACAAGGATGCCGCTGAAGCGCCAGGTGGATCGTGCGCCTGGACCGCGCATCCATCGGCTCGAGCATCACGGCCCTGCCGGTCCTAATGACCTGTTTTGCAGCTCTCTGAGCCAGATCCTCCAGCTGCTTTTCCCTGCGTCGCCTGTATCCTCCCACGTCCAGGACGATTTGCTCCTCGCCCCCTTCGGACCCTGCGGTAGCGATTTTCAGCAGGTACTCCAGGGCCTCCAGGGTCTGACCGCGTCTTCCGATGAGAAAACCCACGTCCCTTCCCACTACGTCGATGTAAAGAGCTCCCCCAGCTCTTCTAACCTCGACGGCGGCATCGATGCCCATCCGCCGGACTATTCCCTCCATGAACTCTCTCGCCAGGTCAGCTTTGCTCCGCCGCACCGTCACTCGAACTCTCGCGTCTTTCCTGGCGAGTCCGAGAATGCCTTTGGACGGTACCTCCAGCACCTCCACTTCCACCCATTCTCTCGGTACGCCCAGCACCTTTAGAGCTTCGTCGATAGCTTCCTCAACTGTCCTCCCTTTGACCTCCACGCTTTTCACGAGTACTTACTCCTTCCTTGTCGCTGCCGGGCACTGGAACCACGAGTCTCTCGAAGAGTCCAAACACGTTGGCCGCGATGATGTACAGAGCGACCGCCGCCGGGAACCTGAAAGAGAAGAAGAACATCAAGGCGAGCATCGCTACCATCATCGCCCTCTGCTGGGACGCCTGTGCTCCGCCGCCCATAGACGGCGTCATCTTAAACGCAATGTACGTAGTCGCAACCGTAATGAGGGGAAGCCACAGTCTCTCCGGCTGCCCCAGCGTAATTCCGAGAAAAGTCGCGACCTTGAGCGCGGCGTGAGCTTCCAGAGCCCGGATTATCCCTAAGAGAATCGGCAATTGAACGATGAAGATAAGACACCCTGATGCCGGGTTGACCCGGTAACGGCGATAAAGATCCGCCAGTTCGAGATTGAGTCTTTCCGGGTCGTCCTTATACTTTTTCTGAATCCCCTGCAGCTCCGGTTGCAGTTCCTGCAATCGCTGGTTGGCCCGAGCTTGCATGATGCTCAGGGGCAAGATGATGAGCCTTACGACGAAAGTAAAAAGAATAATCGCCAATCCCCAGCTTGACGTCAACCCGTAGAAGAAGTCGAGTATCGCGATCATCGCGTTGACCACATATGACAATTTAAAGCCCCCTCTCTTGCCAGCTCCGAGCTCTCTCGTCTCTTCGCGGGGGCACGGGATCATACCCTCCCCGCGACAGAGGGTTACAGCGAAGAACCCTCCACGAAGCTAAAAGAACCCCGCGCACCGGCCCGTGGATAACGATGGCATCGCGGGCGTACTGCGAACACGAGGGATAGAAGCGACAGGTCGGTCCTTTAAGAGGGGAAATCCAACGCGTGTAAGCATCGATCAGTCCTACAAGAACCCTCTCGGCAACCTTACGCACCGCCATCACCATTCCACAGGTCCATTTTTCTCAGTACGTCCTTCACCGCCCAGTCGACCTCCCGGTAGCTCGCGGAAATAGCGTTTCTCCGGACTATGAAGGCGAACTGTCCCGCCGCTTTAAGATTTCCTACCGCTACCCTGAAAACCTCCCGTACTCTCCGCTTGACGCGATTTCTTGCCACCGCTTTTGCCGATTTTCGAGGCACCGATATTGCAAGACGCACCTCGTCTCCGGGTTCCGGAAGATAATAAAGAACCAAGTACCGGTTAGCTCGAGACCGGCCCTTCTCCATAGCCTGGGGAAACGACGCGGGTTTGAATCTGCCCATCATTTCTCGGATACATTTCGCCGGCTAAAACACTTACGAGCTCCGGTATGCGCGAAGCCAATACAAATCCCGTTGAAATTGAAACCGCCCATCCTCTCAAGCGCTGAGGATAACACGACCCTTGCGCCTTCTCCTTGCTATAACCTTTCGCCCTCCGGCGCTCGACATCCTTGTGAGGAACCCGTGTGTTCGTTGCCTCTTCCTTTTCTTCGGTTGGTACGTCCGTTTCATTCTGCTTATCCCTCCACCGCCGGATCCGCTCCTGGAACCCAAAGCCAGGAATCGGAAAGAATTATATCTTGCCAGCAAAATGTGTGTCAAACAAAGCGATCTTATTTTCCGTTACATCCCTTGTTCCGAACGGACCTATCCTGATATAGTTTCATGGGGACCTAGTCCCGAGCGAACAACCGAATAGGGAAACGCCGGAGAAAATCCGGCGTTTTCTGGCCTTTATCCACATCTGTTGATAAGTCTGTGAATAAGCTGTGGGATCTTTATTCGCCCCGGGGCACGGGTTGACACCTGGCAGCCGGCTAAGTGCCGGTGCGCCGCCAACTTAATAGAGAAGAGACATGCGGCTCTTTTCGTATGAACGGAGGCATATACATTCCCGAATACCTCCGTCACTACGGAGTCGTTGCCTTCACGTGTGTATGCAACGTCAGTACGAAAGGAAAGACCCGGTATGTCAAGCTTTGTCGAGAACATCTGGGAGAAAGTGCTCTCTACCGCCTCGGCGCGGCTCAACAATCCTTCTTTCGAGCGCTGGCTCAGGGAAACGCGCCCGCTCCAGTCCGGCGATGGCGCTCTGACCATTCTTGTTCCTTCGGAATTCGCGCGTTCCTGGATAGAAAGCAAGTACAAGGACGTGCTCGCATCCATCTGGCAGGAGATCTCGGGCAAGCCGTGTCCCATCAGGTTTCAGGTACAGGACCCGGAAAAGGCGTCCAAAAACACCCTGTTCGACGACGATAATCAGGCGAGGGCGATAAAAAGAGTGGCGTCCCACAACGAAGAACAGCTTCGGATACTAAACCCGCGTTATTCGTTCGAGAACTTCATCGTGGGAGCGTCGAACAGATTCGCTCATGCAGCAGCGCTGGCGGTGGCCGAGTCTCCCGCTAAAATTTACAACCCCCTGTTTATCTACAGCGGCGTGGGGTTGGGCAAGACTCATCTCATGCAAGCTATCGCCCAGTACGTTATAGCTCACCACTGGCGCCTTCGCGTTTGCTACGTATCGTCGGAAACATTTACCAACGACCTCATCACCGCCATTCAAGAAGGCAGCACCCCTCACTTCCGGAACCGGTACAGGGGAGTGGACCTTTTGCTCATCGATGACATCCAGTTCGTCGCCGGAAAAGAAGCTACTCAGGAAGAGCTCTTCCATACTTTCGACGCGTTGCATCAGGCCTCCAAACAGCTGGTCATCTCGTCGGACAGGCCCCCAAAAGATATCGCCACACTCGAACACCGTTTAAGGACGCGTTTCGAATGGGGCCTCATATGCGACATTCAACCGCCCGATTTTGAAACGAGAGTGGCCATCCTCAGAAAGAAAGGGGAGCTCGAAGGCGTCGATGTTCCGCTGGACGTGTGTCAATACATAGCTGAGAGGATTCCCACCAATATCCGGGAACTCGAGGGCGCTCTCATCAGAGTTCTTGCGTATTCATCTCTGAACCGGAGACCCCTGGACGTATCTTTGTGTCGCGAGGTCCTTCGCGGCCTGGTTCCCGACGAACCGCGCCGGCCCATCACCATCCGGCGAATCCAAGAGGTCGTTGCAGGTCATTACAACATCGACCTGGAAGACATGTGGGACAAACGGCGTTCTAAGAACGTAGCTTTTCCGCGCCAAGTAGCGATGTATTTGGCACGACAGCTCACCGATGCTTCTTTACCTCGCATCGGCGAAGAGTTCGGCAAGCGGGATCACACCACCGTCCTTCATGCCTGCGAAAAGATCGCCCACGAAATCGAAGTGGACTTGTCCCTTGCTTCTGTAATCGACCTCCTGGTAAAGAAGCTTAAGGAGTCATAAGAGAGTTTCCTTTCGGGTCGCGGATGTTGATAAGCGTTGTGGAACTCAGGTTGATAGCTTGGGGAAAATACGTGGACGATGTCGATAAGAATGTGGATGCTTGAGACCTGCCGTCTTTTTCAACCGGCGGTCAACATCCTCTCCACAGACTCATCAACAAGAAGGAATATCACCTGGGCAGGGTTAATAAACATTTTGAACATCGTCCACAGGCCCTAATGTTACGACTAAAGGATCTCTTAAGTAAGACAGAGATCAATAGGACAACGAAGACCTTGAAGAGTTCTCATGCCAAATATCCTTCTCTTAGTCAGAGAAACGGGGGTTTTACGATGGACTTCAGCTTAGACAAATCGCTTCTTTCGTGGCTTGTTCAAACCGCCTCTAAACCGATTCCTGCGAGAGCTACGCTACCCGTACTAAGAAACGTTCTTATAGAAGGAACCTCCGGACAAATCACGGTTTCCGGTACGAACCTCGATTGGGGAATCAGGGTAACCATTCCCTGTCAGTGCGAAAGAGCCGGGTCCATGACGGTCAACTCCAAATTGCTGCAGGACGTTATTAGGACTCTTTCCTTGGGTGAAGTGAGGATGAGTCTTTCCGAAGCGGAGTGGTCGTTTCTCATAGCATCAGGGACGTCGAAGATGTACATTAATGCAAGTCCTGGAGAAGATTTCCCGCCGTGGCCGGAAGAAAATGATAGTCAAGAGATTGTCCTCGATAAGGACGTGTTCCGCAGGATGGTAGAAGTTGGGACAGCTTGCGCCGTAGCAAATGCTGCGAGGCCTCTGTGGGCTGCATGTTTTATAGAGGTCAAGGACAACGAACTGAGGATGGTCAGCACCGATCTGTTCTCACTGGCAGTGGCAAGAACTGCCGTAAAAAGCCCGGAGCTCGGTGTGATAGTGCTGGCTAAAGTGTTGCAGGATCTTGCGTCTCTCCTCGACGACCAGGATGAAAAGTCCGTCCGCATCCGTATTGGTCCGAACCACGTGTTCTTTTCTTTGGGGCCGGTGAACGCCTTTGCCAGATTGATCGAGGGCCAGTATTATGCATACCAGCAGGTGATTCCTAAGTCTTTCCGGACGCAGGTGCGACTGGACACCGAAAAGCTCATCGCCTCGGCATCACGAGCTTCGGTACTGGCAAGTGAGGAAGATAAGGCTATGCGGCTTCGTTTCAGTTCCGGGGGCGTTACGGTGAGGGCGGGTTCCAGCGACAAGGGAAGGATGGAAGAGGAAATCCCGGCAGAGGTAGAGGGGGATGAAATGGAAATCTGCATTCAGCACCGATACGCCCTCCTTGCGGCAAAAGGAGCGGGGACGGCCCGGACGGTGCTGAAGGCTACCGGCGAAGTCAGCCCCCTCGCCATCGAACCTTTGGACGACGACTCACCGGTTAAAACCACTTTCGTGGTCATGCCTATGAAGCCAGGCGCCTAGAGCCGGAGAGAGGGACGCCGGTGGGTAGTGCGGGATTGGAGACCGCATATGAGATTCTCTGCAAGGCGCTGGAGAGGGACGGGAAACTCGCTGCAGCAAGCCGGTACCGGGCGTACGAGTTATGGAATTCCGTTGTCGGACAGCGCATCGCGCGTCATGCCGAGGTTTTGAACATACAAGGCGGCATACTCACGGTAAAGACATCCTCGCCTGTCTGGGCCCAGGAGCTCTCGTTTATGAAACACGAGCTCCTGCGAAAGCTCAACGCAGCTCTGCCTTGCGCCGGATTTCAAGACCTTCACTTCGTGGTGGAGAGAAAACATGCCTCATCCCAGGGAAGACGGACGATGGGGCGTACTGGCACCGGGCAGCCAGGATCGCCCAGCTCCGTAACGGAAGAATACCGGGAGATGTGCCGTCATGCTGCTCAATCTTCTATGGGGCGACCGGCCGAGTCACGCCCGTCACCTCTTTTCGCCGAGGTAAGTGATGAGAAACTCAGAACTGCCTTTCTTGGTTGGTATAATGCGCTGACTTACAGAACTGAGCGACTCCTGTCCAACGGGTACTCCACGTGCCCTGACTGTGGGGCACTGCGAAAGCCGGGTGCCGATTGTCCCTATTGCAGGACCAGAAGGGAAAGAAAAGCTTATCTCAAAGCTTGGACTTTATTGTGGGCCCAGCCCTCCATAAGCTGGCGAGAAATCTGCCAGCAGGTAGGTTCGGTGCATCCGGCCGTCCTTCTGGCGGCCCGTTCCCACGTGGAATATCTTCTCTTGCGCCAGGTTCGGGCCCTCAGCATTCCGGGGAGGGACCGTTCGAAACGCAAGCTTCTTGCTGACGCTCTGGGAAAGCTGGCCTCAGTCCGGGCGGGACGCCCTCTGAGCGAGATAGACGATGCTATGCTGGAAAGAATTCTTGGTAAGAAGTACTTCAAGCTGCTCAAGGAGATGAATCCTTCGTGAGAGCTCCGGGCTTGGACATCGGCGGGGGCGTAATGATCCCGGCGGAAAGCGTCGTATGCGTGCTTCCGTGGCAGCAAGCTCTCAAATCCAGAAGCAACAGAGATCTTGTTTCATCGCTTCGAGCGCGGGGGAGAATGACGGTAATCGGAGAGGGCAACCATCGCTCGCTCGTGATATGCGATAATGAGATCTACCTGTCCTTTTTGACACCCGCAACCATTTCCTTGCGGGCCCGGCGACTGTAGAGCTTGTAGAGGTTCTTTGGCGGCCTTGCCGAGCTGTGCTAACATCTCAGGGGTGGTTTGAAAACTATGGGCAAAACTCAAAATGGACCCAACGGGTACGCTGCAAGCGAAATACAGATCCTAGAAGAACTCGAAGCTGTCCGGCAACGGCCGGGTATGTACATCGGGAACACCGGCTTTGAGGGACTGCATCACTTGATAAACGAGATCGTGGACAACGCCGTGGACGAAGCTATGAACGGCTACTGCGACCGGATCCACGTGGTCCTCCACCAAGATGGAAGCGTCTCGGTGAGAGACAACGGACGTGGAATCCCCGTGGATATTCACCCCAAGGCGGGTATCCCGGCGGTGGAAGTGGTTTATACGCGTCTTCACGCTGGAGGAAAGTTCGGTGGCAACGTCTACTACAAGGCGACGGGCGGCCTTCACGGGGTGGGCGCCTCAGTGGTCTGTGCCCTCTCGCAATTCCTTGAAGTTGAAGTAATGGTGAACGGCGGCCGCTACTATATCAGGTTTGAGCGGGGCAAAACCGTAAAACCTCTGAAGAGAACCGGAGATGCGGCAGGTACCGGGACGTATGTCCGGTTTCTGCCCGATCCCAAGATCTTTAAAAACCCAGTTTTCGAGTACGAACGAGTAGCAGCACGTCTTAGAGAGCTCGCGTATCTTCAGCAGGGGCTTACCATCACCCTCAAGGACGAAAGGGATGGGAAGGAAAACGTCTTCGCTTTCGAGGGCGGGGTTCGCGAGTTCGTCCAGGCCCTCAACAAGAATAAGGATGTCCTGCATCCGACTCCTATTTACGGTTCAGCTGAGCGAGAAGGCGTCTCCGTCGAGTTCGCTATTCAATACAACGACGGTTACCTTGAGAACTTGCTGTCCTTCGTTAACACCATCAGAACCGCCGAAGGGGGCACTCACGAAAGCGGTTTCAAGACTGCTTTGACCAGGGTGATCAACGACCTGGCTAGAAAAGGAGGCGTCCTGAAGGAATCGGACCCTAACCTTTCAGGAGAAGATGTTCGCGAAGGGATGGTCGCCGTCCTTCACGTTAAGGTGAGGGATCCTCAGTTTGAGGGTCAGACCAAGACAAAGTTGGGTAACTCCGAGGTAGCCGGCATCGTGCAGGCGATTACCACCGACGTTCTCACCCAGTACTTCGCCGAGGATATGGCCCTCGCCAAGAAAATCGCACAAAAGTCGGTGGTAGCTCAACGGGCTAGAGAGGCCGCAAGGCAGGCCCGCGAGCTTACCAAGCGCAAGGGAGCTCTGGAAGTCACGGCGTTGCCGGGAAAGCTCACCGACTGCACCTCGCGGGATCCCCGGGAGTGCGAGCTCTTCCTCGTAGAAGGGGATTCGGCGGGAGGATCAGCTAAACAAGCTAGGGACAGGCGGTTTCAAGCTATCCTGCCTCTCCGGGGGAAGATCCTGAACGTGGAGAAGGCCAGGCTCGATAAAGCCCTGGCCCATGAGGAAATCAGGGCCATCATAACCGCGGTAGGTACCGGTGTCGGCGAGGACTTCGACTTATCCAAAGCCCGGTACCACCGGATCATCATTATGACCGACGCCGACGTGGACGGAAGCCACATCCGTACGCTTTTGCTGACCTTCTTTTACCGGTATATGCCCGGCATCATCGATGCAGGTTACCTGTACATCGCCCAACCGCCGCTGTACGCGGTGAAGAAAGGCAAGGCCATAACTTACCTCTACAGCGACGAGGAGCTCGAACGTTACTTGCGCAAACATTCCAGGGACGGCGTGGACATCCAAAGGTACAAAGGACTTGGGGAGATGAATCCCGAGCAGCTTTGGGAGACGACCATGGACCCCGAGACCAGAACCCTCAAGCAAGTGACGGTTCAGGACGCGATGGTCGCCGACGAGATCTTCACGATTTTGATGGGAGACAAAGTGGAGCCGCGGCGAGAGTTCATTGAAACCCACGCTCATCTCGTAAAGAACCTGGACACTATCGCGTAGTCGCAGCTTTTACGCGGCGGAGGTGACATTATGGCGACAAATGCGGGAATAGTCGAGACGTTCATCGAGGAGGAGATGAAGCGCTCCTACATCGATTACTCGATGAGCGTAATTGTATCGAGAGCTCTTCCCGACGTCAGGGACGGGCTCAAGCCGGTGCAGCGGCGCATCCTGTACGCCATGTACGAGCAAGGAATGCGGCATGATAGACCGCATAAAAAATCGGCCCGCCTCGTCGGGGAGGTCCTCGGCAAGTACCATCCTCACGGCGACATGGCTGTTTACGATGCCCTCGTGAGGATGGCGCAGGACTTCAACATGAGGTACCCGCTGGTAGACGGCCATGGAAACTTCGGTTCCGTGGACGGTGACGCCGCGGCCGCCATGCGTTATACCGAAGTGCGGATGGCGAAGATAGCCGGCGAGCTCTTAGCTGACATTGAGAAAGAAACCGTAGACTTCGGGCCCAACTTCGACGACACGTTGAAGGAACCCGTGGTTCTACCGGCGAAAATACCGAATCTCCTGATAAACGGTTCTGCCGGCATCGCCGTCGGCATGGCGACGAACATACCTCCGCATAACCTCGGAGAAGTGGTCGATGCCCTGGTTGCCCTGATAGATGACCCCGAGGCGGGAAACGAGAAGCTCATGGAATACATAAAGGGACCGGATTTCCCGACCGGAGGCCTCATAACCGGCAGTGATCGGATAAGAACGCTTTACACCACCGGTCGCTCCATCATCACCATGAGGGCGAAAACCCGCATCGAACGGCAAAAGCAGAAAGACGTCATCATCGTAGATGAACTTCCGTACCAGGTTAATAAAGCTAACCTGGTCGAGCAAATAGCTCTTCTCGTCCGGGACAAGAAAATCCAGGGAGTTTCGGACCTGAGAGACGAAAGCGACAAGAGCGGCCTCCGGGTCGTGGTGGAAGTGCGTAAAGATACCGATCCCGAAGTCGTATTGCGTCAGCTCTTCAAGCACACAGCTCTTCAGCAAAGTTTCGGTGCGATCATGCTGGCCCTGGTCCGTGGTAGGCCGGTGGTGCTCGACCTCAGAGGGATGCTCGGACACTACCTCGAGCACCGGAAAGAGGTCGTAATCAGGAGAACTACGTACGACCTGAAAAAAGCAGAGGAGCGAGCTCACATCCTGGCCGGTCTGGAGATCGCTCTGGCAAACCTGGATGAAGTAATCGCCCTCATTCGAGCTTCGGCATCCGCTGATGAAGCTCGCAAAGGACTCATGGAGCGGTTCGGACTCGACGAAATCCAGGCCAACGCCATACTGGACATGAAGCTCGAACGGCTCACCAGACTTGAGAGGGACAAAATTATCCAGGAGCGACGCGCCCTTCTGAAAGACATCGAATATTACAGGGCCGTTTTAGCTTCGGAAAAGATGGTCTTCGGCATAATCCGCAAGGAGCTCCTGGAGATCAAGGAGGCCTATGCGGATAAGCGCAGGACTCAGATAGTTGACGAGGTGGAAGAGATCAGCGAAGAAGACCTCATCGTCGAAGAGGATATGGTCGTGCTGCTTACTCACGCAAATTACGTGAAGAGAATGCCTCTCGCTGTTTACAGGAATCAGCGGAGGGGTGGGATGGGCAGCACCGCAATGGATACGAGAGAGTCCGACTTCATCGAAAGGGTCGTGATCACCACGACCAAAAAGTCGCTTTTGGTGTTCTCCGACGCCGGGAAAGCTTATTGGTTCAGGGTCTACGACATACCCGAGGCCGGTAGGCACGCCAAGGGCTATCCCGTTGCAAAGCTTCTCCCCCTTGCCGAAACCGAACGGCTCACCGCCCTCATTCCCGTGGATGCCGAATCGAAGGGTGATCTCTTTTTCGTCACCAAGCGCGGTGTAGTGAAACGTACACCCGTGGATGCGTTTTTGGGCACCCGCCGGAACGGGGTGGCCGCGATAAGCCTCAAGGAAAACGATCAGCTTGTCCTGGCGCGGTTGGTCGAACCCGGCGACGAAATCGTAATTGGAACCCGCGACGGCAAAGCTTTGCGGTTGAACGTGGACTCGGTTCGCACCATGGGGAGGACCGCTGCAGGGGTAAGGGGAATCCGGCTCGAAGAAGACGACTACGTGATAGGCGCCGACCCGGTAAGCCCCGGAAGTCTGGTTCTAACGGTTACGGAGAGGGGATACGGCAAGTGTACGCCGGCGGAGGAGTTCCCTCTCAGGAACCGCGGCGGACTGGGTGTCAAGGCGGCCAGACTGACCGAGTCCGGAGGCAAGTTAGCTGCTTTGCGTGTGGTAAGGCCGGGCGACGAGGCCGTGCTGGCGACGGCCCAGGGTACCGTGATTCGCCTCGCCATCAGTCAGGTCAAGCAGCTCCACCGGGACACGGCAGGGGTCAAGCTCATGAAGGTAGACCCCGAGGACAGGGTGAGCGCCGTGGCCATTCTCGAGGCGAGCTAGACTATGACCGGGAAATACATCATCCTCGATCACCGGGCGGACGCCAGGATCAGGGCCGAGGGCTCTGATTTTGCCCAGACGCTTCGCGCACTGTGTTTGGGGATGTGGTCTCTGATGGTTGACACGGAAACGGTGCCGGACAAAAAGAGCTGGGAAGTAGCGGTCGAAGGCGATGACGAGGAGGAACTCGTCGTGAATCTCCTGAATGAACACCTGTATCGCTTCGCCGGTGAGGGACTCGTCGTAAAAGACCTCCTTGTTTCGTCGATGGCTCCGGGCTCGGTTCTGACCAGGTGCCGGGGGGCGAGCGTAGAAGATTGTGTGGAGATTTTGAGAGAGGTGAAGGCCGCCACCTACAACGACATTTTAATAACCCCAACCCTGATGGAAGTGACGTTCGATCTTTAGTTTTTTATCTCCAGGGGGATTAGTCATCCAGAGATACATTGACGGGAACGACTCTCGAGACACAATTGGCTCGTTTTTCGGCGGGTTTTCAAAATCCCAGAAAGAAGGTGAACTCTATGGCGACCACTCCTCCGATTCAAAGGGTAGGCAGGTGTCGTTTCGTTGTACCCAGAGATGCCCAGAGGGGCATGAGGGTTCCCTGCTACGTCTTTGCGGGAGAGGACTTTCTGGAAGAGATAAAGGGTACAAAAGCGCTGGAGCAGGCAATCAACGTGGCGCATCTTCCAGGGATAGTGATGGCGTCCATCGCCATGCCCGATATCCATGAGGGATACGGATTTCCCATCGGTGGCGTGGCCGCCTGCGACCCGGACGATGGGGTCATCTCTCCGGGCGGAGTAGGCTACGACATTAACTGCGGCGTCAGGCTATGCCGGTCCGACCTCACGCTCAACGAGGTCAAGCCCCGGATAAGGGAGATCACCGATGCCATATTCAGGGCGGTACCGAGTGGCGTGGGTAAGGAGGGGAAAATAGCCCTATCCAAAGACGAGACCGACGAGCTTCTGGTTAAAGGGGCGAGATGGGCCCTGCAAAAGGGATACGGGTGGCCTGAAGATATCGAGCGATGCGAAGAGGGAGGGGCCTTGGAGGGAGCTCAGCCCTCTCGGGTCTCTCGAAAGGCGTACGAGCGCGGGAAAGGCCAGGTCGGGACGCTCGGTTCGGGGAATCATTTTATAGAAGTCGGCTGCGTTGAGGAAGTGTACGATGAAAATACGGCCAAAGCGTTCGGCCTGTTCAAGGACCAGGTTGTCTTCTGGGTGCATTCGGGCTCGAGAGGTTTCGGACATCAGGTTTGTCAGGATAACCTGGACATAATGAGGAAGACCACGGAAAAGTACGCGATAAAGCTGCCGGACAGGCAACTGGATTGCGCTCCTTTCAAATCTCCCGAGGGACAGGCGTATTTCGGTGCTATGGCCGCCGCAGCCAATTACGCATGGGCAAACCGCCAGGTTCTTTTGCATCTCGTAAGGGAAGCTGTCGCCAAGGTGTTCGGCCGCGGCGCGGAGGCCTTGGGCATGAAGCTCGTCTACGACGTAGCTCACAACATCGCCAAAGTCGAAGAGCACGAGGTCGAGGGGAAAAAGAAAAAGCTCATAGTCCACAGAAAGGGTGCCACCCGAGCTTTCCCCGCCGGTCATCCCGCTCTGCCCGCCGTTTACCGGGAATCCGGGCAGCCCGTCCTGGTTCCGGGAGACATGGGCCGGGCATCTTACGTACTCGTAGGCACTCCCGAGGCAATGCGGGACTCGTTCGGGTCTGCGTGTCATGGGGCAGGCCGGGCGCTGTCCAGACAGCAGGCCAAGAGAACTATGTCCGCCGAGGAGCTTCTGAACGAGCTCTCTTCCCGGGGAGTCTACGTGCGGTCAGCCACTGTGAAGGGTCTCATAGAGGAAGCACCTCAAGCTTACAAAGATGTGGATGACGTGGTGGAGGCGACGGTAGCGGCGGGTTTGGCCAGGAAGGTGGTGAAAACGCGGCCGCTGGGAGTCGTCAAAGGCTGAAGAATGCGGACGCGGCTTTGAAGTCTCTGAGTCTTTGACACGGAGGGAGATGCCTGATGACGGAACGGGACCGGAAAGTTGAGATAGGAGTCATCGGAGGCACAGGCTTTTACGAGTTCCTCTCGGACGCGAAGGAAATCAAGGTTGATACGCCTTATGGCGCTCCTTCGGACCTGATCGCCTTGGGAGAAGTGCACGGGAGAAATGTTGCGTTCGTACCGAGGCACGGCCGGAACCACCAGTATCCTCCGCACATGGTTAACTACAGGGCGAACCTGTGGGCCCTTCGGGAAGTGGGCTGTACCAGGATCATCGCTCCGTGCGCGGCGGGAAGTTTGCAGCCCGACATCGCGCCGGGAGACTTCGTCTTTTGCGACCAGTTTGTGGACAGGACCACCGGAAGGAAGGACACGTTTTATGATGGTCCGAGAGCGGTCCATATATCCACCGCGGACCCGTATTGCCCGGAAATGAGAGGCGTCGCCATCGCCAAGGCCCAAAAACTCGGCCTCAAACATCATGAGAGAGGTACCATCGTCATCATTCAGGGGCCTCGCTTTTCGACGAGGGCGGAATCCAGGTGGTTCTCGGGCATGGGCTGGCACGTCATCAACATGACGGGGTACCCAGAAGTCGTCTTGGCCCGGGAGCTCGGCATGTGCTACTTGAATATCTCCCTCATCACCGACTACGACGTGGGACTCGAGGGTCGTCCCGACATAAAGCCGGTGAGTCATGAGGAAGTGGTGAGGGTCTTCGCCGAGAATAACCAGAAGCTCAGGGAACTCTTAAGCGAGATCATTCGGGATTTGCCCGAGGAAAGAGGTTGTTCATGCCAAAAGGAACTCCTCCTGGCTCTGCCTCCGGAGAAGTAGGTAGGGGAGCAAAGCAAGGAGAATGGGACCGGCCCTAGTGGTCCTCGGGGGTTTCCGCTGTATACCTGCTAAATGGCGGAGCTGCGTACGTGGTTCCCGTGTTTTCAGGCAAAATCCGGGCGAGGTGAATGCAGTTGGTCGACGTAATAGTCTGGCGAGGAGACGAACTGGATCTCCTTGACCAGCGCTTGCTACCCGAACGGGTGTCTTACGTCACGTGCCGTGACCCCCGCGAGGTCGCCCGCGCCATCACCGACATGGTCGTCCGGGGAGCGCCGGCGATAGGCATCGCGGCGGGATATGGTTTGGTTTTAGGCGCAAAACAAGCTGCCCGAAGTGCAAAGGGAGACGACTCTTTCCGCTCCTCTCTCCGGGAAATGAGTGACCTCCTGAAGGCGGCGAGGCCTACCGCAGTGAATCTGGCGTGGGCCGTCGATAGAGTTCTTTCCCGGGGAATGGCCGTGCTTTCTCAGGCCGGTATGGCGGAAGCTTTACACGCCATGGAACGGGAAGCCGCCGCAATAGAGCGGGAAGACACCGAAGGCAACGCCGCCATCGGCAGGCACGGGGCGGCCCTTATCCGTCCCGGTTCGGGGGTGCTCACCCATTGCAACGCGGGTGCTCTCGCTACGGGTGGCTTTGGAACCGCGCTCGGAGTCGTAAGACAGGCCTGGAAAGATGGGAAAATCCGCATGGTCTACGCCGACGAGACAAGGCCTTTCCTACAGGGGGCGAGGCTGACCGCCTGGGAGCTCATGCAGGACGGTATCCCGGTGACGCTCATCGTGGACAGCGCAGCGGGTTACCTCATGTCCCGGGGAAGCGTCCATGCGGTCATCGTGGGTGCCGACCGCATAGCCAGAAACGGCGACGTCGCCAACAAAATCGGGACGTACTCGCTGGCATGCTTAGCGGGGACGCACGGTATACCCTTTTACGTAGCGGCGCCCTTGTCCACGGTAGACCTGGCAACCCCGTCTGGCGACCGGATACCCATCGAAGAGCGAAACGAGGACGAAGTACGGACCGTGATGGGCAAAGGCATTGCCCCTAAGGACGTACGGGTGTGGAATCCAGCTTTTGACGTGACTCCGGCCAGGCTGGTGACGGCCATAATCACCGAGAAAGGTGTGATCACCCCGCCGTTTGAAGAGAATCTCGTAAAACGCGCCGGAGAACCGGTTCTTTGAGCGCAGAAACAGCTCGCATTTCGGGTTCAGCCTGACGAGTGTTGTCAAATGCCTGACGCGCGGCACTGGCCAGTCGATATGTTGCGTTCCGGGCGGGGATGGCATATAATAAAGCTCGCCGAGCGAGAGTAGTTTAGTGGTAGAACATCGGCTTCCCAAGCCGAGGGTCGCGGGTTCGAATCCCGTCTCTCGCTCCATTTTTATTCCCCCCGTTCTCCTATACCATTGAGCTCATTTCGTCTTCTACTTCTTACGCCAGGACATGTGCCCCGACATCCGAGGCTCGACTCGACCGGAGATGATCTAGGGACCGCTCTGGAAGGACCAAGCCCGGTGCTGGTGCCCGCGGTGACCATTGGTGCGGCAGCTACGGGAGCTTACAAGGCCATAATCATCTACACAGTTCAGGCGCCTGCCGTAGCTGTTATGGCCAGGATCATCCTGAGCAAGGCGCCGGGCGCACCCGGCAACTTCGTCCTTGTCGACGACGTGCTGTTCGAACAGCATAGTTAGGCATGTCGAGGAGGTGGTATGTGTGATTTCCGCGCCAAGAGGAAACCTCGTTAAAAACCCGGGGTTTGAACTAGGACTCGCATTTTGGGAGACTCCACCCTTGCCGATTTGACCCTGAGGAACGTGATGGTCACCGACCTGACCTCGCACTCGGGCCTCTCCATGCTGGGTATGGGCGTGACGGCTGCCGGTCAGCCCGCAGCTGTCTACCAGGATGTTCGTGGATGACGTGTTCTTCCATGAACCCACTTAGGCCCAAACGCAGGAGGTGCGATGATGTTCGTAACAGCGGTCAAGGGTAACCTGGTTGTGAACGGAGGATTCGAGACGGGCACCGTTGGGGCCCCGCTGGCTGACTGGCAGTCCAGTAACGTAGCTATCGTTGGAGCTACGCTTGCCCACACCGGGTCTCAAGCTGCTTTCCTGGGTCAGGTTACGCCGGCCGACCCCGCAATGCTCTTTCAGGATATCCCGGTTATCCCGGGTAGACGTTATCAGCTCACGTTTGCGTGGGGGCTAAACGGAACGACCGCCGGCGACCTGGCCTATGGCTCTCAGCTGCGGGATTGGAGCTCGGGCACGGGCTGTACCTGTTCATCTCCGGTGTTCCGTCGCCCGCACCTACGGCCGGATTTCACGTGACCGTCCTGGCCTTGACGGACACGGCGCCGCCCGAGACGGCCTTCTGCCGGCTTCTCTTCACGAGATCCCCTTCGCCTACGGGAACGGACCCGACGGTCATCGATGACGTCACCTTCGCTGACCTGAACTGAACATCGCGATAAATGGAACCCGGTCCCCGGGAGCGAGTTTGCCGGGCTATATCTCACCGGCAAACTCGCTTCGTGAGCTCGAACAACACCCGGCAGGTATGCACTCCAGGCGCGGCATATCCGTCATGACCGCCGGTACCTTTGTTTGCCAGGGGTAAAGCACCTGGAAACACCCGCCACGGGTCGGTGTATTACGTGGTCTGAACCACAACCCGCTCCCTGTTGCCCAGGATGTTGCCTTCGTGTAGAATTGGCTTTGGTCGTACCCCGGGGGCTGTCTCTGGATGTGAGAATTATGCCGTTATAGTAGCTCGATAAGTCTCGGGGGACCGAGCCGGCGTAGCTCAGCGGTAGAGCAGCCGATTCGTAATCGGCAGGTCATGGGTTCGAATCCCATCGCCGGCTCCACGCATTTGAAAGTCCGCATGAGCGTCCTCGCTGATATCCGAGCCTGGGGCAGGGCAAGCACTGAGCTGTGTCGAAGTGCCAACCGGAGGGTGGAAGTACCCGCGGTTTTCGCCGTGGCACAAAAGGCTGGGCGAGAAGTATTCTCAGGTAAAGGTGACCCTATGCTGTGCGATAAAGGCGGGGAAATTCATCAAAGCGGCGAGTCGATTCTCGAGACAGGGGCTGCTCCCGTCAACGGCCGCGGAAACGGCCGACCTGTCATGGTCAAGGCGCGCTCCCTCGGCAGTAACCGAGTGGAAGCTCGCCTTTACTGTGGTAGTAGTGAAGAGATGCCGGAAGTTCCCGACGAAAGCGTTGCCCTTACGGTGACTTCTCCGCCGTACTGGAACGCCATAGATTACGACCGTCATGCACAAGACCCGAATCAGTCTTTCAGGACGCGCTCTTACGCCAATGGATTCGAGGACTATCGTTCTTATCTCCGGTGGGTCACCGGTATCTTCGGAGAAACCCTTAGAAAGACCAGGCCCGGCGGCTTTCTAGCCGTCGTCGTGGGCACGGTGCTGATGGAAGGAACTCTGTACCCGGTGCCTTTTGATCTTGTAAGCTGCCTTGCTGGAATCGGCTGGAGGTTTCACCAGGACATCGTCTGGCACAAAACCACGGCGGGGGTCAAGCGGGCCGGCGTGTTCATCCAGCACCCGTATCCCGGGTACTACCATCCGAACATCATGACCGAGTATATCCTGGTATTTCGCAAGAGCGGCGAGCCCATTTACCGTGCCGCCTCCCAGGACCGGCGGGACGCAGCCAGGTATCCCGTAGGTGAGCTTTTTACGAAGGAGATCGCCAACAACGTCTGGCACATCGCTCCCGTGCCCCCGAACGCCCTCGAGCATCCTTGCCCTTTTCCGGAAGAAATACCATACCGCCTCATCCAGCTATACTCTTACCCCGGCGATACCGTGCTCGATCCTTTTGTCGGCTCGGGGCAAACGACCAAGGTAGCTCTAGCCTTAGGAAGAAACGCCGTCGGATACGATGTGGTCGAAGCTTACGTACGCTGCGCCTACGAACGATTGGATGAATCCCTGGGGGTTCGGCCCAGGCAATTGACGGTCGAGTACACGCATCTTCCGGCCGACGCCCCGCTTGGATACTCGGGTCGTAAGAGGGCGGGGATGAGAACCCGGCATGGCTCAGGACTCGCTGCACGGAAACGGTAATTGTCTATTATTACGGGAAAAACCGCCCACGGGCTGTAGGTTGTAAGTTTCCCGCCCCGTCGTCACGAGCGCGCCTCGAGTATTCCGCGACCATCCGGTGCGAACGGAGTAAGCCTAATGCCGGAGAACTCTCCCCGGACGCTTTCCCGTGTGTTTTCCGTCCCTTACGACATCTACGCCGTTTACCAGCACGCGAAGAATTCCCTTGGCGTAGTGATGCGGGTCAGTATAAGTCGCCACATCGGCGATTTCGCCGGCGTCGAATAGAACGAGGTCGGCCCACATCCCCTCCCGAACGAGGCCCCTATCCTGAAGACCGAGGCGCATCACGGGCAGCGATGTCATTTTTCTGACCGCTTCTTCTAACCGCAACGTTCTTTCTTCCCTGACGTACTTGGCGAGTATTCTGGCGAAAGTTCCATATGACCTTGGATGAGGCTGGCCCTTAGCTGTTTCCTTCTTCAAAGCCCGCGCGTCCGAACCCACCATCACCCAAGGTTGTTTCATGACGGTCTTTACATCGTCTTCGCTCATGGCGAAGTTCACTATTTGCACGACACCCAGGTTGCGCTCGAGTAACCCGAGGCAAGCTTCTTCCGGCGAAACGCCGAGGACCTTTGCGATGTCGGCGACGCTTTTGCCGACGAAGTCGGCGTCAAGGACGGAGGATACGTTAGCTATCACCAGGTCGGACCAAATATCCCGTCCCGCGACGGCATCAATTATCCGCCGTCGCTCGACGGGATCTCTCATGCGGCCCAGAGCAGCTTCCCTGCCGCCTTCCCAAACCCACGAGGGGACGAAGGCCCCGAGTCCCGTAGAAGAAGCAATGTAAGGGTACTGATCGGCGGTGACATCGAGCCCGGAGCGTCTAGCTCGTTCGATCATCTCGATTCCTTCCGTAACCTTTCCCCAGTTAGCCTTGCCTGCCGCCTTAAAGTGGGATATCTGGACGGGGATGTCCGCTTCCCTTCCGATGCGCAAAGCTTCTTCAATGGCTTCGAGGAGGTTCGGACCCTCGTTTCTCATATGGGTGAAATACACGCCCCGGCGCGAGGAAACTACCTTGGCGAGCTCGATAATCTCTTCCGTCCCGGCATAGACGCCCGGGACATAGATGAGGCCGGTGGATATCCCCCAGGCGCCCTGATCCATCGCTTCGGCCACAAGGCGCTTCATGAGGTTCATTTCGTCGGCGGTGGGGCCTCGCATGAGAGAACCCATAACCTGGCGCCTCACGGACCCGTGACCCACCAGAGCAGCTACATTCACGCTGACGCCGTTCGTCTCGAGCAAATCCAGGTACGATCCCATGTCGGTCCACGAAGGCTTTAAGGTCTCGTCACCGTCTTCATCTCCCTCGTCAGGGCTCATCCCTCGTGGAGCTGCCGACGCTCCGCACTGGCCTATGACCTCCAGCGTGACACCTTGCATGACCTTACTATCAGCTGTCGGGGTGGTTACTAAAGCCTGATCGGAGTGGGAATGAGCGTCGATGAACCCGGGGCACAGGTAATTACCGGTGCAGTCGACCTCCTCACGTCCCTTCGCCTCTACCATACCGACTTTAGCTATCCGTCCGTCTTTTACCGCGACGTCGCCTTTATACCAGGGTGCGCCCGTACCGTCCAAGATCCGGGCGTTCCTGAACACCACATCGTACATGATGGACTTCCTCCTCGAAGCGAGAGACTGTATTTATGACCCTTTTTTCTTCGGCATCCGAAGATCCTTTATGAGCCGAAAAAACCTTTGCTTACTTTAGTTCCCTTACGGTGTGGTAGTGGAAGTTGACGCGGTGGCCGGACGGGCAACTTGACGCTTAGCTGACCCATTTGTTAGTGTGTCTTAAATAGGAGTGTCAAAGTTTATGCGTACTAATGCTGTTATACGTGGGCGATTTGCACAAAACGTGCTCTCCGGAGCACGGATTTTTGTGTTACAGGGGATAGATCGATAATTCAAGAGGGAGGCAGTTACCCGTGAGGAACATGATCGAAATCCGCTGGCACGCCAGAGGAGGGCAGGGGGCTAAGACCGCATCGACGCTTCTTGCCGAGACCTGTCACGCCGCCGGCAAGCACGTCCAGGGGTTTCCGGAATACGGGCCCGAACGGATGGGGGCGCCGATACGCGCCTTTAACCGCGTGGGAGACGAGCCGATAACCATTCACTCTCCGGTGGAACATCCGGACTTTGTGTTGGTGCTCGATCCGACGCTTCTGGGCTCGGTAGACGTCTCTGAAGGACTACGACCGGGGGGGACGGTGCTCATCAACACCACGCTCTCGCCGGAGGAAGCCCGTAAGAAGATACCCTTGAAAGATGGTAAGGTTGCCACAATCGATGCTTCGGGAATTTCCATAGAAACAATTGGAAGAGACATTCCCAACACCCCGATGATGGGTGCCTTTTTGAGGCTTTCCGGGATAATTCCCTTCGACCTGTTCCTTGAGACGATAAGAAAGGACCTGCTGAAGAAGTTTCATGGCAGGACGAACGTGGTTGAGGGCAATATCAAGGCGATCAAGAGAGCTTATGAAGAGGTGAAATCAGAGTGACCGAGCTAAAGTCAGCAAAAGACATTCCGATCGGTGGGATCATCCCGGCGCCCGGCAATTCCAGGTCCTACAGGACCGGTGAGTGGAGGAGTCAGCGACCCGTATGGATCCCGGAGGGGTGTGTTCATTGCCTGATCTGCTGGGTTTATTGTCCCGACAATGCAATAGAGGTCGAAGACGGAAAGATGAAGGGGATCGACTACAGCCACTGCAAGGGTTGCGGAATATGCGTTCGTGAATGCCCTAGAAAGGAAAAGGCGTTGAGGCTCGAGAGAGAGGCGTAAAGAAGCTGAACGGCGGAAGCTTTCTCGATCCAAGGAGGGTTATCTAGCGATGGGATCTAGACAACACGTGGCCATGACCGGTAACGAGGCGGTCGCCCACGCCATGAGGCAAATCAACCCCGACGTAGTGGCGGCTTACCCCATTACACCTCAGACCGATATAGTGCAGTTTTTCTCGCAATTCGTAGCGGACGGAATGGTCAAAACCGAATTCGTCACCGTGGAAAGTGAACATTCGGCGATGTCCGCGACCATAGGCGCAGCTGCTTCGGGCGCCAGGGCGATGACCGCCACGTCTTCGCAGGGACTGGCGCTCATGTGGGAAATGCTTCACATAGCTTCCGGGTACAGACTGCCCATAGTTATGCCCGTAGTTAACAGGACCCTTTCCGGACCCATCAACATCCATTGTGATCACTCGGATACCATGGGTGCGTTGACCACGGGCTGGATCCAGCTGTACTCCGAAAGTGCCCAGGAAGCTTACGATAACATGATACAGGCGGTCAGGATAGCGGAACATCCGGATGTCCAGCTTCCGGTCATGGTCTGCCAGGACGGATTCATCACCAGTCACGGTATAGAGAGTTTGGAAGTGCTCTCCGATGAGGAAGTCGCCCAATTCGTCGGAGAGTACAAACCCGTGTACTCGGTGCTTGATGTGGATAACCCCGTCACCGTCGGCCCGCTGGTCCTTCCCGACTATCTGTTCGAAATGAAATTCCAGCAGGCCAAAGCTATGGAGGCATCTCGCCGCGTCATCCTCGAGGTGGGCAAAGAGTACGCCCGCCTGACCGGAAGAGAGTATGGGTTCCTCGAGGGCTACAAGCTCGAGGATGCCGAGCGGGTGATAGTGGTGCTGTCATCGACCGCCGGTACTACCAGAGCTGTCGTGGACGAGTTGAGGAGAAAAGGAGAAAAAGTGGGCCTTTTAAAGCCCAGGGTTATAAGACCGTTCCCCGCTAATGAATTAAGAGAAGCTTTGTCCCAAGCCACGGCCGTCGCGATCCTGGACAGGGCCGAGACCTTTTCCACGCAGGGCGGTCCTTTGTTCTGTGAAATCAGAGCGGCGTTTTACGACGCTCCCACAAGACCCCTCATGAGAAATTACATTTTCGGACTGGGCGGACGGGATGTCGGGACCGCTCAGATCGAAAGCGTATTTGCAGATCTGGCGGCGGATCTCGCCAGAGGTTCGGTAAAGACGCCCGTCAGCTATCTCGACGTGAGGGAATAGGAGGCTGGACCATGGCTACTTTGAGAGAGCTTTCGAGGATACCCGAGGTGCTTGCACCCGGACATCGCATGTGTGCAGGGTGCGGCGCCCCCATAGTCGTCAGGCAAGTTTTGAAAGCGGCGCACGGGCCGGTAGTCGTAGCTAACGCCACCGGGTGCCTCGAGGTTTCGACGACGATATATCCGTTTACTTCGTGGCAGAGCCCCTGGATTCATACCGCTTTCGAGTCCGCCGCCGCATCCTTGAGCGGTGTGGAAGCTGCTTACAGGTCCTTAAAGAGACAGGGCAAAATCTCGCAGGACATTAAATTTATAGCTTTCGGCGGAGACGGCGGCACTTATGACATCGGACTTCAGAGCTTATCAGGCGCGCTCGAGCGAGGGCACAAGATGGTCTACGTCTGCTACGATAACGGTGCCTATATGAATACCGGGATTCAAAGGTCGTCTGCAACTCCCAAGGGCGCTGAGACTACGACCAGCCCGGTCGGCAAGGTGCAACCGGGAAAGCGGGGAAGCCGGAAAGACCTAACGAAGATAGTGGTGGCCCACAACATCCCTTACGCAGCTCAGGTCTCGCCCGCACACTGGAACGACCTTTACGCCAAAGCTGAAAAGGCTTTTTCAGCTGACGGGCCGGCGTTCCTCAACGTTATCGCTCCGTGTCCCAGAGGGTGGCGGTACGACTCTTCGGATACTATCGAGCTGTGCCGGCTTGCCGTGGACACGTGCTTCTGGGCGTTGTACGAGGTGGAAAACGGGAAGATTCGGGTGACTTATAAGCCAAGGGAAAAGAAGCCCCTGGTGGAGTTCCTGAAGCGGCAGGGACGGTTTAATCATTTGTTCAAACCGGGCAACGAGAGCCTTCTCGAGGAACTCCAGCAGGAAGTGGATAGGCAATGGGAAGCCCTTCTGGCTCAGTCTGAATAGTGAGGTAGGAGCTCTGGAGACGTCCGGATAGGCAGGATACTTCAGAGCCGGTTCCTTCCCGCAGTGTTGCTGAGCCGCAAGGTGGGTCTTGAGCAGGCAGCGCCGCATCCTGGGGCGGAGTCCCCAGGTCACGCGGGTAGGTCCTGTGATTATCACGATCTGCGTGTATTGTGGAGGGGGCTCGCCGGTCTCCTTCCAGCGCTACGGGGGCGTGTTGCAGGTATCTGCCAAAGACCGGTCTTCTATGGGAGGAGGGTCCAATTCGTGAGCGGGGTAAGGGTGAGGTTCGCTCCGTCCCCGACGGGTTATCTGCACATAGGAGGTGCGAGAACCGCTTTATTTAACTGGCTTTTCGCCCGCCGTACAGGGGGGACGTTCGTCCTGCGGGTGGAAGACACCGACGCGGACAGGACCATAACGGATTCCGCCGAGAAGATGATGGAAAGCTTCCGCTGGCTTGGCCTGATGTGGGACGAGGGGCCCGGTGTAGGCGGGGAGCACGGTCCCTACTTTCAATCTCAACGTCGCGATGTCTACGTAAAGCACGCCGCCATCCTTCTGGAAAAGGGCGAAGCTTACCGCTGCTACTGCACGCCGGAGGAACTCAAAGCTCGACGGGAGGAAGCCAGAAGTTCCGGACGCTACGTCGGTTACGACGGAAGATGCCGGCGCCTGTCAGAGCAGGAAATCCGCGCGTTCGAAGCAGAGGGGCGCAAGCCTGTGTTGCGGTTGAAGACTCCGTCGTCCGGCGCCACCGTGGTGAAAGATATCGTTCACGGGGACGTATCTTTCACTAACGAGGAAGTATCCGATTTCGTCATCATGAAGTCCGACGGCTTCCCCACGTACAACTTCGCGTGTGTGGTGGACGACCACCTCATGGGGATAACCCACGTCATCCGGGCCGATGAGCACCTATCCAATACACCCAAGCAACTTATGATCTACCGGGCGTTCGGGTGGACGCCGCCGGAATTCGCCCATGTCCCGATGATCCTGGCCCCGGACCGGTCAAAACTATCCAAGCGTCACGGTGCTCAGAGCGTTGAGGAATTCAGGGACGGAGGATACCTTCCCGAAGCGATAGTCAATTACATCGCTCTTCTCGGATGGACTCCTCCCGACCCATCCAAGGAGATCCTTTCCCTCGAGGAAATGGTGCGCGACTTCGACTTGAAGAAGGTCTCAGCTACGCCCGCCATCTACGACGTGACCAAGATGACCTGGATGAACGGGTATTACGTGCGCACTATTGATCTGGACCGTCTCACCGGTCTTTACGCCGAGTTCGCGGTAAGAGGTTCGCTTCTCCGCCGGGACGAAGTTGAGCTAAAGTGGGAATGGTTGAAAAAGGTGGTGTCGTCACTGAGGGAAAGGGCGCGGACTCTCGTGGAAATGGTCGAGGCCTCCGTCTACTTTTTCATAGAT
>DYEQ01000091.1 GCA_020725645.1 Candidatus Fermentithermobacillaceae bacterium | reverse complement strand
TTCTGTGCCCTGCGCCATAAGTAAGATCGAGCGCTCCTCCCAGTCTTTGAGGAACCGTACCTTTCGAGGACTTCCACCTGCGCCCCGCGCCATATAATGGTTGTGGGGGCATGTCGATTGATAAGGGCATCGGACCTCTCCGCCCGGGACGTCATCAACACGGTGGATGGCCGAAAACTGGGAAACATTGTGGATATCGAATTCGACCTCACTTCAGGCCGGATAACAGCCGTCATAGTTCCAGGCCCCGCCAGAGGATTTGGCATTTTCGGCAGGGGCGATGACTACGTAATCCCTTGGGAAAACGTGAAGAAAATCGGCGAGGACGTGATCCTCGTGGAACTCGCCGAGAGATATTCCCGCCGCCAGTCTCGCTAACTCCCGCTTTTGAACATGTTATAATCAGCGCGATCGTTGCCATGTCTGACAGGAAGAAGCGACCCAACCGCAAGCGGCCGGCGAAGGCGGCCTTCACACTGATTGTTCTCATACTGGCCTTTTTTCTTCTTCCGTGGCCGTCCATACGTTCCGCCGTCCTTAGGGCCGCGATCCCGCTGGGACTCCCTAGGGAGGGAGCCCTCGAGATCGATGTGACCGGTCGCTGCCTTCTGGCCGGGAGGGAAGTCGTGGTCAAGGCCTCTGCCGACGGCGTTCTCCATTATCTGGTCCGGTCCGGTGAATGGGTCAGGGCGGGCACGCCTATCTGCGTGATTCGATCCCACGAGACCCGGGAAGTATTGGAAGAAGCTCTCCGGGAAAGGAAAGAAGAGATTCAAGCTTTCGACCGGGAAAACTCAGAGAAAGTTGAGGAAGCTCGTCAAAAGCTTTTAGATGCATATCGGGAAGCCGGAAGGGAGCTCGTGGAAGCTTCGAGGGCCAACGCGCTCCCGGACTTGGCGTTGAGAAAGGACCGGGAAGCACGGGTGCTTTCGGCCTGCGCCGAAATCGCCGAGCTGCGTGACTTTCTGGAGTCGTGCGAAGAAAGAAGAGGCGCAATTCTCCGGGAGATCGCCCTTCTAGAACAGGCGCTTTCCTGGGCGGAGGTAACGGTTCCGGCGCCGGAGGCGGGCGTGTTTTACAGGCAGGTTGATGGGCTCGAAGGGCGTTACGATGGCATCCGGGAGCCATCTGCGGCGGATATAAGAGTTTCTTTGGACGAAGCTTTACGTCCGCGGTGGCAACGGCCTGTGGACGGTGACCGGGTAAGTGCCGGGCAAATCCTGGGGAAGATCGTTCCGGAAGAAACGGTCGAGTTCTTCCTACCAATCCCCACCGAAGACAGACCCTCGCTCCGGCAAGGTCAGACGGTAACCTTGAGGACGAGTGCAGCAGCTTTCCCTGCCCGAATCGACCGGGTTATAGATGGAAAACCCCCAGGGTACTCGGTAATCATAGGGACCCTCGAGACCGGTCTCACTGGAACCGAAGGGTTCTCCAGGTACCTCGATATCACCCTTGTGGCGTCTTCGGCTAGGGGGCTCATCGTCCCGTCAAGCGCTCTCGTACACAAGAACGGGACAACCGGACTTCTCGTGGTCCAAAAGACCGTGGCGCAGTTTCGGCCTGTTGAAGTAATACTGGTGAAAGGGAATGAAGCTGTCGTTCGAGGAATAGCTCCCGAAGCCCAGATAGTCTTGAGGGGCTGGGCATTTCTGGAAGGGAAGAGGGTAAGGTAAGATGGCAGGGGGTTCTCCCGAGGAGAAGATTGCATCGAATCTGGCGCGGATACGTGAGGGAATTGCGAGAGCTCTCGAGCGGTCCGGGAGAAACGGCCCGGTAAAGATCCTGGCCGTTACCAAAGGGGTGTCTCCGGTGTTAATTGAGAAGGCTCGGGAACTCGGAATTTCGACTTTCGGGGAAAACAGAGTTCAGGAAGCCCGCAAAAAGGTGGCAGAAGGAGCTTTTTGCGGCGTGGACCTTCATTTCATCGGCCACCTTCAAACCAACAAAGCGTCACTGGCTGCCCGTATGTTCTCGTGCGTCCAATCGGTGGACTCTACCAGGGTGGCCCTTGCCCTTTCTCAAGCTGCTGTGAGGTATGGCAAAGTCTGTCGAATCATGCTCGAGGTCAATGTGGCCCGTGACCCCGCCAAGTACGGGGTCAGCCCCGAGGATTCGCTAGATCTGGCCAGGTATGTGCTGGGTTTACCGGGGCTCGTTCTAACGGGGCTCATGACGGTGGCCCCGGAAGATCCCGGTGCCGCGCGGAGGGCATTCAGGGGTCTGGCCTCGCTACGGGAGCGCCTTCTTTCAGAAGAGATACCGAGCGATGCCCTTGTGGAATTGTCTATGGGCATGACATCAGATTACGAAATAGCTGTGGAAGAGGGTTCCACGATGGTCAGGATCGGGCGGGCACTGTTCGGGGAAAGGGCTTGACGTGCATCCGGACAGGCGGCAGGAAAGCAGTACTGCTGCGTGGAACATAATGCCAATACCATGTGGGGAGGGTTGCTCGTGCTCACTCCGCTCGATATCCATAACAAGGAGTTCAAGAGAGTTTTCCGGGGTTACAGCGAGGAAGAAGTGGATGAGTTCCTCGACCTCGTTGTCGCCGAGTTCGAGAGGCTTTTGAGGGAAAACGAGGATCTCAAGGCGAAAAACGCAGACCTCGACGGCAGGCTTCAGCACTACAAAGCCGTAGAAGAGACGCTTCAAAACGCCATAGTGGTGGCCCAGCAGGCGGCCGAGGAGCTGAAGGCTTCAGCTAGAAAGGAGGCCGCGGTCATCAAGGAACAAGCCGAAGTGGAGGCACGCAAAGTCAAAGAAAGAGCTGAACGAGAGGCCGCGTCCATACTCAACCGGGTTTCTGAGGCCAGGCAAACGCTGGGCCGGTTCAACGCCGAACTCAAAGCGCTTCTGCGCACGTACCTGGACATGCTCGATAAGGCTACTGCCTCAATGGAAGGAGCGCTTGCGGCGCCGTTTGCGGAAACGGCTGTAACGAGGTTGAAAGTTCTGGATACGCTCAAGGTTGAAAACGGTGAGAATGAGGAATGATATTCCTTTGTCAGAACCGGGAACTTTAGATTTGGATCGAGTCTTCGATGAGATGGGGCTCCGCGAAGAAAGCGGAGGAGTGAGCTTTTGGGTAAAGGCGGTCCCCCGGTCCGGGTCGAATTCCATGAAACTCACCCCTGGTGGTCTCACCGTCAAACTCAAGTCGCCACCCGTCGACGGAAAGGCTAACGAGGATCTCCGCCGGTTCCTCGCATCCGCTCTGGGGCTTCGCCCCGGGGCCGTCTCCATAGTGTCGGGCGAGACATCCAGACGCAAGAAAGTTTTCGTCATGGGGCTCACAAGGCAGGGCCTTTTCGATGCGGTGTCGTCGGTAAAGTCAGCCGGCAAACTCCACTGAGGGTGAAAAGCTCCTGGCTCCATTGGGCCGGGTCCGGACCCGGCCGTGTCCCCGTGTTTCTGCTCGTGGATTTTCCTTATGAATTGAAGGGTGATAGAATATCGAAAATCCCGGCGATACTTTGTACCGCCGAAAGCTGACGAACAGATGGGTGATAAACTTGGCAGAGTCTAAAACCACGAAGAGCTTCTCGGAAACACTTAACCTTCCCAAGACCGATTTCCCGATGAAAGCTAATTTACCCGCTCGGGAACCGGAGATCGAGGCCCTGTGGGAGGATAAAGATCTTTACGGAGAAATCCGGCGGGCAAGGGCGGGTGCCCCCAAGTTCATTTTGCACGACGGGCCCCCTTACGCCAACGCCCCTATCCACCTGGGACAGGCCTTGAACAAAACCCTTAAAGATATCACCGTGAAATTCCAAACGATGACTGGGCACGACGCTCCATACGTTCCGGGATGGGATTGTCACGGTTTACCCATCGAATTGCGGGTGCTGACGACTACGGGGTTGAAAAGGCACGAGATAGATCCGGTTGAACTCAGGAAAAGGTGCAAGGAATTCGCTCTACGCTACGTCGACCTTCAAAGGGATCAATTTAAACGCCTGGGAGTATACGGAGATTGGGAAAACCCCTATCTCACGCTCACTCCGGAGTACGAAGCACGACAGATCCGGGTATTCGGGGAAATGATGAAGAAAGGATACCTGTACAGAGGCTTAAAACCCGTCTTCTGGTGCCCGAATTGTGAGACGGCTTTGGCCGAGGCGGAGGTAGAGTACGCGGATACGACGTCGCCTTCGATTTTCGTGTCTTTTCCGGCAGCGGACGCCAAGGGCAGGATTCCATCGCGCATCGAATTCCTCGCGTGGACGACCACGCCCTGGACTCTGCCGGCCAACGTCGCGGTGTCCCTTCACCCAGAGGAGATATATAGAGCAGTCCAAACTCAACGCGGGATATTCCTCGCCGCCGAAAAGAGGTTAAAAGCTGTCCTCGAATCGCTGAACCTGAAAGGGGAGGTTCTCCCCGAGCGCTGGAAAGGGTCCGACCTCGAAGGAGTGGTCTTGGCTCATCCGCTCTTCGACGGCAGGACATCCCTCGCCATCGTGGGAAAACACGTCAGCATGGATGAGGGTACGGGCCTGGTTCACACCGCGCCGGGTCACGGCGAAGAGGACTTCGAAGCGGCAAAGCCTTACGGTCTGCCGGTTGTCATGCCCATCGATGAAAGGGGGTTCTTCACCACCGAAGCCGGGAAGTTCGCGGGCTTAAGATACGACGAAGCAGAAGAGCGCATCCTTGCCGAGCTCGAGGCGAGGGGCAGATTGTGGGGACGGGGTCGCGTAGTACACTCTTATCCCCACTGCTGGAGATGCAAGGGCGAGATCATTTACCGGGCTACCACCCAGTGGTTCGCGTCCATCTCCGGAATAAAGGAAGAGATGCTCCGGGAGATCGGGGGCGTGCGCTGGATCCCCGAAGCTACCCGGGAGAGGATATCGGGAACCGTTAGAGAACGCCCGGACTGGTGTATCTCCAGGCAGCGCGTATGGGGCGTGCCGCTCCCCGTTTTTTACTGCGAGGAATGCGGGGAACCGTTAGTCAACGAAGAGACAATAAGCAGGGTAGCGGAGTTGTTCGAGAGGGAAGGCTCGGACGCGTGGTACGCCCGGAGTGCTGAAGAGGTTTTGCCCTCGGAAGTTTCATGCAAGTCGTGCGGTGGTCGGAGGTTCCGCAAAGAAACGGATACCATGGATGTTTGGTTCGATTCCGGCTCTTCCCACTACGCCGTCCTCGACTCGAGAGAAGAGCTGGCCTGGCCGGCCGATTTATACCTCGAAGGTTCCGACCAGCATCGCGGTTGGTTCCAGTCCTCGCTTATCACCGGGATGGCGATAAGGGGTGCCGCCCCGTACAGGGCCGTCCTCACCCACGGTTTCGTGGTGGACGGAGAAGGACGGAAGATGTCCAAGTCCTTGGGTAACGTCATAGAGCCGGAAGAGGTTATGAAAAAGTACGGCGCCGATATCCTGAGGTTGTGGGCCGCCTCGTCCGATTTCACCGGGGACGTGAGGGTATCCGAACTCATCATCGACCAAATGGCGGAAGTCTACCGAAAGATCCGGAACACCATCAGATTCATCCTGGGCAACCTGCGGGATTTCGATCCGGCTCTCCATCTTTCAGGCGAAGTCCGCTACCGCGAGATCGACCGCTGGGCTCTGGGGGAGTTGAACGAACTCATTCGCAAGGTATCCCGGCACTACGAGGCCTACCAGTACCATCTCCTTTATCATGAGATCCACAACTTCTGCGTTATCACCATGTCTTCGCTGTACCTGGACATCATAAAAGATCGTCTGTACTGCGAAAAACCGGACGACTCGGGCAGACGCGCCGCTCAGGCAGCTCTCTGGAAGATCGGCAAGGCGCTCTTAGGTCTCGTTGCCCCCGTTTTAGTGCACACAGCTGATGAAGCATGGCAGCACTTCCCCAAGGCGGAAGGAGACCCGTGGAGCGTACATCTTACCCGGTGGCCCGAGCCGGACGAGGCTTTCGACGATCCCGCGCTCATGGAAAAATGGGATCGACTCCTGAAAGTACGCTCGGTGGTTACGAAAGCTCTCGAAATGGCCAGGGAAAGGAAACTCGTGGGCGCTTCCCTCGAAACCGAGGTTGTGCTGCAAGCCCTCGATAAGAATATCTGGAACCTTCTCAGGGACTCGGTAAAGCTTTTACCAGAATTCTTCATCGTTTCAGCGGTGCGGGTTGCGCCCGGCCCCGCAGTCGGGGAGCCCGCTGAATCCAGCGTATCTTCGGCACTGGTAGAAACGCGCCTTCAAGCTCGGGGAGAAGGAAAGGATCTTCATCTAGTCGATATGGAGGGTACCGGTGTGAAGGTATCGGTGTTCCGCGCTCAAGGAGAGAAGTGCGCCAGGTGCTGGGCTTACTCGGTCCATGCGCGAAAGGACGACGGCGCGAGACTGTGCCCGAGGTGCTACAGGACTCTCGAGGAACTACGTAGCTGACCGAAGCAACCTGGCCGCAATCCCCCGGTTTCGGGCAGACGGGGTCTAGGAGTCTTTTGTGGCGAGAGCGAGAGCGAGAAGGAAACGGGGGTGTCGTGGATGAGGCGAGCGGTGCTCTATTGTAACGGCAAATTCCTTACCCTTTCTCCATCGAAACCTACGGCGGAGTCAGTGGCCTCGTACGGTGGGAGGATCATCCGGGTCGGCGACAGGAAGGAGTGCATCGATGCTTTCCCTCCGGGGGTAAGATTTGATGAGGTAGACCTCCAAGGGCACGTCGCCCTTCCGGGTTTTCGCGACAGCCATTTACACCTTCTCAGCTTCGGACTGGGTCTCGCCAACCTTTCGCTTCACGGCGTAGAATCCATCGAGGATCTCAAAGCTAGGGTCGCGGAAGCTTCCCTTGGGGTAGCGCCGGGTGAATGGATCATCGGGAGAGGATGGGACCAGGACCTTTTCCGCGAGGGACGCTATCCTTCCCGGTTCGATCTCGATGAATCTGCCCCGGGAAGGCCGGTCTACTTGATAAGAGCTTGTGGACACGTGGGAGTGGCCTCCTCAAGAGCCCTCGAGATAGCTGAGATCACCGAGAATACCCCAGACCCCCCGGACGGGGCGATCGACCGGGATGAGTCGGGTCAACCCACGGGCATCTTGCGGGAAGCGGCACAGTCTCTCCTGTTCCGGCATGTCCCGAAGCCCGGCCCCGAGACCCTTAAGGGGGCCTTAAAGGCCGGGATGAGGAGAGCTCTCGAAGCGGGGCTCACTTCTGTAAGCACTAATGACGGGCAGGCAGGGTTCCAGGGAACGATAGGCCTCTATAGAGATGTAAAGCAATCGTCGGGTATCCCCCTCAGGATCTACTGGGATGTCCCATGGGACTTTTTCCCCGAACTCTTGGAGACGCCTCTCCGGACGAATTGTGGAAACGAATTCTTTAAGGTCGGGGCGGTGAAACTTTTCGCCGACGGTTCGCTGGGAGCGAGAACCGCTGCTTTGGAGTCTAGTTATGAGGATGATCCGGGTAATGCCGGAATGATCACCGCTTCCCAAGAAGAACTATCCGAACAGGTGTATAAAGCTCACGCCGCAGGAATGCAGGTAGCTATCCACGCCATCGGAGACAGGGCACTGAGAATCGCTCTGGGCGCCATCGCGAACGCTCAGGCGCGTATTCCCTCGCCGTGGAGGAGGCACCGCATAGTTCACGCCCAGGTCGTATCCCCCGAGCTCATACGGGAAATGCGTCGCAATCGGATCGTCGCTGACATACAGCCCCGTTTCATCGACACCGACATGAAGTGGGCTGAGTCCAGGTTGGGGAAAGCGCGGATGAGATATGCGTACGCCTGGAAGACCCTCCTCAGAGCGGGAATCCCTCTGGCCGGCGGGTCCGATTGTCCGGTGGAGCCCATTGCACCACTCCTGGGGATTTACGCCGCTGTTACCAGGAAAAATGAGGCCGGCGAACCGGAAGAGGGGTGGTACCCGGAAGAAAAGCTCACTGTGGAAGAGGCGATAAAGTTGTTCACGAGCGGCGCAGCTTTCGCCGAGTTCCAGGAAGACTTGGCGGGTGTAATCGAACCGGGCAAGTTCTGCGATTTGACGGTACTGAACCAAGACCCGCTGGCGGTGGCCGAGGACGATATCAAAGACATCGAGGTGGTTATGACCGTGGTCGGCGGCGAAGTAGCTTACTCCAAAGACTGATGACTCTTCTCCCGAGAGCACCCGTACCGAGACTACCTGTGAGGGTTAGGAGCAACCCTCCCAAGACCGCTCGTCGCCAAAGGCTCGCCACGATCGCGAAGAAAAACTCCAGCGGAAACATCTTGATGAGCCATTCCGTCGATGGGTCCAAAAGCCACAGCTCGTTGGAGAAAGATATCCTGTGAAAACCCGTCCACCAGTTTGAAAAATCCACAACGGCCGGAACGGCCAGAAAAAGCGCGAGAGCGAGGACGCCGACGCCCGCGATCAGCGCAATGCGGGCGAGATAGAAACGGACAAAGCCCATAAACGAGTCTAGAACCGTCAAAAACGTCATCGTGCGCCATAGAGCAAATGCGAGGCCAGCTAAGCTAGGGACGATCACGTAAAGCACATTTCTGAGGAATATTCCCTTCCGGTAAAGCTCTTTGACGTCGGCCAGGTGCTGGATCTCTCTCGAGCCGTAAAGGGCTCTTTCGCGACCATCGATCACGACTGTCATCTGGGGTGACCGAATATCCCCTTTGAGATAGGAAATGAGGGCGCGTCCTGCCCGGGCGAGATCCTCCTGGCTCATGCGGGTTTCGTAATGGACTCCCAAGCGTTCCCACTGTCTTTGCCACAAATCGATGTTAAGGGCGACCCCCTGAACCGCCAGAAGGAACACCAGGGCGACGAAGCTTACCACGAGGGCGGTACCGGCGGTCACCAGCCCGATCCCGATTAGTCTCTTTTCCCGTCCCACCATCACCAACGATCACCTTCCCGGGAGTTCTCCGGGAAACCCTCGAATACCTGTTGGTTTTCGGTTCTGCTCGGACGACTGTTCCCCGCACTCGGGTATTTTGCCGGGCATACAATGGCGCGATACCAAGGAGGAAATGGGGGAGGAAAAGTGTCAGCCGTCAAATCCTGCATCAAACGAGTGTTTCCCGGCAACAACACCCCTCAGGGATTCTACTCTTTTTACCACGAGATACTTCCGCCCGACGCCACGCGGGTTTTCGTGATCAAGGGTGGGCCGGGGGTTGGGAAGTCGACGTTCATGCAGAACATAGCCCAGGACCTTTTTGCGTTGGGCTACGATACCGAAATCCACCACTGCTCTTCCGACAACGATTCCATCGACGGAGTGGTATTTCCCCAGCTCGGCATCGGAATAGTGGACGGAACCTGGCCCCACGTCATGGATCCCAGGGCGCCGGGGGCGGTCGATGAGATAGTCTGGCTGGGCCAGTTCTGGGATGAACAGTCGGTTAGAGCTCACAAACAGGAAATCCTTGCCCTGCAAAAGGACCTGGAGCTCTTGTTCGCAAGAGCTTATCGATATCTCAAAGCGGCCCAGGTGGTATATGAGGACTGGGAGTCGGTCAATAGTGAAGCTATGGATTTCGGCAAGGCGAATCTACTCGCGGAACAAGTGATCGAGGAGAATTTCTCAGGGCTCCCTGTGGCGCGGAAAGCCGGACGCGTGCGTCACCTTTTCGCCAGTGCAATCACGCCTGACGGGATGGTAAACTACCTCGATACAATAGTCGGGAACTGCTCGAGGCGCTACGTAATCGAAGGAGACCCTGGTACCGGAAAGTCATACCTTCTCGAAAAGGTATCCAGGGCGGCCGTGGAGAGGGGATTATACGTCGAGCTTTACCATTGTCCTCTTAACCCCGAGAAGGTCGAGCATGTCCTCATACCCGGTTTGAGCTTGGCGCTGACCAAATCGATAGAGCCGCACACGTTCAGCCCGCGGTCCGATGACACCATCGTCGACATGAATCAGTGTCTCGACATGGAAGTCGTCGAAAAGCACTACGCATCCGTGGCCAGAGCTTCGGAAGCGTTCTCGAATCTCTTCAGCACTGCGATTCATTATATCCAGCAGGCCAAGGTCCATCACGATGCCCTCGAGAGGTTTTACACGCCCAATGTGGATTTCGAGGGCATCAATCGCCTCCGCCGGCAGATCGTCGAAAGGATCCTGGAGTACGCCAAAGAAAACGGAACCATCCGCGAATGATGAGGAGAACCAGCGAAGACGACGGGCCCTCCGGGGCCCGTCGAAACATTCTGCCGGGACCGTAAATCTGATCCGGAGCGGGGTGAGAACGGAGTCAACCGGAATCGATCTCCTCGGGCAAGTTCGACCGGGAAAGCTAGGTTAATACATTCCGAAGAGCTCTTACGAGAATCTCGTTCTCAGCCGGAGAACCGATGGTAATCCGCAGGCACGTCATGAGACCCCATGCGGAAGTGGGCCTCACTATGATGCCTTCCCGGAGGAGCTTTTGAAAAACAGCCTGACAGTCCCGGCCAGTGTCCACCATGATGAAATTCCCCCAGGTCCGGTAGACTTTCAAGTCCATCTTCCGTAACTCGGTCTGAAGATAAGCTTTTCCTTCTTCGTTGACTCTCCGCGAGCGCTCGACGTGCTCATGATCCCCGAAGGCGGCCAGGGCAGCTGCCTGTCCTATGGCATTAACGTTAAAGGAGAGTCTTACGCGATTGAAGAATGCCTGCACATCCTCGGGCACGAGCCCGTAACCGACGCGGAGTCCCGCCAGCCCGTAAATCTTCGAAAAGGTATGTAAGACTATGACGGGAAATCCCTGCTTGAGATAGGGAAGGAGATCCCCGTAATCCGGGTCGAGGACGTATTCGTAATAAGCCTCGTCGGATACAACGAGAACGTCCTCGGGGATCTTCTTCATGAATTCGTCCACTTCGGCACGGGAAACCATCGCACCCGTGGGGTTGTTGGGATTGCAGATGAAGACCATCTTCGTCTTCTCGCTGATCTTCTCGGCCATCGCCGGCAAGTCGAGAAAACCGTCCTTCAACGGTACCTCTACCGGGGTGCCCCCCGCCAGAAGCACCGATGTCCGGTAGACCGGGAAAGAAGGCGCCGGCATTACCGCCTCGTCGCCTGGAGATATGAAGGTCTGACCCAAAAGGATGAGGATCTCGTCGGACCCATTGCCCAGAATGATCTGGCTCTCCGGGAGCCCGTATCTCGAAGCCAGCGCCTTCTTCAGCGCCCAAGCGGAGGCGTCAGGGTAGATATGGGCTTGAGCGGCCATTTCTCTTATGCGATCGATGGCTTTGGGTGAGGGTCCCAACGGATTTTCGTTGGAAGCCAGTTTAATCACCCGTTCTAGGCCGAGTTCTCTTTTCACTTCATCTGCTGGCTTTCCGGGAATGTACGGTGAAAGGCGGAATACTTCGGGGCGAACCAGTTTATCATAGCTCAGCATAATAACCTCCTGAAGTCCGGGCGCTCGGCCCGTGGTAGATAGCAAGCTCCTTGCCCCGGAAGGAACCGGGAGTTCGGTCGTCTTGCGGAGGACTTCTCCTCTTTGGGTGGATTCTCCCTCGGAGGAGGCCATACCTGCCTCGTTTGGGGTTATCTCCGGGTCCGCAATGAAGAAAGATATTAAAGGGGACGGTTGAGAGATGAGCAAGGGAAACGAGGACGAGGTCAAGGCGGATGACGTCTGTGCCGGGGGCCAGGAGCTTGGGCCCTGCCCAGACGAGGAAGACGCGAAAGCGCGAGGGTTGGAAGATAAGCTCGCGTGGATCGCATCGTATCTCGAACGCTCAAAGATCGCCGAATACGTAGACCTAATGAATAAGCCCGGGCGGCTGGTGTACTTGAACCTTTTGGGCGGGCTGGCTAGAGGGGTAGGGCTCGCCGTAGGCTTCACGGTCTTGGGAGCTCTCGTCATCTACATTTTAACGAGGAGCTTTCTTCTCAACCTTCCGGTTATCGGCCAGTTTCTGGGCGAACTCGTCTACATAGTTCAGCAGTATCTGAGGCACAGGCCCTGAAGAGGGCCGGTCATCACGCCCTTTTAAGACCCATCGCTTGCATCCTCTGGCCCTCGGACCCGGACTGCATCCATACCCTCTTAGTTACCCCGCTGTTTACAGCCCATAGTTTGCGCCCCGGGGAATCATAGAATTGAGACACGTTTCGCGGAAGGGGGAAGGGTAGCGATGCGTTCGACGGACGATCAGAAGTTCGAGGAATTCCGGCGGATTCTTTTGGACGAAAAAGCCAAGGTAGAGAGGGCCTTTCGCAACATCGCCGACGGATCCCTCCGAAACGCTCAGAAAGACTTCCTAGGCGAGGATTCCTTGTACGACCAGCATCCGGCCGATATCGGCACCGAAACTTTCGCGCGGGAGCGGGATCTCGGCCTTAAGGATGCTTTGGAGACGGACAAAGCTAAGATCGACAGAGCTCTTCGCAGGATTGAAGAAGGAACCTACGGGATTTGCGAGCACTGCAGCCGGGAGATTCCCGAGGAAAGACTCCGGGCGGTTCCCACGACCAACCTTTGCATCCGGTGCCAAGAAGAAGCTGACGTGGTGCCTAGGTCGCGTCGCCCCATTGAGGAGGAAGTAATAAAGCCCGGCTTGCCCGACGAGGGAGAGGGCAATGAAGAACAACCGGGAGACGAGCCGCCTCTCGGGTAGAAGGCAGCGACAGGGTAGAGCTGGATCCCGGGCGGTTCCCGGCTTCGCTCCTTGCCTCGCCGACACCACTTTGCTATGTTAAGACGGAAAAGGACGTGAAGTAGGAGCATGCGCTACTGGCTGGTTTTAGGCTTGTCTTTCGCTGCGGACCAGATCTCGAAGACAGTGGTCAGGCGAACCCTCTCCCTGGGCGAGTCCATCCCTATCCTTGGCCCGTACCTGGCCATAACCTACTGGGAGAATCCCGGGGGCGCCTTCGGGCTCTTTCCCGGGGCTATATGGGTGTTCGTGGTAACCAGCGTCGTGTCAATCGCCTTTGGTATTTTCGGGCGGAGATATCTGGAGCCTCTAGGACCCCTTTCTGAAATATCCCTTGGACTTCTTTCAGGAGGCGCCATGGGAAATCTCATAGACAGGTTAAGATTCGCTACGGTGACGGACTTTATCGATTTCAAGGTATGGCCGGTATTTAATCTGGCAGATACATGTGTTGTGACGGGCGCGGTGCTCCTAGCTCTACTCGTCCTCCGTCACGAAAAGCGGGCTTGGAAAGCGTGAGCGACTTGAGGTACTGGTCAATAACGGTCGGTTCTGACGCGTCCGGCCAAAGGCTCGACGTGTACCTGGCAGGTCACCTCCCTGATATGTCGAGGTCAAAAGCCCGCCGTCTCATCGACGACGGCAACGTGCTCGTGTCCGGCGCGAGAGCGAAACCATCGTACAAGGTCAAGACCGGCGATGTCCTGGATGTCACCGTGCCGCCTCCGGAGCCCACGGACCTTGTTCCCGAGCCCTTGGAAATAGATGTAGTATACGAGGATGCGGATATGCTCGTGGTGAACAAGCCCAGAGGTATGGTGGTTCACCCCGCCAAAGGACACTGGCACGAGACCATGGCCAACGCTCTGCTTTACCATTGCCGCGGAATCGAAAAGGTGGGGGACCTGGGACGGCCCGGGATCGTACATCGCCTCGATAAGGACACCACAGGCCTGATCGTGGTAGCAAAAAGCGAAAGAGCTTTTTCCGCCCTTCAAAGCCAGATAAGAAACAGGATTGCCAAGCGTGATTACCTGGCGATAGTATCGGGGGTGGTCCGGGACGATGCCGGGACCATCGAAGCGCCGATCGGAAGGCACCCGGTCCATCGAAAGCGGATGGCGGTGGTGAAAGGAGGCCGGATGGCGGTCACGAGGTTTGAGGTTTTGTACCGTTTTAAGAGGTACACCCTGGTCCAGGCACATCTTGAGACAGGCAGGACTCATCAGATCCGGGTACATATGAGCTACATCGGACACCCGGTTGCAGGCGACCCTGTTTACGGTCGCAGAGCGGGTGAGCTGGGTCTTGAGGGACAAGCTCTTCACGCGTGGCAGCTCCAGCTTGTACATCCGGTGGATGGAAGCACGATGATCTTTCGAGCGCCTCCACCGCCCGACTTCGTGAACGCCCTTTCCGTTTTGAGCGAAGAGATCTACGAGGTTAGCCAAAAAGAGAGGCGCACGCCAGGAATTCGCGTGCCGGCCGAGATGCCGGACATCGGCGGATCGACGGTCGGCCCGGGCGTAATGACAAAAGACACCATAAGAAAGGGGCTTCCTTCGTGGGTATTGGACATAAAGAAAGAATGGCTGAAATCCTCTTAAACATCGATGCGGTTGCTTCCAGGCCGTCCAATCCGTACACGCTTACCTCGGGGACCAAGAGCCCGGTATACATCGACTGCCGCAGGCTCATCTCCTTCGTAAAAGAGAGGGAAGAAGCCGTGGCAATGCTTCGGCACCTTGTGGAAGATCACATGCCGGTACGGCCTCAATACATCGCGGGAGGAGAGACCGCTGGAATTCCTTTTGCCGCCTTTCTCTCGTGGGAGATGGGCCTACCGATGCTTTACGTAAGAAAGCAAGCTAAGGGGTTTGGAAAAAATGCCCAGGTCGAGGGTAGGGTGGAGGAGGGGGCCACCGCGATCCTGGTGGAAGACCTCATCTTCGACGGCGGCAGCAAAGTCAACTTCGTGAACGGTTTGAGATACGCGGGATTCAGGGTAAATCACGTGTTTACGCTGGTTTCTTACGGTTTAAGCGAAGAATACGACCGGACTTTAGGATCTATGGATGTGAAAGTCCACTGGATCACCGACTGGCCGGCCATAGTGGACGTCGCCGAAAGGACGGGTCGTTTTCCGCCGGACCAGTGCAAAATCATAAGAGACTTTTTGAGAGACCCTCACGCGTGGTCGCAATCTCGCGGCGGAAAGTAAAACCCGCCCTACAGAGTAGCATATCCTGATGGTATACCGTGGTTAACATAATGTCCATTATAGGACGTAACATATAGCGACACGTGGGGTCTACCGCCCTCTCTAAAATGCGAGACATCACAGCCCGGCAGAGGCTGCGCTGCGGTTAACGCAAGCAAAAGGCCGCGGACTCCTTTCCGCGCCTTCTGCCTGCTCAGTTTGGCCGTTTCGCTAGTTTGGCGGTTGTATGCGCCGGTTTCCTCGATTTCCTAGTTTCTACCCCACGGCGCCCGTAGGCGACGGAATGTTTATGACTTGGCCGGGCACGATCAGGTTGGGATCGATGCATGGGTTGGCCCCGATCAGTTCTTGAAGGCTTATGCCGAACCTCTGAGCTATAAGGAACATGGTGTCCCCCGGCTGGACTACATATCTCCTGAACATTCCCGGTGGTGGTGCCGGTGCTACTCTCGCCGGTATGAAGATCACCTCGCCCGGTATGATGAGCTCCGGATTTGTGATCTGGGGGTTGGCCCGGAGTATCTCTTCCACCGTCAGGCCGTGACGCCGAGCGATCAGAAAGAGAGTGTCTCCCGGTTGCACCACGTATTCGATCCTAGCCGCAGGCGGAGCTGGAACCCCAGGGGGCGGTGCCGGCCTTCGCAGCCTCCGCTCGATGCAGCGCCTGAGGAGCCGTATCTGTCTGACCTGCTTCGCCGTAACCCGGTTCATGATCTGCCTTGGGACCGGTTCAACTACCTGCGGGTCGAGCCTGAGGTAGTAGTTTTCCAGAATGTCCGTCTCGGTGGTACGGAGAAACTCCAAAATAGCATCAAAAGTTCCTGGAAAGGTCACCGCCTCGTAGGTTGTAGAGGTATCCATTTGAAGGGCTGCTATGAGTGCTTTAATATCATCGATTTGCTGCCTTTGAAGCTCCAGGAGCTCGGTAACTTCTTCGAGACAGTCTGTTCCCGCCGCCAGTTCCAAGAGCCGTTCGTAAACTCGAACGAGCTGTCTTTCTGAGCTCCAGAGACCCTGGGCCAGGAGTACCCTCTCTTCAACGGTAGCCACATGCTCAACCTCCCGTTTACGCTGGATTTCGTGGGTATATTCTGTCTAGTGTATGATTCCGGCCGAACGGGTGTGAACATGGACTCGTTGTGGACGCGTTATCGCAGACCGGGTTTCCCAGTGCCTGAGCTGAACGTAGATGCATCGTGCTATTCCGGCGGTACCCTGTTCAGGCGGTAGTCTCCTCAGGGGGAGTCCGACCTGTCTCCTTTCCTTCGCGTTCTTCGGGCCAGGGCCACATGTCATCCGCCCAAAAGTCTTCGGGCTCCCGCCAGTACAGGTCGTCCCCTGGATACTGCCGGGTCTTTTCCTCTTGCGCTGTCGGAGGTGGGTACGGTACTTCGCCGTTCTCCAGGAAATCGAACCAGGGGTCAGGGTATTCCTGCATGTAAGGGGTTTCTGGGTGGGAACGCGGCGGAATCCCTTTCTTGTTCTTCTCCATTCAAGATCCCTCCCTAATTAATCTCGGTTAAGTTCTCAGCGCTGTCTTACCGGTATGAGGTTGCCCACCGGCGGACCCGGGCGGCGAGTGATTCTCGAAAGTAGCATGATCCAGGGTGATTACGAGAATTCATTCTTCTCGGGGAACCGGGGGTCGGGACTCGCTATCTTCCCACGGCTTATGGTAACGCCTTGCAAAGAACTTCTTCAGACTTTGGAGGCCCGCTCTCGTGCTGTTGGGCTACTGCTGTTGGGCTGCGCCGCAGCGTTCCTTTTGATATCTTTTCGCGCCTTTCAACAACGAACAGGGCCGCTCGCAGAGCTCCTTCGGCCGCTGTCGTACCCCTGGGCTCCCTCGCCGGGGCAGAGTCTATAGGGATGAGGTCGAACTGGTGTTTCTAAAACTTCTGTTTGCATTCTCAGGTGGTCGTCTGGTAACATATCGTAAAGGCGGATTTTTGCAAAAGGCGCCGGAAGGAGGCTTTTAGATGGAGAAGCTGACAAAGCAGCAGGAAAGGGCCTTGAAAGTCATCAGAAGGAGCATACAGCAAAGAGGGTATCCCCCTTCGGTGAGAGAGCTATGCGGTCTTCTCGGATTAAAGTCCACAGCTACAGCTCACACGTACCTCAGGACACTGGAACGCAAAGGCTATATTAAGAGGACGCCCTTCAGGTCGCGAGCTCTCGAAGTTGTGGAGAATGCCGACGACGGTTCCGATACCGTCATGGTTCCGGTGGTCGGCCGGGTACGCGCCGGATTACCCATCCTCGCCGTCGAGAATGTCGAGGACATCGTGCCGCTTCCCAGGAGCTTCGTGAGGTCCGAGCGGGCATTCCTTCTTAAAGTCGAAGGTGACAGCATGGTGGAAGCGGGAATCCAGGACGGCGACTACGTGCTGGTCCGGCAGCAGGACACCGCCGACGATGGGGACATCGTGGTCGCCCTGCTGGAAGACGAAGCGACGGTGAAGGTATTTTACCGTGACCGGGAGGGCATAAAACTCGAACCCCGTAATCCCAATTTCGAGCCCATCATCGCGAAGGACGTGAAAATCCTGGGCAAGGTCATAGGCCTTTACCGTTCCATTGCGTCCTGAATGACCTAGCTTTCAAGTCGTTTTGGAGGCCGGTCCAACCATAGCTGCCGCTATCAAGGTAGCTGTAATGACGTGTTCCTTGAATAGTCCGCCCTGCAGATATACCGCATAAGGGGGCTCAAAAGGCGCGTCGCACGAAAGCTCTATGGATGACCCATCTACAAAGGTACCCGCCGCCATGATCACATCGGAACCGTAACCCGGCATGTCCCAGGGTTCCGGCGTCGCGTGGGAATCCACCGGCGAATAAGACTGGATCGCTTTAGCGAAAGTCTTTACCTTGTCCGGCGTCCCAAGCACGATGCATTGAACTATGTCCGACCGCTTTTCTTCCGGCGTAGGGCTTACCCGGTAGCGCAATCCCTCAAAAAGGGAAGAAGCAAAAATCGAACCCTTTAAAGCTTCCGCGACGACGTGAGGCGCGAGGAACAACCCTTGAAAGAAGGGCCGGTACCCCAGAGGGTTTGCCCCCACCCCAGTTCCTATCCCTGGAGCGTAGAGAGCTTCTTTGATAGCATGAATAAGGTCTTCTCTACCTGCGGCATAACCTCCGATGGGGCTAAGGCCTCCCCCGGGGTTTTTAATTAGAGAACCCACTACCACATCCGCGCCGACCATCGACGGCTCAGCGACCTCGGTGAACTCGCCGTAGCAGTTGTCAACCAGGACTACGACTTCTGGATTCGCCTGGTGAACCGCTTGCGCCATCTCTCCAATTTCCCGAACAGAGCAGGGTCGCCGCAACGAGTATCCCCGGGAACGCTGAATGAAGACGACTTTTGTGTTGGGTTTCAAGAGACTCGAAATGGCCTTCTGCAGAGTGTCCGGGGATCGTCGCCCCTCACCCTCGGGTGTCCATTCAGTTACCAGATCCACCTGGCGAAAACCCACTCCAATATCTCTCAGGGTGAGACCCTTCCCGGTGAGACCCTGCCTGCGGTGCTGCTTAGACGGTGAAGCTGGATTTTCCCCGTCGTCATCGATACCTATAACAGGCTTCAACGTTTGGTACACGTCGCCCGTGAGCGAAAGAAGTTCGTCGCCGGGTGCAAGAAGCCCTCTCAAAGCTGTGGCCAGAACGTGCGTTCCCGACACCCAGTGCGAGCTGACACAAGCAGCTTGGGCACCGAAGACCCGAGCGTAGACCCGCTCAAGCGCATCCCTTCCCGGATCCGAATGGGCATAACCCGTGGACGGATTAAGGTGAACTTGGGATATCTTTTCCTCCCTGAAAGCTTGGATAACCCTGGCCGAGTTGGCCAACACCACGTCATCGACTTCCCGCCAGATGTCCTTGACCGAGTCCAGGACGTCCGAGGCGAGCTTCAAAAGCTCTTCGGAGACTCCCTCTCCCGAAAGATAAGCGGAAAATCGCTGGGGTAATGAGAACGAGGGGTTTTTCCCTGACCCGGGCACGTAGGTTCACCTCGTAGCTCTTAGCGCATCGGTGTCCACAGGCGATTGGGCTTCTTGAAACTTTTCATCGATGGACTGGCCTTCGTAAAGTCTCTTAAGGATGGAGCGAGCGTCCGCGGGAAGGAGGAGACAGCTCACCTTGATCCCCCCGGAATCATACTCTTCGCCGAGAACCCTCCCCCGCCTATAGATCTCGCTCAAGAGCTCCGCCTTGCAATAGGGGATTTCGAAAGAGAGCTCCTCCCTACCCTCGCCGATCATCGAAGCTACCAGTTCGGCCAGACGGTCCAACCCTTCTCCTGTTAGCGCGGATATGGCCTGTGCAGGTTCGTAGCGTTTTTCAATGGCGGCAAAATCGATTTCAGGAGTCTTATCAATCTTGTTGAAACAGGTTATAGTCGGCGTATCCCCTTTGCCAAGACTATTGAGCACCTCGACCACCGTTTTCGACTGCGTCTCCCAGGACGGTGAAGAGATATCCACTACGTGAAGGATGAGGTCGGCATCGAGAGATTCATCCAAAGTTGACCGGAATGCCGCGACAAGGTGGTGCGGCAGGTCTCTCAAGAAACCAACTGTATCGACCAGTAAGACCTTGAGGCCGGGTGCGGGCGCCCACAGGGCCGCTCTTGGATCCAGGGTGGAGAAAAGCTTGTCTTCGACCAGCACGTCCCTTCCCGTGAGCTTCTTAAAGAGCGTGGATTTGCCCGCGTTGGTGTAGCCCGCAAGAGCTACGGCTGGAATACCCGCTTTCTTTCGCCTTTCCCGGTACAGGCCCCGCCTGCGGCTCACCACCTCTATTTCCCTGGAGATGTGGCGTATTCTATCCCGGATAAGACGTCTTTTTACTTCCAGTTCCTGTTCGCCCGGTCCTCTCGTCCCTATGCCACCACCAGTGCGGGACATGGGTTCGCCTTTTCCCCTGAGCCTCGTGAGCTGGTGGCTGAGGGATGCGAGCTCAACTTGAAGTTTCGCCTCCCGGGTACGGGCGTGGGATGCGAAAATCCTCAGAATAAGAGCTGTCCTATCCAACACTTCGACCCCCAGGAGGTCCTTGAGGGCCTGCTCTTGCCCGGGCGAAAGATCATCGTTTACCAGGAGCACCTCAGCGTTAAGGGTTTCACACAAGTTGCGGAGCTCCTCGACTTTACCTGCTCCGAAATAGCTCCACGGGTCGGGCGCTGATTTGGATTGGGTTGCGAAAGCGACTACCTGGATATCGGCGGTTTCTGCTAGCCGGCTTAGTTCCTGCATGCCCTCGGTGGTAGCATCATCGCCGCCCCTTTTCAGAGACGCAACGATGCCTCGGGACTTCCTGCTTTCCACATCCACGCTGGGTGATCACCTTCCAGCTCCATTATAGCAAAAGCCCCGGGCGGTGCCGGTTACAGCCACTTCGCTCTTCACGGGTTTCCCGCTCTCCGCCCGTATAGCGTGTACCGTCAGGCAGCATCTCATAGGGCGAAGGCCCCGGGTCTTCCTCCCCATCGAACGAACAGAGCAGGACGGCGCCTGGTCTTGCGATGCGCGTGAATTCCCTGGTCACAAAATCGGCCTCCCAGAGCGTCATGTGATCGAGTACGCTCCAGGCCAGTATAGCATCGAACGACCCTGTCTCCGCATCAATGCTGCCACACTCGTAGCAGCAGGTTTCGAGATTGAGATCTTCAGAGGAAGCCCTCTCCCTGCAAAGATTGAGGGCCTCTCGAGAGATATCCGCAACCGCCCCACGATAACCGAGCCTCGCGAGGGCCAGAGCGTTGCGACCCAGCCCGCAGCCGAAATCGAGCACCCGCCCCCCTTCCGGAAGCATGGCCAGGAAAGTGCGGCAGGCCCGCCATGGTCCTTCGAACACAGATCGTAAGGACGGGATAGCGTGGGCCGACCGGCGAACAGATTCATCCCAAAACTCCTTTGGTGTTCTCAATTTCGACCCTCCTCGAAATTGGCCGGGTATCTGCTACCCCACGGAAGCTGCCTCCAGTATTTCTTCCGGGCCTATGGTCACCAGTTCCTGCCTCCCGAAAGTGCCGCGTTTTACAAGCCGCACCGCTTGCCGGCGCATTGCCTTTTCCACGATATTCCTCACCAGCCGGGCGTTTGAGGGTACTGCTTCGCGAGCCGCCCTTTCGCGCAGAATAGCTCCCAGGACCTCCGCTGCGTCGGAGGTCATGTAGTAATCCCGGTCTTTGAACATCACTCTGGCGATGGCAAGGAGCTCCTCGACGGTGTAGTCAGGAAACTCGAGCTGGATTGGAAATCTCGATCGAAGCCCCGGGTTCATCTGTAAGAACATCTCCATTTCCGCAGGATACCCTGCGAGGATGAAGACGGTCTCACGGCCGTGATCCTCCATCGCCTTGACGAGGCAGTCTATACACTCTCTGCCGAAGTCCTTTTCTCCGCCCCTGGCCAAAGAGTAGGCTTCATCGATGAACAATATCCCGCCGAGGGCCTTCCGGATTTGTTCCCTCGTTTTCTGAGCGGTATGTCCTATATACTCGCCGACGAGGTCGGCACGCTCGACCTCGACAACGTGCCCGCTTCCGAGAACGCCCAGTTCCTTGAATATCCTTCCCATGATCCGGGCCACGGTGGTCTTGCCGGTACCCGGGTTGCCCTTAAAAACCATGTGGAGAATGGGGTTTTCAACCTTGAGACCAGCGCGTTCCCTATACCTTTGCACCTGACAGAAGGCAGCTACCTCAAATATCAAATCCTTGACCCGGCGGAGTCCGATGAGACCTTCCAGTTCGTCCATGGCTTTCATCGCGGGTTCCAATCCCCGCCTTTTCAAGGGGACGCTTGTGGTGGAAGGAGTGAAAGGAATGGAAGACCTCAACCCCGATGGATTATGACCGCTGGTGACTACCTGAAGAATCGGGCCGGCGGGAGAAATAGGAACGACGTTCCGTGCCATGCAACGAAACCCTCCCCCATCGCGCTCGCAGACATTATACGCACAGGAGGTTCTCGTCGCTTCCACCGGGTCGCCTTTGGATGACGCCCTCCCGCGTGTGCGGATTCGGCGTGACGCGGGCAGGCGCAAACATTGAAAAGGGGCTCGCGGTCCAACTTAAAGGCCGCGAGCCCGCCCGGCCTGACCGGCTTTTCTCACGCCGCCTACCTAGGACCTATCTCCGGTCCGGCCGGTTCGCCCGGTCCTGTCGTCGCGTCCCCCCGTTTCGTCGGGCCTGGCATACCTGTCAGGACTCTTGTCGAACTCCATCTTGCAACGGTCTGAGCAAAAATAATACGACCGTCCCAGGTAGTCCGACCGTCCGGCTGCTCTGTCCTCATTAACGTTCATTCCGCAAACCGGGTCTCTCGGCAAAGGTTTTCACCTCCCGATATCAGGACTGGACGAAGAAAGCTTACCCATTCGGACGGATTTCATCCGGGGTCTGGCACGTTTCTTCGGTGCGCCGGTGCTTGATAGTCAATTTCTTGTGATCCTTCTCTTCGCGCTGGGTCCAGCGTTGGGGGACGTGCTATTGGGGGTGAAACTCAATTACAGAATGATGTCGAAGGTCATAACCCTATGCGATTGCCCGGCTCGCGTGGACTTTATTCATCCCTGGTTTCCTCCTCGGTTTCTTCCCCAGTTTCTTCCCTATGTTTCACCATTACCGGCCGTGACGGTATCACCGTAGACATCGCGTGCTTGTATACCAGCATCTGGCGTTCGCCGCTTTCCAGCATAACCGTGAAGTTATCGAAGCTCCTAATCGTGCCTTTCAGCTGAAAACCGTTTATCAAGAAGACAGTTACAGAGACTCCTTGCTTTCTAATCTCGTTAAGAAAGGCGTCCTGAATGACAGAGGTATTTGCCCCGGACTTGCTCAATCTCAGCACCCCCTCACGGAAATCTACATCTTCCAGCCGAGATTGTCTTCGATCAGCCTCCTCGCCTCCTCTACCACATCCTCCCACGGTCTCCCGGCGCCGCATTGAATCCAGATCATGTCTGGCTCCCGAGCAAACCACGTGAACTGGCGCTTGGCAAACCGGGCGGTGTTTCGGCAAATGAGTCTCTTGCATTCCTCTTCCGTGGTGAGACCGTAAAGAAAGTCCGTGACCTCCCTATACCCTAATCCAGACATGCTGGGGAGATCTCTCGAGTATCCCCTTTCGAGCAGGTTCCGTACCTCCTGAACGAACCCTCGCTTGAATTGCCGGTGTACTCTGGCTTCTATTCTCTGCCTCAGCTCTTCCCGTGGCCAGCGCAATGCCAAAAGAAGTGCGTCGAACATCCCCTTTTCCGGGGATACCCTTAATCTGAGGGAGATCGGCTTTCCCGTCGCCTTGTAGTATTCAAGAGCTCTTATGATACGTTTCTCATCGTTGGGGTGGACTCTCTCCGCAGTTTCAGGGTCCACCTGTTCTAGCATGCTATGAAGGTAGTGCGTTCCCTTCTCCCGGGCGACCCTTCGCATCTCCTCTCTAAAACTCGGGTCGGGACCGGCGTCATCCAGCGGGAAACCTCTCAACAGTGCCCTTATGTAGAATCCGGTCCCGCCTACTATCATGGGATACCTCCCTCTCGCATGGATTCCCTCTATAGCTCGCCGGGAACGCTCCTGAAACTCTCTCACGCTCCATTCTTCATCGGGATCTTTGATATCTATGAGGTGATGTGGTACCCGGCGGCGCTCGTCCGGCGACGGCTTGTCGGTGCCGATGTCCATACCCCTGTAAATCTGCATGGAATCGGCGGAGATGATCTCCAGCGGGAAAAGCTCGGCCAGGTCCAGAGCAAGCCGGGATTTCCCGCTGCCTGTCGGACCGGTGATTACTACCATATTCTTCGGAAATTCCGTGCCCATGGTTTACAGTTGCGTAGCGCCTAGCCCCGTTTTCATGTTGCAGGCCGTACATATTAGCTCTTGCCGGCGGGAACATGGTACCTGGAATCGAGTGTTACCGGCCGCAGTCGGGAGCTACCCCTGATCAAATCCTTCGTCCCTTGGGCTGGCGCTATCCTCCGCGTCCGAAAAACCGCATCATCTCGTCCCTGGTGATCCTGTATGCCACCGGCCTACCGTGGGGGCAGGTGCGTACTTCGGGATGGGCTATGAACTGTCTCATAAGCTCCGAAACTTCCTGGGGTGTAAGGTCGTCTCCTGCCCGAACCGACGAATGACATGCGGCCACAGCTGCCCTGACCGAAGCGAGGTCTCGACCGCGGCACCCATCGAGCACTGCCCTGACGTCATCGGGGGTCATGGCCCGGCCCAGCACGACAGGAACTCCTGTGACGAGCAAGCTTCTCTCCCCGACAAGCTTTGCCGTAAAACCCACCTGCTCCAGGAAGGGCTCGATTTCCTCATATAATGAGACCTTCATCGGGTCGATAGTCACCGTAACCGGGGAAAGCAAAAACTGGGACGGATGTTCCTCCCGGGCGAGCTCCATATAAGCGAGGGCCTCGTAAAAAGCGTGCTGATCCACGATTACTAGCGAAGCTGGGCAAGAGAACACGACGAACGTATCCCATAACCGCCCAAGATATTTGTAACCTGCCGGCAGGTCTTGTGAAGAAACCGCCTCTACCCCTTCCAAAGGACTCCCTTCCAATGGAGTGTCTCTTATGTACCGGTCCTTCCGTGCTTCTAGACTGAGAGGGTACCAGTCCCGGCTCCACGTATCCCGTTTGGGTTTTTCGTTTGCGAAGAAGTCTTGACCGGATTGCAGGAGGGCGGCATCGCGCAGGGCAATGGTCATGGCCTCGAGTAACGAAGTTCTCACGGATGTCTCGTCCTTGAAGCGGATCTCTGTCTTTTGAGGATGGACGTTGACATCGACGCTTCCAGGCGGGAGGCTGATGTCCACCACAGCGAAAGGATGCTCTCCTTCTCTCAAAAGACCCGAGTACGCTCGATCCAGTGTGAAGAAGAAGAGCGGGCTTCTAACAGGCCTTCTTCCCACGGAAAAGAATTCGCAGGACCTGTCCCGCCGGGATAGGCGAGGAAGTCCCAGAAAACCGGATATCTCGACGCCTCCCGAGCTGTGCCCGACGGGAATCAGTTCACCCGCTGTTTCGGGACCGAACAGGTTGGCCAGGGCACTTGAAAGACCGCGACCGTCCGTTTCGAGGATGCGCCTTTTGCCGGAAAAAAGCCTAAAGGCGATTTCGGGCCAGGCTAAAGCTAACCGGGTTACCGTGTCCGAAATGAGTTCCAGCTCCCTCGCTTTCGATTTCATGAATTTTAGTCGCGCCGGGACGTTGAAAAAGAGATCCTCTACAGTGACGGTGGTGCCCGGGGGACCTCCCCAATCGACGATGGCGGTAACCTGCCCTCCTTGACAGCGAAGAAGCGACCCGATGTCATCCTCCTTGCGTCTTGTAGCGATGGTGAGCTTCGACACGGCGGCGATGGACGGAAGAGCTTCACCCCGAAAACCCAGGGTCTTCACGTTCTCCAGGTCGGAGATGTCGCTCAACTTGGACGTGGCGTATCTCTCTAGGGCCATCGGAAGGTCTTCTCTGCTGATCCCGGTGCCATCATCGGAAACCCTAATGAGTTCCAGCCCACCGTCTTCCACGAATATCGTCACCCGCCTGGCACCGGAGTCGATGGCGTTTTCCACGAGCTCCTTGATACACGATGCCGGCCGCTCCACCACCTCTCCCGCGGCGATTTTCGAGGCCAGGGCCGGGTCCAGACGACGAATGGTCATCCGCCCTTCACCTTCTTCGTGAGCTCAATGAGCTTCTCAAGAGCCTGCAAAGGGGTCATGTTAAGGGGGTCGAGTTCCTTAAGCTCTTTTATGAGCTCTTCTGTCAGCGCATCCGGTACTGCCGGCATCTCGGGCGCTTCGAAAAGGACAGCTTGAGACGGAACCAGATTTCCTTCAGGGAGAATAGCTGTATCTCTCAATGCCGAGGCCCCCAGGATGCTTTGGCCCGAACCCGAAGCTCGCCTCGCTTCTCTTCCAAGCCCTGATAGTATCTCTCTAGCTCTTGACACCACCGCTTCGGGTAAACCGGCCATCCGCGCAACCTCGACCCCAAAGCTCCCCGAAGCCGGCCCGGGAACGATCCTGTGCAGGAAACTGAGTTCGTTACCCTGGCGTTTTACGAGGACGCTCACGTTCTTGACGCCCCTGTAAAGCTCCTCCAAAAGCGTGAGCTCGCGATAATGGGTGGCCACAAGAGCTTTTGCTCCGCAAGTCCTCGGGTTCAGTATGTACTCGATTACGGCCCAGGCCACCGCCAGGCCGTCAAAAGTGCTGGTACCCCTTCCGATTTCGTCAAGGACGATGAGGCTTCTCCGGGTGGCGCGGCCGAGGATCCTTGATACCTGGGACATTTCCACCATGAACGTGGACTGTCCCATCACCAGATCATCGTAGGCGCCTACCCTGGCGAATATCCGGTCCACGGGAGAAATCACGGCGCTTTCCGCGGGCACGAAAGACCCCGCCTGAGCCATCAGGACGATCAACGCCGTCTGCCGGCAGAAAGTGGATTTCCCCCCCATGTTGGGGCCGGTGATCACGAGGACCCTCCGGTTTTCGTCGAGAAGGAGGTCGTTAGGAACAAATCCGCCCGGTCCAAGAGTTTTTTCCAGAACGGGATGTCTGCCGCCCTTTATATCTATGGTTCCGTCTTCGGAAAGGACCGGCCTCACGTACCCGTTTCTCGAGGCAACGTGGGCGTAAGTCGCAAGGACGTCGATTTCGGCCAGCGCACGCGCGGTATTCTGAATGCGGCGGCAGGCTGCGAGGCATTTATCCCGTATGCTCAGGAAAATCGAGTATTCCTCTTTAAAGAGCTGGGATTCAGCGCCGAGGATAGCAGCTTCCTTTTCCCTGAGTTCGGGGGTGGTGAATCGCTCAGCGTTGGCCAGCGTCTGCTTGCGCACGTAGTCCCCGGGAACCTGACCGAGGTTAGGGCGGGTAACTTCTATGTAGTACCCGAAGACCCTGTTGTAGCCAACCTTAAGGGACTTTATGCCCGTCCGTTCACGCTCCCGAGCTTCGAGGTCTAAGACCCATTGCCTGCCGCCGGAGGCCAGGTCCCTGAGTTCGTCCACGCTTTTGGAATAACCGGGCTTGATCAATCCCCCTTCGGTGAGGGTGGCCGGGGGATCGTCCACCAGAGCTCTGGAAAGCTCCGAGACCAGGTCCGTAACGGGATCGATCCTTTCCCGAAGGTCCACAAGTACAGCTGACCGGGCTTTGGCCAATGCCTTCTTGACCTCGGGCGCAGCTTCGAGGGACTTGCGAAGGGCGACCAGATCCCGCGCGTTGGCACTCCCGTAAGACACCCTGGCGATGATACGCTCGATATCCTTGACTTGTTCGAGGGCTTTTCGCACCAGCATCCTCATAGCGGCGTCGTCCAGAAGCTCCTGAACACCGTCGAGTCTCCTCGCGATCCGCAGGGGATCGGCCAGGGGCCTTTCCAGCCACGACCTGAGCAGGCGGGAGCCCATGGAAGTGGCGCATTCGTCCAGCACCCACAGGAGGGTACCCTCGATTCCGCCCAGGAGCCTCCTCGTGATTTCAAGATTTCTGCGGGTGAATTCGTCCATCTCAACATACTGGTCGTCCTCAAGCCATCGCGGTTCTTTAACGTGCCTGAGTTCGATCTTCTGCGTCTCCGAAAGATATCTCAGCAATCCTCCCAGCGCGGCAAGGACTCCAGGTTGGGAGAACCAGGGCGCCTGTCTGACCGCGCCGCCATATCGCTCTTCGCACTCTTTTTGTGCCTTTTCCGGCCGAAAGGCGTCATCCGGATAAAAAGAAAGTCCCGTCGAAGGAAGGATACCCGCGAGGGCCCGGGCTTCCGGGCTTTCTTTGAGATTTTCAGGAAGAAGGCATTCCATTGGACCCAGTTTTTCGATTTCATCCAGGAACGACCACGCATCCGGAACACCGGCGAGTTTTTGGGCCTTTTGCGACTCCGCCGGGAACGAGGCGACTGTGACCTCACCGGTACCCAGCTCGCAAGAGGCGAGTCCTATTTGGCCGCCGAGTTTCACGACCGAAACCAGGCAGACGCTGCCCTTTTCCGGCGCTCCCTCCCAGAACGTACCGGGGGTGACGAGTCTCGTTACTTCCCGCTTGACGAGTCCCCTGGCTTGGGATGGGTCTTCCACCTGGTCGCATATGGCTACCCTGTAGCCCTTACTGACCAGTTTTTCCAGGTACTCGTCGACGGCGTGATAAGGGACGCCACACATGGGTGCCCGTTCGCCTTCGCCGGCATCCCGTCCGGTGAGAACGATCCCTAGTTCCTTCGATGCTACCTCGGCGTCCTCGTAAAACATCTCGTAAAAGTCACCGAGGCGAAAGAAAAGGATAGCACCGGGATACTGAGCTTTGAGGGCCTTGTACTGGGCCATCATGGGAGTTTCTTTTTTCAAGGTCCTCTTCCTCCGGTGTGTCCTCTCTTGCAGCAACAGAACGGGTCTAGTATCCCTTCGCCCAGTTGCTGCATCTCAACTTCCTCCGTGATGCTTTCCCCTCAACGACAGAAAGGCAACGACAAAAAGCTCGATTCTACCCGCTCAGGTCTCCTCCGACTTCACGCTCGATCCCTTTAGGTACCAGGTTCCCGCCTCTTCCACCTTCACCAGGACGAGATCGCCCACCCGCCCTCCGTCCGTGGCGATTACCATTTTGTTGGTGCGGGTCCTTCCCCGCATCGCGCCGGGAGTTCGCTCGTCCGGACCTTCGATCAGGACTTCCACTACCGAACCCAGAAGCTGTTTGTTCCTTTCCAGCGTGATTCGTTTAGTCACGGCCACCAGCAGTTCGAGTCGCCTTTGCTTTTCCCGGTACGGTATCTGGTCCGGCATCCTTGCGGCGGCCGACCCTCGCCTGGGCGAGAAAATGAAGGTAAAGGCGCCGTCAAACCGGCAGTATTGGACCAGGGACAACGTATCTTTGAAATCTTCCTCGGTTTCGCCGGGGAAGCCCACGATGATGTCGGTGGTCACCGACGCGCCCGGGATCTTCCCCTTGATGTAATCGACGAGACGGATATACTGTTCTCTCGTATAACCCCGGTTCATCGCTTTCAGTATCCGGTCCGAGCCGGATTGGACCGGAAGGTGGAAATGTTCGCACACTTTGTCCAAAGACGCTATGACATCCACCATTTCCTCGGAGAAATCCCGGGGGTGGGATGTGGCGTATCTGATCCTCACGAGTCCTTCTATTCGGTTCAGGTCACGGAGGAGATGGTGGAAACGATATTCTCCTCCAAGGTCTAACCCGTAGGCGTTCACGTTCTGCCCGAGCAGGAAAACCTCCTTATATCCGGCCCGCGCCAGTTTCCGAACTTCGTCGATGATGTCCTCGGGTTTTCTTGAAAGCTGCGGTCCTCGCACGAAGGGAACGACGCAGTAAGTGCAAAAGTTGTCGCAGCCGTACATGATCGTGACGTAGGCGCTCACGCCAGGGACCAGTTTTCTGGGCATGCCTTCGGGAGGCGGACCAAAGGGTACCCTTCCTCGCCGGGGTCCCGAAAGAGCGTAGCAAAGTTCTCTTCTTTCCTCCGCCTCCCTGATGAGCTCCGGGAGCTTGGGTATTTCAGCCGGACCGACCAGGACGTCAACCAAATTCCGGAGTTCTCTGGCCCTTTCGAGGGTCTGGGGGATCTCGGCCACGCATCCGGCCAGAACCACCAGCGCGTCACGATTGCGTTTTTTAACCGAAGCGAGCTCCCTCAGCCGGGCCCACGCCTTTCGTTCTGCAGCTTCCCTTACCGCACACGTATTGATCACGAGAAGATCGGCGTTTCGGGGGTCTTCGGCAGCGACGTAACCCACTTGCTCCAATAAAGCTGCGATGGTCTCGCTGTCCCGTTCGTTCATCTGACAGCCATGAGTTTCAACGTAGTACCGTCCCATGTTTCGAGAGTTCACCTTTCGACCCGGAATTTCCGTCGTCTCCTTTAACTTATCCCACGGTTGATTCGATATCAACGATAATCGGGTTCAGGCAAATCCGGCCGGTTCAGAGGGAGACTCGCCCCCCTCCGGGTATATCCTGCGGGTGAGAAAGGTATCGATCTGGCCGCAATCGAATCGTATGAAGAGAAAACGCAACAAGGAATCGGCTCTCCAGATCAGACCCCCAGGTGAGGGGACTGAAATGGGGCGAAGTCCGGAACCGTGTAAGGTTCTGGACTGGTACTGTGCAGGTGCTTTCATGAGAGGAGCGCAGCTTTATGCGTCCGGTGAAAGGAAGATGTAGACATGCTCATCGAGTTTGAAAGCTATCTCGCCGATGCGAAGCTGAAGGAAGAGGCCGTGGCCGGCGTTTTCTTGCGTTTAGATAAGAATGCCGAAGCCAGGGTCACGCGAGCTGTACGCCAAGATCGCAGGTTGGGCCAGTACCTGAGCACGGTGCCCCAAAACGTTTCCAGCTATGAGCCTGAGGAACAGATCGGACCTGCCGCAGGGGGAAAGGCGAAATCGCCGGGAAAAGGCGGACAATTCTGGCTCCTCGGACCCGAGCTTGCGGGGATGATGGAGGAAGCTCGCTATATCGCCGAAACCCTTCTGGAAAGAGGGTGCAGAGTAAACCTTCTAACTCGGGCGTTTTCCGGTGACGGGGAACTCGTGTTGAAAGGCGCCCCCGAACTCCCCGTTTCCCTTCTAGAACGATATGCCGATTCCTTTTGTGTAGTCCCTGTCAAACCTCTGGAGAGCTACGCCCGGCGTCTGCCACCTAAACCGGGTACGGCGATATCCTTTTTCCCGCCTCTGTCGGCAGCGCTCACTCTCGCAGGCATTCCGCATCTTCTGGTCATAAAGGACATGAAGGATATGGTGAGTTCGAAGCTCCTGTCGAGCGAAGAAATAGAGAAATTGCTTAACCTTCCCGACTACGTTCTTTTAATTATGCCTGAGCAGGAGCAAGCTTCTCATAATGGACCGGCGCAAAGCCGGCTTGCAGTAGGGGTTGAGCATGCTTCGAAAAAAAGCCTCGCCCCGGGCGGGGCCTTTGTTTCGGGGCAAACCGGGCGAGCTGCTTTCCCGTGTTCTCCATCTCTTCTCCTCTTTTTGTCCAACGGAAGACCTCTGCCGGTTCTCCCACCCCCTCAGGTCCCGGACGTGTCCGCTTGCATAATCGCGAAAGATGAGGAAGGGATGATCGAGGACTGTCTCCTCTCCCTCGTGCCGGTAGCTGACGAGACTGTGGTTAACGATACCGGTTCCCGGGACGGAACGGCACGGGTAGCCCGGGCTCTCGGCGCAACGGTGTTCAGCGGTGGGTGGGATGACGACTTTTCGAAGGCGAGAAATGCTTGCATAGAACGGGCTTCCTGCATGTACGTGTTCGCCATAGACGCGGACGAACGGGTCACTCCTGAGTCCAAGCTGGTGTTCAAGCGCTCCGTATTGCCTAAAGACGGCGTATATCCCCACGGGCTTTTGGTCTCGGTGAAGAACATCGTGGGTGAGGGGGTGGAGAAAGACTGCCAGCTCCTGCGGGTGCATTTGAACAGGCCCTCGTACAGGTATTCGGGAAAGATACATGAACAAATACTCCCCAGCATCAAGGGGCCGATCGTGACGTCCCCCATTTGTCTGGAGCATTTAGGATACGGTTCTTTGGTGTCCCGCAGCAAAGACAAGCGAAGAAGAAATATACTCATGGTAGGAGAAGCGCTGGAAAGCGGGGAAAATCGCGCGTACTACCAGTTTCAACTCGGCGTGGAGATGAAGAACACCGGGAATTTCGCCGAAGCTATTCCCCTTCTACAGGATGCATTCAAAACCCTCCACCCCGCTTCCCACTCCAGGTTCTTTGCCGCCCTTACCCTGGTCGAATCCTATGCCTCTTTGGGCAAAGTCGACGAAATCCTGGCCTTCTGGAGCGAAGTCAAGCGGGAACTTCCGGGGCTCCTTGAACTGGCCGAAACCATCGCTGAAGTCTTGATTGCCGCGGGCAGGGCCGACGAAGCTCGGACTCTGCTCGAGGAGGCGGCCAAGTTTCCTCCCCCTTCATGGCTTCCGGAGACGGATGGCGTGAGAACCTTTTCCCTGGACCTCCTCCTGGCCAAAGCTTATCTGGGTAGCAACGATAAAGAGCGGGCGCTTTTCCACATAACCCGGTCCCTTGCTTCCAATCCCGATCATCCGCAAACTCAAAGACTCCTCGTCAGGGTGTGGCCGGACAAGACTCTGCAGATGCTGAACGAGGCGGGCGCCTCGAAGGCTCGGGCGGCGGTCGTCGAAAGCCTGCAAACGGGTGCCGAGGACTTAGCTATGTGCCTGGCCGAGGAATTCGTCGGTACAGACCCGGGAGCTCTAGGTGAGGTTTATCTCGCCCGGCGCAAGTTCGCCGAAGCTTCCCGATGGTTTCTGAGATCGGGTGAAAAATGGGATAAGAGGAGGGGGGAAATCCTCAGGCTCCTCAGCGACCCTGCCTCGCCCACTGCGGGATTGGACGAGACGGTCCAGGATATCTTCGCAGGAAGACCGAGTCCGAGGGGACGGATTCCCGCGCTCTTAAAAGTTCTCGGCTTTCTGGTGGATATAGGTGCTTTCGAGCTTTTCGAAAAGGGTCTCAGGGCTCTTTCGTCTTGCGATGATCCAGAGTTTTTTGCAGGCCAGCTTCTCTTCGAAAAGGGGTTTTTGGATTTAGCCGCCGACTTCCTCGTCGCCTCCCTCCAAAGAGGTAAGCGACCTGAAACCCTTGCCATGCTCGGGCAGATCGCCTGGAACCGCAATCTTTACAAAGAGTGTGCCGCCCTGTATCAGGAGCTTGAAAGCTTTAGGCCCCTTACCCGTCAGGAGTCGTTGAAAGCCGTATCGGCCCTGGCCAACTTGGGTCGTGTGGACGACGCGTGGCAGCTTTTGCAGAAGACCGTGGGGTTGTATGGCACCGACGAGGCTCTTGAGAAGGTGGGCGGCATTCTCCGGAGGATGCGGGAGATAGCTCAAGCTACAGGCCGCGAAAAGAACGCGTGATCAATTATCCTGCTCGGGATTAGCTCTTACCGGAGAACAACGTACCAACACAAGCGGAGGCCCCGTTGCGGGGCCTCCCTTTCCTTCGAGATTCGGTCGGATGAAGCTTTGGCCGGCTTAGCCGAGGAGCTTCAACACCGACTGCGGCCTCAGGTTCGCCTGCGCCAGCATCGCCGTACCCGCCTGCACGAGGATCTGATGGCGCGTGAAGTTTGCCATCTCCAGGGCCATATCCACATCACGGATTCGGGACTCGGCGGCGGTGAGGTTCTCCGTAGCTACGTTCAGGTTGTTGAGGGTGTGCTCGAGGCGGTTCTGCAGGGCACCCAGCTTGGCCCTCTCGGTTGAAACCGTCTTGATCGCAGCATCGATGGCATCGATCGCCGAGACCGCAGTGGCAAATGTGCTGATGGCGGCCTGGGGCTTGTCGACTCCTAGAGCGGAGGCGGACATGCTGTTGATGCCGAAGCTCACCATGTGATCCGACCCGGTGTTGGGCCCGATCAAGATGGTCGCACCGGTCAGCGTACCATCCAGCAGCTTCTTCGTGTTGAACTCGGTGGTGTTAGCTATCCTGGTGATCTCGGTTTGCAGCTGTTCGAACTCGGACTGGAGCTGCGCTCTGTCTTCGTCGGTCAACGCATCCGACGCAGCTTGCCCGGCGAGCTCCCTCATCCTTCTCAGGATGCTGTGGGTCTCATCCAGAGCGCCTTCAGCCGTCTGGAGCAGGGAGATGCCGTCCTGGGCGTTTCTCACCGCACCCTTCAGACCGATGATCTGAGCTCTCATCTTCTCGGATATGGCGAGACCGGCAGCGTCGTCAGCCGCCCTCACGATCCGGTAACCGGATGAGAGCTTCTCCATGGACTTGCCCAGAAGCGTGTCGGTGATGGTCAGGTTGCGCCACGCATTCAGGGCACTGACGTTGGTGTTGATCCTCATCGCATCTACCTCCTTGTAGATTTATCCCGCATCCCTGCGGTTTCCGACGCTTTCCGGGGCGTGGCCCCGGAGCTCCCTGTTGGAAGCTTCACTGATCTAATCGATAACTTGGGACGGCAGTGAAGAGATGAAACCGAAATTGGGCCTAAAGTCTCAAGCTTTAGGACCGAAGTCCTAAGAGCGATCTGCGTCCAGAGGGATTTCCTCGATGTTCTCGACGCATTTTTCGACCAGGTCTTCGATATCGAGAGCACTTTCGGCAGCTCTCGATTCCTCGAGTCCCGGCTTCGTGGCTGGATGGCGGGGCACGAACACGGTACAGCAGTCCTCATAAGGGAGGCACGAAGTTTCATACGTCCCGATCTTCCTGGCTAGTTCCACCGTCTCCCGTTTATCAAAGCAGGCCAGCGGCCTGATAACGGGGAGAGTCGTCACCTCTTCAATGGCTCTTAGACTTTCCAGGGTCTGACTTGCCACCTGTCCCACATTTTCCCCCGTCACTATGCAGAGGGCGCCCTTTTTGAGCGCGAAAGCTTCGGCGACCCGCATCATCATCCGGCGCATGACTACCACGCGGAATTTCTCAGGGCACTTTTCCATGATCCGGGTCTGAATCTCGGTGAAGTGTGCGACGTAAAGACGAACGGATCTATCGTAGCGCCGGAGGATTTTCGCAAGGTCGACGACTTTATCCCGGGATCGCTGCGAGGTGATGGGATAACTCCAGAAGTGAAGGGCGAGAACCCTGATGCCGCGCCGGGCCGCGAGATACCCGGCGACCGGGCTGTCTATGCCGCCTGACAGTAGAAGAACTCCTTTTCCCGCCGTTCCCGCGGGAAGTCCCCCCGGACCCGGGATCTCTTTTGAATAAAGATACGTCCCATCTTCCCGCACTTCGATGCCTAACGTCAGAGACGGGTGGTGCACATCAACCCGGAGTTCCGGGTAAGTTCTGAGGAGGAAAGCTCCTATCCTGGCGTCAAGCTCCGGAGACGTGAGAGGAAACCCTTTCCAGGCCCTTTTCGAAGCTACTTTGAACGCGATTGCTCTTTCTCCTTCCCTCTCCGGGCCTGCGGAAACAGCGTGATGAGCGGAGCGGCGACCGTCCTCGATGAATTCGGCGACGATATCTCGAGCGGCCCCGGCGATTTCGTCGAGGTCGTTGGGGACCAGCCGGGCAGGGCTTACCGATACTACTCCCGGTATGCGGGACAGCCTGTCAACCGCGCCGGTCACAGCAAGTCCTGGTCCCTCCACGAAAAACCTGCCGTGAGCACGACGGACCCTGACGCCTTCCAGGTCCTCGAGGCTTTCCTCTATGTTGCGCTTAAGAGCGAGTTCGAAGTCTCTGCGGTTCTCGCCCTTCAAGGCAATCTCGCCGTACCGTACGAGAATGACCCGTTCCATGAAAGCTATCTTCGCCCCCGCTCCGGAGACTGCCTCCAGGGCAAGAGTTCCCTGAGGGCGTCGGCTAAAGCTTCGATGGCGCGGTCGATTTCCGTTTCAGTGGTGAATCGGGACATGGAAAACCTAATGGAAGAAAGAGCTTCGTCTTCGCTTCTGCCGAGCGCCAGGATGACCGCGCTCGGCTTAGGATGGCGGGAAGAACAAGCTGAACCAGTGGAAACGAACACGCCTCGAGCTTCCAAGGCGTGTAAGATCGTCTCCCCCCTAAAGCCGGGAAACGCGAAATGCACGATATAAGGGGCAACGTTTCCATCCTCGGGACCATGCAGGACAGCTTCGGGGAACACTTTCTTTACACCATCGATCAGCTTGCGCCTGAGTCCCCGGAGGCGCTCCATCAGACCATCTACGCTTTCCGCGACCGTTGTCGTTCGGTCTGAAAGCCATATCTCGCATGCCTTTCCAAATCCGAGGATACCCGGAACGTTTTCCGTCCCTGACCTCATGCTGCCCTCCTGTCCGCCACCGTAAATGAGAGGACGAAGATCGACCCCCTTTCGAATGTATAGAGCGCCTACGCCTTTGGGCCCGTGGATTTTGTGGGCGCTTACAGAGAGGAGATCCACGTTCCATTCCTTCACGTCGATGGGAAGCCGGGCGAATCCCTGGACCGCGTCTACGTGAAACCTGGGCCGACGCGGTCCCAGTCCTGCGATGACGGCACCGATCTCTCTTACCGGCTCGACGGTTCCGATTTCGTTTTGTACGTACATTACGGAGACCAGGGCGGTATCGTCCCGGATATGGGCCTTGATTTCTTCGGGTGATACGAAGCCGGACCGGTCTACCCCTACCACCGTCACCAGAGCTCCGTCCCGTTCTAGAGCTGAAACGGTCTCCAGGACGGAGGGATGTTCCACGGCGGTGGTGATGATATGAGGTCTCTTGCCGCCGAAGAAACGGTACGTACCGAAAAGCGCCCAGTTGTTGGATTCGGTCCCTCCCGAGGTAAAAAAGACTTCTTCGGGCGCAGCACCCAGAAGCGAAGCTACGTTTTTCCTGGCGGACTCGAGCTTCTTGGATACATCTTCTCCCAACCTGTGAAGAGAAGATGGATTTCCGTAGCCGCTTTCCAGAGCTTCGGTTACGACGGTGACCACCTCGGGAAAGGGCTTTGTCGTGGAGGAGTTGTCGAGATACACGATACCGGACAAATCCCATCACCCTCAATACTGTAACACACGAATCCTGGGGGTATGTAGCCAGCTCTTTCTTCTCCGAGGGGCAAGAGGTATAAGGGTGTTTGGACCAGAATTACCCCGCCGGCCCCGCAAGGTAAGGCGGCGAACGGCGAGGGATATGAACACGTTTGGAGCAGTCTCAGCCATTGGAGCAGTCTCAGCCATTGGAGCAGTCTCGGGTGAAAGGAAGGGCACGATAAGGGCACGATGAAAAGACCCGTGAGCCTGGTTTTTCGGTTGTTTTCTCGAGCAATACGCGACTTCGGTCTCATCGATGACGGAGACAGGATACTCATCGGCGTTTCCGGCGGCAAGGACAGCTTGCTTTTGGCCTGGCTCCTCGCCGACGTCAAGACGCGGGCACCGGTCCGTTACGACCTCTCGGCCGTAACGATAGACCTTGGTCTCGGTCAGGATTTTTCGGATGTGGAAAGGTTCTTGAACTCGCTAGGTATCCCTTACCACGTTGAAAAAACCGGCATAGTTCAAATCGTTCGAGCTTACCCCACCCGTAAAACAGATTGCTCTCTGTGTGCCAAGTTACGAAGGGGCGCCCTATATAACTACGCGTCCAAAATGGGTTTCAATAAGGTGGCCCTCGGTCACCACCTTGACGATGCCATCGAGACGCTGTTCCTTAACATGTTTTATCAAGGCAACTTCCGGTGCTTTCACCCGCGGACGTATCTTTCCCGCACCGGGGTCACTGTAGTAAGACCCCTTGTTTACATCGAGGAAAGCGATATCGAAAGATCGGCAAAACGTCTTGAATTGCCCGTGCTTCCAGCAGTATGCCCGGTTGCCGGCAAAACCTGCCGGCAGACTATGAAGGAACTCACCGCTACCATATCCTCCATTTTCCCGGGGGTGAGAGGCAACCTGCGAACCGTCTTGAAACGGATATGGTTATCGAAAGGAGGACCTCGCGCGAGCGAGGGATTCGAGACGGCAGAAGACCTTTGAGCTAAACGGCATCCTGACGAGACGCGTGAGATCTCGTAGGTGGACCGCACTCGCAAGTCGTTAGGCCCTACCCCGCTGCTTCCTTTCCTTGCGCGATCCGCAAAGGCCCAACTGATACCGGAGCTCCCGGATTTCCGCGATCAGGCTGGAAAGCTGAGCTTCGATTCTGTCCTGTTGTTCCCGGGCCTTGATAAAGTAAAGCCGCATCTCTCTGCGGAAGTCGAACATGGACTCCCTGATGGACTCCGCGGTTTCCGGAGCGATCCGGGACGGTTGCGGCCACTCCAAGAAAAGAGAAGGATTGGAACCGTCCCGGGCAGCTCCCCGGGACCCATATTCGTATAAAGCGTCCCCTGCAGATACAGCTTCCAGGACTTCTCTTGCGCTCAGAGTTGCGGTGGCGGACGCTTGCATGCGAGCGAGCACTTCCTGGGGCCAGCCGGCACCCTCCGAGAAGGCGCTTTTCAACGCTTCGACGATGCCTTCTTCGTCCATTCCGCTCTGCCTAAGCTTTACGATAGCTTTAACTATGCGCTCAGTGTCTTCCCCGGGACATCCTCGGGAATCCAGACCCAGGTAGGGACGGAAAGTCGAGCGAATCTTTCTAAGGGTAGCTGGACTCAGCCCCGTGGATTCAGCTATGTCTGCCCAGGTGCGCCCCTGTTCCTCCACGTAACCTTCGGGTGACATTACCAGGTCCCTCCTATCACTGTACAAGAGTTACATATTCGACGCCTTCGGGAAGCTTCCCTTCCTTCAGCTATAAAAGTCATCTAATTTATGGTCGGCCGTTGACCTCGTAGTAAGGTCATAGACGAACCCTATCCCTTGTGTTAGACTCTTCGATGGTGGTTTCGGCCCCCACCGATGATTTGGGGTAACCTGCATGGATTAGAGGAAGGTGCAAACAAGGAGAAATGCGAGACTTAAGAGAGATCATTCACCCTCGTTCCGTCGCCGTGGTTGGCGCCTCGAAGACTCCGGGGAAGATCGGCTACGCTGTACTGGAGAACATAATCTCCAGCGGTTTTCCGGGCGAAATCTACCCGATTAACCCCAAAGAAGAGGAGATCATGGGGAAGAGATGTTATCCCACGGTGAAGGATGTAGGTAAACCAGTGGATGTCGCCGTTCTCTGCGTTCCGGCGCAAGCTTGTCTTTCAGTTGCCGAAGACTGCGGGAAGGCCGGAGTCCATCACCTAGTGGTCATAACCGCGGGGTTCAAGGAGACCGGAAAAGAAGGTCGCGAGCTGGAAAATCAGCTTGTTTCCATAGTCCGGCAATATGATATGCGCATGGTGGGGCCGAATTGCCTCGGGGTTATGGATACCTCGACTCCGATAAACGCTACGTTCTCCAAGAACTTTCCCTTGAAGGGGCATATAGCTTTCATATCCCAGTCGGGCGCTCTATGCGTGGCCATCCTCGACTGGAGTTTGAAGCGGGGACTGGGCTTCAGCCAGTTCATCAGCATGGGAAACAAAGGCGACCTCAACGAAGCTGACTACATCGAGATGGCTGCCGATGATCCTGAAACCAAAGTCATCGCCCTGTATCTCGAAGACATAGCTGACGGTCCGAGGTTTATCGAGTCCGCCCGAAAGGCATCCCTTAACAAGCCCATAGTGGTCTTGAAGGTGGGCGTGAGCGCGTCCGGCGCTAAAGCGGCGTCCTCTCATACGGGAGCGCTGGCCGGTTCCGATACCGCTTACGATGCAGCTCTCGCTCATGCCGGGGTCCTGAGAGCTTCCACGATGACCGAGCTATTCGACATGGCTGTCGCGTTTACGAACCAGCCGATACCCGGGGGTAAGCGCGTCGCCATAGTGACGAACTCGGGTGGTCCCGGGGTTGTTGCCACCGACGCCGTGGAGCTTAACGGTCTCGAAATGGCTCACTTCTCAGCTGAGACCGAGAGCGTTCTGAGGGACAAGCTCCCGGCCATGGCCAACATCCACAACCCCGTCGATGTCATCGGAGACGCTCACTACGACAGGTACGAAATGGCCCTGGACACCGTCTTGAAAGATCCAGGGGTTGACGGGGTGTCCGTCCTCCTCGCCCCCACCGCCGTGCTGGAAGTGGGCAGGGTAGCTGAAGTCATCGTGGATATGGGCCGGAAGTACCCGGACAAACCCCTGGTGGCGGCCTTCACGGGCGGAGCAGCCGTGGAAGAAGCTGTAAAATATCTTGCTAAACACGGAGTTCCCACTTACGACTTCCCCGAGCCGGCCGTGGCGACGCTGGGGGGGATGGTCCGTTACGCAGATTTGAGAAAGAGCCTTGCCGACGGCGAACCGTGGATCTTCCCTGACGTCGACAAGAACAAAGTGGAAAACACATTCCAGCGAGTTCGGGCGGACGGTCGCGACCTCCTTCTCGGACCGGAGGCATCCGAAGTGGCTGAAGCTTACGGGATACCGGCGGCACCTTCGAGACTCGCGAAAACCCAGGAAGAAGCGAGGAAATTCGCTCGGGAACTCGGCTATCCCGTGGTCATGAAGATAGCGTCTCCCGATATCCTGCATAAAACTGATGTGGGTGGGGTCCGCGTAGCCCTCAAATCTGACGATGAGGTGGCGAAAGCTTTTGACGAAATACTGGCCAACTCCAGAAAGGCCGAACCTAAAGCCAGGATTTACGGGGTTGAAATCCAGAAAATGATGCCCAGCGGGCATGAGATCATAATCGGGATGACCAAAGACCCCACTTTCGGGCCGCTCATAGCATTCGGTTCCGGTGGAATCCTGGTGAACCTTTTGAAGGACGCAGCGTTCAGGTTGGCAAGGGGCCTCACTCGTGCGGAAGTCGACTCGATGATAAAGGAGACCAAGGCTTACACGATTTTGAAGGGCTTCCGCGGAGCACCCCCGGATGACCTGGAAGCCGTAGCTCAAGCCATCGGGCGGACCGCCCAACTCGTCCGGGATTTCGACCAGATCGTGGAAATGGATATCAACCCGGTGTTTGCATACCCTAAAGGCTTGAGCGCTCTGGACGTTAAGATCCGGATCGCGTAAGCTTCAAGCAGACCGGGGAGGGAAACGGTGTGGACAAGAGCACCAGGGCACAGACGCAGAAGAAGACCGGTGAGGTCCGGGGTACGAATAGGACCGGTCGAGTCAAGTCCGGGCCGGCGCGGGCCAATCGAAAGAAACCCGTCAGCCGGGATAGAGTCAGGAGCGTCTTGAACTGGGAGAGCTCGCTATACAACGACGAGATCCCCGACCCGGAGTCCCCGGAGCTACCGGATGAATCGAACCAGCGGGAGGACTACCGGTAGCCTCTGGCGTTAGACTGCACTGAAATCGGTCCCGCCGGCGCTGTTGAGCCGGCGGGATTTTTGGGTTTGTGCGCCCCTTAACTTAAAACTCCGTCGCACCGGTGAAATTGAATCCCCTGACGCGCACGGCAGGACACCGGACGGCGGCAAGTCCTTCCTCAACCGCGAACAGCTTAGTGGAGCTCGAAATAGCATCGCACCTCGACAACGCCTCGAGGATGCTTTGGGTGAAACGCAGATTCCTGATACCCGATGTAATCTTGCCGTTTCGAATTAGGAAAGTGCCATCCCTGGTCATGCCCGTAATGGACGAAAGAAGAGGGTGTACGGGATTGACGTAGTGGAATCGCGTGACGAGGAGCCCTTTCTCGACGCCGGCGAGCATGTCCTCCCGCGAAGTATTCCCGGGTGCCATAAACAGGTTTGTGGGCACGCACGACAGGATCATTCCAGGGAAGACGGCATGCCCGGTGGACTTCTTTCCGGGTTCCCTGGCCGCCGCCAGAGAAGAGTAGACCACACCACGCGCTACCCCGTTTTCCACCAGCATCACTTTCCTCTTCGGGATGCCTTCGACATCGAAAGGCATGGGGAATCCCGAGGGATCAGTTCCGTCGTCCCAAATGGTGACGTTGTCCCCGGTGATCCTTTGTCCGATCTTTCCCGACATGAAACTCTGCCCGGTTTGGTAGGAATCAGCCGAAAAGCCCATGAAGGCGAGGTACAACAACATCTCCGAGACCGCCGGTTCTTCCAGGATCACGTCGTATTCCCCAGGTTCGATCGAGATCGGGTTTTTGGACATTAGGCATTTTCCCACCGCGGTTTCCGCCAGAGAAGTCGGGTCGATTTCGGCGACGTCCACGGCGGAAGCTTCGGCGTAACCCGACGAGCTGTCGGACATCACCACGGTAACTAGCCTTGCCCGGGTTAAGCTGGTATACGCTTTCAGCCCTCGCGAATTGACCACTCCGATCTCAATCTCAGCGGTGGAAAACGACCCCGCTGCATTCAAGCCCTTGTCCGCCGCCAACGCCGCTATCCGGGATACATAAGCAGCTCTGAGGTCAGGCGAGCAGTCCGCCGTTCTTCGGGAGTAGTTACCCGGCACTTCCGGTGCAGGCTCGGGTCCGGGCAAGCCGGGGAACTCCGGCGTTTCTGGTACCAACCCCGCGAGTTCGAAGGCGTCGTCGACCGCACCGGCGATGCTCGACCCGTCGACCGAAGTGCATGAAGATATGCCCACTCTTTTTCCACGGACGGCCCTGACAGTAACTCCGTAGGATGTTTCCCCTGTGTTCTGGTGAATCCGGTTTCCGGTAAATCTCGTGAGGTAGCTCGAGGAACCGAAAATCAATATCTCCGTCTCGTCAGCTCTGGACCGGCCGATGGCGGATTCAGCCTTCCCCAGGAGCTCATCTCTTCCAAGCATGATCCGCGCCCCCAATCAAATGAGGTTCTCAAGCGAGGCCGAAACCTCAGCGTCCCGCCCTCTCTCGTTCTCTTTTGAGCCTGGCCTCCTTTAGGAGTGTGACGACGCTATAGTCTACGACCCATTCTCCCAATTCTCCTCCCTCCCCGGATCCAGGGCCGTGGAAATCCGAGCCTCCCGTAGCGATGAGACCATGTTCCCGGGCCAACGTAGCGTAACGCCGGGTATCTTCCGGAGAATGTTCGGGATGCAAACATTCAAGTCCGTCTAAACCGTTCTCGACGAGTTCCTTGAGCAGGTAGTCACAACCAGCTGTACCGGGGTGGGCCCAGACAGCTACGCCTCCCGCGTGAACGATGGATTTCACGGCCTGTACCGGTGCCAGGTGAGCTCGGGGAACGTACGCAGGTTTGCCGA
>DYEQ01000090.1 GCA_020725645.1 Candidatus Fermentithermobacillaceae bacterium | reverse complement strand
ATCCCGAACACGGAAGTTAAGCCCTCCAGCGCCGATGGTACTTGGCCCCTGTGGCCCGGGAGAGTAGGTCGCCGCCGGGAGCTGATTTTAAAAGCCCTGCGAAAACGCAGGGCTTTTTTATTTCTCATGCGCTTCATTTCTCGTAGAAGCAAAAACACTTCTATACTTGCTTGTGATAGTTGAAGCAGGTGATACCGTCGACATAATAAGACCGACAGTTGTCCTCGTCGGCATCGTTGTTGTATGTCTGGCCGGCGCACGCGGCGGAAAAGGGTCAGTGGGTGCGACCAGTACGAGCAATACATGAGAAAAGAAGGAATCGCTGTCGGGTGTGTCGAACTGACGAGGTTGGGGCTCGGTATAAAGTGTGTTTTTTACAGAGGATAAGGGGAAGGTAAATGGCACTGCGAGAAATCTACGACGACGAGACCCTGGATCTGGTGATAAGGCTATGCGAGATGTATTACAGGGACAGCATGACACAAGAGGCTATCGCCAGAGCTGTGGGCATATCTCGCCCGATGGTGTCGAGGCTGCTGTCCGTCGCTCGAGCTAAGGGCATAGTAAGTGTCTCAATCAATGATCCCAGGGATTCCATAAAGCAGATGGCAGATAAACTCCGTGACAGATTTCACCTGAGAGCTGTCCACGTCGTCTCGGGGGCCGGAACGGATGACGAGATAAAAAGGAGGATAGGTGCCAAAGCTGCCCAGGTTTTGGAGCAGGGTCTTCGGGGCAATCAGGTACTAGGTATCGGACGAGGTGCTACTGTCTTCCACACAGTATCGGCACTGAGTGGCTCAAGACGCGTACCAGGATTAAAAGTGACTCCGCTAGTGGGCGGGGCCGGGTTGTACGACGCTAAGTTCCAGGTTAACGAAATGGTTCGTATGGCATCCGAAAAGCTTGGCGGCTCATGCGTGTTCTTTCAAGTTCCCTACTATGTAACCAGCCCTAAGATAAAAACAGCGTTGCTCGAAGATGCTGCGGTCGCCCAATGCGTATCTATGTGGAGTAATCTACATTACGCACTGGTGGGAGTGGGTAAGGTCGGTGGTACCCAGGACTCGCTGTTTCTAGCGAGAGTCCGCGCGGCGGAAGAGTACTCCAAACGACGCGTCGTAGCAGACATTTGCGGCAGATTTCTAGACGAAAACGGCGAGGTTGTCGCCGAGGAGACCGATGTAGTGATGGGGATTGATTTGCCCGCATTGCGTCGTGCCGACACGGTTCTAGCCGTGGCCGGCGGTATTGGTAAAGTCGCAGCTATCACGGCTGCCCTAAAAGGTCGTTGGGTTGATGTTCTAGTAACAGACGTTTCCGCAGCTGCGGGTATCCTCGAAACGTCACCATAGAGATAGAGCCAGGGTCTTTGTAGATTCCACCTGGTAACCTTGTCTACATACACTCCCCCTACAAAAACCTGCTCGGTCGCCCGTGGAGACTACACTCCTGCCTTCAATCATGATAATTGCACTTAGAAAAAGAATCGGAAAATAGAAGGATTACCACCATCGGCGTCGAATAGAACAAACGTCAGCACACCCGTTCAGCTGCGGGTCGGTCTGATAATACAGCCTGTGTAGGGAGGGAGCGAGTTGCTACAAGCCATTCTTGTATCATTGTGGGCATTTTGGATAGGTAGCTCGTTGACTTTAAACACCAGGTTTTTTGCGTTCATGAGACCACTGGTATCCGGATTCGTAGTAGGCCTGATTTTGGGTGACCCAATTAAGGGCACGATCATCGGAGCTACAATCAACGCCGTGTACATCGGCTACATGTCTGTCGGCGGGTCGGCGCCAGCCGATATCCTCATTGCAGGGGTGCTCGGTCCCGCCATGGGTATCTTGGCGAACATGACCCCTGAGATGGCCCTTGCTTTCGCGGTACCCGTGGCGATGATCGGCAACTCCGTAAACGTATTGAAGATGTCCCTTTTCTCGTTCTTTGCGCACTGGGCAGACCGTTATGCCGAGGAAGGGGATATGCGAGGCATAGTCTGGCTGAATATAATCCCCGGCACCCTTTTCGCTCTCGTATACCCTGGGCTCGTCACGTTCTTGGCCGTACGATACGGAGCTGGTCCCATACAGTCTCTTCTCTCTTTATTACCGGCTTCCGTCATCTCCGGAATCACGGTGGCGGGTAAGCTGCTACCGGCCGTTGGCTACGCCCTGCTCCTCAGGTATATGGCCACCGACCTTTCGATCTTGCCGGCGTTTTTCATTGGGTTCGTGCTCGCGGCTTACCTCAAACTTGACATCATGGCGGTGGTGATCCTGGGCATCTGCTTCGTCTTGCTTACCCAGAGGCAAGTTACCGGAAAGGAGGCAAGCTAATATGGCCGCTGATGAAAAGAAGCTGACCAGGCTCGACCTGATCAAGGTATGGGCGATTTGGACCGGGTTTCTCCATGGTCTGTACAATTACGAGCGAATGCAGGGTGTCGGGTTTGCCCACGCGATGATTCCAGTCATAAAGCGACTCTACCATACCAAGGAGGAGATATCCGCAGCCCTTAAGCGGCATCTTGTGTTCTTCAATACGAATACGACTACCGGGACCATTGCCGCGGGCATCGTGGCCGCCATGGAAGAGCAGAAAGCAAATGGGGCCGACATTCCGGACGAGACGATCAACAGCGTCAAGACGTCGCTTATGGGACCGCTGGCCGGCATCGGTGACTCCGTTTTTCAGGGTATGATTTTCCCCATTTTGCTTGCAGTGGGGATTTCCCTCGGTCTCCAGGGAAGCGTACTAGGACCCATCCTCTATACTGTCTTGGTGCTGGGAATTTCGTACCCGCTGCACTACTGGTGGTTCATGGCCGCTTACCAGCAAGGCGGACCCCTTATCGAACGGCTGACCGAGAGCGGGCTTCTTAAGCAGGCCACAAAGGCCGCGAGCCTCATCGGACTTATGGCGGCGGGCGCTTTGAGCGCGCGCTACGTCAATTTCAAGATCATCGGCAAAGTCAGCATTTCTGATCTGCCACCCATCGATCTCCAGACCGAGGTGCTCGATAAGATACTTCCCAATCTGTTGCCGCTGGCTCTGGTCTTGGGGATATGGGTGCTTTTGAGACGGGGAGTTAGGGTAAACAGGATCATCGGACTCGTTTTCCTGGTAGGGTTCATTCTCGGTTATCTCAAGTTGCTTGGTTAGCCGGTGGAGTGGTTTGGGCGGGGCTCCATACCCAAGGATTGGAGCCCCGCCCAGCTGGAGGTGGATCGGTTGGAGTCAGTACGCGGGGGCAGACCGGTTGATAGATGCTCGGGCGGAATGCGCCCGGGTTATATGGGGCAAATCCTTCATGTCGACCTCACAAAGGGAACCTGCGAATCAAGGGCGACGGACGTCCGCGTTCTGGACTTAATAGGTGGGAGCGGTTTTGCCGCTGACATCCTATATAGAGAGACCGGCCCTGAGACAGCGCCGCTGGGGCCCGAGAATGTCCTTTGTTTTATGACCGGCCCTCTTACAGGCACCCCGGTAATGTGTTCGGGCAGGCACGAGGTGGCTGCGAAATCTCCGCTGACCGGAATCTATGGTGAAGCCAGCGCCGGTGGCTACTGGGGTACGATGCTCAAGAGGGCAGGATTCGACGGGATAGTTGTTCGCGGACGGTCGGAATCGCCTGTGTACCTATGGATCGCTGAGGGAAGAGCTGAACTCCGGCCGGCAATTCACCTCTGGGGCCTTGACACGTTTGAAACGGATAGGCGGGTAAAAGCTGAGACGACGGACAAAGCTGTTGTGACTTGCATAGGTGTCGCCGGGGAGCGGATGGTTCCCTTGTCCGCAATCATGAGTGAAGGTAAGGAAGCAAGAGCTGCGGCTCGAGGCGGACTAGGTGCTGTGATGGGCTCGAAGAATCTGAAAGCCGTCGCTGTACTTGGAACCCGTGATGTGCCTATTTACAATCCAGATGCAGTGCTCGAGATGAACCGCCGCATAGGCCCGGAGACGGTGAGGGCCAACGAAGGCATGAAAAGATACGGCACGGGGGCCAGTCTCGAGTGGGTTGAGAAAATCGGCGACCTACCCATAAAGAATTGGTCTCAAGGCACGTGGAAGGAACCAGTTTCGCGAATAGGCGGTATGCAAATCGTAAAGCAGATGAATACCAGGACGACCGCTTGCCACCGGTGTCCCATCGGGTGCGGCAAGATAATTACCCACCCTCACGGCCCTTACGGTCCCGTAGAAGGAAGGGGTCCCGAGTATGAGTCGCTGGCGGCCCTGGGCTCCTACGTACTCATGGATGACCTCGACGCCATAGTTTGCGCCAACGAATTGTGCAATCGGCTCGGGCTCGACACCATATCGACCGGTGCGACCATCGCGTTTGCAATGGAGCTGTATGAAAAGGGTGTAATCGATACCCGGGACACCGGTGGTCTTCACCTCAGGTGGGGGGATCCGCAAACCGTATTCACGCTCATTGGTCAAATCGCTCGTAAAGAAGGTTTCGGGGCCGTTCTGGGACTCGGTACTCGACGGGCCTCTATGGTAATCGGAAAAGGTGCGGAAGAGTACGCAATGCAGGTTAAGGGTCTGGAGCTTCCCGCCCACGATCCAAGAGCTCGGTCGAGTCTGGCACTGGCGTACGCAACGTCCAACCGAGGGGCCTGCCATCTTCAAGGGCAGTCGTCGATCTTCGAGTCCCGAGCAACGGATCCGTCTATCGGCATTGATAAGCCCCTGGACCCTCACACGTGGGAGGGAAAAGCCGACCTCGTTGTGAAAGCCCAGGCCATCGGAAGCATGTATGACTCGTTGTGCATGTGTCGCTATTTCAGACCTGGTGTGGACCGGGTTTCGAAGTATTTCACCTACGTGACGGGAGTCGACATGACCCCGTCCGAATTCCTGAGAAGGGGGACCAGGATATTCACCCTCAAGCGACTGTACAATGTACGATGTGGAATCAGCAGAAAGGACGACACCATTCCCCCTCGAATTGCGACGCTCGCCTTCCCGGAGGGGGGTTCCGCCGGGCACGTTCCGCATCTCGGCAAGATGCTTGGCGAGTACTACCGGATCCAGGGCTGGAGCGAAGACGGAATTCCTACCCTGGAGACTATCAGAGAGCTGGGCTTGGAAGAATACGCCGGTTCAATACCGGCTCATCTCGTTAGACACAAGTGTGGAGAGACTGGAGGCATCTGAGGCATGCTGGTCAACACAAAAGAGATCCTGGTTGATGCCAGACGCAGAGGCTACGCGGTGCCGGCTTTCAACATCACGGACCTGCAGAGTATCATGGTAATCATGGAAACGTGCGAAGAGGAAAACGCCCCTTGTTTGATCGAAGCGGCAGAGCCCACCGTTAAGACTTACGGTGCGGACACGGTATTCGCTATGGCCGACGTGCTGGCAAGAAGACACAGAATCCCTGTGGCACTTCACCTTGATCATGGCTACTCGTTCGACATCATAATGCAAGGGGTCAGAGCAGGTTTTAGCTCCGTGATGTTTGACGGGTCCAAACTTCCGTTCGACGAGAACGTCGCAGCCACGAAGAGGATTGTGGAGATATGCCATGCCTGTGGGGTGTCAGTTGAGGCGGAAATCGGTCATGTGGGTGTAGCGGATCATGCTCCTTCCGAGGAAGAACGAGCGCAATTCCTTACTAGACCGGAGGATGCACGCCGGTTTGCCGAACTTACCGGCGTGGACTTCCTTGCGGTAGCTATCGGTACAGCTCACGGGATGTATAAGTTTACCCCTACACTCGATCTCGAGAGACTTTCGAAGATCGCGGAGCAGGTGGATCTGCCACTGGTGATTCACGGTGGCTCGAGCACTCCGGGGATCGAGAGAACTCCTCCGTTGGGGGTATCCAAGGTTAACGTTTTCACCGACCTACAGGTAGCCATCAGGGAGAAGGCCAAGGAGATCCTGGAGACAGAACCTCTTGAAAACTTGACAGCAGTGAAAATATGGTTAACCGCCAACAAGGCAGCCGCGCCTGTCGCCCGCGACTGGTTGCGAAAGCTTGGAGCGTCTGGCAAAGCGTGAAGCCTGGCTGGGAAGGCCATATCACGCGCGCTGGCGCGACGGTCTCGTGGATACCAACTGACGGGAGGCAAACACATGAACACGTATAAGGTAGCTAAAATAGTTGGACCGGGGAAAGTCGAACTCGAAGACTGGGAGAAACCGGTTCTTCGCGATGATGAGATCCTGGTAAAAGTGATTGCATGCGCGATATGTACCTCCGACCAAGGGGTGTTTCGGGGCGAGCGCGAGTCCTCGTACCCGGTTTACGCTGGTCACGAAATCTCAGCAGTAGTTCAAGAGGTCGGGCCCGCGGTGGTTTCCAGCGTAAAGCCCGGCGATCATGTAGCGGTGTCTCGGATCAACAGGTGTGAGCAGTGTGTCAACTGTCGCAAATACACCGACAATCGGTGCTTGAACTCAAGAAAACTCCACCGGCCTGGTAGACCGGCAGGACCAGGTGGCTTTGCCGAATTGATGGCCGTACCCGGGTACCAGGTCTTCAAGTTCCCTCGGGAAATCGACCGTATTACCGCTTCCCTTACGGAGCCGGTCGCGTGTTGCATCAGCAGTGTCGATAAAGCCAACGTGCAGCCGGGAGATGACGTCTTGGTGGTAGGGGCCGGCGTTATGGGGTTAATTCATACCAACTTATTGACCCTCAAAGGTACTCGTGTGCTCGTTTCCGAGGTTGCAGCGGAAAGGCGCCGGCTGGCTCAAGACTTTGGGGCCGACGTTGTACTGGATCCTACAGGTGGAGCGCTGGCGGATCAAATCAGCCAGGCCACTGGAGGCAAGGGCGTGGAAGCGGTGTTTGTTACCGGAGGCACTCCCGGCCTGCTTGCGGATTTAATGGCTGTGTGTGCAACCGGAGCTACAATGGTCATTTACACGTCTTACCATGGTGAAAAAGGATCGAAAACGGAGGTGGATCTCAATCGTATCCACTATAATGAGATAAAACTGGTCGGGACCATTAGCCCACGGAAATACGACTTCCAACGGGCAGTCGCTCTGGTTGCCAACGGAAGACTACGGGTTTCTCAACTGGTAGAGAAAGTGTTCCCGTTCAGCCGAATTCAGGATGCTTTTGAGTACGCTACACGTCCGGGCGCGTATAGAGTGGTTGTACGGATGGAGTAGACCTCCCCACGACGTGCTCGTCGGATAGGGCAAGTGATGACCTCTGAATCGATAGGGTCCGTTCGGGTGGTAGGGCGAGGTCCGACAACTGGTAGATCCAAGGGACGTTCAAAGGAGGGAGTTTGTTGGTAATAGGTATCTTGGGCCATGGGGACTTTCCCGACGGGTTGCTCAGCGCCATGACTCTCATTTGCGGGCAGCAGGAGAAGGTCTTCGCCGTTGGACTAAGACCGGAGGAATCGCCGGAGGGCTATGCGGAGCGCGTGGCCGAAGGGCTGCGGGCCTGCGGCGCCGGGGAACAGGTTCTTTTCCTCGTGGATGTTAAGGGAGGCACTCCATGCAACGTCGTCGCGAGACTAATCAGTCCCCAGCGCCGCTGCATAGCTGGAGTGAACCTGCCCGTGCTCCTCCAAGCGGTTATGAGTCGCGGTGAGGCCGGATCCGCGAAGGACCTGGCCGCCAAGGTGCTCCATGAGGGACAGGGTTCTATCGTGGACTTCTCCAAGGAGCTCGAGGCCATGATGGGCAGCTGAAAATGTGAGTTTAAGCTTTGCGGCAGGAGACGCAGAGAGAGGAGGGGACTAACGAAGATGCAACCCGTTCTAGTACGGATTGACGACAGGTTAATTCACGGTCAGGTGATGACAGGTTGGCTTAAGGTCACCGGGGCGAAAAAGATCATCATCGCCGATGACTTCGTGGCCAAAGATAAATTCTCGCTCCAGCTGTTTAAAATGGCGGCGCCCAACGGAATCTCGGTAGAGGCTTTGACCGTAGAGGATGCAGCACGGGCCCTTACGGAGGACAACAGCGGGGACGAAAAAGTCATAGTACTGTGCAAGACCCCGAGGGAACCTAAGAGGCTTCTGGAGTCGGGAGTCGAGTTCGACAAGCTGAACGTCGGAGGTGTGGGCTCCAAGCCCGGACGTAAGCCGTTTTACAGAAATATCTCCCTTTCAGAGGAAGAGCTATCGATTCTGAAAGAAATCGCTGCCAGTGGAGTAAAAGTGGAGTTTAGAATAGTTCCCGATGACAAGCCGTTCTTCCTAGAATGAAAGGATATGCCGGGCGGGTCTTTCCCGAGAGTAATGCGATACCTGCGAGCGGGAACCAGCTCGCCCGGTATTAATTGGACGAACCCCCGAGCGGTAGGGTCATCCCCGCCTCTTTCGGCTTGAATCGATCATGGATCGGAGTGTCAGATCCTACAAACATATGACAATGCCACGGGCGTGGCTCGTAGTGTAAGAAGACGTCCTTCCGGCTGACCAGAGGAATCGCGCAACCATCACTTACCAGTCCCCCCGACTGCTAGCATGTGTTATCGTATTATGGTGTGTGGCTGACCCGAAACGAACTTGACAAGAAATCCTCGGGCAACGACGGACCAGGAAAACACAAACGAAAGGATGATAGACGTAATGCGACGCCTAGCTGTTATAGTACTTGTTGCCGCGGTTACGGCTCTGGGATTGGCGGTGCCCGTAATGGCGAGTCCGAACTGGGCCGGTCTAGCGGCTCAAGGCTACCAAGACTGGTACTGGTGGTACCCCTTCCCAATCGGTGGTGGGAACGGGTGGTCCCCGGGCGCATCTCGCCTCGGTCTTGAGTACGTTCTGCAATACTTGCCCGAGACCGGAGAGCTGCGACTTCTCGTGGTGAATGATACTGGAAAGCCTGTCACCGCAGAATTCCCCACGAGCCAGCAGGTGGATTTCGTGCTCTGGGCTGATGGACTCCCCATTTGGCGTTGGGGTGCCGAAAGGACCTTCGCTCAGGTAGTTACCACCGAAACCATCGAGGCCGGTGAGGTCAAAATGTATAAGGCGGCTTTGCCCTGGGTTCCGCAAGGATCCTACATGGTACAAGCTTACTTCCTGGCGGAGTCTAGATGGTACCCGGTAGCGAGCGCGTATATATGGGTTACAGGCCGGGAGCCGGTGTCCTACTCCGTAAGTTTCATGGGACCGTCCTGGTTGAACCCATACCCGCGGCTTCGCGTCGTGGTGAAGAACAAGTCCGGCCGTGACATTTGGCTCCCCTACCAGTACGGTTACCAGGTTATGGTGAGGAAGGTCGGGTCGGTCCAGTATGTTCCCGGAGTTGGCTTCAGCGACTCTATCGGATATATGGAAAGCGGCGCCACGCGCTACGCTTTCGTAAACCTTAAGGGTCTCGAACCTGGGTGGTATATGGCGGAGATCCGCTCGAACACAGCGAACGGGTATTATGTAACGCTCGCTCAAACGTGGTTCTACGTGTGGTAGTTCCCAGTAGAAAAGCAACACGGTAAAGAGAGCGGGGACGGCGAAAACCGCCCCCGCTTCCGTTGTGGTCCAGAAGACCGGTCGTTACTTTACGCACCTTGACTGCGCTAAGCGAGGGTTTGCGGCGGTGGGGCGTCATGTTTTATAGACGAACAGCTCTTCACGCAGCTTCCGGTTGGTCTTGCGTGTTCATCACACTAACTGGTATCATGCCGGAGGAACCTCGACCGGACCCTCTGAACCGCGAGATTCGGTTGGGCGGGGCGCTATCCTGAGGAGGGAGCACTTAGTGAAGGAATATTCCATAGAAAATCTGCGTAATGTCGCTCTTATAGCTCATAGCGGCGCCGGCAAGACGTCGCTTGGCGATGCCATGCTCTTTATATCCGGCGGCAACACGCGGCTTGGCAAGGTTGATGAAGGTACATCGGTACTGGATTTCGATTCCGAGGAAATACGTCGCAAGACCACCATATCTACTTCGGTGGCGCCTGTTGAATGGAAAGGCACGAAGATAAACCTGCTTGACACCCCGGGATATTTCGACTTCGTGGGCGACGTACTATCAGCTCTTCGGGTTGTAGAAGGGGTGGTAGTCGTCGTCGATGCGACCGGCGGTGTACAGGTAGGGACCGAAATCGTATGGGATTACGCGCGGCAACGGAATCTCTCCTGCATCATAGCTATAAACAAGCTTGATAGAGAGAATACGGATTTTTGGAAGACTCTTGAGGAAGTCAACCGTGCTTTTGGTGGTCATGTCGTGCCGCTTTATATCCCGCTCGGCAAGGAAGCGGGCTTCCGGGGGGTCGTCGATGTCATCGGCGGCAAAGCTCTGGTTACGCAAGGCGAAGGCAAGATAGCCGAACAGGATATTCCTCAAGACCTGAAGGATGCCGTGGAGTCCGCCAAAGAGAAACTCGTCGAGACCGCTTGCGACGGGGACGACCAGCTCATGGAAAAGTACATCGAGGGCCAGGAGCTCACCCCGGAAGAGATCGTCAGAGGCATCAAACTAGCTGTCCTCAAGCGGAAATCTTTTCCGGCCATCCCCGCTTCGGTCGCCAAGACCATCGGAGTGCATGCCATAATGGATTCCATCGTTGCTTACATGCCGTCGCCAGCTGATGTGAAGGCGCCGGTGGGGAAGGCCCCGGGCTCGGAGGAGGAAAAGTCATTTGAGGCGGCACCGGGAGCGCCGTTCTCGGCCCTGGTATGGAAGACCACGGCTGACCCCTTCGTCGGGAAGCTGTCTCTGTTCCGGGTTTACTCGGGCAAGTTCGTCTCCAACACCACTTGCTTTAACGCCACAAGAGGCAGGTCCGAACGGGTGGGGCAGCTTTATTCGATAAAGGGTAAGAGCCAGGAACCGGTACCGGAAGTGTCCGGCGGCGACATAGGCGCGGTGGCCAAACTCCAGGAGACGACCACCGGGGACACCCTGTGTTTGGAATCGTCACCCATCGTTTACGAGCCGATAGCTTTCCCCAAACCCGTCTACTCGGTAGCTGTACGACCGAAGACCAAAGGAGACGAAGACAAAATATCCGCGGGTCTGCAGCGACTGGTTGAAGAAGACCCCACGATTCGGGTGGAACGGAACACCGAAACCGGCGAAACCATACTGTCGGGTTTGGGAGAGGTGCACGTAGACGTCACCACCACCAAACTCAGGGACAAGTTCCACGTGGATGTGGAGCTTTCGCTTCCAAAAGTTCCCTACCGGGAGACCATTAAGGGCACAGCGAAAGCTGAGGGCAAGCACAAGAAACAAACGGGCGGTAGAGGCCAGTACGGTCACGTGTTTATCGAATTCGAACCCGCGCCCGATAAAGACTTCGAGTTCGTGGATAAGATCTTCGGCGGAGCCGTTCCCAGGCAGTATATTCCCGCTGTGGAAAAGGGTCTGCGGGAAGCTCTTAACGAAGGTGTACTGGCCGGGTACCCGGTCACGAACTTGAGAGCAATCCTTTACGACGGCTCGTACCATCCGGTTGACTCATCGGAACTGGCATTCAAGATAGCTGCATCGCTTGCCTTCAAGAAGGGCTGCTCCGAAGCTAACCCCGTACTCCTCGAGCCCATCATGCGGGTGGAGGTCATGGTGCCCGAGCAGTTCATGGGCGATATCATGGGCGATTTCAACAAGAGACGAGGACGGATTCTGGGCGTGGAGGCCAAGGGTCCTTTCCAGATCATTAAGGCGATGGTCCCGATGGCCGAGATGTTGAAATACGCCATAGACCTCCGGTCGATGACTCAGGGCAGGGGCATCTTCAAGATGGAGTTTGATAGGTACGAAGAAGTTCCCGCCCAGGTAGCTGAGGGCATCATTGAAGCGGCCAGGAAAGAGAAAGAGAAGGAGAATAAGTAGCGATAAGTGCTCGATAAGGAGTCCCCGCGAAGCCGGAAGGCCGGACACGTGTGGCTAGTTCGCGGGGACTCGTTTCTAAAACCCTTGGGTTCGGTCCGCTTTTGCGAATGCCCGTTTCTTCAGTGCCACATGGTCTCTATCTTGACGCCCCGGTAATAGTACCTGACGATGTCCTGGGCCTTCTTTCCCCTAAGAGCCATTACCCAGGCACCCCACTGGGACATGCCGACGCCGTGACCATACCCGCGCCCCCTCATATACACCGTATCGCCCTCGAGCCGCACGTCCTCCAGCAGGGTGGACCTCATCTTTTCACCTCCCAGTGCAAGTCTCAGGGCCGGAGCTGAAACCGTCTTTCCATTGATGATGAGGGTCTCAGCTCGGCCCGATGGACCCTTCCTGCCGATCCGGATCGATGAAACGGAGTCACCCACCGGCACGCCGGCCTTTCTCGCAGCGCTAGCTACTTCCGAGGCGGAGAACCTCCGTGCCCAGGTTTGGGGGGAACTGGCCGGCATATCCGGTACTACCGAGACATAGGGAAGCGCGCCCATTTTCTGACCCAGTCCTTCTTCTGGAGTGGCCGTTTTGCCTCCGGAGCTCGCGTGAAACCACGCTTGGATAGGCTTACCACCGTAGGTGATGACCTGGCCCCTGGTTGACCTCACAGCTTCTCTTACCCGGTCGTTCACTTTCGCAGCGTCATAGGCCTGGAACTCCTTGGGGTCAGTGCTCGCGTCCGTTCCCCTTGCCGGTACGCCCCCGCCTTGGATTTTCTCCACGGTGAAAGTCCGGGCCACGATAGCTTGAGCTTTGAGAGCTTCTATGGGCCAGTTGGGGTCCATTTCCGCAGCTACGACCCCTTCGATGTACGTTTCCAGCGGCATTTTCCTGACAGCGTTCTCCCCGTGAAAATAGACGGTCAGCAGAGGTTCGGCTCCGGGCTTTTCGGGCGCGCGGCGCACCTGAGTCCTGGATATGACGATGAGGACCAGGACCACGAGAACGCCAGAAACCACCGCTCCGAGCCTCCCGGGTTTTCTTAGGGTATCTTCAGCAGCGCCCAACTGAGACCACCTCCTTCCGTAGGTTTCTCCAACTTGGTTTCGATCAAAACTCAGTCGGAGCGGTTAACCGGCGACATTGAGTCTAGATGCCTTTGGATGGTAGCATCGTTGTAACTGGCAAATGAGGCCGAGAGGTGATTTTAGATGGCTTTCGACGTGATCGTAGTGGGAGGAGGGCCCGCAGGCTTGACAGCGGCCCTTTACACAGCTCGTTCCGGCTGGAAAGTGATAGTTCTCGACCCCATGGGCGGAGGCGGTCAAGCTGCTACCACGGACGTGATCCACAATTATCCGGGCTTTCCTCAGGGGATAAAAGGCCTGGAGCTTATGGAGCTCATGGCCGAACATGCCCGGGGGTTCGGCGCCCTCATTGAAACGGACGAGGTCGAAAAAGTAAGTCTTGGGGACGCCGGCTTTTCGGTGTCAGGTCAAGCTTCCACCTACGAGAGCAGCGCGGTCATCTATTGCGCCGGCACCAGTCCGAGGCGCCTTAACGTGCCGGGTGAAGACCGGCTGATCGGAAAAGGTGTGAGCTTTTGCGCCACGTGTGACGGGCCCTTGTTCTCCGGCAAGAGGGTAGCTGTGGTAGGCGGCGGTGATTCCGCTCTCACCGAGGCGCAGTTTCTCGCGAGGCTTGCGTCGCAAGTCATTCTGATACACCGAAGGGACGAGTTCAGGGCCGGGCTTTACAACCAAAAGATGGTGCGGGAAAACCCGAAGATCCTTTCGTGTATGAACTCCGTAGTCGACGAGATTCACGGCGAACGGTACGTCGAAGCTGTAACGGTGAGAAACGTGAAGACTGGAGAGGTTAATAAAGAACCTGTTTCCGCGGTCTTCCTCTACGTAGGTTCTTCACCCAACACGGCTCCGGTTGTGGACCTGGTAGAGACGGATGACAGCGGTTATATCCTGACGGGGCCTGACATGTCGACGAAAACGCCAGGCCTTTACGCTGCCGGCGATGTTAGACGGAAACCCTTGCGGCAGGTGTCGACGGCTGTCGGTGACGGGGCCACTGCGGCGTTCGCAGCTGAGACTTACCTGATGGGGCGGGCGGTATGAGGGCCAGAGTAGAACTCAAGCCGGGTCAAAAGCACCGGTCGATAACGGGTCATCCATGGGTCTTCCAAACGGAGGTTTCCTCGATCGAAGGCTCGTTTGAACCCGGGGACATTGTGGACGTACTCGACCCCAAAGGCGGATTTATAGGCAGGGGGTACATAAACCCGGCTTCCCAGATTCTGGTTCGCCTCCTCACCAGGGAAGACGAGGATGTCAACGAGGAATTCATAATGAGACGGCTTGAGGCAGCTATCCTTTTCCGGAAGCAAATTTACGGGGACAAATGGCCCCCCGAATCCAGCGGCCTCGGAACGAGGCTCGTGTTTTCCGAATCTGACTTCCTTCCGGGGTTGATCATAGACGACTTCGGCGGCTATATCGTCTTTCAGACGCTGACCCTTGGTATGGACAGGTGGAAGGACGCGGTGACTCGAGGCATTACAGACCTCCTGGCACCCAAGGGCATATATGAGAGAAACGATGCGCCCGTCCGCTCTCTTGAGGGTCTCCCGGAAGTCGCTGGATTTGTGGGTCAGCCTTTCGATCCTCTGGTGGAAATCGACGAAAACGGCGTGAGGCATCTGGTGGATGTGGCGAAGGGACAAAAGACCGGCTACTTCCTCGACCAGCAGGAGAATAGATTGGCCGTCAGGTGGCTCGCCAAAGATAGAAAAGTCCTCGACGCATTTTCGTATTCCGGAGGATTCGGTCTTTCCCTGGCCAAGGGCGGGGCCGTCCACGTGACAGCAATCGAGGTATCCGAGGCGGCACTTGACCTGTTTCAAGCGTCAACGAAGCTCAACCAGTTCGAAACCGAGTTCCATCTTCGGATGGGCAACGCCTTCGATGAGCTGCGTGATTACGACCGGAAGGGTGAACTTTTCGACGTAGTCAACCTTGATCCCCCGGCTTTTGCAAGAAGCCGCCGGGCCGTGCCTCGGGCGCTAGCTGGATACAAAGAGATCAACCTAAGAGCCATCAAAGTACTGAGACCCGGAGGCTTCCTGATCACCTCCTCCTGCTCCCAGCACCTTCTCCCCGCCGAGTTCGAAAGCGTGATCGAAGATGCGGCGCGGGATGCGGGCCGGATCTTGCGTTTACTCGAAAGGCGGGGTCAGGCCAGAGATCATCCCGTGCTGGTAGGCGTGCCTGAAACCGAGTACCTCAAGTGCCGCATTTACCAGGTGCTTTAGCATGGGAGTTCAGGTGGTCGCCCGTGTTAGACCAGGTAGGCTCCGCTACCAGCGATCCGCCTACTGCCGGTAAGAACCGGCGATAGCTTGCGGGATGCCTCAACCCTATTGCGTTTTTCCACCGAAGGTGTATATTGATTCCGAAGGTCAAAGATAGTCAAAGTAAAATCAAACGGAGCGATTGAAACGGAATAAGACGAAGGGGGGGGTTCAGAGATTGTCCTGTCTTGCTGATATCATCGAAGAATATATACGAATGCTCGTAGATCAAGGAAGAGGTACGGCGCAGATTCAAAGGGTATCCATCGCCGAGCGATTCGGTTGCACGCCTTCTCAAGTAACGTACGTGATAACGTCGAGATTCCGACCGGAGCGAGGGTATCTTACCGAATCAAGAAGGGGCGGGGGAGGCTTCATCCGTGTCAGGAGAATATCCCTGGGACCGAACTTGCTGGAAGACATCCTAGGGGCGGTGGGCGAAAGCTCGACGCAAGCTGAAGCCTACCACCTGGTAAGCCGCCTGGAAGAGGAAGGGTACGTCGATGGCAGGGCAGCTCGAGTGATGAAAGCAGCTGTCTCCAGGGATACTCTGGTAGTGGATCCTCCGCTCAGGGATATCCTGAGAGCTAACATTCTCAAAGCGATGTTGTGCGCGTATTTTGTCACCGGGCGGGTCGAAGATGCCAGCGACTTGTAAGAAGGGAAGTGAGTCGTCATGTTGTGCGAGGAGTGCGGAAAGCGGACTGCCACGGTCCACGTTGAACAGACGGTGAACGGGAAGAAGACCGTCATGAATCTGTGCGAGGAGTGTGCCAGGGAAAAGGGAGTCCTGAACGTATTCTTTCAGGAACAGTTTTCCATAGATAACCTCCTCTCTGCGCTTTTGGGCTCGATCCAATCCGAAGTTCCCGCCCTCGGACCCGGAGAGACCGAGACGAGGTGCCCGGTATGCGGAATGAGCTACAGAGACTTCGCTCGTTACGGGCGGCTCGGATGTTCCAGATGTTACGAAACCTTCGACGATCGCCTTATGCCCCTGCTACGGAGGATACACGGGTCCGATCGTCACGTGGGCAAGGTAGCTTCCCGAGCTAAGGGTACTTCCAAGCTCGAAAGGGAAATCGAATCTCTGAAGCGTCAGCTATCCCAGGCGGTGGCCAGAGAAGCCTATGAAGAAGCTGCCGTTCTGCGGGACAAGATCCGGGCCCTCGAAAAGAAACTCGGGGGTGGCGCGCGGTGAAGGATCAGGAAGCTCTCGACGCCATTCTGACCAGGGCCGCGTCTCCGTGGATGGACGGAAGCGGGCATCTCGCCGACGTGGTTCTATCATCCAGGGTGAGACTGGCAAGGAACCTCAAAGACGTGCCGTTTCCCCACCTCCTTCGGGGAGATGACGCCAAAGAAGTTATGCTCCGAATCAAAAAAGCTGTGGACTCGGTTAACGGGAAAGGTGCCTGGGGCGTCCTTCACTTCATCGATCTCGAGACCATAACACCCCTGGACAGGATGGTCCTGGTGGAAAAGCATCTCATCAGCCCGCAGCATGCCCAGCGCGGGGAGGGCGAGGGCCTTGCGTTCAGGGAAGACGAAGCTCTAGGCATCATGGTTAACGAAGAGGACCATATTCGTCTCCAGTGCCTGTACTCGGGCCTCGAGCTGGAAGAGGCATGGGTAGCAGCATCGGGAATGGATGACCTTTTGGAAGAGGTACTCCCCTTCGCCTACTCGGAGCGACTGGGGTACCTTACGGCTTGCCCGACCAATGCCGGCACTGGTCTCAGAGCTTCGGTTATGGTTCACCTGGCGGGGCTAAGCATGGGAGGGCAGGTGGGCAGGGTGCTCACCACCGTCAATAAAGTCGGGCTCGTGGTCAGGGGACTATACGGAGAGGGGACGGAAGGCCAGGGAAACGTATTCCAGATTTCCAATCAGATCACGCTAGGCCAGACGGAAAGGGAGATAATCGACAACCTGTCTACCGTGGCACAGCAGGTGGTCTCCGAGGAAAAGAGGATGCGAGAGACCCTTCTGCGTTCAAACCGTCAGGAGGTCGAGGACAGGGTTTGGCGCTCCATGGGGATACTGTGCAACGCAAGGGCGCTGACCTCGAAAGAAGCGATGAAATTGTGGTCTGACGTGCGGATGGGCGTGGACATGGGTATCATTCCTCACTTGACCGTAAAGGAGATCAACGAGGTAATGGTGATGTCCCGGCCCAACTTCGTCCAAAAGGTGTCAGGCCGCGAGATGTCCCCGTCCGAAAGGGATACTAAACGCGCGGAGCTCATCAGGAATCACCTCTCAGCGAGTAGCCGGTGAGCTCGGATGAGGTCGACGAAGCCGGGGCGAGGTTTGAACACGGGGGTGGTGTTCGAACAAGATGTGTTATTCGAAAAACGTTCCAAAAACTTACTGCAAAGCGGAAAGCCCTGTTTGTCCAGGCGTTTTAGAACGAGTGAAAGCGAGTCGAAGGGGGATTTCAAATGAACGGCAGAGAGAGATATACCGAAAGGGCCATGAGGGTCCTCAACTGGGCTCAGGAAGAAGCTAGACGCTACGGCTCTGAGACTATGGATACCGAGCACATCCTTTTGGGCCTCCTGCGGGAAACCGGAAGTGTGGGCGTACAGGTCTTGGAGGCCATGGGGATTTCGCCTCAAATGGTAAAAGAGGAACTTATGAAGACCATGGAATCCAGACCCCGCGTGGATTCGGTGGAGGCCCTCACGCCGCTGGCCAAAAGAGTACTCCAGGTGATCCCCGAGGAAGCTTCTAACCTCGGCCACAATTACGTCGGTACCGAACACATTCTCCTGGCCCTGCTCCGTGTGGAAGAAGGCAAGGCGGCCGTGGTCCTGACCAAGCTCGGAGCCGACCTCGATAGGGCTAGAGAGGAAGTGGTAAGGCGCGTCGGAGGGGAAATCAAAGCCCCGGGACCTGCGCTGGGACCTCGGCGGGACGGACGTAAACGAACGCCCACCCTTGACGCCTTTGGAAGGGACCTTACCGCGCTGGCTCAGGAAGGGAGGCTCGATCCCGTCATCGGGAGGCAAAAGGAGATCGAGAGGGTTATCCAGATCCTCGCCAGGCGTACCAAGAATAATCCGGTGCTCATAGGAGAGCCGGGCGTAGGCAAGACGGCGATTGTGGAAGGGTTAGCTCAAGCTATCGCGCACGGTAACGTCCCGGAAATCCTCAAGGGCCGCCGGGTCGTGACTTTGGACCTGCCCGCGCTTGTGGCCGGAACCAAGTACCGCGGCGAGTTTGAAGAAAGACTGAAGAGAGTCCTCGATGAAATCCGCCGGGCCGGGGATATCATCGTCTTCATCGACGAAATGCACAACATCATCGGGGCGGGTGCCGCCGAAGGGGCCATAGACGCTTCGAGCATCTTGAAACCCATGCTTGCGCGGGGAGAGCTCCAGTGCGTCGGGGCAACCACCATTGACGAATACCGTAAGCACGTAGAAAAGGACGCCGCTCTAGAAAGGCGCTTCCAACCGGTGATGGTGGATGAGCCCACCGTGGACGAGACAATCGAGATCCTGAAAGGTCTCAGAGACCGTTACGAAGCGCACCATAAGGTCCGCTATACCGATGAAGCGCTGGAGGCCGCCGCTAAACTGTCCGACAGGTACGTTAAAGATAGATTCCTTCCGGACAAGGCTATCGATCTCATCGACGAAGCGGGTTCCAGGGTTAGGCTGAGGGCGTTTGAAACCCCGGAGGATCTCCGCCAACTCGAGGAAAGGATCGCCGCCCTCGCTAAGGAAAAAGAAGCTGCTGTGAGCGCCCAGGAGTTTGAGAAAGCAGCTCAGCTTAGAGACCAGGAGCAGCAGCTGAGGAAGGAGCTAGCTCAACGTAAGGAAGCCTGGCACGAAAAAGATGTTCCGGAGAAATCGACGGTGACGGCGGAGGACATCGCTAAAATCGTCGCGTCGTGGACGGGCATTCCCGTGGAGAAACTCACGGCCACCGATGCCGAAAGGCTGCTTCACCTCGAGGAGGAACTCCATCGCAGGGTCGTCGGGCAGGACGAGGCGGTAACCAGTGTAGCTAAGGCCATCCGCCGTGCCAGGGCTGGCCTCAAAGACCCGCGGAGACCCATCGGTTCTTTCATATTCTTGGGTCCGACAGGTGTCGGCAAAACCGAGCTGGCTCGAGCCCTCGCCGAAGCGCTTTTCGGCGATGAGGACGCCATGATTAGACTGGATATGTCCGAATACCAGGAGCGGCACACCGTCTCTCGTCTCGTTGGCGCCCCCCCCGGATACGTGGGATATGAAGAAGGAGGCCAGTTGACCGAGGCGGTCAGGCGGAAGCCGTACTCCGTCGTGCTTCTGGATGAAATAGAGAAAGCTCACCCTGATGTGTTCAATGTGCTACTACAGGTCCTCGAGGACGGACGGCTGACCGAAGCTCGGGGTAGGACCGCTGATTTCAGGAACACGGTCATAATAATGACGTCCAACGCGGGTGCTGAAGTCATACACGGAAAGGCCATCCTCGGATTTGTCGCCGAAACCGATCGGAAGAAAGCCCACGAGGAGATGCGGGACAGGGTGATGGATGCGGTCAAACGCATCTTCCGCCCGGAGTTTTTGAACCGCGTCGACGAAATCATCGTGTTCCACGCCCTCACCGAGGAGCACTTGAAGAAGATCGTGGACATCCAGCTCAAAGAAGTCGAAAAGAGGCTTGTCGACTCCCTTAAGGTGCATCTGGAGGTGACGGAAAGAGCGCGGGAAAAGCTCATTAAGGAAGGAACGGACCCGGATTACGGCGCAAGGCCTCTCCGGCGCACCATTCAACGGCTCGTGGAAGACCCGTTGTCCGACGCGGTGCTTCGGGGCGAGTTTAAAGAAGGAGACAAGATCCTCGTGGACCTGGACGATGAGGGAAAGATCGCATTCAGGAGTCAAGGAGCGGTCGCCGCGAGGTAGATAGAGACGGGAGCACGAGGCCGGTTGTGATGACCGGGTGTGACGACCAGGTATAACCAGCAGGCGTGGCGACCAGCTTTGGGACCAAAGAAGGGATACCGCCCTTCGCCTACCCGACGGTCCACCCGCCGGGGGACGGAGGGCGGTATCTTTCTCCTGTGGAAGGAACGACTGCGTTGGGGCCGGTTCAGTCCAGAGAGGAACATCGTAGTCCGCAATAGAAGCCTCCTTTTGAAACCGGCGGCGCGGACGGAAGCGGGGATACCGGGCTACGGCGGTCGGAAAACCCGCACACGAACCCGGGGCTGATGGGCGGAGTCCAGAGCCGGTACTTAAACCAGACATGAGGATAGGTGAGTCGCTGTGAAACGGGCCAGCTCCGTCTTTGTGTGCTCATCTTGCGGCTTTCAGTCCCCCAGGTGGTACGGGAAATGTCCGGAATGTGGCGAGTGGAACACCATGATGGAAGAAGAAAAGGGAAGGCGCGAAGATGGTCGCCGGCGCAAAGAGGTGAAAGCTATTGCATTCACCGAGTTTCCCGAGTGCGTCCTCACCCGGTTCAGTTCGGGATTCGAGGAGTTCGACAGGGTGTTGGGGGGCGGGTTTGTCCCCGGGTCTTTGGTGCTTCTCGGTGGGGAGCCCGGCGTCGGTAAGTCGACTTTGCTCTTGAAATCGGCCGATATGGTCTCCGCATCGGGCCGGAGAGTTCTGTACACGTCGGGGGAAGAATCCCGGTCCCAGGTAGCCCTCAGATCAAGGAGATTAGGCGTGAAGAACGCCGGCCTGTTTTTTCTGGGGAGTCAGAATGTAGACGATATCATAGATGCAGCTGGGAAACTAAAGCCCTCCCTGGTGATCGTCGATTCCATACAAACCGCCGAAGACGAGTCGCTCCCTTCTCTTCCCGGCACCCCGGCGCAAATCAGGGCGTGTGCCACGAAGCTTTTGGAGTTTGCTAAAGAAAACGACGTAACCGTGGTCCTGGTCGGCCACACCGTAAAGACGGGAGACATCGCCGGGCCGAGGCTCTTGGAGCACCTGGTCGACACCGTGTTGTATTTCGAGGGCGAAAAGACCAACCTGCACCGGATCATAAGAGCTCAAAAAAACCGCTTCGGTCCCACTTACGAAGTGTGCGTATTCCGCATGGAAGATGAAGGGCTTGAGGAAGTAAAAAACCCCTCTCAGGAGTTTCTATCGGAAAGAAATCCGGAGAACCCCGGTTCGTGTGTTTCCGTTTGCCTCAGCGGAACGCAGCCGATTTGCATTGAGGTGGAAGCTTTGGTCGCTCCGTCGGTCTACGGAGCTTCCAGGCGCATATGCACGGAGCTCGACCAGAATAGAGTGAGTCTAGTCCTCGCGGTGCTGGCGAGGAATGTCGCAGCAGGGCTGGAAACTAAAGACGCGTTTCTAAAGATACCCGGAGGCTTTAAGGTAAGCGAACCCGCCGTCGACCTAGCGTGTGCTGTAGCTCTCGTCTCCAGCTACCGGCAGACTCCCGTCGCCGACGACCTCGTGGTTATCGGGGAGCTCGGGCTTTCAGGGGAAGTGCGAATGGTGCCCCGGCTGGAGGACAGGGTGAAAGAAGCTTTTAGAATGGGATTCTCGCGAGCGCTTGTCCCCGAACGGTTCGCCAGGCGACAATCCCGGAAAAACCTCGTAGCTGTACGCACTGTAGAAGAAGCGGTGCGGTACGCCCTGAGCAACCGGGACTAGGAGAAATTGAACACACCCAGGCAGGAAAGCCTCTCCTGTTCCTTTAAGAGCACATCATACAGATTGAGGTCTAGCGCATTGCATAAGGCTGCCAGATAAAAGAGGGTTCGTCCGATTTCTTCCTCGAGAACTTCTCTGCAGTGATCGCACAGTCCTCCTTCCACGTGAGTGGACATGTGGTCTCGAAGACCTTCGAGGGTTTCAACTCCAGGAGGGATTCTCTGACGCCCCGCGTGTATTTCGATACAACCGCAACTCGTGACCGCCTTTGCGACCGCCCGGTTGACCCGGCTTGATGACTCCTGAAGCTTCGACATGATGTCAACTATGCTTTTGTGCCTGATCAGGTAGTGCCGGACGCAGTCCTGGAAGCCGTCGCACAAAAGGTCCTTCACGTTTGTCACCTCGCGGAAGGTTCTGATTAGAATGGTGGACGTGGCGGGATTCGAACCCGCGACCTCCCGGATGCGAACCGGACGCTCTCCCACTGAGCCACACGCCCACCAGCGTGACCATACGCGCACTCATTCTACTTTAAGCCGTAAAGGGGAGTCAAGATGGCCTGTTCCGAGAAAGATCCTTCTACGCGAGGATTTGCTGGAGAACCATCTCAGCTTCTTCCCGTTTCCACCCTTTCACCAACGTGAGCTCGGAAATGAGTATTTCTTTGGCAGAGTCGAGCATTTTCCTCTCTCCGGTGGACAGACCCTTTTCCTTGTCTCTCATGGTGAGGTTTCGGACGACGTCAGCTACTTCGTAGATGCTGCCGCTCTTGATCTTCTCCAGATTGGAACGGTACCTGCGGTTCCAGTTGGAGGACATAGCTGTGCACTCGGACTTCAGGACTTCGAGGACGGCGTTCACTTCCGAGTCGGAAATCACCTTTCTGAGACCGACTTCGTTAGCGCTGTCAACGGGGACCATGACCTTCATGTCACCGAAGGAAAGGCTCAAGACGTAATACTTATGGACCTGTCCCAAAACCTCCCGTTCTTCGATGGATTCGACCACGCCGGCGCCATGCATCGGATATACCACGCGGTCGCCTACTTTGAACATCATACTTCCTCCCGTAAAATACCTGCACACATCATACCATATCCTGGGGGATCGGTCAAACGAACGCGGGGGCGGAGGCTAACGTCTCTACCTTGGAGGCGTATGGTGCTTGTCATATAATAGGGACGCACGTGCCGGCCCGCGTGTAGTTGTTGAAAAAGGGAGGTGCGCATGTGGGGTCATCCGCTAGAAAATACTTCGCTATAGCCGGGCTCTTGATCGGGATTGGTCTCTCTATCTATTTGCTGGGCCCGCTGGCAACCCTGGCCCAAAAGACGTTCGATCTTTACCAGTCCGCCGGTTTCGTGGTTCTCGGGTCTTTGATCGTCGCGACCATCTTTGCTTTCGGCGGACCTCCGGTCGCAAGAACGATAATCCTCAGTCTCACATGGACAAAAGAGCGGCTTGTGAAACTTCCCCTTTCTGACATCGTGGTGGGGGTTGGCGGACTCATTGTCGGCCTCATAATAGCTAACCTATTAGCGCCAGCCCTATCCCGGATTCCGGTGGCGGGGAGTTTCCTTCCCACAGTGGGAGTCGTGGTGCTGGGTTACATCGGCATCGCCGTGGCCGTAAGCAAGAAGGAGGATCTCGTGGTACTGATACCCCCCCGTCTCCGTCAATCCGTAGGGAAGCGGGCTCAGACGGTCTTCTCCGGTTCGGGTTCCAAGCCGAAAATCCTCGATACGAGTACGATCATAGACGGACGCTTCGGCGACGTTTGCAGGACCGGGTTTGTTGACGGCCCCATAATAGTTCCGTCGTTTATCCTGGACGAGCTCAGGCATATCGCGGATTCGGCCGATACCATCAAGCGTAACAAGGGAAGACACGGGTTGGAGGTGCTGAACGTCCTTCAGAAGGAGCTTCCGCTCGAGGTCTCCATAAAGGAGTGGCCGGATCATCAGGACCTCGATGTCGATTCACGCCTCGTGAAAATGGCCAAGGAACTCGGGGCCAGCATAGTCACGACTGACTACAACCTCGCGAAGATAGCGGAGCTGCAGGAAGTGGTCGTGCTCAACATCAACGAGCTCGCCAACGCGTTGAAGCCCATAGTTGCAGCAGGGGAAGAGATTTCTGTGAACATAATCAAAGAGGGTAAAGAACCGGGGCAGGGTGTGGGCTATCTCGAGGACGGTACCATGGTGGTAGTTGATGCTGGGAAGCGCTATATCGGCGAGACGATTTTGGTAGTAGTGACCAATTGCCATACGACACCGGCCGGGAGGATGATTTTCGCCAGGCCGAAGCCCCAGGGGCAGGAGGGTTGAATTGAGCGGTACGCTTTGGGCGATAATCGCCGCCGGAGGCATGGGGGCGCGAATGGGGAGCTCAGTTCCAAAGCAGTTTATCCCCGTAAACGGTAAGCCCATCCTGGGGCTAACCCTGGAGAGGCTCATGAGCTCGCCGCTGGTTTCGGGGGCGGTTGTTGTTCTGCCGCTAGAGTGGTTCGATAGCGGCGAAGAAGTCATCCAGACGTATTCCGGGGGCAAGACCGTCCGTGCGGTGCAGGGCGGTTCCACCAGACAGGAGTCGGTGAGAGCTGGACTTGCTTGTGTGCCCCAGGAAGCATCGTGGGTTTTAGTCCATGATGCCTCGCGTCCCAATGTCTCTACTGACCTCGTACGGGAGGTGGCCGAGGAAGCTTTCAGGACGGGCGCGGCGATTTCCTGCGTCCCCATCTACGATGCGTTGAAATCCTCGAACAAAGATAGGGCGGTCAAACTCACGCCGCGGAGGGAAGGGCTTGTGGCGGTTCAAACTCCGCAGGTGTTTTCGAGAGATCTTCTGACCCAGGCTCACCTGGCAGCTCTGAGAGATAACTTTACCGGGCAAGACGATTCCGAGCTCGTAGAGCGTTTGGGGCACCCGGTAGCTCTTGTGGCAGGATCCAGGCTGAATTTCAAGATTACGACTCCCGAGGATCTGGTGATGCAAGAGGCGCTCGAGCGTTACAAGCAGTCCAGGAGAGGCGGAGAGATCCGGTTCCGGCCGGTGAGGCGTTACGGAAGGCCCATCCGGCGGGAGGACGTGGCTTCACATCTGTTGAGGACCGGTATCGGTTTTGACGTTCACAGGTTTGCCGGCGATAGGCCCTGTGTCCTTGGGGGCGTAACGGTGCCCGATCACCCCGGTCTCGAAGGACATTCCGATGGAGATGTGCTGTGCCACGCGGTGATGGACGCCTTGCTCGGCGCAGCCGGTGAAAAGGACATCGGACACTGGTTTCCTCCCGGGGATCCCAGGTATCGGGGTGCTTTCAGCCTCGGTCTTTTGCACGAGCTGTGGAAGGTTCTGTCTTCCCGGTGGCAAGCTATCAACGTCGATGCGACGGTGATAGCCGAGACGCCGAGGATATCACCATACTATGACCGGATCCGAAGGAACATCGCAGGCGCGTTAGGACTGCATCGGGATAGCGTTTCGGTGAAGGCCACGACTCCGGAGAATATGGGCGCTCTCGGACGGAAGGAAGGAATCGCTTGCTTAGCCGTGGCATCCCTGGCGCGCCGGGCGCAGGATAGCGGGGTATGACCCTCCTTCTCATTCCACTGTTATTACCCGAGGCATAAAAGCGGGAGGCGAACCCGATGGGTGTAAAAGTCTATAACACTCTGACGCGCCGGAAAGAGGATTTTGTGCCACTAAATCCCCCTCGTGTGTCGATTTACGTGTGCGGCATCACTCCCTACGCCAAGAGCCACGTGGGACATGCTCGCCCCAGCGTGTTTTGGGATGTCGTCCGGAGGTATCTTACTTACCTTGGATATTCGGTTACGCTAGTTCAGAATTTCACCGACATCGATGACAAGATCGTCAAAAGAAGCAAGGAAACGGGTCTTCCCCCCGAGGAAATAGCGGAAACCAACTCCAGGCAATACCTGGAGTCTATGAGGCGCCTGAACGTCATCCCTGCGGACGCTTATCCGAGAGCTACGCAGTACATCCGCGAGATCATCCGGATGACCGAGGGGCTCCTGGCAAAGGGTCATGCGTACGTAAGCGGTGGGGACGTGTATTTCCGCGCCATGAGCTTTCCGGACTACGGAAAGCTTTCCGGCAAGGATGTGAATGAGCTTCTGCCCGGGGCTAGAGTCGAGGTTTCCGAGGCGAAAGAATCGCCATTGGATTGGGCTCTATGGAAGGCGGTCCCCGGTGACGAGCCCGGTTGGGACAGCCCGTGGGGTAGGGGAAGGCCCGGGTGGCACATCGAATGCTCAGCTATGGTGACGAACATCCTGGGACCGTCCATCGATATGCACGGAGGCGGGATGGAGCTGGTCTTTCCGCACCATGAAAACGAAATAGCTCAGTCGGAATCCTTCACCGGCGTAAAGCCTTTTGTCCGTTGCTGGCTTCACAACGAAATGCTCAATCTCGAAGGAGAAAAGATGTCCAAATCCCTGGGCAACGTAGTAGCTCTCGACGAGCTCTTAACTCAGTACCCCCCGGAAGGGCTTCGTATCTACCTTTTGTCAGCTCATCGCAGGAAGATCCTGGACTTTTCCATAGAGCTTCTGGAATCCTCGGTACGAGGCTGGGAAAGGCTGCGTTCCACCGTGGAACGCTCTTACGATTTCCTTCGAACTCCTGGGGATACCGGGATCTCGACTCCGGATCGCCTCGAAAGCGCAAAACAAAAGGCACGCCAGACTTTCTTTTCCGCCCTGGACGACGACTTTAACACCGCTCTGGCCTTATCAGCTGTGTTCGACCTCGTCTCGGCCCTGAACTCCGCGCTCACCGACAACAAAGGGCGCTCGGCGGGCCCCGAATCGAGACGCTTGTTCGCCGAAGCATACCTCGACCTCATAGAATTCTCCGGAATCCTGGGTATCCTTCCAGACGTGTGGGGCGCTCAACGAGAAGCTTCGGCTCGAGTTCACGGTGACGGTTTGAAAGATCTCGTCGAGTTACTGGTGAGGATCAGGGACGAGGCTAGAAGCAGAAAGGATTGGGGCCTGGCCGACGAGATACGGCGCAAGCTCCAGGACAACGGGGTAGTGATTCAGGACGAACCAGGCGGCACTCGATGGAGCATTAAATCGTAGGGTGTCCCGACCCCGCCCCAGCTCGCAACGGTCGCGCAGTCGTGGAGGGCTGGTGGACTATCCCCGTGGGTCAGTTGTTCACGCTTATGTGGCCAGAGCTGAGCGATGTTTGTGGTGTCTGCGAAGCTTAGAATAACGGCGAAAGAAAGGTGAATGTACAATGTCCGAGCGGTACCAGGCAAAACGGGACCCATCGGGTGAACAGCTTTCTTCATCACCTGAACACTCTTCTCGACGGGCCTCTCAGGATAACTCCCCAGGCGAGCGTCCCAGAGAGGTTGAGCTCGAAGTCAAAATCCTGTACTACCCCTTCATGGGCACAAACATTGACACGGAGCGGCTATTGCTTTTGCCCAAAATCTGCTATGTCCCGCTCGATATCGGCGAACTAGAGCGCATGCTCATTGCGGACAAGCCTTCCAAAGAGGAGGTTGGACGATTTATCAGGAGTCTTATCAACTCCGGCCACCTGGGAGCTCTGGAGCACTGGTACACCACCTTTGCCGTGCAGGGCTACTCAAGAATATCCAGCCAGCAAAACGACAGGCATCGCCTGATGAAAGTATTCAAAGACAGCGGGGTCGTTTTTTACAACGAACCGGTTCAATCTTCCCCCGACGTATCCCAGCTCCAGCAGTCTCAGCGATACGTGAGGGAGCAAAACTTTGGTTATGTCGTCCCGCCGTCCTTCCGGGCTCATCCTGACTTCCTGGAACGATTTCGCAAGCTCCAGGAGGAAGTAAGACAAATACAGCGGGAGGGTCATTCCCGCGGCATTCCCGCCGAAGATGTGCGGTTCGCCCTGACCAACGCGACGGAGACGCGATTCGTGATCACGGTAAATGCGCGGCAGCTCCGTCACATGTTCAACCTTCGCTGTTGCCAGAGAGCTCAATGGGAAATACGGGAACTTTTTACGAAGCTACTTTATGAATACAAGAAAATAGCTCCCAATATCTTTTACCGTGCGGGGGCCTCCTGCGAGGATTTCGGTTACTGCCCTGAGGGGAAAATGTCCTGTGGCAGGGCACCCACCATTGAGGTCCTGCGCGAAGCTTACGAAGAAAGACGCCGTTCGTCCAGGAAGGATGAGCCGGGACGCGGGGAGGAACCTCGTTGAACAGCGAACGATCGAGAGGGACTTCTGCAATATCGGGGAGACAGGCCGTGGCGGAAGCTCTCAGGAGCAGGTGGCCCGTGCGCGAGGTCCTCATTTCCAGGAAATCCGCTAGGCGTTTGGAGGAGATCTTGCGATACGCGGAGCAAGCGGGAGTTCCCTTAGTCGTGCTCGATGACGACGTTTTCCGGACCAGGTGTCCGGGAGCATTCCAAGGGGTCTCAGCTGTGGTCGAAGAAGTTCCCGCCCTCGAAGTTCAGGACCTTCTGGAACGGGCGGAGCGCCGGGGAGAAGACGCTTTTCTTCTCGCGGTGGATGGCGTCGAAGACCCCCAGAACTTAGGAGCTATGGCGCGGACCGCTCTTTCCTTGGGGGTGCACGGCCTTGTGGTTCCAAGGCGGCGGGTGGCGAGACTCGGACAGGGTGCCGCGAGGGCATCAGCAGGCGCCGTGTTCCACCTGCCCGTTGCGGAAGTCCCGAACGTATACTGGTTCATCAGGTGGGCAAAGGAAAACGGCCTCTGGGTTTATGGCCTTGACGCCAGCGGCTCTGTTGAACTGTGGCGCCAGGACTTCGCGGGCCGGGTGGCGATCATAGTGGGAGGAGAAGGACGAGGCCTCTCCCGGTTGGTACGGGAGAGTTGCGATGTCCTTGTAAAAATACCAATGTACGGGCCGGTAAGTAGTTTGAACGCGAGCGTGGCGGCAGCTTTAGCTCTCTATGAGGTACGGAGACAGCGCGTTCTGAAACCGCTATCTCACCCCGGAACCTCCTATTGATTGAAACCAGGACAAGCGGTTATAATGAGGTTGTTTGCGGGGACAGGCCATACCGGAGGGCACGGGAGGGGATGCCTGTTGGCAATAGGCCCTGAAGCTGACCCTTACCTCGGCTTTTCAAACAAGCCGGATGAGGAAGTAGTGGATCTGGCACGAGCGGGCTCGGTTTTGGCACAAGAGTATTTGATCAACAAGTACAAGAGTTTCGTAAGGGCGAAGGCGCGATCGTATTTCCTCATAGGCGCCGACCGCGAAGACATCATCCAGGAAGGAATGATAGGGCTTTATAAGGCGATAAGAGACTTTCGCGGTGACAAGCTTGCTTCGTTCAAAGCTTTTGCCGAACTATGCATCCAGAGACAGATCATCACCGCCATCAAGACAGCTACCAGACAGAAGCACATTCCCCTGAACTCATACATCTCGTTAAACAGGCCGATTTACGACGAGGATTCCGACCGTACGCTCATCGACGTGATGCCCGGTGCGGATGTCACCGATCCCGAGGAAATCGTGATTAACGGCGAAGAAGCCAGCTACATCGAATCCAGAATGACGGAGCTCTTAAGCGATCTCGAACGACAGGTACTCGCGTACTACCTCGACGGAAAATCCTACATGGAAATCGCGGCAGATCTCAACCGGCACGTCAAGTCCATCGATAATGCCCTCCAGCGCGTCAAACGGAAGCTCGAGAAATTCGTGTATCCGCGGAATTCAAGGCAATCGGATTTTATGTCTCGCTAGTGTTGTAAGGCAGCAGGTCTTGGAGGCTAATTTCCCTTGGTAAGCGGGAGAAATATCCGGAGCTGCTTTCCGTTGGAAACGCCCATCGGTCCGGTGGTGCTCACGTTTGAAGATGAGTACCTCACCGGGCTCTCCTTTTTAGACGGTGCTTTTCCCGAGACGCCCGTGAGGGTTCCATACCGCGCAGATAAAGCAGCCAATAAAGCACCCAATAAAGCATCCAGTAAGGCAGCCGGTAAGGCATTGGAACGAGCTCGGCGTGAGCTCGACCTGTACTTCCAAGGAAAACTCAGGGAGTTCTCGGTACCGCTGAAGCTCTCCGGTCCTCCTTTTTACATGCGGGTGTGGCATGCGCTCACGACCATTCCTTTTGGGGAGACCAGGACGTACCGGCAAGTGGCAGCGCAAGTTGGATCGCCGGAAGCTTTCCGGGCTGTGGGCAATGCCTGCGCCGCCAACCCCATTGCCATCATCGTTCCGTGTCACCGGGTCGTAGCTGTCGGTGGTCTCGCCGGATACGGCGGCGGTCTTCACCGCAAGGAGTGGTTGCTCCGGCATGAATTTGGGAGATAAATCTACCCAAAGCTCCTTGTATCGATGCTAAGCAAGACCTTTGGCCGCGAGCCGCTCCTGTACAGCCTTACGGAAGAGATCAACCTGGACCGGGGAGCCGTCGTAGGGAACTCCGTCAATGTAGATATTCTCATCACCGAAGCGCAAGGCATCAGTTCGGGTAAGGATTATTCTCTCCGAGGTGAGGACCCTATCTGAGATCTCCCGAGCTGCCTTTAGCCAGCGTCTCCAGCTCTGTATGAGCCATGGACACCTACCGGTGAATACTGCCTCTACACGGACCACTTTCTCTTCAGCAGATTGCTCGCCCGCTGTAACTTCGGGGGCGCCGGAAGCGTCCTTGTTGCTAATGGGAGTTCGCTTGGAGGTCGCGCCTTCGGCATAGGGGGCAAAGGAGACGGTAGCATCAGGGTTCATCTTCAGGAGAAGTAGCGTAGCTGTTCGTTTTTTCTCTACTACCTCAAAGCCGAATTTCCCGAAGAACGGGACCGGCATCCAGTTCTCGTAGGTGACTACGGCAATCCCTTTTGATCCCCGGGCGATATCGATGGCGTGCTTCATAAGGGTTTTGGCCATCCCGCGACCTTGAGCTTCTTCCAGCACCCACAAACACCTGATAACCCAAAGCCCGTCGCCAGCAAGGGCGAGGGGAGCAGCATCGATCGGCATGATTTCCAGGCGACCGACCGGCCTACCGTTGTGGAAAGCACCTAAGGTTCTGACGCTCAGAGCTGCAACGTGCTGGTGGACCCGGCCGCTCTCCCGTAACACCTCCTGAGGGTCAGAACCCGGCATTGTACACATGATGTTGACCGAGTCAATGTAGCCGGGAGGAACCTCCCGTATCTCAGTTACGGGTTTACCGTCCATGCTGCTCCCTCCTTTGACCTTGATTGGACGCCGGTATTAACTCGCGCGAAACTGCGCCGAAACGATTTCTTTCTCTATGGCCAAGGAACGTTCCTTTTAAAGAGGACTCATCAGAGCTGCCTCAGAGACCTTCATTTCGGCAGACCGCGAGGGACTCGCAGATCACGAAATCTACTACTGGGTCGAGAACCTTGTTGTAGAATGAGGAACGAGGTGCCGGCATCGGGGGGCAGATTCTCGCGTGGGTCGAGGAGTGGGCGAAGTCTGGAGGGGCTCGGTCGCTGCGTCTTCATGTTGTGCCGGCCAATCTTGAGGCTTTGGACTTTTTCGTGAGTCAAGGGTTCGACTACCTGAATACTATCGAGTTGCGCAAGAACTTCTACGAGACGCCTCCCAAAGCTGAGGTATCTCTGCTGGGAAGGCGTTTCAAGATCCACAGTTGGCCAGCTGATAAGCCTCTGCCGCGATGGGGTGGATGAGCATACGCTTTCAAGGAGTACGGCGGCAGCGTACGTTTTCGGTAGGAGCCTGTCCGGCTGAAATCGAAGATTCCCTTTTCGAAACAACAAAGAAGGGCTGCCTAGAACCTTCCACGGTCAGCAGCCCTTCAATGAAAAGTAGAATCGGAGATGGTAGTTCAACGCCTGGTCGCCATGATCCTTCTTTTCTACCAGAGGATCCAGCAATCTTTGAGGGAGTGTTCGGATTTTGAGTCCTTTGAAAGACGGGTTCAACACTGGTTAGGGGAAATTGGCCGGGAGACTCTGGATATAGTCTTCCAGAGTTTAGACGCGAAGTTGATGCAGGAAAGAGGGTCCACTCTCAGGCTCATCGGGTTTAGAGAAAGGACGATGGCGACGGTTTTTGGAGAGATCTACCTGCACTGGTGGTAGTCCTCCGGAGGGTCAGCGCTCAAAAGAGACAGCATTGCTCTCCTCCGGTAAGGCTCCAGTTCCGGAAACGGTCGATAGTCCTGCCTGGCAAGTTCTTCTGTGGACAGCCTCGCTTTCGCCCGCAGTCTTGTCCCGCAGAACTTGCATGAGGAAACGCTTGACCGAACGGGCCTCCGTATCGTTTAGCGTCCCAAGAGCTACGTAAAACGGACGGCGCAGCTCCTCCATGTGTGTCGCCGCAAGAAAAGTATCCAAAACCTGCCGAAGCTCCTGCCGTTCCGGGTTGTGTATGAGAGGACCAGGGGCTTCAACCTCCGGTAGCACGGGTTCTTCCGAATACAACAGGCGAGACACTGATACTCCTAGGAATGCAGCGATCTTGTCCTTCACATCGTCGCTGAGCGAGGAATTTCGCCTGTACTTCGCGTTCAAGAGGCGATACTTCTTCAGCACCATAACCACCTTCGTTTCCAACTTGATCATCATGGGAGGAATCATACTCGTTTCCATACCGAGCATCAGCGCCCTCAGTCCACTGGGTCTTACCGGAGTGATAGTGGCTCAGTTTCTCCCGAGTTATGTTGGTTGTTTAGTAGAGACCCTGGTCGCCGTCATTCTTCTGTCGCTGGCCTTTGGGCTGCACGTCATGTGGAGCTTCGGTCCAATCATTCTGAACTCAGTAATCGCCGCGTTGGGCATGCTCGGGCTGGGCTATATTCTCGGCGGACTTACGATTCGCTACAAACAACTGGGTCTGGTGAAGAATCTCCTCTTCGTTCTGCTATTCGCCCTGGGTATTATGCCGATGGGGTACGAAAGTGCCGAAGGACTCTCCTGGTTTGCGCGGTTCTTTCCATTTACTCAAGGGCTCATACGGACTCGGCGCGCACTCCTTCCGGAATCGGCCTGCACGACCAGCATCCCGCTGTGGTTATTCGTGGGCTGCTCAGCTGCGCTACTGTGCCTCGGTATACTGGTCTTCCGCAGATTCGAACGCCGGAGCCTGAGGGAAGGGACGCTGGCCAGCTACTGACCGGGAAGGAGGTGATAACACAATCCAAAGTACTCTGGGCAACTACTTAACTGGGAGGGAGGTGATAACATGAATGGCATTATAGCAGAAGGGGGCTCAGTAACCCCATGCGCGTGCATCAAGGTCGGAATTGTTGACCAGCTTGGAGAGGCTTGCATCGTCGTAGGTCCTCGCCAGAACTAGTAGCATCGTTTTCTAAGCACTAAGAATCGCTAACCGCTAACACCGAACAGTGTAGCAAGCACTTCCTGGCCGGCGGATGCCTCGGCCAGGAAGTACTGGGTGGCTTCAGAGAGCCGCGGACCAACCGAGGGTCCTCCTTCCCGGTTGCCGGAGCTGTGAGAGAACGGTCACAAGATTCTGCCGATTTTCGTAGCTGTTATGAGGCTGTCAAAAACGAAGAAACCCCAAACTGATTGGGGCCTTACGCTGGAGCCGGCGATGGGATTCGAACCCATAGCCTACTGATTACAAATCAGTTGCTCTGCCGTTGAGCTACGCCGGCCTGCACCGGAAGTATTATACCAGAAAGAGTATAAGTCGTAGCGGCCTAAACGTTGAACCTGATCAAGAGTATATCGCCGTCTTTCACGACGTAATCCCTGCCTTCAGACCGGTATAGACCGTTTTCTTTAACAGCTTTCACCGACCCCAAGCGATACAGGTCGTCGAAGGCCATAACTTCAGCACGGATAAATCCCTTTTCCATGTCGCTATGGATCTTTCCCGCCGCCTTTAAGGCGGTCGTCCCCTGAGGTATCGTCCACGCTTTGACCTCGTTCGACCCGATCGTGAAGAAGGATATCAGGTTGAGGTGTGCCCGGGTGATTCTAGCAAGCCGCCACGCCCCGGGTTCGTCGAGACCGTACGCTTTGAGGAACTCCCGGCGGTCTTCCTCCGGAAGGCGGGAGATCTCTTCTTCCACCGGTCCTGAGAATATGGCCACCGGACTTTGTGCGTTTCGTGCAGTATCTTCAATCTGTTGCTTCCCGGGAAAATCCGGACTGCTGAGCGAGTCTTCCGCCACGTTTACGGCGAAAATAAACGGCTTCAGCGTCAGGAAGTCGAAGTTCTTTAGCAATATATCGTACAGCGGGTCGAATTTCACGTTCCGCAGCGGAATCTCGTTTTCCAGAGCTTCCTTACATCGCTCTAGGAATCCGGGTTCCATGTGGTTTATGGGTGTAGCTTTGTTCAGTCTCACGCGCTCGAGCCTGTTCTCCACCGTCTGCAGGTCTCTGACGAGAAAAGTCAGGTTAACGTGCTCAAAGTGAGACGTCACATCGTCCGCCGCTCCTCCCCCCCCAAAACCGGCGATGAGGAACGCCGGAATCACCTCGATGAGCACGTCAGATGACCGCACGCCTTTGAGAAACGATTGTTCGTCCCCCTCATCGAGGACGACCACGTCCATGCGGGCGAAAGTCGTCTTGTCGGGCTTGCAGAGGTTGCTGAGATACTGAACTCGCCAATCCGGGATTTCGGCGACTCCAACCTCGGTCCGATCTCTATGACCCGCGGGACGTTCGGAACCGGTGAGGACCCGGAAAATGGTGCTCTTGCCGGACTGAGGTTGTCCGATGATAGCTGCTTTCATAGTACACCCTCCAACCCGGGCTCGTAGCCTGAGAAACATTGTACACCCATCGCCGAATTCCCGCGAGCAGCGGATGCAACCAACCGGGTCGAGCGCGCCGTCGGACGGTCGCTCGTTCCGCTTTTGCCACTTAACCGGGCGCAGGTACTTGCGCAGTTATCCCAAGCGTAGTAATATACTCTCTGCGTGGAGAGGTACCCAAGTGGCCAAAGGGGGCAGACTGTAAATCTGTTGGCCGACGCCTTCGCTGGTTCGAATCCAGCCCTCTCCACCATCGATGGTCGCGGGGTGGAGCAGCCAGGTAGCTCGTCGGGCTCATAACCCGGAGGTCGTAGGTTCGAATCCTACCCCCGCAACCAAATTCGAATATAACCTCATGATTCAGTGGCGCTCACATAGCTCAGTCGGCAGAGCGCGTCCTTGGTAAGGACGAGGTCACCGGTTCGATCCCGGTTGTGAGCTCCACTTTTTTGGTTCAAAAGCGCCTTCAAGCGCTTGTCCTTGTCGCTATTGCAGGAATTCTCGTCCAATGATACAAAGATATCTGACGCCTTAGGGCCATAATATCAGAAGACGGTAAAGGAGGATATTCATGGCCAAGAAGAAATTCGAGCGTACGAAGCCTCACGTAAACGTGGGGACGATCGGGCACATCGATCACGGCAAGACGACGTTGACTGCGGCGATAACGCGGGTGTTGTCCACGGCGGGGCTTGCGGACTTTACACCGT
>DYEQ01000020.1 GCA_020725645.1 Candidatus Fermentithermobacillaceae bacterium | reverse complement strand
CGCCCTGTTGGGCTTCGCCGGGCTCAAGCTCCTTTTCCCGGCTCAGAGTACGCATCCGCGCCGGTGACCTCGGCCGGCCCGTATAGATGTCGTAACTGTGGGCGTGGCCATGAGCGTATGACGTCAGGCCCTGGATGCGGTGGACGTGGCCCAGGGGCGCGCGAATCTGCATTCCCGAGGTACCGGTGATTCTATGGCTGTGATCTTGCACGACAGACGTCTCGGTGGCGTAGTCGTGTACATGGTTTTCGTTGGTGAATATCGGTGCCCCGGTGACATCGGCGAACGTATGGTAATGCTCCATGTCCGTCGACGTCCTGCCGCGATAGTTGTGAACGTGTTCTCTTCGGTAATCCATGTCCGGATTCCCCCAAAACTGTCGCGTCTACAGGAAGATATGAGGGTCACTTTGTTGACGTGATTGTAAGCTCGTCGCCGAGGATGTCCGGCCAGTCGAGCTTTAGGTCGACGCTTTTTGCCGCTACGGTGATGCCCCTGGGGTCGATGCTTATCCCCGAGATTTCAAGACTCCTCACCCAGCCGCGGGAAACCTGGATGAGGTCGATTTCTACGATGTCCCGGGTGCTTTTCACCGCGCCGGGGATCTGCTCGAGTTCATCGATGATCTGGCCAAGCGGTGTAATCGGGGTTAAAGACCGCATCCGGAAACGGACCTTGCCCCCGGAATAACTCAGGAGTTCGAGGCGGATTCGAGCGGGCATGGCCAGGCTTCGGTTCACTTTGATGTAGAGATCGATGATTTGCCGGCCCAGAAGGACATCATATACGGCGACTCCCGCCGGCATTCTGGCGGAAAGGAACGCCTGGCGGACTTCGGAAGCTTCTATGGACAGGGTGAGCGATTCCAGTTTCAAGCGTGACCCCTCATATCGCGTTTTACCCATGCTATGCACCAAACGGGGAAGAGGTTAACCCGAAATGCAAAGGACGGCGCAGAACCGTTTCGCCGGCAGGTCCTGCTCGAAACCGGTCCCGGCATACCGCCAGGTGGTTACCCGGCCCACCCCATCTCGCGCTCATCGTTCCGCCTACCGCATGGAGACACCGGGGGGTTCGATAAGCCCGGATTGAGCGGGTCGGTGAAGTTTCCGGGGCCGGCGAGCGGATCTTCCCAAGGCGCCAACGGGCCTTCCTCGTTTGGCCGCTCGAGTGGGCGAACGACTAGGCGGTTCGTGGGTTTCGACGGAGTAGTCACCCCCGAGATCGCATCCGGCCTCGAAGGACGCGCCCAAGGCAGCGCGGCCTCGTTCCTTTTGAGCTTCGCGAGCCGCGTAATCCTCAAGGCCGAGGGACTCCTGGGCTCGTTTGAGGATTTCCAAAGACCGCCGGAGCCGG
>DYEQ01000089.1 GCA_020725645.1 Candidatus Fermentithermobacillaceae bacterium | reverse complement strand
GGGCGCGGTAAGGGCGATATTGAAATCGGGGTTGCGTATTCCAGAGGATGTCGGCGTGATCGGCGTTAACGACGATCCCCTTGCTTCGATGATGAGGCCCGCTTTGTCCACCGTCCGGATCCCCGTTTTCGAGTTGGGTGTGTGGGCCGCACGGATTCTCATGGATTTGTTGAGCAACGGAGAGACGGTTCCCAGGCAGATGGTCCTTCCGGGGACGTTGGTCGTGCGGGAGACTTCATCTGCCCGGGGCCTTTTCTCGGCGTGAACGAACCTGACCTGACGGCAGTTTGACCGGGCTTGATGCGCGGCTGTCGCGGCTCATTACCTTGATGGCGCAAAACGCGGCATCGAGGACCACGGGTATGAGCCGGCACCTCATGATCCGGCAGCTCCGCGCGACAGGGAGGGGAGGTGGGCTCTGACAGGACGGGACCGAGTGAAGTGACGGAATCAGGGTCGGCTAGGTCGGACAGGATTGGGGTCTTCGAAACTCAGCTCATAACGGGAGGGTAAGATATGACCAGGAAGTTAGTGTCCATCGTCCTCGGACTCATCCTGGCCGGTTCGTTGCTTGCGGGATGTGGTCCGAAGACCGAACTCATCGTTTGGTCCCACCTCACCCAGGATGAGGTGAACAAACTCAACGAAATCGCTCAGGCCTGGGCCAAGGAAACCGGAAACAAGGTGACGGTGGTCGCCGATACCTCGAGTTTCCAGGAGTTCGCCACGGCAGCTAAGAGCGGCAAAGCTTGCGACATCATGTACGGGTTGCCCCATGACAACCTCGGGACTTTCCAGGCCGCGGGACTTCTTGAGCCGGTGCCCGAAGGCATCATCGACAAGAGCCAGTACACCGAGGGTGCCATCAGCGCCGTCAGCTACGAGGGGAAGATGTGGGCGGTTCCCATCGCTATGGAGACATATGCCCTCTTCTACAGAACCGACAAGATGGACAAAGCCCCGGCCACATTTGAGGACTTCCTGAAGGTAGCTCAAGACAAGGGCTTCGCCTACGACATCAATAACTTCTACTTCAGCTACGCGTTCATCTCGGCCTATGGCGGATACGTTTTCAAAGACGTAGGCGGAAAGCTCGACCCCAAAGACATCGGGCTTGCCAACGAGGGCGCGATAAAGGGATTCACCCTCATCGGAGACTTCGTGAACAAGTATAAGTTCATGCCCGCTGACATAAACAGCGACACGGCGAAGGGACTTTTCCAGAATGGCCAGACTGCGCTGTACATTTCCGGCCCGTGGGATGTGAAAGGTTTCAAGGATGCGCAGGTGCCTTTCGGGGTTGCGCCCCTTCCCACCCTCGAGGGAGGTGCGGTCCCTCACCCGTTCATGGGAGTGCAGGCTGCTTTCGTGTCCAGCGCTTCCAAGCACAAGGATGAGGCATGGCAACTCATGAAGTACCTTGTGGAGAAGTCGGGGATCGCTCTGTTTGAGGTCAACCCGAGGATACCCGCTCGCAAGGTGGACAGGGAAAACGAGAAGGTGAAATCCGACCCCATCATGGCCGGGTTCGCTGCCTCCGCGGCCAACGCTCATCCTATGCCCAACATTCCGGAGGTCCAGGCGATGTGGACTCCGGGCGGCAACGCCCTGACGGTCATCACCAAGGGCGAGCAGAAGCCGGCGGATGCCGCCAAGGCCTGCGTGGAGCAGATAAAAGAAGGCATAGCTACGATGGGTAAGTAAAGTTCGAGGACCAGGGTTTTGCGGGGTAGCTCCCGGTCGAAAGCTGTTGGAGTTGCGCACGACATAGCACGGTCTTACGCGGCATAGCGGAGGCAGAGACCGGTGAATGCACCCGGTGATGCTCCCGGTTGAGCGTATGGGCGGGAGCTACCCCCGGCTCAAGAAGCGAGACGACAAGGCCATGTCGTCCCCGGGGCCCGCGGAGAGTCGTCATGGCCAGTTGCCCACCGGTTTTGGTGTGCGGTTGCCCCGACCGGAGACGCTTTAAGACGGGGAGGCGGTGTATCATGAACATCCATCTATTTTGGAAACGGAGGTCTAAATCCGCCTCGCGGGGGAGCATCGAAGATTCCTTGCACCGGGAGCGCTTTTTCCGCCGGGTAAGACCTTACGCGTATCTGGCGCCAGCCCTGACCTCCATGGCGGTGTTGAGTTTTCTTCCCATTGCTTACACCGTGTATGTTGCTTTCACCGATATGAGCTTGTACCGGTTCGACAAG
>DYEQ01000088.1 GCA_020725645.1 Candidatus Fermentithermobacillaceae bacterium | reverse complement strand
TCTTACTTCGGTGGTTTACGGCTATCTCACTCCTCTTGCCATCATCCTGGGCGGGGCAGCGACCAGACGGTGCCGGCGCCGACAGTGTGATGCTCCTAAGGCCCAAGCCGTCAGGGCGCGGGAGGAGCGGTTACCGCGAAATGATGTTGGACGCTCATCAGCAAAAGAGCCTCTTGCCTCTACTCCTCGAACTGGAGGATAAGCATAACCTGCCTTTTCACCTCGACTGCGCGCTCGCGCCTATTCTGATGGGCGCGGGCGTGTCCACCGATTCACTGAGTCTCTTCGGGGCTTACGGATGCATTGCGGGCACTCTGTTGTTGACGGTCGACCTTGAGGGTTTCGTCAGGCCATGCAGCCATCTGGGACTTCAAGTCTGCCGGGTCGAGGACCTTCCGGCTTTCTGGACGAAGCCCGAAGTTTAGAGAGGATTTCGCGACGAGCCGCCCGTGTTTTCGGGTAAATGTTCCTCGTGTTCCTCGCCGGAGTTGTGCCGGGGAGGGTGCGCGGCAGTCAAGTTCTGGAGGGGACTGTCGCTCTCGGATCCCGATCCGGACGTGTATTGTGCAGGGAGCATTACATTGAGGAATAGCGTTGACTCGTTACCAGAGGGCCGTCCGCACGGCCGCTAGAGCTGCCGACAACATCCTGGGCTACACTCCTTATGTCAATCCGACCGCGGAGGCCGGAAGTAACAAGCTCGGATTCTGCGGAATCCTGGTTACTATCGTCTCCCTCATTCTCGGGATTCGGTACAGGGCCGGAATGCTGGTGAACACGGGGGAAACCCGGATCGCGGTGGAGCAATCAGTATCTCGCATTATCCCCGAGTCGCGTCGGTTTCCGATCCCGGCTTACTGGCGGCATGTTTGGACTTAGCGCGGGAGCCGTATGTGGCATACGTGTGGGTTGTTGACCGGCAGGGTGTCACGCTTGTTCACACGCACGGTCCAGGACAATGCGGAGACAACGTCCGGGAAATCGCGGGGGAGGATGGGCGCCGTATCCTTGAATCTCTGCCTGAGGGCACCTTGACAGACGAGGAGGAAGTGGAGCTTCTGACCGTACTGGCGATGAGACGAGAAGGCGACCACAATGACGTCTTCCGCCATCTGGTAAGGCCACTCCGGACGCCCTCAGGCGATGTGCCGGCGCCATGTGCGGAGCGGTTCTCGGCGCCATTCTCGCCATCGGCAAGCGGATCATTCGATGAACACGGCAGAATACCAGTTCGCGGTCTCCTCCCTGCTCTTCAGCGTGTCGATGGGCAAACCGAACTTTCGGACGGTCTTGAATACATCTATTCCTACGCTGTGAAAAGCCGGTCTGGCCTTTTTGGGATTGACGCACGGCTTCCCGGAGAGTCCGGCGCATTCGCTGCACAGGGCGCAGTCGCTCAAGGAAAAGGCGAAGTAGTATCCTTTCAGAAAAGCTTCCCGCTCCACTGCGAACGAGATATCCTGGGATCTCCTTTTATCCGTCGAATGGATTATGATCCCCCAGGAATATCGTTTGAGCACTGTTTCATACTCCCAGGGCTTCAACGAATTCGGCCGGGAAGGACACGTGGGACCTTTTCCCCAGTCTTCGCATCCAAAAGCGCATTTGAGGATGGTCCTGGAGTCGAAGGCGATATCATCGATGGTGAAAGGCACGGCATGGTCAGCCCCGAGTTTCAAAGCCATCTTTACGAAGTAGTCAGCGTCCATGTTCGCACCTCCAGTGGCGCCTACCGGGTCGAGGGCTGTTCGAGAGAGTGATATCAGTTTACCACAACTCCTCCGGCCGAGGACGTTTGCTTCCACACAGGGTCCCATACAGGTCATCCGCAGACAGCCGCCTCTGGGTGCGAGGAGGAAAACAACCCTCACCGGCCCCGAAGACGGGAAGCGTAAGGACTGCACTTCAAGGAACCCGGCCCCCCGGACCCGCAGGGGAGGGGAGCTGCCGGAAAGCAGCATGGTCCAGAGGGACCGGTGGATCAGATCAACCGCTTCAACATCTCTTCCATGGTAGACAGATGCTGCACCATCGCCTGGCCCGCAGCTTTCGGGTCCTGTTTCTTTACAGCGTCTAAGATCTTACGGTGATCGATGGCGGCGCGCCGTACAACCTCCATCACTTCCTGTCCGCGGCCTTGCTCGTACGCGGCGTATATTTTGTGCGATACGAATAGAATCTCCTGGGCAGCTAGATAGAGTTGGTATAATACTTCGTTCTGAGTCGCTTCCGCCAGAGCGGTGTGAAACTCGACGTCTTTACGGGTGAACAACTGTACGTCGCTGGGGTCTACGCTGACTGCCTCCTCGAGTTCGACGAGGTCCTCCTCGGTAGCTCGTTCAGCTGCAAGCTCTGCCAGGCGGACTTCAAACATGGCCCTGGTCTCAAACAACTCGTGCAGAGAGGCCCTCTGCAGCACAGACTCCCAGCTTCCGCCGTTGACGAGGAACCAGCGCGGGTTCCTGACCACGGTTCCGGTGCGTCCCCTCTTGACCAGTCCCATAGCTTCCATAGCTTTCAGAGCTTCTCGTACTGACGTGCGCCCAACCTTAAACATTTCCGCCAGTTCGCGCTCGGGAGGCAGCTTGTCCCCCTCTTTAAGGCGGCCGCTCATTATCTGCTCCCGCAACTGCGCGATTATTGAATCGGTAAGAGATGTTCGCACTATTGGGTCGATACGCAGCAAGGTGAAGCAACCCCCATCCCATCACACAACTCCAACGAAAGGATCGATGAGAAAGCTGCCCCAGGGGCAAGAAGTTCGCTACTATCTTACCACTGGGGCCAGCTACACGTTGATACCAGCTACTTCGCCGTCTTCCCTAGCACCTGTGACCAGTACTCATATCCCGCGTCCCAGGCTTTTTGGAAGTCCGGCCCATCCAGGTACCCGAGATGCTCCCCGAGTTTTTCGAGTTCCTTCACGTACTTCTCATCGTTCAGGAGCTTACCGAACCTCTCCCTGAGGATCTTCACGATGTCATCCGGAGTACCCTTCCGAACGAAAATCCCTCTCCAGGGCTCGGCGGACACTTTGGCACCCAGTTCCTTTATGGTGGGGACATCCGGCAGTTCAGGCATCCGCTCCGAAGAGGTGACCGCCAGAGCACGAAGATCTCCGCTGGCGAGAAGCGCCTGACACACCGAAAGGTTGGGTGCACCGAGAGCCGCGTCACCCGAAGCTACTGCCACGTTTGCCGCTCCTCCGCCGTCGAACGGAACGTGCTTAAAGGAAAGCCCGAACTCGTTCTCCAGGACGAGCATGGCCATGTGCGGAGTGGAGTAAAGACCGGCTGTCGCAAATGCGTACTTGCCCGGCTCTTTCTTGACTGCGTCGATGGCATCTTGCAAGGTCTTCCACGGGCTGTTCTTCCCGGTGACGATAACCATACCGCTGGTGTTGACCCGGGCAATCGGGATAAAATCGGAGCGCTGGTAAGGTACCTCCTGAACTATCGGAAGCACCGTGAGGGGACCCTCGGTGACGAAGAGAACGGTGTAACCATCAGCCGGTTTGTTGAGCAGCGCGGCGCTGCCGGTGACCCCCGAAGCGCCCGGCATGAGCGAAACGCTGAGAGGCTGACCGAGGATATCTTTGGCGATGGGTATCATCGGTCTCGACATCATGTCGTTGGCGCCGCCCGCCGAGAACGGTATTATCATCGTGATCGGCTTACTCGGGAACTTCTCTGACGCGCACCCCGTCAGAAGGCTGAGTGCGAACACCGCGACGACCACTGCTAACCAGGTTCTTTTGACGGTCCGGAACATCTCTCACTACCTCCTTGTGAATAATGGTGGAACTCGTTGGCCGATGACAACTCAAGCTCTACCTTGAGACCGGCTCTGCACGACCGGTCGCAAAGCCGACCACAGTGCGATGACCACCGCGGACACCAGCGTGATCAGGGCGATCGGACGCCCCGCGATGATTCCGAGAGACCCGTTGCCCAGGAGCATGGTCTGGGACAGGTACATCTCCAGCCTGTAACCGAGAAGGAAGGTGATGAGCATCGGAGGGATCGGAAACCCGTGCTTCTTCAGAAGGTAACCCAGGAATCCGCAGACTATCATCACCCATACGTCGAACAAGTTGTTGTTGACTGCAAAAGACCCGACCACCATCAAGACACTGATGCCCGGAACGAGGTACTTCATGGGGAGCTGAACCGCCTTGATGAACACGTTGGTGAAAACCTTCCCGATTCCGAGAAGCACGAAGTTGCCCAGCACCATCGTGAGAAGGAGGCCGTACATGATCACGGGGTTGTCGCGGATGAGCGTCGGACCCGGCTTCAGGTTATTGGCCATGAAGGCACCCAGCAACACGGCGGTAACCAGGTCGCCCGGAATGCCGAAGGTCAGCATGGGCACCATGGCCCCGCCGTTCACCGCGTTGTTGGCCGCTTCCGGAGCGGCGACGCCTTCCAGCGCGCCCTGTCCGAAGTCCTGGGGGTGCCGGGACAAACGCTTTTCGATTCCGTAACCCAACAACGCAGCCACGACCTGACTTAAGGCAGGGATGATCCCTATCACCAGCCCCAGGACAGTGCCTCTCAACATCGCCGGAAGACATCTGACGTACTCAGCCCAGCTGAGCCCTTTCCGTTCGACCGTGACCAGAACCTGCCTGCGTTTGTCGGCGGACCGCTGGAAAAGGGAGCTCCGGAACACATCGATCAACTCGGGAAGGCAGAACAGCCCTATCATCACCGAGATGAATGACAGCCCCGATCGCAGATCGATCGACCCGAACGTGAATCTCTGGGCCCCGCCGAGAGGATCGACGCCGATCGTAGCGAGGACCAGTCCGATGAGAGCTGAGGCAAGGCCTTTAACAGGGTGAGTACCGCTTGACGCGCCCACGAGAGATAGCGCGAGAACGACGAGCCCCAGGAGCTCAGGCGGCCCGAACTTCAGCGCGATCATGCTCAGCGGTCCCATGATGAAGAGGACTACGAGTTCTGATAGGGTCTCACCGGTGACCGACGCATAGAGGGCCAGGTCTATAGCTTTTCTAGCCTGTCCTTTCTGGGCCAGGGGGTACCCGTCGAAGCACGTCGCAATGGAGGCATTAGTACCGGGGAGATTGAGGAGTATGGCCGTAATGGAACCACCCCAGACACCGCCTTTGAACAGGCCCAGCAAGAAAGGAATACCTATTGTCGCCGGCAGATAGAAGGAAAACGGAGCGAGCATTGCCATGGCGGTGGTGGTTGTGACCCCCGGCAAAGCTCCTGCAATTGCACCGACAAAGACGCCCGCTGCCACCGCAAGCCAGACCCTGACGTCCGCAATGACAGCTATTCCCTGTAGGATTTCGGCCAGCACCGACACTCTCACCTGCCTTCAGAATCCCACCAGACCGGTGGGCAAGGGGAGTTGAATCAACCTGGCGAACAACACGTAAATCGCGACGGTGTACAGAAGCGACACCAGTACCGCCGAGCGCCTGGACCGTTCCCCGAGCGCCAGGACCTCAAGGGACATCACCGCGACGGTCGGTAACGTGAATCCGAGATACTGCATGGAGATGGCATACACGAGGAACACGAACAGGAGGGCTGCCGCCAGAAGTACGTCGTTCTTGGCCAGCGGGAGGCGCAGCCACGCTGCGCCCTCCCTGGCAACGCCTTCCTCAACGGGGGATTTCGCGGGCTCCTCGACCGCCACGGTCAGAGAGAGCCAGATTCCCGCCACCAGCAGCAGAAGCCCTGTCCACCGCGGCATCAGAAACGGGTCCAGCGCGATGGTGTAGTATTCCGCTACGTCTCCGGGCATCCGGATGAACAGCCAGGTTCCGGCGAAGTAAGCCGCTCCCAGTGCCGCGACGTACAGCCCGGGGCGCCACAGAGATCTCTTCCTCATCGAACTCCCCCCAATGCCGGGTTATGGCTCACGTCTTATCCCAGTTCTTCGGAGGATAAGTGTCGTCCGTCTCCTTGATGAAAACCGTCCCCGCCGCTTCCTTGTTGGGCACCCCACCGTACGAGAAGACCAGTTCCACTTCTTCGGTCTTGCTGGGGTTTCCGATACCGTGGATGACCCCTTCGGGGCAATACACGAAAGTTCCGGGCTTCGCTTTGTACGGCTTAGCTTCTGGCCCCACGAATATGATGGGGTTGCCCTTGATGATGTACATAACGGCCTCCGCATTCAGATGCACGTGACGCTCGTTTATCGATCCCGGCGGGATCACCGTGTGACCGGTGGTTATCCGCTTTGCCCCGCAGGTCTGATCGTTGACTCCGAATTCGATGTTGAGTCCCTTCTCGTATTGGGTGTCCACTGCGAACTCAGAGTGGTGCGCTATTCGCGCCTTTGAAACCGGCAGTTCATCTATCCTCATGTACTTCGTCACCGCTCATACCTCCTGATCCTCAGCTCAACATTTCTTCCTCAAGGGGGAAGATCGTGAGTTTCTCCGGTCCCCTGTCCGTCACGACCACGTCGTGCTCCAGCCTGACGGTCTGTTCGAGACCCGGATGACCGGCAAACGTCTCTATGGCAAAGCACATGTTCGGTTTGATCTCCGCGGGATGGGTCAGGGAATATGCACGCGAGATCCACATCCCTTCGTACAGCGAAAGCCCGATGGAATGGGCAAATTGCTGCAAACTGACGCTGCCGTACTTGTCGTCATCGTAGACGGGGAACTTCTCCGCCACGTCCCTGGTGGTGTTGCCCGGTTTGAGCTCGAGCAAAGATGCTTCAAGGGACTCCGCGCATTCCTTGTACAGAGCTTTCTCCTGAGGCGTGGGCTTGCCTCCCACCTTGAAGCACCTGACGAAGTCCACGAAATAGCCGCCGGGCCCGATGGCATTGATGTCGACGATGACGAGGTCTCCGTATCTTATGACCTTGTCCGTGTGCCAGCGCCTGTACGGGCTCGTGTTCCCGCCCGACGCCACTATGATGTCGTAGACGAAGTCGAACCCGTTCTCGTAAAGGAACTCGTTCACTTTGGCGCATATAAACGACTCTTTCACTCCCGGCTTCAGCCACTCGTTCTTGATCTTCCACATGGCGCAGTCGCCGAAAGCCGATGAGATCTTCAGGAGTTCGATTTCATCCGGAGTCTTGATTACCCTTGCCGCCGACATCGCGGGCCAGGCGCTCACCAGCTTCAGACCTTTTCTCGTAAGTGCCTGATAAGCTTGCATGTCCATGATGTCGATGCCGACGGGCTCGTTCTGCACGCCATGCTCTTTCAGCACATCGTAAACGGAGTCGGCCATCCGGTCCGCCATCAGCTCTTCGGCGCCTTCCGACCATTTCCAGGTGATTGCCGGTCGTATGCGTCCTTCAAGCCACGGAGCATCTATTTTCGCGCACTCCATGTCCGATCCCACGGTCTCGAACAGGATCGGATCCGCGCCCCTGGGAAGCACGACGTACCTTATGAAAATGTTGTTCTTCCAGTTTCCCTGGAACACCCCTGTCGTATAGCGGACGTTTTCTCCCACGAACAGCACCAGGGCGCCCAGGTCTCTTTTCTCCATCTCGGCCTTGGCCCTTGCGAGCCGGTCCCTGCGCAGCCTGTCGAAGTTGACCCTTTCCTGCCAGTCCGTACCGGTGGTGCTGAAGACCCGCCTTGGCGTGTATTCATGCGGCTTCTTAATGAAGCTGAGATCCAAATCCGTTCCTCCCTCCACCTGAATTAGAAACCGTGCGATCCAACCGAAACCTCAAACTTCGCGTCTTTCTGCTCCCCCATTCACCCCTTCCTCGAAGGTCATGGGACGCGGGCACCCGCTCCCTGATGGCAGTGCCCGTCTGGCGGGTACCTACGTCAACTGAAGCCCTGTAACTTCTGATACGATGGCCTTGAACTCCGCTTCCGTCAGGAGTCCCTTCTTCTGGTAGCCCTTCTCCTTCACGCGGAGAAGAAGTTCTTCTACCTGCTTGTCGCTGGCCTGGCACCCGAGCCGCTTGAGCCAGATGCGGATGGAGTCGAGCCCGCTCTTCTTGCCGAGGACTACCTCCGGAGCAGCCTGACCCACGAGGTCCCAGCGGAACGGAAGCATTTCGAGGGGGTACTCATCGATCACGTTGTTGTACCATCCGGCGATGATGCCGGCTTCGATCTTGAAGAGAGACTGCCCTACTATGCCGCGGTTGGGCCGCACCGAAACCCCTGCCAGCTGCTGTATGAGCCTGGAAGTCTCGTACATCTTTTCGTACTTGATTCCGGTGTCCACGCCGTACATGGTCAGAAGCGCCAGGGCGACGTCTTCGTACGGGCAGTTGCCCGCGCGTTCGCCGAGGGCGCTCACCGAGGTATGCGCGACTTCTGCACCCGCGGCAAGAGCCAGGAGGGTGTTGGCAGCTGCCAGCCCGAAGTCGTCGTGGAAGTGTACCTCGAGGGGCTTGTTGATGCGAGCTTTTACATTCCGTATCAGATAGCTTATGGCGTGAGGCCCGAGGCCTCCAAAAGTATCGACGACCACCAGGGCGTCCATATGCCCCTGTTCGGCGACGGACGTGATGAGGTCGAGAAACCACGTGAGTTCCGCACGGCTGGCGTCAATCGGGAAGAATACCGTGTATAAGCCGCATTCTTTCGCGTACCTGGTCGCTTCTATGGACAGGTCTATCGCCTTCTGCAGCGGCCACCGGTAAGCCTTCTCGATGATGTGCTCGCTGGAGGGAATCTCCACCACGACGCCGGAGACGCCGACGCCGGCTGCCCGTTTGACGTCCTCCTTCGTACACCGGGAAAACGCGAAGATCTCCGGGCCCAGACGCCGCTTGACTATTTCGCGGATAGCCTCTTCGTCGTACCTGGAAACCGCAGGCATTCCGGCTTCAATTCTGTGGATGCCGGCTTCCGCAAGCTGCTCGGCAATCCGGATTTTCTCCTCCTTGCGGAACATCACGCCTGCCTGCTGTTCGCCATCCCGCAGGGTCACATCGTGAAACCTGATCTTCGCGGGGAAAGAAATCTCCTTTCTCACTTCCCCCGCGAAGTTCCACGGGCTAACAAACCATTTGTCCGTCTGATAGGCCACACCAGTTCACCTCTCCTCCATTTACCGACGCTGCAACACCGACGGGTTCACGGGGTAATCCGGGCGTTGCCCGGTAAGCACCTTCACTACCTGCGTCGCAGCTTTCATCTGCAATTCGACGACCGACTCTTCGGAGTAGAACGCCGCGTGGGGAGTGACGATCAGCGTGTCAAGATCTCTCAAAGCTGCGCTGACCGAGGGACCCTCGTCCGAGAGGACGTCCAGCGCCGCGCCGGCGATTTTCTTGCTCCTGAGGAGTTCAAAGAGGGCGCGTTCGTCCACTATGCCGCCCCTTGCCGTGTTTATCAAACAAGCTGTCGGTTTCAGCTTCTTCAGAAGCGCTTCTCCGATGAGTCCCCTGGTTTCGGGTGTTAGAGGACAATGCACGGAGATGAAATCCGAAATCTCAACCAGTCTGGTGAGATCCACCGGCATGGCGTTCTCCGCCGCAATTCGTTCGGCGGGAATGTACGGATCGTAGGCCGCGATCTCCAACCCGAGTGCTCTCGCTTTCGACGCCAGCTGCCGGGCGATCTTGCCGAAACCGACGAGGCCGAGGACTCTACCCCTGAGCCTGAACATCGGCTGGAAAGGAACATAGGTCCAGATACCGTTCTTGACCGCACCGTCCAGCTGATTTACCTTGCGGGCAAGACACAGTAGCAGGGCAAGGGCATGATTGGAGACTTCGTCCACGCAGTAATCGGGTACGTTGGTCACAACGATGCCTTTGGACGTGCAGGCAGCTATGTCAACGTTGTCAACCCCGATACCGTACCTTGCCACGATCCTGCATCGTTTCAGCTGTGCTATCACGGAGCCGGTTATCTTGACGTAGGTGTTAAGTATCGCGTCTGCGTCCCGGACGAGGCCGAGGAGTTCCTCCTCGCTCTTGCATTGTCCGACCACTACGTCAGCATCCAGGCTCCGGAGCACTGACACGGTCGCATCCAGGTTGGGGAACGGATGATCCGTAACCACGATCCGTGGCCGCACGTCTGTCAATCCGCCACCTCCTTTCGTTGGCATCACTTGGGTACTACTCGGGCATTACTTTGGTATTACTTTCCGATGGTCTGTGGTCAGACCATCGTACCTATTCTACGCCCACCCTGAAAATCCTTCTGGAAACCGTGCATTTCGTGAAATTCATAGATCCCTTGTTGCCCGTTCCTCGCCTGCAGGTTGTGGATTTCTTAGAGGTTCCTGTGGAGCGGACGCCCCGGGGAAAACGACGCCGGGCATAAGCCCGGTGTCGGCCCGAGAAATCGTGAAGAACTCGGAGAAGCGACCAGCGATTTAGGCGGAAGGTACTATTTACAAGGTCTCCTAACGGGTTGCGTTTGACTACGCGAGGCCGCTTTTGATCATCTTTCATCAGTTCAAGGAAGACCGCACGAACGGTCTAGCGGGACCGAGCGTAGCCGATCAGCTGGTCTTTGAACGTAGCTGAGATGCGGCACAGATACCCGGAGTGCCCTATGGTAGTCGAGGTTCGCCTCAATCTGAAGGCAACTCGTCGGGTCTCTTGTAGACGCCGTACTTGAGAATGTTCATATACTCGGCGAGCTCTCGAAACACCCGGTTGGCGTCGCGGATGAGAGCGGCAGGTTGCGTCCGGTAGCGCGCGGCGTACTGCTGCTGAAGTCCCTCCATGGCCACCATCAGTACCTGTAAAGCTTTTTTCTTGTCGATGTCGTCCCGGTAGAGAGAGAGATCGATTCCCTCGAGGAAGAGCTCCCACACTTTCCCGTTGTATACCTGGATTCGCTTACCCAGTTCCTGTCTGACGTCTTCGGGCGTCTCGAGGTACGCCCGAAGGAGAAACTCACGTACCAGGGGAAACCGCTGCACCGCCTCTAATTTCAGAGCTCCCCACTCCATCACTCGCTCGATTACATCCGGGGGGAAAGGGCGCCTCACCCGGCTGAAGAAGCTAGAGCGGCTTTCAGCACCCTTTGCTTTCTGTCTTCAGGGAGACCGTCGCCTCCTCATCTCGGTCCGCCGCCGGATCTCCCGGCCGCTTCCATCACAACTCATCTCCTGGCGGCAGGGCCTGTTGCCGTTTTCGTCACAACCTGAACCTCGCCTGCTGTATCCTCACCGTCTCCATCAAAATCTGGATCCTGCCGGGTCCACCGTCGCCGTCTCCCTCACACCAGGATGTCCTTTCTCGCGTACAGCGCGTACGTGGCAACAAGGGCAACGGCGTTCAGTACCAGCATTATCCCCACATAAGCACCATCGATTCCCGCCGTAAGGACGTCGGCAGCGCTTGCCCACTTCATGGGGGTCACATATCTGAGAAAACTGAATTTCTCGTTTAAGTCTGAGATTATCTGAAGGGCATACATGCCCAGTACCAGTCCGAGACCCGCCGACAGAGCTGTCCGGCTCCTCGAGATGAAGACCGATGCGAGAAACCCCAGGTTGGCGAAGGTTAGGAGGACCAGAGTGGTCATGATGGCGAGCTTCCAAAAACCCGGCTTATCCAGATCGGCGGGCTTCAAGGCTGTGATTGCGAAGTACGAAGCACACCATACGATCGCGCTGAATAGCAACACGTAGGCCACGTAAACCCCTATCTTCGCCGTAACCACGTGTTGCCTGGTCACCGGACGGGCGAGCAGAAACTCCACCGTCTTTTCGTTCTCCTCTCTCGAGAGGAGAGAAGAGCTGAGGAGTACTGCGAAGATGCTCCCGAAAAGGATTATCATGAAATGTACCTCTGTGCCGAAGTAGCCCATGACGTTGTCCAAACTCAGGCGGTCGAGACCGAACGCCTTCTTGAAGGACTCGGGGAATTGCTCGGCGTATTTCTGGATCTCCATTCCGGGGCCGGCCACCGACGAATACATGGAGACCAGCCACACCGAAAGGACCGTCAAGGAAATGGTCCAGATGAGGAAAGCCCGCCGGTTTCGAATCAGGTCGTGACGCAGGATATTCAATGCTCTCCCTCCGTCTGGTAGTAGTGAATGAAAACTTCCTCTAGCGTGGGTTCCTCAATCCAGAGGTTTTCCACGTCTTTCGTGGCCAGCGCCTTGATGAGCAAATCGACCTCGCCATCGAAGAGGAAGCGATAGGTTCCGTTCTCGCGCACGAGGTCTTTGACCCCCGGCAGAGCCAGGTCAAATGCCTGCCCATCGTCCCTGAAAGACACAGCTACCTTCTTGACCTGCTGCCTTCTTATAGCTTCTACGTCGTCCACCTTGAGAAGCCGTCCCTCTTTGATGATTCCCACCCTGTGACACAACTTTTGCACCTCGCTGAGGACGTGCGAGGAGAAGAATATCGTCACGCCTCTCTCGTTCTCTTCCTTGAGCAGTTCGAAGAAACGTCTTTGTATAAGCGGGTCGAGCCCGCTGGTGGGTTCGTCCAGGATGAGAAGGCGAGGCGAATGGAGAAGCGCCTGTACGATGCCGACTTTCTTCTTATTGCCGGTCGACAGATCCTCGACGCGGGTCTCAAGGTCGAGATCGAGAGCTTGCGCCAGCTCCCTTGCCCGTTCGGAGCACCGGCCTGGATAAAACGAAGCGGAGTAGTCGAGGAGCTGCCTTACGCGAAGCTCGCCATAATAGGCGACCTCTCCTGGAAGGTATCCCACGTGCTTCTTAATCTCCCTGCTCTCTTTGACACAGTCCATGCCGAAAATCCTCGCGCTGCCCCTCGTCGGAAATATGAAGTTGAGGAGCAGCCGGATCGTGGTGGTCTTGCCGGCGCCGTTTGGACCAATGAAGCCGA
>DYEQ01000087.1 GCA_020725645.1 Candidatus Fermentithermobacillaceae bacterium | reverse complement strand
GGCGGTGGTCCCCATTGTCAAGACACGTTTTCCGGGGATTCTAAGCTATAGTGCACCTCCTTCGCGGTAGAGTACTGATACTGGTGGAGCCCCCGCGGATAGGCGGGGAAGCCCCCGGATCGTCGATCGATGACGGCGCTCAACTGCCTGCTGATGCGATCGTCAGACCTGCCAGCCTGCCAGCCACCTCCTCTCCGAAATACGCCTCGGCCGGCGTCATGTAGCCCAGAGCCTGATGGGGCCGCTCGTGGTTGTAGAAGTCTATATAGCTACCAATGCCCCGTCGCGCTTCACGCGGGCTCGCATACTCGTTTAGATATACTTCCTCATACTTGAGGCTACGCCAGAAACGTTCAGTGAAGATGTTATCTGTCACCCTGCCCTTGCCGTCCATGCTCACTTGCACGCCCGCCTCTCCCACAAGCCTTATGTACTCAGGGCTGGTAAACTGGCTGCCCTGGTCACTGTTGAAAACGTCCGGCTTTGCCTGGTCCAGGGCCTTGCGAGCTGCCTTAAGGACAAAGGCTGTCTCAAGAGTCTGGTCAAGCTCCCAGGACACCACATAACGTGAATACCAGTCGATTACGGCGACCAGATACATCCACCCCTTCTGAAGGCGAATGTATGTTATGTCAATGCCCCACACATGATTGGGATGGCTCGGCTTGACCCCTCGCAGCAAGTAGGGATACACCCTGTGCTCGCTGTTACGCTTGCTTAAGTTGCGGCCGGGGCGCACGCCTTCTATTCCCATCTCCCGCATGTGCCTTTGGACTGCCTTACGATTGACCACATGCCCCTCCCTGCGTAACTGGGCCGTTATCCGCCGGGAACCGTAATATGGGTGGTCGGTATAGATCTCGTCAATCCGTCTCTTTATGGCGAGCTCTTCTTCCGAAGGCCCGACCGGCTTATAGTATAGCCCCGAACGGTTGAGTCCCAGAAGTAAAGCCTGGGTCTTAATCGGCATCTCCCGCCCCTCACTCCTATCTAGCAGGGCAAGCCGCTGTTCCCTGGTCAGTTCACAAGCCCTTTTTTTTAAACCACTCGACATACGTGCCAAGGCGGCCGATCTCGGCGTAAAGCTCCTTCATCTTCGCCTCGTAATCGCTCTTGACTGCCTCGATAGCTCGTTTGTCGTCCGCAAACACGCTCGGAAGGCCCTCAATGGCCTGCCTCTTCCACTTGTGAAGCTGCGTAGGATGAACCCCATACTCCGACGAAATCTGGGCTATGCCCTTTTCCTCCCTGAGGAGCTCAAGCACAACCTGCGCTTTGAAACTCGGTGAGTACGTCTTCTTCATAATAGCTCCATTATAGCTCGAAATCGACCCTTTTCGTGTCCAGTTTTACGGGTCCATTATAATCCTTGCCTTACTGTTTGGTACTCCCTATTCTGATGAGTAGCGCCAGACCGGTCAACAGGCGGCGCGGTATGTGCAGTCAGTCTGGGCAATTCCGTCAGGCATTCCGGAGACAGTCGGCTTCGACTTCTGGATGCGCAACCCGGACATGCTCAAGAACGCCGCAGACGTGGTAGGCGAGGATCGTGTCTCCGCTCTCCTTCCGGAAGGGAAGGACATGGAAGTCTGATGTGATGCAAACGTCAATCGGAAAGCTGACCACCTGGAGAGGTAGTAGCTATCGGT
>DYEQ01000019.1 GCA_020725645.1 Candidatus Fermentithermobacillaceae bacterium | reverse complement strand
GGAGGTGATCGCGTGGACAAGGCAATCGACCACGACCTGTGGCGCCGGGCTCGTCAGGTCCTCGGGCGCCTCCGCGCGGTCGTCCTCATGACCTGTCCCAGGTGCGGGGAGGAGACGCTCGTGTGGCCGGGGATAACTGGTGCGGGGTGCAGGTGCTTAAACAAGAAGTGCGGGCTGCAATACGACAAGTTCGAGGACCTCGTGAACGGCCAAGAGGCTTACTTGGCTGCTAAGAAGGAGCAGGAGACCAGGGACCTAATGGAGCGCCACGACACGTACAAGCGGGTAAGGGGCGCCGTAAGGCAGGTGCGGCACGCATGAGCGAGCAGGTAGATAGCAAGAAGAATGCATTTGCCTACGTCGAGGCCGTGCTCTATGACTATCCCTTCTTGCAGGCGCGCCTGAAGAACTACCCGGTGCCCCATGCCGACATCCTCGTCCCTGGTCGCGTCAAGGACTTCACCAGCCCCCAGGAGAAGTTCGCGTGCCGGGAAGCGGAGACGATACGCAAGATAGCGGCCGTGAACGACGCGCTCAGGGCCATGCAACCCGCCGAGAGGAAGCTTGTCAGGCTGAAGTACTTCGAGAGGTGGCCGAATGAGACAGCGGCCAGGAAGCTGCACGTGAGCAGAGCGACCTTCTACAGATTGCGCGAAAACGCCGTGAAAAAGGTCGGTTTGGCCTTAGGCGTCGAAAGCCTTGAGCCGCAAGGGTTTGCGGACATGACGTGAGACTTTTTTGAGACTTTTTTGAGACGATCTTGAGACTTTTTTGAGACTCCCGTGAGAGTGGCTGTGGTAAGATGGCTACAGGTGAAAGTGTCGGATGGGGGCGGCGAAGAGCCGCCTTTGCCGTTGTGTCCCGAGTCGAAGCAGAGGGCCCCAGGAAGGGACATCTCCCCAGGGCCTCTCCATGCTGTTTACCCCGACCTTCCCTGCAGGAACGCGCTTGCCGTATGCCGTTACGGTGCTATCGTCCCGCGAGGTATGTCCCCCTCGCTTCTGTAGGTAAAGGCGCAACACTTAGGCTGGCATGGACAGCCGTGCGTCGTCCCCGTAGCCGTTGCAGAAGACTCTCACCCCCTTTTGGTGGCAAGAAACAGAGTCTCCTCGGGGCACTGGGGGCAGTCAAAAGCCTGGTCAAGAAGACCATCTCCTTTCCATCCCCCAGTAGGGGACACCTCTACTGTACCATTCGAATCCAGTATAGTCAATATATTCTAGCAGGCGCTATGGTGAAGGCCAGTGGAGCCGGTTTCCTATGACCCGATATGACGACACTCCCAAAACCAAAGCCCTCGCCATCGCCGAGGTCGCCGGCCCCGCGGAGGCACATGGAACACGAACAAGGCGAACACGAACACGACGAACATGAACAAGACGAACACGAACGGGAGGCGGTTACCGTGCCCGTGGGATACAGCTCCCGATGTCGGGTATGCAACTCGCCGCACCGGGTGGAGATAGAGCAGTGGTGCAAAGAAGAAGGGCTGTCACCCCGGGCTGCAGCGGCAAGGCTGCTCGAGGTCTACGGGGAGAAAGTAAGCCACCAGTCGGTCTGGCAGCACATGAGGGACCACTTCGACGTCCAGGCCGAGGCTCGGGAGCAATACCGGAAGTCCCGGGCCAACATGGAGAAGGGCGTCGGAAAGACTCTCTCCGACATCGAGATGCTTGAAGCTATCGCCCAGGGCAGCTACGACCTCAACCAGGCGGCCGCGGAGTGGGTTAAGAAACTGGTGAAGGAGAAGGAGAAGATACCAGGGACCCTTGTCGACCTCCTAGCCACAACCGCAGGCGAAGTCCGCCAGCAGATAAGAACCAAACTGGAACTCTTGGGAGAAGACCCCGGGAGTAAGATCGCCGACGCCATGGTAGCCACCCTCGAGGAACTTCAGGAGCTGTACCAGGATGCTAACAGTCGCCAAGAAGGAACCGACTCCTGAGGAGATCAAGGCCTGGCTTTCCACGGTCTCCGGGTTCATCCAGGGCGCCACCAAAGTCGACGACAAGCCGACCAGGCTGTACGACTACCAGGTCGAGTTCAACGAGTGCCGGGCCCGGTTCCGGGCGGTCCTGAAAGGCCGCCAGACCGGGTTTTCGTTTACCTTCGCGGCCGAGGCCCTGGCGAAGGCGCACCTGAAGCCGGAGCACACCGCGATCTTCGTAAGCTACAACCTCGAGGACGCCAAGGAGAAGATCCGCTACGCGAGGATGCTATACGATACCATGCCCCTTGCGTGGCGGAAGAAGCTTGTCACGGACAACAAGACGGAGCTCGAGTTCAGGGACGGCCGCGGCCGGCGCACAAGGCTCATCTCGAACCCCTGCCGGGAGCCCCGAGGCAAGGGCAAGGCCGACGTGTACCTGGACGAGCTCGCGTTCTACAGGAACTCGAGGCGAATCTACGTCGCAGCCGTGCCGATCATCACCCGGGGCGGCGGGACGCTCACGATCGCGAGCACCCCGCTCGGGAAGACGGGTATCTTCTTTGAGGTCCTCGAGGGCGAGGCCGAGAAGTACGCCCACTTCGAGCGGTTCCGGGTCCCGTGGTGGCGATGCCCGGAGTTCTGCACCGACGTCGCGGCGGCAATGCACGAGGCCGGGGCAACCTCCACCGACGAGCGGGTGGAGCATTTCGGGACCGAGATCCTGAAGCTCATCCGCCAGTCGATGGACCTCGAGAGCTTCCAGCAGGAATACGAGTGCCTGTTCATCGACGAGGCGACGGCGTATATCCCGTGGGACCTCATCCTGGCAGCGGCCAAAGACGAGGACGAGCTCGAGTACTACGGCGACCTCGAGGGGTTCCTGTCCTACCGGGCGAAGGGGCCGCTGTGGGCCGGCTATGACGTGGGCCGGAAGAGAAATGCTTCTGAGCTTATTGTGCTCGAGCAGGTTGGAGACCGGTTCCACCAGAGGCTGATGATGACCCTCGAAAGAACCAGATTCCAGGACCAGCGGGAGACGCTCTGCCGGCTGCTAGAGGCGAGGAGCGACGTCAGGCGCCTTTGCATCGATGCGACTGGCATGGGGATGCAGCTTGCAGAGGAGCTCACGGAGAAGTACCCGAGCCGCGTAGAGGGAGTGACCCTGACCGGGCCCGTGAAGAACGAGCTTGCCCCTCTCACCAAGATCGCGTTCGAGGACCGCAACGTGTGGATCCCGGCGAACCGTGAGCTTATGCTGCAAATTCACTCAGTCAAAAAGCTCGTGACGGCGGCGGGTAACATCCGGTTTGACGTCGAGCATGAAGAAAGGCACCATGCGGACAAGTACTGGGCGCTCGCGTTAGCGCTGCACGCGGCAGATAAGAGCAGGGGTCTGGTGCAGGACCCGAATGCCCTCGCACTGCTCCGCACTCTACGGGTGCACGGGTGAGACGGAAGCCGTGACGGCGCTATGCAGCTACCTCAGTTTTCTGGGTCTATGCTTGTTCAAGGAACTCCCAGGACACGACGAGAGTGCCGTCTCCGTAACTGTGTTCATGCAGGTGCTTCCGAAGGTCAGAGATGTAGGCTTCCGGGACCAAGACGGCGGCAACATCATCGGGTAAAAACTCGAAATCCCCGAGATGTCTCCACTCCCGCTCGCGGTAGAGTGTCTCAGCTTCATCGGCGTTGAACTCGGTGACCTTGAGATACGAAGCTAGCGGGCCCAGTTTGAGAGATGCTGGACCGAACAGATGGAACAGGAACGTCGTGAGGCTGTCGTCTTCGTGGAACGTTGTGTTCTCGTCCAAAGCGTAGTTCTCGTCTGCCTCGAGATCCCCGAGTGCGCCTATGATATTCGTAGCATTGATGTAGAGAACGGGGTTGAAGCAGGCGTCATATATGGCTTCCGCCCGAAAACCTATGGCTGCGTCGCCGTAGTGGGGCCTGTGTCCAAGTAAGTCCTTGAGCGGGATGTCGCATGTGCAGCAGAATTTCTCCGTCTCCAGGTAACCGGCTATAGTCTCTTTGCACGTGGCCAGAAGCCTTCTTGAGGCCAGGATGTCCTTGAGGATCTGAACGGCCTTCTCGGCTGGTTTCGGTCTGCCCTGTAGCAGAATGTGCTTTGGCCTCCTGACCCGGTCCCAGCGTATGCCGTCGGGACTCCCTGTGAAGTGCCAATAAATCCCCGAATAGTAGCGTTGCATACTTATGCCTCCGATTAGCAGAGAGCCTGGAATCCCAGGTCTCTGTCGCATGGATTTCGGTTCGATCCAGTAATGGGTTCATTCTGGGTCATTGATGATATACCTTCAAGGAAGTGATGGTGTTGTCCACTAAACCGGCACGACCCCGCTGGCTCTCCTGGGCCGCGGGCGAGATATCGAAGCTCCGGAATGCATTCAGCACCTTGGGCTGGCGCATCGCCGGCGCTACCTACGGGGCGGCCTACAGGCTCGACTCAAACCGCGTGGACTACGCCAAGGCCCGGGCACTTTACAACAACACGGACGACAACTACAAGCTCGGCGCGGGGTTGGCGAAGCCGGTCATCAACACCGCCGTGGGCTTCATGGGCGTGCCGCGGTTCAGAAGCGAGGACGAGGACGCCCAGGTTGTTCTCGATGACTTCTTCGGCGCCAACGTCTCCAGGGAGCAGCAGACTCACCGCGATGCCATGCGCGACGGGGACTGCTTCGTCTGGGCTACGCGCGAGGAGGCCGAGGACGCCGTTCTCTACCCCGAGTCCAAGACGCGGCTCGTCTACAACATCATTCCGCCCGAGCAGGTGGCTCAAGTGGTCCGGGACCCGATAACCAGAGCGGTGCGGGAATACGTCTTGAAGTCGGAGCACGCCTGGCTCGACGACGCCGGCAACAGCAGGAAGTGCACCGTCACCCAGCGGATAAGCCGCGAGAAGAGGGTCATCAAGGTCGAGGGCGACGTCCCGCCGGATGTGCAGCCCGGCGAGGAGCGCAACCCCTGGGGCTTCATTCCCATCGTGCACTTCAAGAACGAGGGAGACGAGACTGAGGAGTTCGGGCGGAGCGACCTCGAGGCCATCGAGCCGTTCCTGAAAGCATACCACGACGTGATGCTTCATGCTATCCAGGGCAACAGGATGCACTCGACGCCCAGGCTCAAGCTGAAGCTCAAGGACGTGGCTCGGTTCCTCGCAAACAACTTCGGCATAACCGACCCGAAGAAGTTCGCCGAGCAGGGCGGCACCATCAAGCTCGACGGGCACGAGCTTCTCATTTTCATGGACGAGGAGGATGCGGAGTTTATCGAGGTAAAAAGCGCCATCGGGGACGCCGCGGAACTCCTCAAATTCCTGTTCTATTGCATCGTGGACACTTCCGAGACCCCCGAGTTCGCCTTCGGGGTGCACACGCCGAGCTCGCTCAGTTCGGTCAAGGAGCAAATGCCGATCTTGGTGCGCCGGATCGCCCGCAAGCGCGAGCACTTCACCGAGGCCTGGCAAAGACTTGCGCGGATCGTGCTCGCCATGACGGCCCAGGCCGAGGGGAAGAAGTTCTCGACGTACGCGACCACTCTCAAGTGGGATGAGATAGACCCAAGGGACGAGAAGGATGTTGCGGAGACGCTCGAGAGGATAGTGAACGCCCTGGTCGCAGCCGTGCAGAACGGGCTGATGAGCCTGGACGCTGCCGTTCAGTTCCTCGGACAGTATGTCGAGACGATGAACGACTTCCTGTCGGATGACCCCCAGGTCCCGGGCGAGAGGGAGCGGATCATCAAGACGAGGATCCTCATGGCCCGCCTAGAGGATGGAGAGCTGGCCGAGGAGGAGCAGAAGCTCATCGGCAAGGCTCTCGGAAACGCGGGTGACTGAGCATGGCCGAGAAGCGCCTCGACGACATGCTCTGGAAAAACATCCTCCGCATCAAGAGCGAGAGCGATGAAGAGTTTGCCCGGTACGTCCTGGAGGCGAGGAGCGAGTTTCTGAGGCTGAGGCTCCGCCAGGAGCCGGCCCTGAGGAAGATATACCTCGATGCAGCCGACCGGGTGGCGGACGAGATCCGGGGCCTCAAGCCGATGATAGGGCCTCTCACCCGGAACCACCTCAAGGCCCTCGAGAAGTCCCTTAAGGCTGAGGCCGACCGGATAAGCCAGGCCATCACGAAGAAGCTCGAGGAGGACCTGCCGCGGGCCGTGGAGGCCGGCGCAAGTCCCTTGCAGCGGCAGTTGATGAGAGCTCTCGAGGAGGCTGCCGTCCCCCTTGACGCCTTGAAGGTCCAACGGGGTTTCGGGGATGTAAACGCCCGGGCCGTCGAGGCGATCTGGGCCCGGACCCGGAACGGTATGAGGTTATCCGGTCGGATCTGGCAGAAGGGTGAGGAAGCGCGGGAAGCCGTCAGGGCCATCATCTGGAACGGCACAGCCAGGGGCCGGGACGCTGTGAAGATCGCCCGGGACATCGAGAAGTATGTCCGGCACGGCCGGGGGACGCTGACCCAGGACTATCCCAACATGATGAAGCGGATGGGTAAACGTGTCCCTAAGAGCCTCAGTTACGAGGCCTTGCGGCTCGCCCGCACTGAGATGACGATGGCGTTCCAGGAGGGGACCTACGCCGCCGGCCGGGTGAGCCCGAGTTATCGCGGTGTGAGGTGGTATCTAAGTGCTAGTCATCCCCTGCAAGATGTATGCGATGACCTGGCGTCGGCGGACTTGTACAATCTTGGACCAGGAGGGTATCCGGCTGGAGAGGAACCGATAACGCCGCACCCAAACTGCTTATGCTTTGCGGCACCCCTAGTGGAGGATACGAAAGACTTTGTCGCGAGGCTAAAACGGTGGCAGCACGATCCGGGCAGTGAACCCGATTTGGAAAAATGGTATAATGAAATATGGAGAGGACAATTCGCGCAACAGCCGCCGATCCAGGTCACGACGCCCGCTCCGGCGCGTCAGGAGCCGGAACCCCGGGCCGGGCTGTCGGTCACGCAATGGAAGAGCGGGATCCGAAAGCTTGCCGGCAAGAAGGGTCCTGAGCTTGATGTGGCGGTCGATGCGCTGAGGCAACAGTTCCGGCCGGCATTCCAAGCGGACCTCGAGTTCGAGAGCGGGTTCCTGAAAGCGCTGTCGCAGCGGGTCAAGGGCAACAAGCTCAGGAAGGCCGTCATGGAGCTCGCCGGGGCCTTGAACCGGATGCCTGTCGAGGCGACCCGCGACAACCCGATGTTTACGAAGCTCAGGTTGGGCGACCATCTGTGGGGGGCATACGGTGATTTCAACCCGGCCTTGGGTATCGTGCGCATAGCTGGAAAGTCGTTCAGCGTTCCGGGGGAGTGGGCACCCGACAGGCTGAGCCACGCGTATGAGACGCTCGTGCACGAGGTCGGGCATGCGGCGCATCGGGCGAATGCGGCGGACTTCATTCCATTCTTCGACGAGATGTGGGAGTTGACGCCGGCGCGCCGCGGAGAGCAATTGTGGAACATGACGCACTACAGGACGTTGACCGGCTACCCCGCGGATTGGCTGGGCATGACGGAGTACGGAACCACGGATCCTCTGGAGGACTTCGCGGAGACATGGCGATTGCTCTATCTCGAGCGTAGTCAGACGACGAGGCGGCAGATGTACGGCGCTGCAGACAATGCCCCGTTCCGGCGCTTTCGGCTGCTCCGTGAGCTGATTGATAGGAAGGGTTGGGAGGTGCCTGCGCTGTGATCATACGGTACGAGTGCAACTACAACGGTGAACGGGTGGAGGCCGCGGTCGAATTCGACGGGTCGGGCAAGGGCACTATCCTGCGGGCGGACAATGATTATATCCGACTGACTTTGGAGGAGGCCCTGCGCACTCCGCTCCAGTACGAGACCGGCGAGTTCAGGGACGGCGCCCTGGCTTCGGTGCCAGTCTACGCGAAGCCCGGCACGCCCGAGCACGCGAGAGGCATGTTCAATCCGCATATGCTCCTGCAAAGAGGGATCCAGAGCGTGGCCGTTGAAGGCAAGTTGTAGGCATGGGCGACGTCCGCAGCCTCTACTACGACACTTGGCTCCGTGCGTCCTACAGGCTGCTCGATTACGTAGTCGAGGCGGCCGAGGTGTGGGATGCCTTGCCGGACTACCGCAAGGAGGGAAAGCTGGTCTACTTCGGCCAGCTCGTTTCGTATCTCGCGATCTTGAGGACTGGGGAGGCAACCGGGAAGCTTACCAAGGCGCAGATCCGAAAGCTCAGGAACCTCGAGCGGCTCGTCAGGCAAGCGGAAGGTGTCATCAGGGCGCTTCGCGCTGATTACGAGGCATCCCGGGCGAGGGGTGGCAACGATGGTAGCTAGGTGCGACTTCTGCAAAGCCGAATTTGAGCTCCGCGTACTAACCAAGCGCGAGGGCGAAGTCGAGACGACTTACTTCATCTGCCCCCAATGCGGGGAGGAATACACTGTCTGCCGGACGAACCCCGAGCTCCGTAAGATGCAGCAGCTCATCGAGCGCAGGCGCGCCTGGATCATAAGGGCACGTGGGCGGGAGACGCTGAAGCCGGAGTACCTCACGGCATTTCAGGAGCTGGTGAGGGAGTATAGGACGAAGATGAACGCTTTCAACGGAAAGGGCTGAGTGGGCCCGTAGCTCTGGAGACACGATGAAATCGAGAAACGACCGCTACTGCGAAAGGCAGGGCGGTCTTTTGTTTCGCCGGGAAGGAGGTGGAACCTTGGGACAGCAGGTCGTCAAGCTTGCGACATCGCCGCCCGGGCCGGTCAAGATAGCCCAGAAGCAGGCAGAGGTGAACAACCGAACCGGGAAGATCCTCATCAGGGACATGCAGACGGGAAGATTCAGCAGCAAGGGCTAACCGCCAAGGCGAACGCTGAGGCGGTTTTCTTGTGCCCCGAAGGGAGGTGACAGTGTGCCGAAGCGGTTTGAGGTGTCGAAGTCCGTATCGAACACGGCATGGGGCGACGTGGACAAGGGGCGCATATGGCAGGTGCTGAAGCAAGCCTTGCAGGAAGGGGCGACCGGGGCAGTTCAGGCTGTCCGCGAGGTTTATGCCGTAGTCAAGGCCGAGATCAACAAAGACTTGACGCAGGCTGATTGCTGGTCTCCTCACCACGAGGTCCGCGATGATGGGACCGTAATCCTGAATCGGTCTGGTCTGATCGCTGCCGCCGCGGCCCTTTCGGGGGCCCGAAGCGAGCCCGACCTGTCGCCGGAGCAGAAAGCCGAGGCCCGAAGGCACCTGCTCAGGCACTACCGGGAGCTTGAGATGCCGATACCCGACAGCCTAAGCGGCGAGATGTCGGTCCTGGAAGCCCGGGTGACTGGGGAAATAAAGCCCGGCGACATCCCTCTCGCACCCGGCGTTGACCTCGAGACCCTGAAGACCGGAGACCCCGATCCGATGGAAGTCGTGGTCGAGATCCCGGCCGGTCGGTCGACGCGGGGCTGGAACTACCGGGGCGAGTCTCTGCAGGACATCGTGAACTACGTCAACCAGAATACTCTGAGCGGGTTCCTCGGGCACCAGGACCCCGAGAAGGTCGAAAGAGAGTTCCCGACGCCCGTGACTCACTGGGTAGGAGCCCTTTGGCGGGATGGCAAAGCGTACTTCCGGGGCGTGGTAGACAAGGTCGCAGGGGACCTCAAGCGTTGGATCCGGGCCGGCCGGGTGAAGCAGGTAAGCATCTTCGGTATTCCCAGGCTGCAGACGGCCGGCGGGGAGACGGAGGTCGTCGGCTATCATCCCCTTTCGATTGACTGGACGCCGCTCGATCGTTCCGGAATGCCGACGCGGGTAGTGGCGGTGGGCGAGATCGACTCTACATTCTCAGGAGGTGGACAGAAAGCAATGACGTGGAAGGAGCTTGTGGCACAGTTGAAGGCCATGCTGACCAGCAAAGAGGTGACCCTCGGTCAGGTGGCAGGGGAGATGGGCTGGAAGGCCCGGGAAGTCGCCGGTGAGCTTGACGCCAAGTGGCTGCAAGAGGTCACCGGCGCCGTGGAGACCCTGGGTAAGGTCCGGGAGGCCCTCGGTGTGACCGGGGAGATGGACGTGGTGAAAGCTGCCCAGGACGGCGCAGCTGCCCTCAAGAAGGTCCGGGAGGCGCTAAAGGTCTCCGGGGAGATGGACGTCGTGAAGGTTGCCCAGGACGCAGCCAGGGCCCTGGAGGCTCAAAAGGCCGCCGAGCACGATAAGGCGGTTGGGGAGATGCTGGCAGCCAAGCTGACCTCGGAAGCAGTGAAGAAGGACATCTCTAGCCCCGAGACCCAGATCGGCAAGCTGTGGGCCTACCACAAGACGAGGATCCAGCCGGGCGCGACTGGGGAGCAGATCGCGGGCGAACTCGACGCGTTCCTCGGGGACAAGGTGGTCAAGGCCGTCATCGACGCCTATCACACGGACAAACCCGCGATCATAGGCGGGACGAGTGAAGTCAAGACTACGCTTCGCGTCAAGCGCGAGCAGATCTAACGGAGGTGAAGCACGGTGGGAAGGATCACGGGCGAACTTAAGACCATAAGGGTGACGGTGCCCGAGAATACGGCCGTTGAGCAGGGGAAGTTCTACCTTCTCGATGGCTACATCGGGATGGCGGTGCAGTCGGTCACGACCGGCGCTGGCGAGACGAAGCCGGTAATCCTGGTCATCGACCCGGGCGTCGGCTTTGAGACCAGCCAGATCAACACCGCAGATGCGATGGCCATAGGAGCGGACCTCTACTGGGATGCAGCGAACAAGAGGTTCACCGAGTCTGCGGCGGGCAACCGTTATGCGGCAAAGGTCTCTGTGGCCAAGGACGCCAATAACGTTGTCGAGATCAAGCTCGCCGAACAGACGCCTGACACGATGAAGCAGGCCGCAGCGCAGGCGGATAGCACGGCCGCCGATGTCGCCGGCATCGTTGCTGACTTCAACGCGCTCCTCGCGAAACTCAGGGCCGCCGGCATCATGGCGAGCTAACGGAGGTGGTAAGCGGTGAGAATCATCAGCATCGGAACGCTCAAGGATGAGCGTAAGAAGCAGACGATCGAGCTTGTGATCCCGTTCAGGTTCGACGGCAAGGATCACGTGGTAAAGACCAAGATCGTGAACGGAGAGATGGAGACGTTCGAGTTCACGAAGCCCCTCGGGGAAATGCTCACGACTCCGGCGGGGCTTTATGACGTCGTGCAGAAGTCGGTTGTTGACCTCGCCCTGGGGCGCGAGGCCGTGCCGCTTCTCTACGGGCCGATCTACGAGCGGGTCGAGGACGCCAACTTCACGGAGTTCGTGGACATCCGGCCGTTCATCGGGTGCCAGGTCGTCTTTGCGGAGCACATGGAGCTCGAGGGCGTGCGGCTCGGGAGCAGAAGGATCGGCCCCAAGGACACGGTGCCTATCATCACCTATGCGGCCGGGTTCCAGATCACCGAGGACATGCGGATGTACGACAAGACCTGGGAGATCACCCAGATGAACCGTGCGCTGGGCGAGGCCTACAACGCCCTCCTCAACCACATACACCTGTACCCGATCCTGTCGTACAACTACCCCGCGAAGAACAAGACGGCGGCCGACACGACCGGCGGCACCTACCTCGAGAAGCTGCGCAATACCATAAAGAACGGCCTCAAGCACGCGGCCCAGGACCTCAACACGGACACGAGGTCGCCCAGGAGACCCACTGTGCTCCTAGCCAACTCCGCCCTCCGCTGGGACATCGAGCAGGCCATCCAGCGGATGGTGATAAGCGGGACCGAGTACCCGGCGCTGTCGGGGATCGACACGCTCGTGTTCTATGACGGCTGGTCGACCGCGGTCGGGGAAAAGACGTATACCTACGCTGGGTGCGACGCGGGCAAGGCGTACCTCATCGAGCCCCGCAAGTACTTCCGCGAGCTCGTGAAGCACGACCTCATGACCGACGCCCAGAGCGGGGACCTGCTTCGGCTCGTGGAGCAGACCGTGGTGAGCCGCGCGCGGCGCGGAGTCATCGGCTCGCCGGCAAACGCCGTCGAGGAGTTATCGCTGCCTGTGTAAGGGGGCGATAACTCTTGGGTAGACGCAAACCAGCACAAATTGTAGAGTACGCTGACTATATAGCTGTCATCGCCAATAATACCGGGAGGGAATTCATGTTTGATAAGGACATGAAAAGCAAACTCTTGGGCTGGGGCTGGAATGAGAACGGGCCAGGTTACCTACACGCAAGGGTAAATGGCGAAATGACCTTCGCCCATCACCTCGTGGTAGGGAAACCCGGCCCGGGTTTTGAGGTTGATCATATCAACCGTGACCCTGCTGACAACCGGAGGGCTAACCTTCGTATCGTGCCCATCAGCTATAACCATGCCAACAGTCGAAGGCGATCAGACAATCGAACAGGCTACAAGGGTGTGTGCTTTGACCGCAGCAAGGGAAGGTACATGGCGTACACCCATAGGAACAGCAAGATTATCTTTATCGGTCGGTTCCATACTGCAGAAAAAGCCGCCCTAGCGTATGACCAAAAGGTGATCGAGCTATATGGCAAGCATGCCTGTACCAATGCTGCCCTTGGGCTCTTGGTATCGGGAACCAAAGGTGGTGAACTAAGTGGCTAAATGTATTGACTGCGCCTGGTTTCCCTGGAAGCCAGGCGCTGATGTTTCCAGCCTGCCGACGATGAACTGCTACCCCGGCTCCCCGCGCCGGAGGTGGACGGCTGACGGCGTGAAGTCGGAGCATTCCTGCGAGCGTTTCAAACCCCGGGTAGTAGTCAACCCCTCGCCTGAGATAGTGGCGGAAATGGTTCCGGAGGCCGCCGCCCAGCCTGGCCCGGAATCCAGAAAGCCCGAGAAGGCCTCCAAACGAAGGAGATGATGACAGATGGCAGTGTTGACCGTACAGAAGCTTACGAACACCGGGGTAACGCCGAGCTTCGCGGCCGCTGACGTCGCCGGCGACAAGTTCGCGAACAACGGGCGGCAGTTCCTGGTGGTGAGAAACGGAGGGGCTGCTTCCATCACCGTGACCATCAACTCGCAGAAGAAGTGCGACCAGGGCTTTGACCACGATCTCACGGTTGACGTGGCGGCAGGCGCCGAGAAGTGGATCGGGCCGTTCGACCCCAATCGGTTCAACGACGGAGACGGAAACGTCGAGGTGGCGTACTCCGCTGTAGACAGCGTTACAGTCGCTGCGCTCTCGCTGTAGAGGAGGCGGCCGGCATGACACCGACGCCGGAACTGCGGGCGAGGCTCCGGAAGCTCCTGGACGAGCAGATTCCAGCGGGAGGCACCGAGGCGGATACTCGCTTCGGCGACTCGGATCTCGACGAGATCCTGACCGAGGCCGCCAGCATCTTCGGGGCTGCAGCCGTCGGCTGGACCATGAAGGCGGGCATGTGCCAGCGCGAAATGGACAGTTTGGAGGGATACACGCTCGGCGACCGCGACGAGAAGCTGACGTCCCTCAAGGACCGGCAGGCGTACGCCTTCGCCATGGCCTCGCAGTATACAGCCATGGCCCAGAGCACCTTAGGCAGCGTGATACTCCAGGTGCAGCCGCCGGAGGTGATCTAAAGTGTCAATCGTGGACGACCTCCGGCGCCGAACCTTGAGGATTATCGAGGCCGACCCGGTGCAAGTCACGATCACCCGACGAGTGAAGGTCTCGCGCCCGGCCGGGGGCATAGGGACGCAGGAAGTGACGCTCGGGCCTCAGACGGTACGACTATATGCATATGCGCGGAGAGGGGCTCCGGCAAACGTCGTGCAGCCGGGAGCGGTCGGACCCATCCGGGTATGGGGCCTCGTGGCCGGTCACACCGCGGATGTCGCACCTGGTGACGAGTTCGAGGCGAGAGGCCGGAAGTTCAGGGTTCTCACGACTCGGCAGGAGACATTCCGGGGCGAGGCCGTGAGCATATCCGCGGACGTGGAGGAGGTAGGTCCCGATGCCGGGGTCTGAGGAGTGCAAGAAGAATCTCGACCGATACGGGGAAGCGCTCCTTGCTGGTATCTACCTTCTGAGCCAGCACCGGGCGATGCTGATGGAGGCTGACGCGAAGATCGGGGCTCCTTGGACCGACCGCACAGGAAATGCCAGGTCGGGACTGTTCGGTGAGGTCATGGCCGAGAAGGAAGCAATTAAGACGAGGATCGCCCACTCTGTGGAATACGGGCCGTATCTCGAGCTTGCCAATAGCAAGAAGTACGCGATCTTGGAACCGACGGCCCAAAAGCACGCGCCGGAGTATTTCACCGAGGTGGAAAAGCTGGTGAGAGGCACATGAGGAAAGCCATCTATGACTGCCTTCAAACCAACTGCCGGAAGGTGAAGGCGTGGTATCAGCCCTACGTGGCGACCCCGGCGACTAAGAAGCCGTTCGGGGTCGTTGTGTTTGCGGCAAGGACACCTGCAACGCGAGTCGGGACATTCCAGGACTTTACCGTCTGGCTCTACTTTGAGCCGGGAGACTACATCCCTCTGGATGAGGCCGTCCAAGAGGTGAAACAGCTTCTCCACGAACGGCGGCTGATGGCGGATGACGGGCGGCTCTTCGAGATTCAATGGACGATGGACGGAAGAGACTTCTATGACGATGCTCTCAAGGCGATAGCCAAAAACATCGAGTTTACCATTCCGGGAGGTGTGACATAAGTGGCAGAAGAGATGCGCTACGGTGTGAAAAAGCTCGTCCTGACCGAGCTAAACGCGGACGGCACGGTCAAGGCCGGCGGCATGGTGGTGACCGTAGACACACCGCAGGAGGTCAGCTTCGATCCTCAAGTCCTGGAGGGGAACAAGACCGATCTCCGAGGGGGCGACACATTCCTGGGTTCGGTCCAGGAGGAAGACAGGCTCATCGGCATGAACGCGACATTCCGCGATGCGCTCCTGTCCTATGAGGCGATGAAGCTGATCGGCGGGGGCACTCTCCAGGGTACGGCTCCCGATTACACGGGCTACAACGCGCCGACGCTCAGCGAGCAGGCGAGCCCGAGGTCGCCCTTCAAGGCGGAAATCTACTGCTCTCGCTATCCGAAGGGGGCGCAGAGGGAGGGGGCCCAGAGCGGGTATACGAAGGTCACGCTCTGGTACGCCAAGGGGCGCGTGCCCGCGTTCACGCTGGCCGACCGGGGCTTCGTCGTGCCCTCGTACACGCTGAAAGGCACCGAGAATGCTGGGCTTTCGAAGGGGCCGTTCAGCATCGAGGATGTAGCCGCATTGCCGTAAGCTGGCTTAGAGAAGAGAAAGGGGAATGAACATGCCTGAACGTAAGCCCATCAGCGCCGAGGCCCTCAGGGCCAAGGCGCAGCCGGTGATACCGATTCCGGGATTCGAGCCCGGCGAGACGCTCGACGTTAGAGTCCGCCGGGCTTCCCTTCTTCACCTGGTATCCGAAGGAGTGATCCCGAACCCGCTCCTGCCGGTGCTGTACAAGGTGATAAGCTCCCAGGGCAAGTGGAGCCCGATGATAAACGCCACACCTGAGGAGTTCGTGCACTTCACACAGGCCATGGAGGCTGTCTGCAGGGCGATCCTCGTCGAGCCGTCATACGACGAAGTCGGGGATCTGCTCACGGACCAGCAGCGCATGGCCCTCTTCGCATTCGCGCAGACGGGCGTAGTGGCCCTGAAGCCCTTTCGTCGCAAACAAGAACCTGCTCTTGAGAGTGGCGGTGACGGCGAAGGAGTTCAGGGCTAGACCCTCGAGCTACTTTCCCGAGCTGGGGAGCTACGAGGCTTTCTGCCTGGACGAAGCCTGCGCCCACGCGCTCATCGCATTGCGCGAGGAAGCCCGAGTAAGGGAATTCGGGGAGCAGCCCGACAGCGGTGGAGGCAAAGTCAAGACGATGCAGGGGGCCTCGCTGGAGCAGCTAAAGGAGCTGCAACACTTGGGCCGGAGGTGATAGGGTATGCCCTGGGGTAAACTCGGCACGATCTGGAGCGAACTCGGCCTGGACACATCACCCCTGGCCCAGGGCGTGGCCCGGTCCAAGGCGCTGATGGACGAGGCCGACCGAGCGCTCTCTGCGAAAGCTAAGGCCATATCGAAGTCGCTCGGCGACATCGGCAAGACCTTGTCGCTACAGGTGACGGCGCCGCTCAGCCTCATGGGCGGCATGGCGGCCAAGACGGCGATGGAGTTCGAAACCGCGATGGCCAACGTCTGGACCATCGTCGATGCCGGGAAAGACACCATCGCTGCTATGGGCAAAGAAGTGGAGGCGTTGTCTTTCGAGCTTCCGCAGACTGCAAAACAGCTTGCCGACGGCCTCTACCAGGTCATCTCAGCCGCGATACCTGCCCAGGACGCCATGGGGGTGCTGGAGGTATCGGCGCGGGCTGCTGCGGCGGGCTTGTCCGATACATTCACGGCGGTGGACGCAGTCACGTCTGTCTTGAACGCTTACGGCATGGAGGCCGAGCGGGCCGGAATCGTCTCGGATATAATGTTCAAGACGGTCGAGCGCGGCAAGGTGACGTTCCCGGAGCTTGCGCAGAACCTCGGCGACGTGGTGAGCACGGCGGCAACGGCAGGGGTATCGTTTGAGGAGTTGGGCGGCGCTCTCGCGACACTGACGAAGGTGGGTGTGCGAGCACCCGAAGCTGTGACAGCCCTGAACCAGGCGATCTTGACGTTCATTGATCCGTCCGACGAGGCGGCAAAGCTCGCCAAGCAGTTGGGGATAGAGTTCAATGCTACGTCTCTAGCTACCAAGGGGCTGTACGGCGTCCTCCAGGACGTGCAGAAGGCAACTGACGGTAACATCGAAATGCTGTCGGCGCTCTTCCCAAACGTCCGGGCTTTGAAAGGCGTGCTCGGCCTGCTCCGGCAGGATATGGGCCTCTTCAGGGACGACCTCGACGCCATGCGAACATCGCTGGGAGCGACCGACAAGGCGTTTGAGAAGCAGGCTCAAACTGGCGCTCACGCTATGCAGCTATTCAAGAACCAGGTCAGTGCCCTGGCGAGGGCGTTCGGGGACGAGATAATCCCGATGCTGGTTTCCATGATGGAGAAGGTGGAGCCGGTCATACAGGCGTTCCGTGACCTGCCGACGCCGATGAAGCAGACCATTGTGCAGTTCGGCTTGCTCGCTGCGGCTGCGGGTCCGGTGATGCTGGCCTTGTCTGGCATCATCGGGCTGCTGTCAGGACCCGCCGGGATCGTGGTCGGGGCTATTGCGGCTGCAGGTGCCATCGTCGGCCTTGCGCGCTATCTGGGGGACTTACAGGGCCGGGCCGAACGCACGGCGAAAGCGGCAGAGGCACATGCGAACGCCCTAAAGGATGAGCGGACCCGAGCCGAGGAACTGATAGGGAAGATCCAAGCTCTTACGAATGAGAAGGAGGCACTTCGCTGGAAAACCGAGATTACGAAAGACGAAGAGAAGCGTCTGGCCGAGATACAAGGCGAGATCAAGCGCCTGTCTAACGAGCTTGCTTCCATCATCCCAACGGTGGCCGCAGCTTACGACGCTGAAGGCAACGCGGTCGTGGATCTCAACACAGCCTTAAAAGAACTCGCAAGGCTGCGCCGGGAGGAGTATGCAGAGAGGGCAAAGGCCGCGGAAGCCTATGTCGTCGCAGCCAGGGCCAGGGTTGAAGAGGCCGAGGATGCGCTGAGGCGCCTGGACGAAGCGTACAAAGCCTTCCGGGAAGGCGGTGAAGCTCAAGACCCCTGGACGCAGGCATACAGGCAGCGCAGCGAGACCTATACCTCCGAGGAAGCTAGAGCCAAACTGGATCAGAAATATAACGAGATGAAACGGAAGCTCCTGGCTGACCTCCAGGCAGCGCAGCGAGACCTATACCTCATGACTCAGAGATACCGGGCCGTCGGCATGACGGCTGCAACCGGTCGGGAGCCGAGCGTGACGCCAACCGGGACTAGACAACCGCCTCCGGTTGTGACGCCGCCGCCGGGGACGACCACTGCGCCGACGGAGCCCTCGGCGTGGGAGCTATGGCTTGAGAAGGTGCGAAAGCTTTCGAAAGAGTCCTACGGGGTCCTCAAAGAAGCATTCGAGGGCATAGCCGAAAACCTGGAGTCCGGGGACATTGCCCTTCGCACCGAAGCCGAGCAGAAGATGTCGGCGATCCTCTCGTTCCTGGGTAAAGCCGTGATGGAGTACGGCGCGGAGTGGGAGAAGAAGATCGCCCCGGCCCTGAGTCAGTTCGTGAAGAGAGGCTACAAGGAGGCTGAGAAAGGTGCGACCGAGCTCGGCAAGGCTCTCGAGTCGTTCCGCCACAAAGTCATAGTTGAAGGTCTGTCTCCGGAAGCACAGCTCGAGTACCTAAAGTCCATAGAAGGCGTCTACAAGGGGACGGAAGACGAAGTCAAACAACTGACCGAGCGGATAGCCCAGCTTACGGAGCAGGTAAGGGAGCGCCAGGTCAGGTCTGCATATGACCAATACCAGTTCGAGGCCCAGCTATATGACTTCAAAGCCAGAGACCATATGGCGTATATCAACCGGTTGCTCCAGCTAGACAGCCTGAGCGACGAGGATCGGAAGAAGCTCACTCAGGACCATATGCTCTGGGAGAAGCGCGCGCGGGAAGAGGATATCGAGGCAGAACGCAAGGCCAACGAGGCAGAGAAGGCGCTCCGCGCACAGTGGAACGAATACATGGTCTCCTCCGGCAGGAAAGCCCGGCGCGAGGTCCTGGCCGAAGCGGTCAAGGCTGCTGAGGATGAGCTATATGCAGCTCTCGCAACGGGGAAAGGTATCGCTGAAGCCGACCTCAGGCTCCAGCAAGCCAGGCACGCCCTGCGGGAGCAGGAGAAGAAGGACGCACGCGACGAGTATACATTCCTCGTTCAAATGGGCGCCCTGACTACCCGCGAGCGCATCGCCCAGGTCCGCACATGGCTTGCGGAGGAACAGGAGAATTCTGCTGAATTCAGGAAGCTCAAAGTGGAAGAACTGGAGCTTCTCCGGCAGTTCCACAAGGAAGAAGCTCAGGCCCTTGTCAAGCGTCTTGGACCGATTGACAAGGCAAGCCTCGACCAGTTACGCGAGTGGCAGGCCGGCCTGGGCAAAGCCTACAAGGATGCCGTTGCGCTAGGCCAGGAGGGTGCCGACGCTGCTGAGATCTACCTTGCCACCCTGGGACAGGTGGCAGAGGCGATCGACCGACTCACCGAGAAGCAGGCCAAGGAACTGGCCGTCGAGAAACAGGCGCGGTATGAACGCGGCCTGCTGTCTGCAGAAGACTACATCGCGTACCTGAAGGAGCAGCGCGACGCCTTCAGGGAGTTCAGCGAGGACTGGATCCGAATCGACAATGAAATCACCCGCGTGATGGAGAAAGAGGCGGAGAAGCGCAAGAAGTTCCACGAGGACATCGCCAAGGCCACGGTCGCTCGAATGGGGCCTATCGACAAGGCAAGCCTTGAGCAGTTGCAGGAATGGCGAGTCGGGCTTGCCCAGGCGTACGAAGAGGCTCGCACCATGGGAGAACAAGGGGCCGGGGCCGCCGATATCTACAGGGAAGCCTTGATCGATGTAGTTACGGCCATCGACAAGCTCACCGGCAAGCAACTGGAACTCATCGACGCCGAAAAACAGTGGCTTTACAACCGCGGCAAATTGTTGGCCCAGGACTACCTGGCATACCTTCGCGACCAGCAGGCGGCGGTGGAACGGTATTCGGCGAAGTGGCTGCAACTCGACGAGGAGATAGAGCGTGTTCTTAAGAACGAGGCCGACAAGCGTAAGAAAGCGAACGAGGAGATAGCCCGCTCCGTCGTGGCCCGCATGTCCATAGAGGAGGCGAGCCTCGACCAGCTCATGGCCTGGCAATTGGGCCTGGGGCAGGCATACAAGGACGCGATAGCGCAAGGCGAGGAAGGGACGGACGCGGCCAAGATCTACCTGCAAACGCTCGAACAGGTAGTTCGCGCAATCAAGCAGCTCACAAAAGAGCAGGCTGATGTGCTCGACAACGAGAAGCGCTGGCGCTACGAGCGGGGTCTGCTGAGCGCCAAGGAATACATCGACTACTTGAACGAGCGCTTGTCGAAGACGAAGGAGTTCAGCGACGAGTGGGTTCAGATCCAGGCCGAGATAGCCCGCGTGGAAGAGGACCAGGCCGATAAGCGCAAGAAGGACGCGGACGAAGCCGTAGCACGACAGCTCAAGCAGGCCGACACGGTAGCCGAGGGGAACCTCCTGGCTGCTATCGAAATGCTCAAAGTTTGGCGCGAAGCGTATGCGGCCATGGGCAAAGCTTACGAGGATGCTGTCAAAAAGATAGACGCAAAGCTCCTAGAGTTTATCGCACGTCACAAGGAAGCAGCCGGAGAAGTCCAGGCGTTCTTGGAAAAGGAAGAGAAGGGCGACCTGGCCTCACGGCTGAAGCTCCTTGACGAGGAATTCAAGGCCAAAGCGGCTGCAGGCGTCAACCTGGTTCAACTCAACAAGTGGTACCAGGACCAACTGAAGGAAATCACCGAGAAAGAGACTGCCGGCCGAATCAAAAGCATCGACCGGATGAACGAGGAGGAAGTCGCCGCCGCCCAGAAGACCCTGGACGAAATACTTGCGCTCATTCAGGAGCGGGTTGGCCAGGAGAGCAAAGCCGCCGATGTCATCGCTGCAATCCAGGCTGAGTTGAACGCAAGGCTGATTGCTCTCGCCGATGAGGGGGAGGAAAAGCAGCGAGAAGCACGGCAGAAGAGCATCGACGAGACCGTCCGGGCATTGCAGCAATCGATGGAGTTCCGCAAAACAACCGGCACGTTACCCTGGCGCGACGAGCTCACGTATCTTGAACTCATCGCGGATCTCGATTCAGATACCCGCGAAGCTCGCATGGAAGGGGCGACTCGCTACTACGGCGCCGTCCGACAGATGATCCAGGACATGAGCGAAGAGGAGCTAGCTGCCCTCAAAACGGTGCTCGAGGCAAGCCTAGTGACTTATCAAGCTATGGGCGAGAAGGGCGAAGAGATGGCTGCGGCCATCATGGCAGCCCTGCAGCTTATCGAGGACAAAGGCGAGGAGACGTTCCAGAACCTCCAGGATAGAATAGCAGACACCGTTGGAGGCTGGCTGGAAGACCTCATCACGGGAGCCAAGACGTTCAACGACCTCCTCTCTGCTATGGGGAGGAGCATCCTCCACTACTTCGTGGACATCGTCGCAAAGCAGATCGCGTCTTCAATCGCATCCTCAGTCGCCACAGCACAGAAAACAATCCAGGGCTTCGGGCAAACGGCCGGCGGCGTCCTCAATGGGGTCATCGGCCTGCTGAAAGGTCTCGGTCCTGGGGGCTGGGTCGTGGCCGGCCTGGCGGCGATAGCTACCCTGGCGACCGTATTCGGGCCGAAAGCCCCGGAAGTAACATACAACCCGGTGGAGGGATACTCGCCCGGGACCGAGGCTGAGGTCAGCCGCACAGTGCAGAGGCAGGCGGTGGCGCCGGTGTCGGTGGTATTCGCGGCGGGGGCGATCCAGATAGTCAACCCTAACCGCATAGAGGACATTGTTGACCAGGTGGGCCGCGCTCTTGCGAGGCGTCTCGAAGACGAGGACATTCTCTTTGGAGTTGGTCCGGCGTGAGCAGGAAACTCGGAACATACGAATTCCCATACGACCCTCCCCGGGGGAGCTGGAGCGGCCTGCAGAGCCGCAAGAGCCGCCAAGACGTGCCGACGCTGACGGACAACGTGAGCATCATCTGGGGCCACTTCCCGGGCGACACTCCGGTCACCGAGGAATGGCCTGTGATGGAGGAATCGTTCTTCCAGAGCCTCGATTCTCTCTATCGGGCTTCGAACGGCGCGGCGACGTATACCTACGAAGTGGATGCCACGCACAAGTATACGGTGGAGATTGTAGACTTGCAGGGCACTCCCTGGATTCTGGACGAGCAGGGGCGGCGGTGGTATCGCGACGTGCGGATGACGCTCAAGATCCTCGCGGTGCTTTGAGGTGAAGTATCATGGCCGACAGACACTACTACGTGAGCCAGCAGCGGGGCAGCGATGCCAACGACGGCCTGTCGCCCACGTCGCCCTGGGCGACGCTTGCGAAGGCCAATGCTACGGTCACGGCTTCGGTTGATGGGGACACATACATCAATATCGGCCCTGGCACCTACCGGGAAAGGCTCGTGCTGGCAAACGCAGGTATCGACGCCACCCACAGGATCATCTGGCGTGGGGACCCGGATGCCATAAAGGTCAGGGGAGATAAGCCCGGCCGGGTGCGGATCACAGGAGCGGATACCGCTGAGACTCCCACGGCGGGCCACGTCATCAACTGGAACGCCAAGCAGTTCGTGGAGTTCTGGGAGGTGCGGGCTGACGGCACGAGCGACCTTGCTGCGTTTTACATGGGCGATGCTATCGATAAGACCGTAGCCTGCCACCGGTGCATAGGTGCCGGGTACACTGCGGCGTTTTACGGCGGTTCTTGCTATTCATGTATAGGCGACGGGAGGACCAGCGGGTTTTCGTACACATATGCGGTACAATGCATAGGTAGGGGTGCCTATTATGCTTCCAGATACTGTACTTCGGTGCTCTGCGCCGGATCCAGTCACAATGTTTACTCGTATTGTACGGCTTATGGCTGCCTTGGCGTGTCCTCCTATTATGGAGGCGTGTCCTCAACTTTTCAGGGCAATGCGATCTTCAACTATGTTACGGTGAATAATCTCGGCACAACAATCTACACCTACACCGGTGTTCTCACCTGGTCGGATCTGGCGACCCTCCTCCTGTCCCTACCGCCTCGCGCACAACTTGTTCAGGCGCTTCGGCTTGGCACAGTCCACAATGCAAACGTGAGCACCGCCGGCAGCATAGTGTCATTGTCCACTGAGAGGTTTTATACCTTTACTCCGGAAGAGGCAGGAAAATCCCTCGGAGCAGGCGTGTACGTATACGCAAAGGGCTCGACCGCAGGCTCGCTCGTTATCGAGCTTCAGAAAAAAGTTGCGGGTAACTGGGTCACACAGCGAAGCGCCACGGTGCCATGGAGCAGTCTATCTACCGGCTGGAATGATGGTATCCCGTGGAACGCGGGCACTGGCGACGATCTCCTGACGCCGGATCCGAACACCTGGCGTTTCCGCTTCACATCTACAACGTCCAATGGTAGCCTGGAGACCTCT
>DYEQ01000086.1 GCA_020725645.1 Candidatus Fermentithermobacillaceae bacterium | reverse complement strand
TGCGGGAGCGACGTGTCCGTGCTGATCCAGGGAGAGAGCGGCACCGGAAAGGAGCTCATCGCCAGAGCCATTCACTATGCGTCGCCCAGGAGGGACAAACCGTTTGTCCCGGTCAACTGCGCAGCTCTTCCTGAAAACCTCCTGGAAAGCGAGCTCTACGGGCACGAGGAAGGTGCGTTTACAGGCGCCCGCAGGCGAAAGCTGGGCAAGTTCGACATGGCCGACGGGGGAACGCTGTTTCTCGACGAGGTAGGCGATCTTCCCCTTTCCATGCAACCGAAGATCCTCAGGGCAATCGAGGAAAAAGTGATCGAACGGTTGGGAGGTACTCAGCGGATTCCGGTGGACGTGAGGGTGGTGGCCGCTACCAACCGGGACCTGAGGAAAGAAGTTCAGGAGGGCCGCTTCAGGCAGGACCTCTATTTCCGGCTCGCCGTCATCCCCATCAACGTCCCTCCCCTGCGGGAGAGGCGGGAAGACATTCCCGTCCTGGTGAGGCACTTTCTTAAGGAATTCTGCGAAAAGCGGGGAAAGCTGGTTCCGGACGTGGATGACGAGGCCATGCGGATCCTGGTTTCGTACGACTGGCCGGGGAACGTCCGTGAGCTGAAGAATGCGATGGAACAAATAAGCCTTCTCTGCGACAAGGAAACCATCTACAAGAAAGATTTGCCCCCTCTGTTCGGCCAGGACTCTCTGGAAAACGGCGGCTTAGCCGGTTTTGTTGACTCAACTCGTGCCGACGGTTCCGGCAGTTCCGCGCGGTCCGTTGATTTCAGCGGGTCGGGCGGCTTCAGGGGTTGCAGCGGGAGTTCGACCGGGTTCCAGGACTCTCTGAGAGAGCGGAAGACGTATCTCGTTTCTGAGACCGAGAAGGAAGCGATCCGGAAAGCTCTCGAGGCCTCTGGGGGAAACCGCACCCAGGCTGCGAAGCACCTGGGTATATCCCGGAGGACGCTGCAGCTGAAGATCAAGAAATACGGGCTGTGACCGAAAGCATCAGGTGGCGAGCCGCTGGTTGTATTCGGCACTCAACACTTGTGCGGAAGCTATGCGCAGGTGCGATCGAGCTTGCGCACACCTGATCTTGTGTGAAACGATGTTCGCAGCTTTTGTCCGATTCCCGATAGATCGAACGCAAGGGCATTGTTTCCTAAGGGGTAACATAAAACTGCTAGGCTAGTTGCTGCATAGCCTACCATCCCCCTGGTCTACTCCCTGCGAAGCCATCATTTAACTGCTCGCCTATTCCCGGCGTTCTCGTGCGCGTGGCATGGAAGTTGCTCGGTGTCCCTCTGATGGAGAACTGCTCGGATGATCACGAGCGTCGGCGGGTGGCAAGGGGGGATGTTTCTGCTTGCAAATGACGCCATTACGCGCAGCTGCGGACATACCGGGCAGGGCAAGGGACAGCGGAAAGGTTTTCGGGTTGGAGGACCCTGGCACGATTGGGTCCGGGAAAGGTCAGTAGCAGTAACAAGAAACGGAGGTGTTATGAGTTGATAAAGAAGCTCGGTGAGTTCTTCACAAAGGTCATGGAAAGGTTTCTACCGGACGCCTATCTCTTTGCCATAATCCTCACGTTCATCGCCTTCGTTTTGGCGCTTATCTTCACCAACGCGGGCTTCCTCGGGACCATCAACGCGTGGTGGAACGGAATTTGGGGACTCCTGGCATTCGCCATGCAGATGACGCTGATCCTGGTGACAGGGCACAGCCTGGCGCTGGCTCCACCCGTTAAAAAGGTTCTGGCCAAGATCGCCGAACTTGCCAATACTCCTGCCAAAGCTGTATTCATCGTCGCTCTGGTGGCCGGCTTCTGCTCGTGGCTTCAGTGGGGGTTTGGTCTCATCGTGGGCGGTCTCCTAGCTATGGAAATCGTAAGGCGGGTTCGTAATGTCGATTACCCCCTTCTCATCGCAGCTGCGTACGCGGGCTTTTTAACCTGGCACATGGGGATATCGGGCTCAGCTCCGTTGACTATTGCCACCCCGGGTAATCCCGCAAACCACATCGAAAAGATCCTCGGCAAAGTAGTCCCCGTCTCGGAGACCATATTCGCGCCGTGGAACCTGTGGACTGCGATGTTCCTAATCGTTACCGTAGCTGTCCTCCTCGTGCTGGCCATCCCGTCAAAGGAACGAACCAGGGCTTTGTCGGACGAGGCCATCCAGAGGATAGAGGCCGAGGAAGCTCAAGAAGAAGCGGAACGCCGGGCGGAGAAAATCGTCACCCCTGCTCAGCGTATCGAGCACTCGCGGATAATCAACTACACCTTCGCCGCCATGGGGGTTATCTACGTAGTTAATCATTTCATCCGGAGCGGATTTTCCCTCGATCTGAACCTTGTGATAGGGATATTCTTGTTCGCCGGGATCATCCTTCACGGTACCCCGCTGAACTACGTGAGGGCGGTCAACAAAGCGATAAAGGGTGCCGGTGGAATCGCTCTGCAGTTCCCCCTGTATGGCGGCATTCAGGGAATAATGATGGGGACCGGCCTTGCGTCGGTCATCGCCGGGTGGTTTGTGGCGATATCCTCCCAGACCACCTTCTACATGCTTCAATTCTGGGCTGCCGGACTCATCAACATGTTCATCCCTTCGGGCGGCGGCCAGTGGGCGGCTCAGGGAGCGATCACCGTGAAGGCCGCTCAAATGATGGGCAAGGATGCGGTGAAAGCTGCGATGATGTGCGCCTGGGGCGATCAGTGGACCAACATGATCCAGCCGTTCTGGGCACTGCCGCTACTGGGACTCGCCAATCTCAGGGCCAGGGACATCATGGGTTACACCACGCTGGTTCTTCTGTGGTCGGGCCTGGTTCTGAGCGTGGTGGCGATTTTGATCGCGTAGGGGTGAAAACCCCTAGCGAAAGGAGGGGAGGTATTGAAATGGCGGAAACGCTAGAAGCCGGGCTCGGCGTAGAAGACATCGGCACCGGAAAGCTCTTTATGGATCCCGACCCGGACAAAGCCAGGGAGTTCTTCAGAGGCAAATCTCGCGCTCTTACGGACAAGGTCATGTCCGTCAAGGAGGCGGTGTCCAGATTCGTACAGGACGGCGACTACGTAGCCATCGGAGGTTTCGGCACAAACCGCATCCCCACGGCGGTTCTCCACGAAATCCTGAGACAGGGGAAGAAAAACCTCGGCCTTTCCGGGCACACCGCGACGCACGATTTTCAAATCATGGCCGCCGGCGGAGTGATAAACCGGGTGGACGTAGCTTACGTGGTGGGCCTCGAGGCCCGGGGGCTCTCCAAGGCCGCCCGCCGGCTCTTTGAAGAGGCCAGGATAGAGGTGTGCGAATGGACCAACGCAGCTCTGGCCTGGCGGTACAAAGCGGCGGCGATGGGGATACCCTTCATGCCGGCGAGGATCATGTTCGGAACGGATACCGCCAGGTACAGCGCGGCAAAGGCGATAACCTGCCCGTTTACAGGAAAGAAATTGCTGGCTCTTCCCGCCCTGTATCCGGATGTGGCCATCATCCACGTGCATAGGGCCGACAAATACGGAAACGCGCAGATAGACGGCATATCCGTTTCGGACCTGGACGTGGCCAGGGCTGCCAAGAAAGTGATACTGACTA
>DYEQ01000085.1 GCA_020725645.1 Candidatus Fermentithermobacillaceae bacterium | reverse complement strand
GGATCCTTTCGCCGGTGGTGGGTCGATACCGTTGGAAGCGATGCGACTCGGCTGTGAGGCGACCGCCATTGACATCAACCCGGTGGCGTGGTTCATCCTCAAATGCACTCTGGAATACCCTCAGAGACTGGCTGGTCAGACTTGGCCGCTTCCGGAGTTTGCGCTAAGCGATGAGGAATTCATGCAGCAGTTTTATAAAGCTCACCCTGACGTGGAAGGCAATGGGTATTCGAAGAGAAGACAAAGTCCGTTAGAATCTCTCATTCCGCCGTCAGACCTTGAGCCTGTTACCGGCGATTTAGCCTGGCATGTGCGCGCCTGGGGGCGATGGGTGCTGGAGCGGGCCCGCCGAGATCTGGCGCGCTTTTACCCGACCTACGCCGACTTCCAGCCGCTACAACCGAACGGCCGTCCGTATGAGAAGCGCGAACCCAGGATGGTGCCGCTAAAGGAGGACGGCTCGCTCGACCTGGGGGCTCTGAATGCCGAGTTTACGAAGGAGTACCTTCAGGACGCGCGTGATCCGCGCTGGGTACCGAAACCGACGGTAGCCTACCTGTGGGCTCGGACGGTGCAGTGCAAGAACTGCCGGGCGACTGTGCCACTCTTGAAAACCCGCTGGCTTTGTAAGAAGGACAAGAAGCGCGTTGTGCTCACAATGCAGCCGAATCCGGACAAAACGGGTGTAGTCTTCGGTGTTGAGACTGACGTTCCGGTGGTGGACGGAAACGCGGCGCAGAAGCGGGAGCACGACCGGAAGATAGGCGCCGGAACCATGTCTCGCTCGGGTGCCACCTGTCCTTGCTGCGGAACGATCATGACTATGGAGGATATCCGTCTGGAAGGACAGGCTGGTCGTCTGGGAATGCAGATGACCGCCGTGGTGGTCGAGGGGCTGAACGGCAAAGAGTACCGCTTGCCCACGGCGGAGGAGATTCGCCTGGCGGCGGATGCGGAAAAGGAGATTGACCGGCTATTTGCTGAAATTCCCTTTGGGTTGCCGGAAGAGCCTCTACCCAGCAAAGAGGTGCTAGGATTTCGCGTTCCACTTTACGGGTTCGGCAAATGGTCTGATCTCTTTACTTCTCGGCAGCTCTTGGCCCTGGGCACCTTTGTGAAGCATACTCGCGCTGCCCGCGAAGCGATGAGGGAAGCCGGTTATCCCCCCGAGTGGATCGAGGCGGTAGCAGCATATTTGGCTGTGGCAGTTAGCAGGCTGTGTGATCGGTCAAGTACCATATGCCACTGGAGCTTGGGTTTCGAGAAGATACAAAACACGTTTTCTCGGTTTGCGCTCCCGATAAGTTGGGACTTCTCAGAAGTGAATCCTAATGCTTCAAGTTCAGGCTCATATGGCGGGCAGATCGAGTGGGTAGCAGAGGTTGTCCAACACTGCTCAGGCATCAAATACCATTCGGTATCAGCCATTTCTAAGAGAATGTCTGCGATAAATGCTTTGGAGGCCGGGAATTGCGATCTTGTTGTGACCGACCCCCCCTACTACGACGCCATCCCTTACTCCGACCTGATGGACTTCTTTTACGTCTGGCTGAGGCGGACGCTGCACGGCCTTTCTCCGGAGATAGAAGAGGCTTTCCGGGAGCCGCTGTCCCCGAAATGGGATCATGAAAAGAACGACGGCGAGCTGATTGACGATGCCAGTCGCTTCGGAGGCGACCGGCAGAAATCGAAAGCCGCTTACGAGGAGGGGATGTTCCGCGCCTTCCAGGCTTGCCATCGCGCACTCAAGCCCGAAGGGCGGCTAGTCATCGTCTTCGCCCACAAACAGCCGGACGCCTGGGAGACCCTGGTCTCAGCGCTCATCCGGGCAGGCTTTGTGGTTAATGCGAGCTGGCCGATCCAGACGGAAATGGGGAATCGTACCCGCGCCCTATCCTCGGCAGCGCTTGCCTCATCCATCTGGCTCGTCTGCAAGAAACGACCGGAGACTGCCCGGCCTGGCTGGGATAACCGCGTCCTGGAGGAGATGCGGGAGAAGTTGTACGGGCTTTGGGACGATGAGAAGAAGCAATGGAGCGTACCCCCTCGGCTGCACGAGTACTGGGACGCCGGCATCCGGGGGCCGGACTTCGTCTGGGCAGCTACCGGCCCCGCACTGGAGGCCTACAGCAAACACCCGGTGGTGAAGAAGGCTAACGAGCCAGGCCAGGTAATGACCGTTTCCGAGTTCCTGAGGGCAGTTCGCCGGTTAGTTGTGGACTTCGTTGTGGGCCGCGTGCTCGCTCATAACGGCACTGCAGAAGGTGCTAGCGGGCTTGACGATGTAACGACCTATTATCTTCTGCACCGACATGATTTTGGTTTCCAGGACGTCCCAGCAGGAGCCTGTATTCTCTACGCCGTCTCGTGCGGTCTTTCCGACAGGGAACTCACAGACCAGTACGACCTCCTGGCGCGCACCGGAGGACAAGAGCAGGGCGAAGAACAGGATGAAGAAGTTGAGGGAGAAGGGGATGAGATCGGTGAGGGGACAGGGAGTATGCTGCGGCTCAAAACCTGGCAGCAGCGTAAAAGCAAGACACTTGGCTTTGATACCGAGGGCCGCCCCGCCCCCCTCATTGATCAGGTGCACCGGTTGATGCATTTCTGGAAAGCGGGCGATGTGGCGAAGGTGGACGAGTATGTCGATCAACGGGGCTTACGCCGCCACCAGCTTTTCCAGCAAGTTCTCCAGGCCCTGATCGAGCTGGCGCCATCCGGCAGTGAGGAACGATCGGTACTGGAAAGCATAAGCAATCACATCGCAGCCGGAGGTGTCGCACCGCAGAACCCACTGAAGCTCTCGTCAGAAGAGTAGTTATCGGGTCATCGGAGACCACCGAACTTTTGCTAACAGCAGATAGGAGCATGAGGAACTTTACTTTAGGAGATGAGTGTAGGATGAACAAACTTCCTTGGACACCCTGGCACCAGGTCGTCCGGCTTCGTGACGACATCAGATCAGGCGAGCTCTCGCTAGCTATCTTTGCTGCCGACCTTTACGACGTGATCATGGGCCGGGCCAAACCGATTTACCAGGATCCGGCCGAGTTTTTCGCTCTGACCTATCCCACTTTCAACCTACGCGAACTGGTGAAGGACGTGCTTAACCGCTTGGCAGGGAAAAACGAAAAGGCCGTACGTCAACTAGAACTCACCTACGGTGGTGGCAAGACACACACCCTCATCACCCTATACCACTTAGTCTCCGACCCGGCCAGATTACCCGATTTGCCCGCCGTGAAGGAATTTATCCAGCACGCCGGCATCACCCCGCCTAAAGCACGCGTGGCCTGTCTACCCTTCGACAAGCTCGACGTGGAGAAAGGAATGGAGATCAAAGCGCCAGATGGGCGGACTCGCTGGCTCAAACACCCCTGGAGCGTGCTCGCGTGGCAGATCGCTGGACCGGACGGTTTAAGGCTGCTGCATCCCGAGGGCAAGGACGAAGAGCGACCAAGCGCGCCAGCCGAAAACCTCCTGATCGAACTATTTTCAATTCCAATCCGGGATGGGCTGAGCACCGTGATCCTTATTGATGAGGTACTGGTATACGCCCGTGAGAAGATCGGACTTGACCCGGTGTGGCGCGGTCGGTTGCAGGACTTCTTTCAGTATTTGACTCAGGCAGCGACCAAGGTGGAGCGGTGCGCCGTAGTCGTCTCGCTCCTGGCGAGTGATCCGAGAAAGAGCGACACCCTTGGCAAGGAAATCGCCAAAGAGATGTACGACATCTTCCGACGAGAACAAGAAGAGGGTGTTCAGCCTGTGGTCAAAGAGGATGTGGCGGAGGTGCTTCGCCGGCGGCTGTTTGCGCCCGAATCCATCCGTAACCGCGAGGCTTTTCGTCCACATGTGATGGCGGCGCTCAAGGGCATCAACGAGCTGGACGACCAAACCAAGAGAGAGGGCAAAGCGGCCGAAGAGCGTTTCTTGCACAGCTTTCCTTTCCACCCGGACCTGACGGACGCCTTTTATGTGAAGTGGACGCAGCTCGAGGGCTTCCAGCGGGCACGGGGTGTCCTGCGGACCTTCGCCCTAGCTCTGCGAGAAGCGGAGAAGTGGGATCAATCCCCACTTATCGCCGCCAACGTGTTCCTGAACGACCCGGGTAGCAGGGAGATCTCCCCTGCTGCCAGGGAGCTTACCACCGTGGCCGCCAGCGAAGAGTACGAGGGAAGGCGGCAGGAGTGGGCGGCCATTCTGGAAGGGGAGTTGGCCAAGGCCAGAGCCATCCAGGCGGAGACCCCGGGGTTGAAATTCCGGGAGGTTGAGCAGGCTGTGCTGGCGACTTTTCTTCACTCGCAGCCTATTGGCCAAAAGGCGCTCACCCGTGACCTCTTGGTGCTGCTCGGGCACACGCGCCCCGATAGGATAGAATTAGAAAAAGCGCTCCAGCGCTGGGCCGATGTTTCCTGGTTTTTGGACGAACAATCTCTCAGCGACGTGGAGGTACGAAGCGACGGGCGGAAAGGGTTACCCAAGTCTTGGCGTTTAGGTTCGAGACCCAACCTTCGGCAGATGCACAGCGAGGCTTGTCGGCGGGTGTCTTCGGAGCTAATGGAAGCCAAACTTGTTGAGACCGTCGGCAAAATGAAGAGCCTGACTGAAGGGGCTTCGGCGGCCGGCGCCAGGGTGCACGTACTTCCCGAACGACCCAAAGACATCGAGGACGATGGTGAATTCCATTATGCGGTCCTGGGGCCCAAGGCGGCTTCCACAGTGGGCAATGCCAGCGCAGAGGCCAAGCGCTTTATCGAAGAAACGACTGCTCCTGACCGGCCGAGAGTTTACCGCAATGCCGTGGTCCTGGCAGTACCGTCCCGCGAGGGGTTGGAGGTTGCCCGCGACCGTATTCGGGAGTACCTCGGCTGGGAAGAAGTCCGCAATATGCTGAAGGGGCAGCAATTGGACCCGTTACGGGCGGAGCTGCTTAGCGCGAATGTGGAGGAGGCCAAGAGAAAGGTTGCCGAGGCGGTTCGTCAGGCTTACTGCGTCGTGGTAACGGTATCGGAGAAAAACGAAATCGTCGCTTACAAGCTGACGGTGGGAACCGAACCCCTGTTCAACACCATCAAGAACGATCCTCGCGTCCGCATTCAGGAGACACCGGTCACTGCGGAGGCACTTTTGCCCGATGGCCCCTATAACCTATGGCGTGAGGGCGAGAAGGCTCGCCGGGTAAAGGACCTGGTCGGTGCTTTCGCTCAGTTCCCCCACATGCCCAAGATGCTGCGCCGGAAAAAGATTCTGGAAACGCTGGTCCAGGGAGTAAAGGATGGGCTGTTTGTCTTCCGGACCGCTCGGCCGGACCGATCAGTGCGGACTATCTGGCGGGCAGAGCCGTCGGAAACGGACCTGGAGGACCCCACCCTGGAGTTGGTGCTGCCAGAAGCTGCTACTTTATCGGAAATCCCCTCCGATGTATTGGTGCCAGGGGCCTTGCCAGGGCTGTGGACTGACCAGCTTGAAATCACAGTTGGCGACGTAGTCGAGTATTTCCGCGGTGGAAACGTAGTCCAGGTGCCGAGGGAGGGGTATACCGAGCCGGTAGTTATCCCTGGGGCTGACCGGGGAGTCGTCTACAAGGCGGTAGCTGAGGCCGTGAAGCGCGGGAAACTCTGGCTAACGACGGAGGTGGCGAGCATCTGCGGTGAGGAGATACCTGCTGGAATTCTGACCGACGAGGCTAGACTGCAGCCCCCACCGTCCGCCATTCCGGTCAGCGAACTGCTCCCCCGAAATCTGCCCGAAGCGTGGGTGGGAGAGGAAACAACGGCGCTCGCCATTGCGAACGCGCTTTCGCGTAGGGTCGGGAAAGTTCTGCCGTGGCCCACGGTTCGGGAGGCCATAGAGGGTGCCATGAAGGCCCGGTTGCTCGAAAAGACCCTGGATTCGGGTCCTTGGCCTTGCCCTCTTGGTGGTGCGCAATTAGTCAGACTCCGCGTACCTCGGGAGGAGGAAGTGAGGCCCACGGCGGAGCGGCTGCTCCCACCTGCGAGGCCGGGCTTTAAAGTGGCCCGAGCCGAGCTGCAGGTCCATCAGATTCAAGACCTAGCCGACATAGTCGGGGAACTACGAAAGGCTACGGCTGGATACGAGCTCGTGTTCAGGCTTCAAATAGAACTCGGAGGGGCAGAGACAATCCCCGAGGACGTTGTGGAAAGGGCCAATAAGCTTTTGACGAGAGTTGCGGATGGCTTCAGATTGGAGTAGGCGAATCTCAGTCTCACGCGCAGTTCGCAGAAGGTCCGTTACGTGCAGACTGTCGCTCAGGATGGTTCAGGCCCCCTGCGTGACAGCTGCGTGAACGGAGGGTGAGGCATACCTCCGAGTAGTCTACCGAAAGGAGGCGGGGGTAGGTGGCAGTTCCCGATTTCCAAAGTTTGTTTCTCCCCTTTCTAAAGCTGGTGAGCGATGGTAAAGAACATAGTTTGAGCGAGGTTGTAGAGTGTCTGGCTGACCAGCTCAACCTGAGCCCTGAAGACAGAAGAGAGCGGCTTCCCAGCGGTAGGCAAACGCGATTTGGCAACCGGGTAGCGTGGGTGGCAACACACTTTAGAAAGGCTGGCGTTCTGGAAAGTACTGGCAGGGGGAAGTTTCGCATAACGGAGCGCGGGCTGGAAGTGTTACATGAGAATCCCCAGCCCTTAGATACGAAATACCTCATGAGATTCCCTGAATACAGGGAGTTTCGCGCTCAAAAGAACGATGAACAGGCTGGTGTGACGACACTGCCGGATGAGCTGCAGACTCCCACCGAAATGCTGGAGTTTGCATATCAGAAGTTGCTTGCGGAGCTATCTGAGCAGCTACTGGAGCGAGTCAGGAACTGCTCGCCCGAGTTTTTCGAGAAACTTGTCCTAGATGTTCTAGTATCCATGGGCTACGGCGGTTCTGTGAAAGATGCAGCCGAGAGGGTGGGAAGAACCGGCGATGGGGGCATAGATGGCGTTATTAGGGAAGACAAACTTGGCCTGGATGTTATTTATATCCAGGCAAAGAGGTGGCAGAATCCTGTTGGCGTTGCTGTGGTTCGCGAATTCGTAGGGAGTCTTGTCGATCGTAAAGCAGCGAGGAAGGGCATATTGATTACCACTTCATCCTTTACCAGCGAAGCACTAGAATATGCTGCCCGTGTAGGGAATACAGTCCTCATCGATGGCCAGCGGTTGGCGGCGCTAATGATTGAACACGGAGTGGGGGTTACTGAGACTGCCAGGTACGTGCTTTACAAAATTGACTCCGACTACTTTGAGGAAGACAGCTGAGCCCTGAGCTATTTGAGAGGTCTGCCGGGAATCGCTTCCCACTTTTTCTGCTTTCCTGTCTAGTTGGACGTCGCTCAACGGACGAGTCGGTAGTCTTGCACCCGGAGTCATGGGTCGTCGCGGAGCTTCACCGAGATTCGATGGAGGGGACACCCCGGTCCCGGGGTCGAATTACCCCTCGGAGGCGATCACGATGAAAATCTTCGGCGGGCGAGCAACTGAAAGCCTGACGCGGGACATTTGCTCCTACCTTGGCATTCCACCCGGTCAGGCAGATATCTTTAAGTTCCCTAACGACAACACCTTTGTGCAAATCAAGGAAAACGTCAGGAACGTGGACGTGTTCGTAGTCCAAACGTCGGTACCGCCGGTGGACGAAGCCTTGATGGAGCTTCTGATAATGATAGATGCGTTACGCCGAGCGTCTGCCAGGACCATCACCGCAGTTCTTCCATACTATCCTTATGTCCGTTCGGATAAAAAGGACCAGCCTAGAGTACCCATAACCGCGAGGCTGGTCGCAGATCTTCTTGTTACTGCAGGCGTAAGCAGAGTCGTAACCGTGGACCTCACCGCCGACCAAATTCAAGGCTTCTTCACCATACCTGCCGACCACCTTACCGCTCAACCGGTCTTTGCTCGATACTTCAAGGAAAAAGGGCTGGAAAACCCGGTTGTTGTTGCCCCGGACCCCGGCGCAGTTAAAAGAGCACAACGCTTTTCGGAGAGGATAGGCGCGCCCATCGCATTCATTGATAAACGACGGGTGGGTACTGAAGTGAGGGCCACCACCGTTATCGGAGATGTTGGGGGCAAGCAGGCAATTCTCTTCGATGAGGAGGTCGACCAGGGTTCGAGTTTGGTTAAAGCTGCGGAGATGCTGCTGGATAACGGGGCCAGTGAAGTCTACGGAGCATGTACTCATGCGGTGTTGTCCGGCGCCGCTTCCGAGCGTCTCTCTAAGGCATCCCTCAAGGAGCTTGTCGTGACAGACACGGTACCTGTTCCTCCTGCAAAGAGATGGGCCAATCTCGTGGTGCTTTCCATCGCACCTCTCTTAGCGGAGTGCATAAGACGCATTCAAGTAGGTCAATCCGTAAGCGCCCTGTTCATGTAGAATGGTACGGGTACGAGCATTATTCACCGGCGCCCGATGCGAGCTGCCTCGATGTACTTGGGGACAGTGGTTCTGCGCGCCGGGTACCGGTTCGGGCAGTTGTCTGCAGCGTTGAGAGAGAAACTCAGTCCGAACCCCGGGCATTGTGCCACGGGCAGGTTCAGATGGAGGAAAGGAGTCTTACCGGTGAAAGGATCCTACCTGATTTCGCGAGTCCTGATCTTCGACGGCGAGAATCGCCCACCGAAAAAGGGTTCGGTCCTGGTCCGGGACGGGTTCATCGAACGGGTCGGGGATATACCCCGGGAAGACGTTCCCGAGGAGACTACGCATATCGAGCT
>DYEQ01000018.1 GCA_020725645.1 Candidatus Fermentithermobacillaceae bacterium | reverse complement strand
CCCCCGAGATCGCATCCGGCCTCGAAGGACGCGCCCAAGGCAGCGCGGCCTCGTTCCTTTTGAGCTTCGCGAGCCGCGTAATCCTCAAGGCCGAGGGACTCCTGGGCTCGTTTGAGGATTTCCAAAGACCGCCGGAGCCGGCTAGCTTCCTGCCCCGTTACCGGAAGCTCCAAAACGCGGGTGACCCCTTTTCGTCCTACTATGCAAGGCATGCCGGCGAAAACTTCCTCCACCCCCTGACAGTTCTGGAGAAGCGTCGAAAGGGAGAACACCGTTCGGGAGTCCTTCAAAATGGCCTGGGTCAACCGGGTGAGTCCCAGCGCTATGGCGTAATATGTCGCACCTTTGGTGTCTATGATGTGGTATGCCGCGTTCCGTACTTGTTCGAAAAGTTCGCGGCGCTTCTCCTCAGTCAGGCGGGGAAATGAGTTGAGAGGGATTCCCGCGACATTGCCGAGGCTCCATGCCACCGTCTCCGAGTCGCCGTGTTCGCCGACGACGTGGACGTGAACGCTTTTGGGGTCGATGTCCAGTTCCCCGGCGATGCTCCATCTCAACCTGGCGGTGTCGAGGAGGGTGCCGGAACCCATCACCTGATTCGATGGGAGTCCCGAAGCTTTCCATGCCACATAGCTCATGACGTCCACGGGATTCGTCACCACCAGCAGTATGACGCGGGGGTTCAAACGACCCACCTTCCGGGAAATCTCCCATACGATCTTCGAGTTTTCCCGAAGAAGGTCCATCCGGGTTTGTCCGGGCTTCTGGGATGCGCCTGCGGCGATGACGACTATATCGGCGCTTTCGGCGTCATCGATAGTCCCTGCCCAGACCCTCGCCTTTCTGGCGAAGGGAACGGCATGCCCCAGGTCGAGAGCTTGACCGAAAGCTTTTTCTCTAGCCGCGTCGACAAGGCATATCTCGTCCGCGACTTCTTCAACGAGAAGGGTATAAGCGTAAGTGGAACCGACCAGGCCAGAACCCACCACGACCACCCTCGACTGCTTCTGCGATGAACGGGATTCATCGGGGTCGCTGCGGGCGGCGACGCAATCACCGGCGAATTTGCTAACGGACCTGAAGTTATCTAGTGGATTCATCCATTCCACCCCCGGGTGAAGCTTTGCCGGATGGAGGGAAGGGACATTCACAAAAGGCGGAGGACCGGAACATTAATGGTGCAATGGCGGAGGATTAGGAATCAAGTGCCGGGCACGGCGCGTGCAGCTACTGGCCAAAATGGTACCTATGCAGGAGGTTTTCGTAAACAGATTCCGTTTGAGCTACCATGGAATCGACGGAATAGCTGCGGACGACGAGGTCTCTTCCGTAACGCCCGAGATGCTCTGCACGGGCGGGGTCGTTCAGCACCATCTGAACGTGGGTCGCAATGGACGAAGCGCTCAGGGCTTCTGGCGCGTCTCTAGAGGTGAAATTCCTCGACGCAAGGAAGGGGAGGGTTTTGTCTTCTACGGGCCCGGTGACGCCCCCGGGACCAGCTATGATGACGGGCTTGGCGCACGCCATCGCTTCCAAAGCTACTCTGGACATCCCGACTACCAGGGTGGATGCCCAGTAAACCGGGGGCATATTCTCGACTAACCCGAGGACATGTACAGCTTTTCGACCCAGGCTGGAGTTGATTTTGGTAGCTTCCGCTTCCACCGCCGGAAGATGTGCTCCGTCGCCCGCCACCAGCAAGCTGATCCCGGGAACTCCTTTCGCCAAAATGCCCACGGCCTGGATGGTAGCTACGGCCGCTGCTGCAAGCTCCGGGGTGAGTCGCGAAGCATAGGAAAACACTGGCCCATCCGCAGCCGAAAGGCCGAGTAAATTCCTCGAAGCTTCCACTTCCTCGGCGGAAGGAGGGTGAAAGAAGGCGGTGTCGATACCGTTGGGTATTACCACCGTGGATTCGGCGGGTATTCCGAACTCTCTGTCTATGTACCGGCGAATATCTTCGCTCACAGCTATGGTGGCGTCTCCGGGCGGGCTGAAGAACTTCCATGGGAAGCCGCT
>DYEQ01000084.1 GCA_020725645.1 Candidatus Fermentithermobacillaceae bacterium | reverse complement strand
GGGTTTGGCGGCTTTCAAAGCCTTCAGGAGCTCTTGAGGCTCGGGGACCACGACGCTGTTCCCCCACCTGTCGCCCACCGAAATCTTCCCTTTGCTCGCCCCGCTTAAAGTGGCAAGGTCCTTAGGCGCACATGCCGAGAGAGAAACCAGGAAACACAGAACCAAAACCGGCGAAAGCCATAGAGCCTTCCTTTTCATCGTTCATCGCCTCCGAGGTATATTGACGAAATCCGGAGCCTGGAGTTCCTTCTGGAATCCTTTGCCGTGTGTGTCACGATTATACCCAACCCGTGGTACCTGGCGCAAACCCTCGAGACGGCCCGAAGACGTTCAAAACGTGCCCATATTGGAGGCGATGGCGAGACGATCCGCCCCTTCGATCTGCTCGTCAAGGAGGTCCCTGTACGTCTGCCTGCGCACCACCGGAAAAGCTCTCCCCTCGTAAACGTGTACCACACCAGGCCTCAGAAGCGCATTGTAGTTAGAGGACATGGAGTAGTGATAGGCACCGGTTACCATGACCGCGAGGATGTCCCCGGTCCTCACCATGGGGAGACACGCTTCTTCTATGAGAGTATCACCCTCTTCGCAGTTCTTCCCCACTATCCTGTAGGACAGCTGACCTTCCCGGGCCTGGCGCGCAAGAAAGCACCGATACTTGGCTGAATAGAGCATGGGCCGGGGATTATCGGCCATGCCTCCGTCGACGGCCAAAAGTTTTTGGCCTGACGGAAGTCTTTTTACGGTCCCTACCTTGTACAGAGTTATCCCCGCCTGAGCTACTATAGACCTCCCCGGCTCAACGAAGATTCGGGGCAAGGGTAATCCGCGGTTACTCAAACGCTCCTGGAAAGATCCTACCAGTGCCTCGCAGTATTCCTTCACGGAGAGTTCCTTGTCCTCGGGAACGTACGCTACACCCAGCCCTCCTCCCATATCGCACTCTTCCGGAAAGACGCCAGTGGCCTCGAGGCAATCCTCATAAATCGCAGCCATGGTCTTCCCCGCCAGTTCAAACCACCTTTTCTCGAAGATCTGGGAACCGACATGACAGTGAAAACCCATGAACCCGACGTTTTTCATCTTTAAGGCCAGACGAGCGGCTTCGATGTGAGCACCCCGGTAAACCGGGATGCCGAACTTAGAATCGATTCGCCCGGTAGCTAGGGCCTTATGGGTGTGAGGATCGATTCCCGGGGCGACTCGTATGAGCACTGCCTGGGTCCGTCCCAGAGCAGAGGCGATCTCCTGGATTCGTTTGATTTCAGCTAAGCTGTCCGCGACGACCCTTCCCACGCCGTTCCTAATCGCCATTTTCAGCTCTTCCGGGCTTTTGTTGTTGCCGTGAAGCACGATGCGGTCCGGAGGAAAGCCAGCTTTCATCGCGAGGAAGAACTCACCCCCCGAAGCTACATCCAGCCACAGTCCTTCTTCCTCGGCAACTTGAGCCATCCTGAAAGAAAGGTAAGCTTTGCCGGCGTACGCCACGTTAGCTCGAGCCGTAACGCGCCGCAATTCCTTAAGGTACTCCCGGGCCTTCCAGCGGATAGCGTCTTCTACATACACGTAGAGAGGTGTTCCAAATGTCCTGGCTAAATCGCGCGCCCTTACTCCGCCCGCCAGAAGTTCACCGCCCGCGCCCACTTCGATGCCGGGGTAAAGTTGCAACGGAGGATCATGGTCAGATAGTGCCATAGTGT
>DYEQ01000017.1 GCA_020725645.1 Candidatus Fermentithermobacillaceae bacterium | reverse complement strand
GGGGCCAGCGCGCCTATGAGCAGGCCTATTACGAGATTAAGACCGACGAATCCTACACCGATAGTAAGAGCTGACCTCAAAGCTTCCGAGATCTTCTGGCCCAGTATAAGCCCGAGAATCAGGATCAGAATCGGAAGCATCACGGTGGGCCCCAGGCCCGTGAGAAAACTCACGACCGAAGCTAGCACGGTTTTCCCCTCCTTTTGATTCTTCGTTCTTGTTCCGCTTCTGTCCGGAACCTCTGAACCTGGAAACTCAGGTTCACAATCCCGTACCGTCCATCAAACCTTCCTGCAGTTCGGCACCTTTGTCTTCTGTCCAACGTCTTCCGTCCGACTTCCTCACTCTCTTCAGGTAAGCTGCTTACTCCTCCGAGACAAATCTGATGATCTCCTCAATCACCTCCTTATCGCCCCTTCCCAGCAAGATCGGCAGGCCGCTGACGACCTTCGCCCGCACGGTCGAGGGGACTTGAGTGGTGGAAACCACCACATCGCTTTCCCGCGCGAGACCCTCAATCTCAGACACCCTACATTGCAAAATCGGAACCTTCAGGTTTCGATCGTCAAGAGCTTTCTTGATTCTAGATGCAACGTGCGTGGACGTAGCTATAGCTGTCCCGCAGGCGACTATGATCCGTTTGATAATGCCTCCCCCCTTTTGCTGAAGGCTTGACTCTCGCTACCTTGCTCGCGCATCTTCTTCGGCGCCGGTAATCATTTCACTGGCTTTGGCCTGCTACTTGACCCTCCTGAATCTCACTGGGACCTCCACGCCGGATCGGGGTTTCACCTCACGGAACAAGTCGATTCACCACTCTCCTACTGTATCTCTTCAAACCGTGGTGTAGTGCCCCGCCGGAGATCGGGTTTTTTCTGCACAGAAGCTATAAGCACCAGCAGATCCACCAGTCCGGACAAATCCCTGAGGTCGCACTCCTCCACCGGGGAATGCGTGTACCTGACCGGGAAAGCCAGGTCCACCATGGGAATTCCCCGGTCCATAAGCTGTGCGAAAGAAGCGTCGGTCAGCCCGCCGAAGAACACGTTTCTTTGCAGAGAGATGTCTTTTGAGACTGCAAGCTCCTCGATCCACGCTGCGAGCCGGGGATTCGGAATGAGCCCGCCCAAGGTTCCACGCCCGTGGAAACTGAAGTAGTTGAGAACGGGCCCGTGTCCCAACGCAACGCGAGAGTAGCCTCTAAGATCGGGGGTATCGCAGGCGATGGCGATGTCAAGGCAAATGGCGATATCCGGAGCCACCTGTGCAACCGCGGGCACTACGCCCCGAACGTTGAATTCCTCCTGCACAGAGGCGACGACCCAGACTTCCGGCTCGTTCTGCCCGCGAGCAGCCGGCACCCGTTCTGCAATAATCCTCGCCGCTTCCAGCAGCACGGCGAGGCCTCCCCTGTTGTCCAAAGAGTTGGCGTAGACACGGCTGCGGTTTCTGATAAAGCTCCGTGAGTATACTATAGGCGAGCCTTCATGGATACCCATATTGCGCACTTCTTCTTCAGTTTCGCACCCTATATCCACATAGGCGCTTTCCACCGGCACGACACGGTGCTTCTCTTCAGGGCTCACATAATGGTGGCTCTTTGTCCCGATAACCCCCGGCACCCAGGTCTCACCGCTCCTTGCTGAACTGCCCGTCCGGGTTTCTGCTCCGGCCCTCCTCACAGCGGCATCAACTCTCACCAGAACCCTCTGCGACGCCATAGCGCTTTCCGAGACCCCGCCTACCCTTACGATCCTGAGGTACCCATCAGGCTCAATCGTTCTAACTACGAATCCGATCTCGTCCATGTGGGCGAAAATCATCAGGCGCCAGGACCTGTGCTCTTCGCCCGCCGGTGCACCTGACCGTATCTTTGCCACTACGTTCCCAAGCCCATCTACGGCTATGGAAGACGCGTACGGCTCGAGACACCGGCTCACCCGGTCCGCAATCGCGTCCTCGTACCCGGACGGACCGGGTATTGCAGTGAGCTCCCTCAGGAGCTCGGCTAGACGCCCTTCTCGCTCTTCTCTCGAGATCGCCATCGGTTAATCCCCCACAAACTCATGTTTGATGCACGACAGAAGCCCGGCAGGAGTCTCCGTAGCCTTTCCTGCCCCACCTAGTGACACGCTCGGCCCTGGGGAACATGGGCCCCGGCGCTGTTGTGCCCGACCTTCCATCTCACAGCTCCTAGGTAGACGCTTCGCCCCGAACTTCATCGGCGAGTTTTATGAGCTGCCGTACCCTCTGAACGTCGACCGGATTGAAAGTGCGTCCGTCCACTTTAAGCGAGGTACCGACTATAGCCGCATCAGCAATCTTTAAGATCGTCCCGACTGTGTCGGCGGTGACACCCGTGTTGGCTATAACGGGAACATCTCCCACGGTCTCTTTGACTCGCTTCAAGTCCGAGAGGTCCACAGCTTGACCGGTAAGAGCTCCCGAGATGCAAAGGGCATCCGGCTTGGAGGAAAACACCACGCTTCGAGCGACCATTTCGATGCTCCGCCCATCGAGATTTCCCGTAAACTCCGCGTTTATGTTGAAAAATAGTTTCACGTGCTCGGCACCAATCATGGACCTATACCTCAAGGTCTCCCCGGCCGAAGTGTTCCACAAGCCCAGGTCTCCCGCCCAAAGCCCGGTGAACACCTCCCGGACGAAGGAAGCTCCCGTGGCAACGGCCAGGGCCAACGTCGCCTTGGGGTCCCACAGTATATCGACCCCATAGGGAACCCGCAGGTCTCGCTTAAGCTCGCCGATCACGGCCGCCATTACCGCAGGAACCTCCGGTCCGACAATCGTCACGTACGGGAGGTCTCCCTCGTTTGCGAAAAGTACGCCGTCAACGCCGCCTTCCTGCAGTGCGAGGATATCGCGGCGGACCGATTCCACTATTCCACGAATCCCCTTGCTCCTGTCGTAACCAGGACTGCCAGGGAGAGGCGGAAAGTGCGCCATCCCGATGATCGGTTTCGTCCGACCGAATATTTCGCTGAACAGTTCCATCGATAAACTGCCTCCTCAAGCACCAGTTCTTCGCATGATTTTGTTCCCGCGCTTTTCTTCCAATGCTTCCGTGCATACTCTGATGGTCTGATCAATTGCACCGTCCTTCAACGGACTTTCGCGGAACGGAGTTGCGCGAGCCTTACAACGACTGCTGGAAACTACCCTGAAACTTCCAAAGCGTCTCAGGATGTTCCGGGTATCATACTGCTTCGATTCGTCCCCCCTTCAGCTCAATTTCCCG
>DYEQ01000016.1 GCA_020725645.1 Candidatus Fermentithermobacillaceae bacterium | reverse complement strand
GTGGGCTCATCAAGCACCACCAGGCTGGGGTTGGTGGCCAGCGCCCTCGCTATGGCCACCATCTGCCTTTCCCCTCCCCCGATGGACCGCGGGTACTTATACATGAAATCGGGAGGTAATTCCACCAGCCGCAGCAGATCGGAAATACGTTGCTGACGATCGCCCCCGCTGCCTATGCGGTGCACCGCCAGAGGCAAACCCAGGATTTGGCCAACGGTACGGCTTGGATTCAAGGAGGTTCCCGGGTCCTGGAACACAATCTGGATGTCCTTCTTTACTGCCAGCGGGCGCCGGGCCAATCCCGTGGAAATGTCTTTCCCCTTGAAGAGCACCTGCCCTGCTGTGGGCTGGTATACTCCAAGGACGGTGTACGCAGTGGTACTCTTACCGGACCCCGACTCGCCCACCAAACCGAGTACTTCACCACGCTTCAACCGAAAGCTAACCCCATCTACTGCTCGGACGTAAACTCCCTTCCATCGCGTGGGGAAATACTTTTTGAGGTCCTTTACCTCCAGCAGTACTTCCTCAGACAACTGCCCCACCCCCAGCGGCGAACAACCAGCAGGCGACCCGATGGCCGACCCCGCCCGTGTCGAAGAACTCAGGCTTGCGCTCAGAGCATATGGCCATGGCCCGCGAGCACCGCGGCGCAAAACGACACCCGGCTGGAGGGTCCGCGTAGTTGGGGATGCGACCCGGGACACCCTCAGCGATCCCGCCGCCGGTCAGTTTCGGAATGGAGCGGAGCAGCCCGACCGTATACGGATGCAGCGGGCTCTCGAACAGTTCATCCGTGGGAGCGACCTCGACCATCGTGCCGGCGTACATGACGTACACCAGGTCGGTCATCTCCCGTGCTACCCCCAGAGAATGTGTTATCAGAATCAAGGAGGTCCCCTTTTCTTGCACCAGTCGCCTCATGAGTCGGAGGACCTGATCCTGTATGGTGACGTCCAGATTCGTCGTGGGTTCGTCGGCGATGAGGAGAGTCCGTGCTGTAGCGAGAGCCATGGCGATACACACCCGTTGCCGCATGCCCCCGGATAGCTGAAACGGGTAGTTCTCCATGATGCGCTCCGGGTCGGGGAGGGCAGCCTCTTTGAGAGCCGAGAGAGCCATCAACCTTCTTTCCCTTGGTCCGCCACCGGCGCGAGCGTACTTAATCACCTCCATGATCTGCTGTCCGACCGTGAAAACAGGATTCAGCGCGGCCGTGGGGTCCTGGAATATCATGGCGACACCCTGCCCCCTCAGTTCCTGTAACTCACGGCCTCGCATCCCCAACACCTTGCGGCCCTGGAACATTACTTCCCCCCGGGGGAGAACAGCATTCCTTGGGAGAATCCTCAGTATGGCTTTCATGGTAGTGGTCTTTCCGCAGCCGGTCTCACCGACAATCCCTACTCTCTGACCACTTGCCACCGTCAAGTTGACACCGTCCAGGACCTTCAGCAAGCCGCCGTAAACGCGGTACCAAACGGCCAGGTCCCTGATCTCGACCAGAGCGCCAGACTCCATGCTCATGCCTCCTCTCTGGCAAGCATGTCGCGCACGCCGTCCCCAAACAGGTTGAAACTCAGTACCATGACCATGATGGCGACGGCTGGAAAAACGGAATTCCACCAGAGGTGAGGCAAGTACTTGGCGCCGTCCGATACCATAGTGCCCAGCGCCGGGGTGGGCGGCTGCTCGCCCAGGCCGACGAAGCTCAACCCGGCCCCCACCAGGATGACCCAGCCCACGTCCAGCGCCATTTTGGTGAAAATGGGGGCCAGGCAATTGGGCAGTATCTCCCGGAAAAGAATGTGACCCTTACTTGCTCCCGTCACTTCCGCTGCCTGGACGTAGAACTCGTTGCGCACCGAACTGGCCATCCCGTACACGAGGCGGGTGTACCAGGGCCACCAGGAAACGCAGACGGCCATCATGGAGTTGAACAGCGTTGGGCGCAATACAGCGCATATCGCCAGAGCGAGGATGAGTGGCGGCAAGGCCAGAAACACGTCGGTAAGCCTCATGATGAACGTTTCCAGCCGGGTGCCCTTATAGTAGCCTGCTACGAGGCCCAGGAACGACCCCAGGGGAACCACCGCCACCAGCACCCCGATGGCCATGATCAGCGCACCGCGGAACGCGAAGATGACCCGGCTCAGGATGTCCCGGCCGAACACGTCGGTTCCGAATAAGTGGGCCCGCGAGGGTGGCAAGTTGGCGTTGGCGTAGTCCACAAAGGCACCAGCGTGTTCAGGGTAGGGAACCACCAGTGGTGCCAGCAATGCCAAAAGGACGATACCGACCACTAACACGAGCCCTACCACCGAAAGGCGGTTGCGCGAGAACCCGTACCATGCCCGCCCAAGCCGCTCCTGCCAACTGGTCCCCTTAACCACCCTGACTCCCCCCAAGCAACCGCACTCGCGGATCCAGGTAAGCTACCACCAGGTCCACAATGATGTTTACGGCCGTGAAAATGACCCCCAGGACCATGATCACTCCCGTGATCGCATTGAGGTCCTTGTTCAGCATAGCCCGGATTCCGTATCCGGAAATGCCGGGGTAATTGAAGACCAGCTCTACCAGAAAAGCGTTGGCGAACAGGGCAGCGATGTCCAAGGCCATGACAGATACAGTCGGAATGAGAGAGGGCTTGAGCAGGTACTTCGTGAGGATTACCCGCCAGGGGATCCCGTACGCCACCTGAGCCAGGGCATAGTCCCTACCCATGTTCTCCATCAGGCTGGACCGTGTGATGCGGGCAGCCTGGGCCATGCCACCCAACGCCAGGGCCACGCTCGGGAGAATTAGATGCCTGAGCGCGTCCCCAAAAGCCTCATACTTCCCGAAAATCAGGCTGTCCAGCAGGAGGAACCCTGTAAACACAGGAGGTGCTTCCACGCCCATCTCGAGTCGCCCGACGACCGGCAGGATGGGCCAAATGTACCCGAATATGAGGACGAAAACGACAGCCCAAACGAAGGAAGGCGTAACAATACCCAGGTAGGCGACCACCCGGACAAGGTTGTCGAACCAGGAATTCGGATAACTGGCCGACAGGACTCCAAGGAGGATTCCCCCTATCGCCATTACCAGGGCGGAGAAGACCACGATTTCACATGTGGCCGGCAGAAACTCCTTGATATCGTCTACCACCGGTCGCCGGGTGAGCAGCGACTTTCCCAAATCGCCTTGCAGGAGGCCCTTCACCCAGAGGTAGTACTGCACGTGCAGGGGCTTGTCCAGATTCATTTCTTTACGCAGGTTCTCTACCGCCCACTCGGGGGCCCGCGGCCCTAGTGCCTGCCTGGCCGGATCGCCGGGCACGACCCGGGCTATTAGAAAAATCAATACCGAGAGCCCGGCCAGGACCAGCAGGGAAAGCGCCAGCCTACGCACTATGAACCTTCCCAGACCCACGGCATGACCTCCCCACCTGTCTTTGGCGTGGGCGGGCCTGCTCCTGCTCAAGGAAGCAGGCCCGCCGCCCCACTACCGCCCCGGTAACAGCACGGCCAAACGGTAAATGCTCACGCGACCGTTGGCCGGCCGCCCGGCGTGGATGCCTGTCACTTAGAGGTCTTGAGCAACTCCATCTTCTTCTCCGGATACACCCGGAAATCGTGTGCGTATACTCCGTACCCCATCACGGGGAGGATGGTCTTCCCCGCCTTACCCGCTTCACCCGCCGGCCAGTAGACGTAGCCCGCCTGGTACGCACGCTTCTCGAACTGGTCCAGCACCCAAATGGTGGGACACAACTCGACTATCTTTTCCTGGATCTTGTAGTATAGCTCGAACCTCTTCTGCTCGTCGACTGTGCTCAGGGCCTGTTCGATCATGGCGTCGATCTCCTTGTTCTGTAGCCACTCACACTGCTCCCAGGAACCGCAGGTGCTGGAATGGTACCGGGAGGTGAGTATAGATCCCGCCTCCGGATAGTGCGGGGCGACGTAAACGATCGACGCGTTGGGTGTCGTTTCCGGCGACTGGGCATCGGCGATCATGGCACCGAACGGCTTCTTCGTGACCTCCACCTTGATGCCAAGTTCCGCGGCGTTCGCCTGGAACAGCAGTGCCAGCTTCTCCTCAAGGGGGACCTCAGCGCACCAGGACAAGGTGACAGGGTACTTGTCGAGCTGACCGTAATACTTGGACTTCTGCAACTCCTCCTTGGCCTTCTGCAGATCCCGCTTGAACTGATACACATCAGGATTATGGCCTGGCAGGTTATGCGGCACCGGGCCCCGCGCTTGCTTGCAGCTGGGCCAAATCTTCGTGACCACCGTTTCGTAGTCCAGGCAGTAAGCCAGTGCCCTGCGGAAGTGAATGTCGTCGGTGGGCGGCTTCTTGGTATGCAGCATGATGTTGAGGTTGTTCCCGTTGAAAAAGCCAGCTGTCTGAACACCTTGTATCTTCTCCAGCGCCGCCAGGTTCTCCTCCGGCTGGAACTCGTCCGTCAGCTCGTGCTCCCGGCGCGCCATCAGTGTCCTTATGGTCACCGGGTCAGGAGCGGCAATCTCCTTGAAGTAGACGGGCGCGTCCTTGTCCCAGCCGCCCCACCATTCGTCGAACTTTTCTGCCAGCAGGTATTCCTCCATCTTCATTTCCTTGACCTTGTACGGGCCGCTACCGGCGTCATGGGTCAGCAACCACTCCTTGCCGTAGTCGCCCATCTCGCCGTACTGGCCCGGCTTCTTGAGGTGACTGAGCACCTCTTTCTTGTTTAGAACGTAGAACCTGACGAGGGCCTTCACGAACGGGCCGAAGGGTTCTTTCAGCGTGAACTCAACCGTGTACCTGTCGACTGCCTTCGCGCTGGCGACGTTCTTGAAGAGGTACGCAAACCCCTCACCGATCGTGAGCAACCTCTTCATGGAGAACTCTACGTCCTCGGCAGTGAGTTCCTCCCCGTTGTGGAACTTGACCCCCTGCCGAAGGTAGAAGGTGTACTTGAGGCCGTCCGGAGAAACGTCCCACTTCGTGGCAAGGTGAGGCCGCAC
>DYEQ01000015.1 GCA_020725645.1 Candidatus Fermentithermobacillaceae bacterium | reverse complement strand
GGACACCAGGGAAGTAGCGGCCACAGGCCCGGGCGCTCTTATACTTCTGGGAGTGGGCAAAGAGGATACCCGGGAAGACGTCAGGTACATGGCGGAGAAAGTCGCCGGCCTCAGGGTTTTCCCGGACGCCCAAGGCAAAATGAACCTGTCCCTGCTGGATGTGGGCGGCGAAGCTCTGGTTGTTTCCCAGTTTACTCTCTTCGGTGACCTGAAGAAGGGGAAGCGGCCCGGGTTTGACATGGCGATGGAGCCTGTAAAGGGCAGGGAGCTCTACGAAGCTTTCGTCGAGGAGCTCAGGCGGCGTGGCGTGCCTACGAAGACGGGGGAGTTCGGAGCTCACATGAAGGTCGAGCTCGTCAACGACGGGCCGGTAACCATCCTCATCTCAAGTAAGAAAGAGTTTTAGACTCGGCGTCGGAGTGCTTCCCGGCAGTCACCCTGCGGTTACGTGAAGGCGATGCCCCTGGTCGCCGGCCATCGGGGAGAGGTGTTCAAATGAAGATCGTTTCTCTAACGGTAGGTCCAATTGAGACCAACTGCTACGTGGTGGTGGACGAAAGATCCGGGTCCTGCATGGTGATCGATCCCGGCGGGGATGCCGGGGTGATCCTGGACGCCTTGAGAAAAGAAGGAGCTAACGTGGAGAAGATCGTCCTCACCCACGCGCACTTTGACCATACGGGGGCGGTTGCGGAACTCAAGGAGAAGACAGGCGCGGAGGTCCTGGTAGGGAGGGGCGATGCCGGACTTTTGGAGAACCCCGATTGGATTAGGCCGCGTATGAACTCGAAGAACGCAGCGGGAATCCGCCCGGACGGTGTCCTCAATGAATCCGACCTGGTGAAGGTAGGGGAGCTTCTCTTCAAGGTTCTCGAAACCCCCGGACACACCCCGGGCAGCATATGCCTCTACCGCCAAGGCACCCTGTTTTCCGGAGACACTCTGTTCCTCGAGGGAGTCGGGCGGACCGACCTTCCCGGCGGCAGCCTGACCGACCTCCGGGACAGCATTGCGGGGAAACTCTTCCTGCTTCCCGATGACACGGTGGTCTATCCTGGGCACGGAGAGACCACCACCATCGGACACGAGAAGGTGCATAACCCGTTCGTTTAAGCCTTTGTCTGAATTTCTAGAGGTAGACCCGGCCTCGCCTGGAGGCGGGTAGCGCCTGGCGGCCTGCGGCTAGTGGTATGAACGCACGATGCGCACGTGGCGGAAAACATATCACTGGCCGGGCAGCTGCGGTGGTTCGTGAAGTGCGGACGACGGACCTGGCGGTGACCTGCTAGGGCCCGGTGCGACAAGCTAAAGAAAGCTCGGAGGTGAGCGCGATGATCTCACGTCCCAAAGGTACGGAAGACCGGCTTCCTGCGGAAACCGGCAAGTGGCTTCAAGTCGAGAAAGTCCTTCGAGATATTTCGGAACGGTTCAATTACCGGGAAATCCGTACTCCCATTTTCGAGCACACCGAGCTTTTCACCCGCACCGTCGGCGAGACCACCGATATCGTGGAGAAGGAGATGTACACGTTTAAAGACAGGGCCGGTAGAAGCCTTACGCTGAGACCGGAAGGGACAGCTCCCGTCGGCCGCGCATATATCGAGAACGGGCTTCATTCCGGACCTCAACCGGTCAAGGTCTATTACATAGGACCGATGTTCCGCTACGAAAAGCCCCAGGCAGGGCGATATCGAGAGTTTGTGCAGTATGGGGCCGAGCTTCTGGGCTCTTCTTCTCCTCTGTGCGATGCCGAAGTGATTTTCCTCGCCATCGAAATCTGCAACACCCTGGGGCTCACCGAGACGACGCTGCACCTGAACAGCATAGGATGTCCCGGATGCAGAGAAGGGTACCGTAAGGCCCTTACGGAGTATCTCGGAGCCCGCGAAGCTGACCTATGCGACGACTGCCGGAGGAGGCTCGGAAGAAATCCCCTTCGTGTGCTGGACTGCAAGAACGAAACATGCCGGGCGATTCTGGCCGGAGCTCCATCGATGTTCGATTACCTTTGCGCCGGGTGCAAAGAGCATTTTGAGACGCTCGGGAAGCTCCTAACCGGCATGGGGATGACTTACCGGATAGACCCGTCACTGGTCAGAGGGTTGGATTACTACACCCGGACCGTGTTTGAGGTTAAATGGCCCCCGCTGGGTGCCCAGGACGCCATCCTGGGTGGGGGTCGATACGACGGATTGGTCGAGGCGCTGGGTGGTCCATCCGTTCCTGGTGTAGGATTTGCCATAGGACTCGAAAGGCTGCTCATGGCCGTGGAAAAAGGAAAGAACCCACCGCAGGGTTGGGAAAGGCTGGACTGTTTCGTATGCTACGTGGATGACGCTCTCGCGTGTGGCGCCCTGGAAATCGCCAACCGGCTGCGGGCAGCAGGGGTTAGAGCTGACTTCGACCAGCTCGGGCGCAGCTTGAAAGCTCAGATGAAGCAGGCGTCACGGTATGAAGCTCGCTACGCAGTACTCCTCGGCCCCGAAGAGGCAGCGAGGGGAGTCGCGACCGTCCGGTCGATGGACGAGGGATGGCAGAGGGAAGTACGGCTCGAAAGAATGGAAGAAGAAATGCTGTCTCTACGTCAACGTTAAGACGTGCATGTATAGATGCTCGGAACAGGGGGATCGACATGGGCGAGAGAATCGAACAGAGCCCCGGGAGCGGGAAAGTGGAACAGATCGGCGAGCCGCGAACTGAAGCTCGACTTGCCCTCGAAGACCTGGGTGACTTAAGGAGGACCCATTATTGCGGTGAGTTGCGTGTCGAGGACGCCGGGAAGTCCGTAGTGCTCATGGGCTGGGTCCGGAGGCGAAGGGACCTCGGGGAACTCATATTCATCGATCTGGCCGACAGGACCGGAATCGTTCAGGTAGTGAGCTCCCGCGATAGGGGTGCTCAAGCATTTTCCGCCGCCGAACTCCTTAGGTCCGAATACGTAGTAGCTATAGAGGGAACGGTTACCAGGAGGTCGCCGGAGAACGTCAATCCCGCCCTTCCCACCGGTGAAATCGAGGTGGAGGCCGTCCGAATTCACATTTTGAACACTGCGAAGACGCCTCCCTTCTATATCCAGGATAACGCCAATGCCGACGAGAATCTCAGGCTCAAGTACAGGTACCTCGATCTTCGCCGGTACCCCATGTTGCGAAACCTCGAACTCCGGCACCGCGCCGTGAAGGCCGTGCGGGACTACCTTTCCAGCCTCGGTTTCTGGGAGATAGAAACCCCTATGATGACCAGGAGCACGCCGGAAGGTGCCCGCGACTACGTGGTTCCCGTGAGGAACGCACCGGGAAAGTTCTTCGCCCTGGCCCAGTCGCCCCAACTATTCAAACAGCTTCTGATGGTCGCAGGGGTGGACAAGTACTTCCAGATCAACAGGTGTTTCCGGGACGAGGACCTACGAGCTGACAGGCAGCCGGAGTTCACTCAAATAGACATAGAAATGTCCTTCGCCGGCGAGGAGGAAGTGTTCTCGCTGGTCGAGGGGCTATTGGGATATATGTGGGAGACCGTTTTAGGGGTGACCCTTCCCGTCCCATTCCCGCGCACAACCTACCGGGAAGCTATGGCTCGCTACGGAACAGATAAGCCCGACATCAGGTTCGGCATGGAGATACATGACGTCACCGAAGCTTTTCGAGGCACCCAATTCAAGGTGGTAGCTGACGTCCTCGGGCGCGGCGGACGTGTCAAGGCTCTCGTCGCGGCGGGACAGGCGGGGATGTCCAGAAGCCAGGTCGATGCTCTGGTTGAAAAGGCCAAGGAATACGGGGCAAAGGGCCTCATCACCCTGGCATATCTTGACGGAGAGGTGAGGTCGCCGGCCCGGAAATTCCTGTCGGAGAGCGAGCTCGAGCGAGTGAGGGAGATGTCCGGCGCCGTCACCGGCGATCTGGTCCTGTGCGTAGCTGGCGAAGACGTGCCAGCTTGCGAAGCACTGGGCAAGATGAGGCTGGATCTCGGTCGCATGCTCGGGATGATCCCAAAAGAGTCGAGCGCCTTCTTATGGGTCACGGAGTTTCCGCTCCTCAAAGTCAACGAGGATACGGGAGAGTGGGAAGCGGCGCATCACCCGTTCACCAGTCCGGTCCCGGAGGATCTGGAGCGGTTCGAGGAGCTCGCCCGAACCGACCGGGGAGCTATCCGCGCCCGGTCTTACGACGTGGTCCTGAACGGGGTCGAACTGGCTTCCGGGTCCATACGTATTCACAGAAGGGATGTTCAGGAGAAGGTATTTAGAGTTCTGGGATTGAATGAAGAAGAGGCCAGGAAAAGGTTTGGTTTTCTCCTGGAGGCGTTCGAATACGGGGCGCCGCCGCACGGAGGGATCGCCTTCGGGATGGACCGGCTCGTTATGATGATGGCCGGTGCGGAAACTATCCGGGAGGTCATCGCTTTTCCTAAGACCTCGAGCGGCACGTGCGTCATGACCGATGCGCCAGCCCCCATCGACCGGGAGAAACTCGAAGAGCTGGGGCTAGAGATAAAGAAGCCGGATGCGGGAAGATCGGGCCCGAGCGACTGAGCCCAACCATGTCTGGAGAGTCTCCGGAGGAGAGTGAGTCTGTGGGTTTGCCCGATGACCTGGAACTCGTAAAACGGGCTTCCCAAGGTGATGACGGGGCTTTCGAAGCCATCGTCACCAGGTACGAGAAGCAGGTATACAATCTCGCCCTGCGTACGCTCCTGCATCCCGAGGATGCCAGAGACGTTGTCCAGGAGGTTTTCCTCAGGGTCTATGAGAAACTCCCCAATTTCCGGGGCGACTCAGCTTTTTCTACCTGGCTTTACCGCGTAGCGGTGAACTTGTGCGTGGACGCCATCAGGGAGCGACAGAAGAGCTGGTCCTATTCTCTGGACGCGCCGTATTTGGATAGGGACGTGCCTCTCCAGGTTCCCCAGAAAGGCCCTTCCGTCGAAGACGAGGTCGAGTCCCGGGTGTTCATGGAAAAGATCGCCGAAGTTCTCAGGGATCTTTCCCCCGAACACAGAACTATGCTGGTACTCGCGCATATAAAGGGGCTAAGCTACGAGGAAATCTCGGAGATCACGGGCGTTACCATGGGTACCGTCAAGTCAAGGCTTGCCAGGGCCAGGTGGGCCTTGAAAAAGCTTTTGAGCGGATCTGGAAGACCATGCCCAGGGTCCACAGCGACCACGGCGCCTACTGGGAACTGGAAAAAGGTTCGGAGTGAACCCGAAACACCGCTTGAGGGTCGACCGAAGGCCTCGGCGGGCGGACCGGCAGATCGCCAGGTAACGGCGAGTCCTTCGGTCAACGAAGAGTCTTCGGAACAAATTCCGGGCAGCGTCGTCAAACCTCATGACGCCGGTGAAGGGAGGGAAGGCAAGTGAGGTGTGACGACATTGTCGTGCTCCTGTCGTGCTACATCGACGGACAGGTCTCGCCCGCGGAAAGGGCGGCCGTCGAAGAGCACATCAAGGAGTGCGAATCGTGTCGAAAGCTCCTTGGGGAGATGGCAAACATCCGTAAAGCTTTTTCGGAGCTCGTCGAGGCCGATGTGCCACCTGACCTTCACGAAGGCATCATGATGGTAATAAGAGGAGCGCGAAAGAGCGTTCCGTCCGCCGCCGGTTCTGGCCGTACTGAGGTTCCCATCGTCGCTGCGCAGACTCAGCAACCGGTAGGTACACCGGGACCGGCCAGGGCTGGCCATCGCGAGGTTCCCGTGGCTGGTACTGACCGTCACGAGGTGCCCGTAGCTGGTGCCGGGGCGGGCCGGAGCTTTTGGCAACGCTGGTTCGGGCGGATGAGGCATCCCAAACTGTCCTGGGCCATGCCTGCCCTCGCCGGGGCCCTTGTCATGCTGATACTTCTGGGTTCATTCGGAATCATTCGAGATCTGGTGGCGCAAAGGACGGGCCTGCCGAAATATCAAGTTGGTGAAAGCTTGGGGAAGGGGGTTACCCGTGCTCCGGGAGCTGGCGACGCCGACAAACTTCCGCCGCCCGGTATCGGTGGCGGGGACGAAGGCGGGGGTACCCCGACTTCGGAGAGTGCTTTAACGGCGGATAATACCAAGAAATCCCCTACTACGGTCATGGGCGCAACGCAGCCGACCGTGCCGGGACCGGGTGAAGCTCCCCCGCCTGGGGCGAAAGGCGAAGATGTCTACTCTGCGGCAATGCCGGTTACCCAGCGGAGAATAATCAGAAACGCCAGGATGACTCTGTCAGTATCAAGGGGTGGCGTGAGAGACGCCCTGGACCGTGCGTGCAGGATAATCGAGGGTTCGGGTGGGTACGTGGAATCGTGTTCCCTTGTGACAGGGGATGCTGCGACGAAGAGAAACGCCAGCGCCTACCTGGTCGGGAGGGTTCCGGCGGAAAACCTTACCAGGACGATGCAGGATATCGGAACTCTAGGGAGACTCGTCGACCAGAGCGAGTCGGCCCAGGATGTCACCGAAAAGTATATCGACCTTTCTGCCAGGGTGAGAGCCAAGGAAGCTCAGGAAGCGCGGCTCATTCAGATAATGGGAGAGGCCAAGACCGTAGGCGAACTCCTGCAGGTGGAAGCGGAACTATGGCGGGTTCGCGCTGACATCGACTCAATGAAGGGACAGCTCAACTACCTTGAACGCGCGTCGGCCCTGTCTACGCTGTCCGTGAGTTTCGTCGAAGAAGGGGCCATTGCGGTATCTAGCCAATGGTCGAGCTTCTGGAAGGAAGTCTGGGGGGCATTCGTCACCGCGTGGAAGGGAATCTTTGTGTTCGGGGCTAAGATCCTTCCGTGGGTGACGGTCCTCGCCCTTATAGTGGGTGTGCCGGTGGTGGTGCTGCGGTCCCGGCGAGGTCGTAGCTAGTCGTAGCTTGTCGAGCTGGCCGCAAGGTGGTCGCAGCCCGGCGCGAGGAGGGTGAGGCCATACCGGAAAGGGGGCCTCCCACTTGAGCTATCATTGGAAGTCGCATTGGGTCCTGATGACCCCGAACTCCGAAGAAACCGGTGATGCAGGCGCCGGTGGCGTGAGTGGCGGTGACGTGGGCACCGGCGGCTCAGGGCGCAAGGTCATTCTCCTCGTAGATACCCATTCTCTCGCCAGAAGGGCGTTTTACGCAGTTCCGGCCCTCCATACGCAGTCGGGCGTTCCCACCAACGCCGTTTACGGGTTCGTAAACATGCTTCTCAGGTTTCTGGCGGAGAGAAAGCCGACTCACGTTGTCGCGGCGTTCGACCTTCCAGGGCCCACTTTTCGTCACCAAACCTTCGCTGAATACAAAGCTACGCGGAAGCCCCCGCCAGACGAGTTCAAAGCGCAAATCCCATTGCTTCGTGGGGTTCTCGACGCGCTGAGAATACCCGTGGCCGAGAAAGAAGGCTACGAGGCCGACGATATCATCGGGACGCTTTCCCGGAAGGCCGCTGAGGAGGGCTTCTCGGTCTTGATTTTGTCCGGCGACCGGGATTGCTTGCAGCTTGTATGTCCTGCGGTTTCCGCCGTAGTCCCTGTAAAGGGTATCAGCGATGTGAGAGAGTTCGATCCGGACAGGATCCACGAAGAGGTCGGCATCGAACCGGCGCAGATACCCGACATGAAGGGCCTGGCGGGCGACCACAGCGACAACATACCGGGGGTTAAAGGCATCGGGGAAAAAACAGCTATCGACCTCCTCAAGCGTTATTCGAACTTGGAAGGGGTCTTCGAGCACCTGGACGAGATCGGTCCGGCGAGGGTGCAGTCCCTCTTGAAAAACGGGCGAGAAATGGCCTTTCTTTCCAGGGAACTCGCCACTATCTCAAAAGACGCCCCGGTAGACGAGGACCTAGGACGGTACGAATGGGCAGGCATGGACCCGGAGAAAGCGGCGGAGGTGTTCAGGCGGCTTGAATTCCACTCGCTGATATCGAGGCTCAGGCTCCTGCCTTCGTCTGCGAAGGACCGGGGTCCTCACGAGTCGCAGGTCTCTGTAGGGGGACAACGTACGGAAACGGGGCTAGCTCCGCAGCCGGGTGCGGAACAACTAGATCGCGAGCGGGCGAGTGCGGAGCAAGATGGCTCTGGACGAGCTGGACTGGTGGAGCGCGGCACCGGCCGGCCGGAACCGGGGTTGGTGGAGGGTCTGGATGCGCGACGGCCGCCGGGTTCAGGTGGGGAGCCGGGACGACTGCCCGCTCCGGGCAGGCAACCGGCGGAGGGAGCGCCGTTCCGTCCCGCGCTTTTTGCAGAGGAACCTCCCGAAATCCATTTGCTGAAAACCCCCGAAGACGTGGAAAGATTCTGTGACGAGGTAAGGCGGTCCGGTGTTCTGTCGGTTTATTCGGTGCCCGAGGACCGGGAGAAGGGGATTCCCGGTCTCGTAGGTCTTTCAGACGGAAGAAAAGCTTACCTGGCCGCGGACGGAGTCGTGCTTCCCGACTCTCTCCGAACCTTGCTGGAAGACGCTTCGATTCGAAAGGTCGGCCACGATATAAAGTGGCTCTACGTGCTGGCCATGAAGCGGGGCTTCCAGGTCCGGGGCGGAGTGTTCGATACGCAGGTTGCGATGTACCTCCTTGATCCCACCAGGACTGCGTACAAAATCGCTGACTTCTCCGCCCACGAAATCTCGCTGGATATCCCGCCGTCCCGCTACGAGTGGCCGAAGGCGGAGAGGGACGGTCGTGACGCGGTTTCTTCTCACAGAACTCACCTGGCTCGCGGCGCCGTTGCGTCGGCGCTTCTCGTAGACAGACTGCGGCAGCGGCTATCGGAAGAGAAGCTCTATGAGCTCGCAGTCGAAATCGAATTTCCCCTCATCGAGGTCCTGGCGGCGATGGAGGTTTCAGGGATATGCGTGGACCTCGAGACGGGCAGAGATCTCGCGAAGGAATTCGAGAGCAGAATAGGGGATGTCGAGGAAACCATCTACCGGCTGGCGGGGAAGAGGTTCAACATAGGGTCGCCCAAGCAGCTCCAGGAGGTCCTGTTTGAAGATTTAAAGCTCCCGCCAGTGAAAAAGACCAAGACGGGGTATTCCACCGACGCAGAGGTTCTGGAGGAGCTGTCGCAACACCACGAGATAGCTGAGCGGATACTGGAATACCGGCAGTACCAGAAGCTGAAGTCCACCTATCTGGACATTCTCCCCGACGTGGTGGGCGAGGACGGAAGGATTCACTCCACGTTCCACCAGACGGTAACCGCCACCGGCAGGCTTTCCAGTTCGGAACCGAACCTTCAGAACATCCCGGTCAGGGGCGATCTGGGCAAGACGATAAGGAAGATATTCAGGGCAGAAGCGGGGTGCCTTCTCCTTTCCGCGGATTACTCGCAGATCGAGCTCAGAGTGCTGGCCCACGTATCGGGCGACCCGTCCCTCATCGACGCCTTCCGCCGGAGGGAAGACATCCACAGGCGGACCGCTTCGGAGATTTTCGGGGTGCCGCTGGAAGATGTGACGCCCGAGCTCCGCTCCAGAGCTAAGGCGGTGAACTTCGGCGTCGTATACGGGATATCCGACTACGGCCTGGCAAAGCAAACGGGTGTAAGCAGGGAGGAAGCTCGCCAGTTTATCGATGCTTACTTCCGGCGTTACCCCATGGTCAAAAAGTATATGGATGAAGCGATTGAGAAGGCGAGAAAGGACGGTTACGTGACGACCATTTTCGGGCGCCGGCGGCCGATTCCCGATATCAACGCGAAGAACAGAGCTGTCAGGGGATTTGCGGAGCGGACCGCCATCAACACTCCCATACAGGGTTCCGCCGCGGACATCATCAAACTGGCGATGGTGAGGATATTCGAGCGGCTTCGGAAGGAAGGACTCAAGTCGAAGATGATCCTCCAGGTCCACGACGAGCTCATCTTCGAAATCCCCCCGGACGAACGGGATGTCATGGAAAAGATGGTTCGGGAAGAGATGGAGAAGGTTAAAGAGCTCTCGGTTCCGCTTGAGGTGGACATAGGGGTCGGGGAGACGTGGTACGAGGTATGATTGTAACTGAAGGTGCCGGGTTGGCCAGTTTGACAGGTTTCCCGGCCGGAAGGTGCCAGATTGGCAGGTTTCCTGGCTGAAAAGGTGCCAAATTGACAGGTTTGCCCCGACAAACCGGGAGCGGAAGGACGACATGAAATACCTGGGTCTGTATGTTATAGGTTTGACAGGCGGGATAGCCAGCGGGAAGAGCACCGTGTCACGGATGCTCCGGGAGCTGGGAGCGGTTATTATCGACGCCGACGAGGTGAGCCGCGAGGTTGTCTCACCGGGTACCGCCGGATGGCGCCGGGTTGTCGACGCCTTCGGTCCGGGCATTCTCAGGCCTGACGGGACTATCAATAGGCGAAAACTAGGCGGTATGGTATTCGGAGATAAAGAAGCACTGGACAAGCTCGATTCAATCATCCACCCGTTGGTGATGGCCAGGGTGGAAGAGACGCTCGCGAAACTGTCGAGGGAAGCCGTAGAGGGGAAGGAAGGTACAGGGGAGCAGGAGAACGTGGCAGGGATGGAAGGCGTGGCGGAGCAGGAAGGCATGGTGAAGATAAAAGACGCGGGGGAGAAAAGAAGCGCCGTAGAGAGAGAGGCCGGGCGTTCCAGGAGGAAGTTGAACGTGAAGGTAGTCGTGCTGGATGCTCCTCTCCTGTTTGAGGTTGGTGCGGACAAGCTCGTTGATGAGGTATGGGTAGTGTCGGTGGACCCTGAAACCCAAATGCAGAGGCTCATCAGGCGGAACGGATACTCGAAAGCTGAGGCGCTCTCGAGAATATCGTCGCAAATGCCCTTGCCGGAAAAAGAGAGATTGTCGGATGTGGTGATAGATAACCGGGGGGACCCGGAGTCTACCAGGAAACAGGTACTGGCACTGTGGCAGGAAGTCCGGCGAAAGATCCGGCAGATCGCGATGCAGTAGGCAAGAACGCTTCCGGGAACAACACGGGCGGGAGGAAACGGGGCAAATGAGCGGAGACAAGCTGATGGAAACCGGGATATTCGTCGACCTTAATGAGGCCGGCCTGGCAAAAGCTCTTCAAAACAGCCGGGTTTCGGTTATTGATTTCTGGGCGCCCTGGTGCAGACCGTGCAAAGCGATGGGCGCGGTTCTGGACCGGGTGGCACCGGAATTTGCAGGGAAGATTTCCTTCTTCAAAGTGAATGTGGATGCCGAGCCGTCGCTGGCATCGAGATTCGGTATCACAGCGATTCCGACGCTCCTAGCATTTAAAGGCCCTGCGCTGCTTGGCCGGTTCGAGGGGAAAATCGCGGATAGAGACGTTGTTACCTGGCTTGAAAGCCTTCTGAATGGATGAGGCTGCCAGGCGGGGTGCTCCACGGTCGCCCAAAAGCTCCATCCATGATGCGTACTTAGGAGGGAAAATCCCATGGAAAAGCGGGAAATCATCGCTTTTTGCGGCATAGAGTGCACTGCCTGTCCAGCGTACATCGCCACCCAGACCGGCGACCACGACCTGCTCAAGCGAACGGCGGAGAAATGGGCGAGAGAACTTGGACTGCCTATAACCCCGGAAGTGATCGTGTGCGACGGCTGTCTGCCCGAGATCAGGGGGCGTCTGAACGCGTGGTGCGGCGAGTGTCCCATCCGGGCGTGCGCGATCGAGAAAAAGCACCCCAATTGCGGTTACTGTTCCGGCTACCCTTGTGACACCGTGGCGAAATTCGTGGCCGAGATTCCGGAAGCGAAATCGAGACTGGACGAGATAAGCGCGGGTCTGAAACCGTAAGAGCTGCTTCGAGACAGCGCGGGGTTGGTTTTGGCGTTGAGAGGGTTGTGCTGTAGCTTTCAAACTTGAGCTCAAAGTTGGACCAGTGGAGTGGTAGGTGAGGACCGCGACGGCGAGCCCCGTAGGTTCAGAGGTTTATTTACAGACTTTGGAGGACGAGCTTGCCGATGACCCGACCTAAGGTATACATAACCAGGAAAATCCCCGACCCCGCCATTGCGCTCCTCATGGAGAGTCTCGATGTCTCTGTGTGGTCCGAGGAGGCCGAGGCGGTTCCCAGAGATGTGCTGATGCGGGAAGTTAAAGAGGTTGACGGGCTCCTCTGCGTTCTCACGGAGAAGGTGGACCGCGAGCTGCTGGACGCAGCCCCGCGCCTTAAAATCGTCGCCAACATGGCGGTAGGATACGACAACGTAGACGTGGGTTCTTGCACGGAGCGTGGCATAGTCGTCACGAACACCCCGGACGTCCTCACGGATGCTACGGCGGATCTGGCGTTTGCGCTTCTTCTCGCCACGGCGCGCAGGCTTCCCGAGGCCAGGGACTTCCTCTTGAAAGGGCAGTGGAAGACGTGGTCGCCGATGTTCCTTACGGGAAAGGAAGTTTACGGCGCTACCCTGGGCATCGTGGGGATAGGCCGGATCGGGCAGGCTGTTGCCAAGAGGGCTCGGGGCTTCGATATGAAGGTGCTGTATTACTCGAAAAGGCGGAACCCCCAGGTCGAAGAGGAGATCGGGGCGCGCTACGTGGACAAGGAGGCCCTTCTCCGCGAGTCAGACTACGTATCGCTTCATCTTCCTCTTACGCCGGAAACCAGGGGCTTCATCGGGGAGCGGGAGCTTCGCATGATGAAACCCACCGCCGTGCTAATCAACACGGCGAGGGGAGCGGTTGTCGATGAACGAGCCCTTTGCAAGGCGCTTAGTGAAGGGTGGATTTGGGCGGCAGGTCTCGATGTCTTCGAGGTTGAACCGCTCCCTATGGACAGCCCACTTCGCACCCTTCCCAACGTGGTGCTCTTGCCTCACGTCGGCAGCGCCACCGTAAAGACCAGGACGGACATGGCACTCCTTGCCGCGCAAAACATCCGGGATTATCTCCTCACAGGCCATGTTCACACGCCGGTGAATCCGGAGGTGATTCAGCAATACTGAGGCTTGGGCGGATAAGCTGGCGATGCGGAGACACTGGATTCCCTTTCAAAGTATCTTCCGCTCGAGTTGGTTGAAAGAAGACGGAGAACTCGCCACCGCTTATCGGCTCAAAGAACCACCGGTAAAGGGGTCTGTACGGAGAGAACGCAGTGCCTTCGCCGTTGGCAGGGCTTGCGGTACACTCGATAACCGTCTGAGTGGGAGCAAGCGTGATGTAATCGACGCGGATCCGGACGTCACCCGAGGTGACCTCGCGTCCGATAGCTATTTTTCGGATGGACGTTTCGGGGAACACCGGGACCGGAAAGTCTACTTCCCAGGTAACACCCGGTTTATCCCTGCAGGTCATAGGACCGAAACGCAGGCGACAAGAGATTCTTTGTCGCCTTTGATCGCCCGTTTCACCGTGGGTGTTTCGAGCGCAAAGCTTTCGGCATGGGCAAGGTCAGTGCTGCTGTCTGGGCATGTAGTCACCTCTGGTATCTACTCCTTCGTACGATTTCGCTTTGCGCCGCGGCACGCAGGCTGGGCGACTACCTGGCCGCTCAGCCAGCATCCGGTCCTCGCGCGGTTTCGCTTTGCGCCGGGACCAACCGCGTCGCCTCCCACCGTACGCCTTCGGGAGATCCCCCTTTACTAATATAGACGCGTGGGATTCCGGAAAAGTTTGCCGGCTTAAGGTCTCCAAAGAGCGTTCCTGCGACCTGTGACGACTTCGCTGCCGCCCGGATTCGTTTACATCACAAAACCTGGCTCGCCAATCATCATCTTCTGGAAGGCCTTCTTGACTTCCATCCTCTCCGGACTGAAGAAGCTAGGCCCAAGCTGCTCAATCATCCTCCTCCACGCGACCCTTCCTGACCGCAAGATAGGAGAAGACGTAACATGCCACGGTAATCCCGAGAAAGATGTAGCCAGCTGAAACGGAGGAGTGTGAAGCAACCCATCCGAATCCCAACCCCACCAGTGATGTGATGGCCCGTGCGGCAAGCGACTGGAACGATTCCACCGTGGCCCGGTGTTCCGAGGCAGTTCGGTGATGCAAATACCCCGAGACAAGAGGCTCATAGATGCCGGAAGTGAAATACGCCAGTAACACGAAGGGAATCCCGAAGGCGGAGCGCATGAGTCCGGCCCCTAGCACGGCTCCGCCGTAGCCCAGCAGCAAGGCTACGTAAGCGTAGTCGCTGGATGCGCCATGCTTGAGCTTGTGCGAGAGCAGGGCGCCGGCAGACAGCGCAAAAGATATCCCGACGCTGAAGGTACCGAAATAGACAACGGCGACGCGGACCTCCTTCAGGTAGAGCTGCCAGAACTCGTCGACGTATACGACCGTAGAAGAAATCAGAATTCCGTGGAGGACTACGCGCAAGACATCCCGGCGTCGCCGCAGAAACCAGTAGGCCGTTCGAATGTACGACCACACGGCGGGCCGCGTGGCTGACGTTCTTTGCCGGGGTTCCGTGAGCGAAAGGGCGACAAGAAAGGAACAAGCGGTGCTGACGAGAGACAACCAGTATGTCGATACGAGGGAATAGTTAGACGCGATGGCGGCCCCGGCTAGAGCTGCAACTGCGCCGGCTATGCGCCCGAGAGAATTGATCCGACCCAGCACCATCTCAAAGTGCTCGGTGTCTCGGATCATCGCCAGGGAATCGTAGACAAGCGCGTTGCTGGTGCCGCTCGCCAGAGCTTTGGAGACTGCCGCACTGAGAATGGCGCCGGCAAAAGCCGGAAAACTGCGGGCATAGATGAGGCTGAAGACCTCGCCGAAAGCGAATGCTGCGCTCAGAACCATCATCACCTTCCGGCTGAACCGGTCAGCAAGAGCTCCCGTTGGGACCTCGAGCACTAGAACGATGCCGGAATAGAGGATTTCGAGAAACACGACCTGCTGAACCGTTACCCCACGTTCGGCCCAGAAGAGACGCTCCACAACGTAGGCGAAGATGAGGTGGTGAAAGAATGAATAAGTGTATAACTTCCATATATTTGCCCTTACGTGACTCGCTGCCATTATCTGTCTCCTCCCTCCCTGTCTCCTCGTGGGCGAAAGTTTCTCGGGAGGAAGACGCGGCAGCGGGAAAATACAAACAGGCTGCGGGAGTGACTCTTCACAGCGGGCTGCGGTGTATGACCGCAAGTAACTTTTACTTAACGGTCAACGTCAAGTAAAACGGTTCATTGCCGTACCTCCGGAACGGTCCTGTTCCCCCTATGAGGATGAAATGGTGTGCAAAACACCGATGCTATTGTAACACTCGAGACTCCGTTGTACGAGCGGAGCACACGAGCGGCTTTCGAGATCTCCGGTGTAGATATCTAAATTGCCTCAAACACCGGCTCTCGTCCCTCGAAATGGGCGAGGTACCTAAACCCCGATTCCTTGAGAAGTTCGACAAACTCATCAAACCCGTAAGCGATGTAGTCCGGACCGTGAGAATCGGAGCCGAGGCAGACTATCTCGCCTCCGAGCTCCTTGTAGCGTTTCAGTATGTTGACGTCGAAGTCGGTGCTGCAACCGCGATCGCCGCCGCTACTACCACCGCCTGACCTGCCGCCATTTTTCCTGTATGACGCCGTATTCACCTCGAGACCCCGGCCGGTGGAGATGAGCTTCTTGAATATGGCATCGAACAGGTCCGGGTGGTCAACGTATCTCATAGACCTGTCAGAATAAGGGGCATACCTGATGATGTAATCGAAGTGCCCTGCAGCATCGAAATCGGGGAAACGTTCGACTGCGAACAGGACCTCCTCAAGGTACCGGCCGTAAGCCTGCTGTTTCGTTTTGCCCTGATAGTACGAACCGAGGTACGGATCGATGCCTTCGATAATATGGACTGAAGCCAGAACGTAGTCAAACGCATAGCTTTGAACCAGATTAAGGATTCTGTCGATTACATGGGGCTGTATCCCGACCTCCACGCCTTTCAGGACTTTAAGGGCGGGTGCATACTTGGCTGATACTCTACTGATATGCTTGAGATAAGCATCGAAATCTATGCCGCTGGACTCGGTGTACCCGGGGAAGTCATAATCCAGATGGTCAGTGATGATTATCCCATCAAGACCTTTCCGTATGGCCGCCTCACAGAGAAGCTCCGGAGAACCACGGCTGTCCTTGGAAAAGAAGCTGTGAGTATGGGAATCGAACATTCATAAAGCCTCCTGTTGTCTTGGTCATGAGATGTGCCGCACGGGTCCTATTTTACCATTTGTCGTGCCGGGAGCATGCTGGTTGCCCGTAGCCGGAAGGTACGGTCCGGCCGGCGTCGAATGTCTGTGGACTGGTGGTACAACCACATAGCTAAGTCCGATAAAGCTCTTGGGGCCTTCTTGAAGTCGAAGGGCGCGTAACCCGGTCTCTTCGCCGGTACCGTCTCTGACGGCATCCGCCAGGCTTATCCACGGTCACGCCGGCGGATTCGTCGTGGTGAGGCGGCGGTTGTTCCCGTAACGCGGAAGGAAGTGCTCATCCGGTGACGTGGCTCGGCACGATCTGCAGGAAAACCTGCAGACGGTCTAGTACGCAATCCTGTTAGACGTGGCGTTCGGAAGATGGCCTGGCGGCCCGGTGTGCGATACGATTATGTACTGAAGCTTAGTCTGATGCCGAGCCTGACAGATCGTTTTCGCCTGGGCCGTCCGCCGCTCCGAAGGACGCGGCGGGGGCCAGACAAAGACGCGTCAGACCAATCTGGCCCGGAGATACGCCAAGGAGATGGTGAATTTGGGACAAGCTCTCGAAAAAGCCGGTAAAACCATCGATCTGCGCTCCGATACCGTTACAAAACCTACCCCCGAAATGAGGGAGGCCATGTTGCGGGCGGAGGTCGGCGACGATGTGTACGGGGAGGACCCAACCGTAAACCGCCTGGAGGAGCTGGGCGCGTCGATGGTGGGCTTCGAAGCGGCCGTGTTCGTGCCTTCGGGTACCATGGGCAACCAGGTCTCCATAATGAGCCATACTCAGCGCGGCGATGAAATCATTATGGAATCCATGGCCCACATATGCACGTACGAGGTGGGAGCTCCCGCCGTGCTGTCGGGGGTTCAGATCAGGACCATCAAAGGAACGTACGGCGTCATGGACCCGGCCGAAGTGGAGGAGGCCATCCGCAAGCCCAACATCCACTTCCCCAGGACGTCGCTGATATGTCTGGAGAACACCCACAACCGCTCGGGAGGCTGCGTCATTCCCATCGAGAATATGAAAGCGATCTATGAGATAGCTTCGAAACACGGGGTGAAAGTTCACCTGGACGGTGCCCGGGTGTTCAACGCCGCCGTGGCACTGGGGCTAGACGTCAAAGAGATTACGCGGTACTGTGATTCGGTCCAGTTCTGCCTGTCCAAAGGGCTTTCCGCCCCTGTCGGTTCACTGGTGGCCGGGAGCAGGGAGTTTGTAGAGCGGGCCAGAAAGGGGAGAAAACTACTGGGAGGCGGGATGCGGCAGGCGGGCATAATCGCGGCGGCGGGGATAATAGCGCTCACGAAGATGGTGGACAGACTTAAAGAGGACCACGAAAACGCGAGAATCCTTGCGGAGAGATTGTGCCAGGTTCCCGGCCTTTACATCGACATGAAAACGGTGCAGACGAACATGGTGGTGGTGGGGACTCGCGGTCTAGGCGTGGACGGACCCGGTTTCGTCGCGGCCCTCAAAAAGCGTGGTGTCCTTTGCAATGCCGACCTTCCGTACAGAGTAAGGCTGGTGACCCACCGGGAAATCAGTCGCGAAGACGTGGAGGAAGCTGCTCGTATTATTGCGGAGGTTGCGGCCCAGTTGCGGGCAGTCGCGGAGAGAAACAATTAGGCCGCCTCGGGGAGATGTCTCCGCAGACCTCTGGCAGAGGTTCCATGGGGAGGTCTTAAACTGTTGGAAGATGAACGCAGCCGGCAGCAAGGGTTGTGGCCTGAGGACGGTGACTACCCTCGCGCGCCGCTCGGGGCAGGGCGGACCCGGGAAGGTGCATCGGGGACGGATTTCAGGCCTGGCCCAGGTGGCCTGCAAGGCAAGGCTGAACCTCTCGCAGCTCGCATGGCGCCCAGGGATTTTTCGGAATTCTTCGGCCAGGAAGAGCTGGTCGGGGAGGGCAGGGCGCTCCGGAGGGCCATCGAGGAAGATAGGATAATCTCGATGATCTTCTGGGGTCCCCCGGGCACCGGCAAGACCGTGCTGGGGAGGCTCATCGCGAGCATGACCCGGAGCAGGTTCGTCGAGCTGTCGGCGGTAACTGCGGGGGTAGCTGATGTCCGCAAAGCTACCGAGGAGGCTGCCCTTTGGAAGTCCAAGGGCAAGCGGACGATCCTGTTCATCGACGAAATCCACCGTTTCAACAAAGCTCAGCAGGATGTCCTTTTACCCCATGTGGAGAGGGGAACTTTCATTTTAATAGGAGCTACCACCGAGAACCCGTTTTTCGCCGTGAATCCCGCCCTCATATCGCGCTCGAGGATATTCCGGTTTCAGTCCCTCAAGGACCAGGACATCGAAGCGATACTCAAGCGGGCGATCGCCGACGAGGAGAGGGGCTACGGGCACCTGGCCCTGGACATCGAGGATGGGGTCATTGAGCACATCATCCGGTTTGCCAAAGGGGACGCCAGAATCGCCCTGAATACTCTCGAGGCGTTGGTGGACGCGGGGGAGAGGGTAAGGGTTGAGGAAGGGCTGGTAGCCAGCCAAAGCGCCGAGGCCGTGGCGGGAATGACCGGAGCGGCGATGCCGGCAAATGCGGTGACGAGGGCGGAGACCGTTGAGGCCGGCACGGCGGAAGCAAAGCCGTCGGGGAGACCGCTAGAAAAGATCCGGATCACGCTGAAAACGGCGGAAGATGTGACCCAGACCGCCCCTCTTCTTTACGACCGGGCCGGCGACCAGCACTACGACGTCATATCGGCGTATATCAAGAGCATAAGGGGGTCCGATCCCGATGCCGCGATATACTGGCTGGCGCGAATGCTGAAAGGGGGCGAGGACCCCAGGTTCATCGCCCGAAGGCTTGTAATCGCCGCCGCCGAAGATATCGGGAACGCCGATCCCATGGCTCTGGTGCTCGCGGAGGCCGCGCTTCGCACGGTGGAGCACGTAGGGATGCCGGAGGCGCGCATACCGCTGGCTCAGGCGACGCTGTACCTGGCCTGCGCCCCTAAATCTAACGCCTCGTACCTGGCGATAGACAAAGCTATGAAGGACGTGGAGGAAAAGCCCGCATTTCCGGTGCCACCTCACTTACGCGGAACCGGCTATTACGGCGCAGAGAAGCTCGGTCACGGAGTCGGATATCTCTACCCCCACGAGTTTCCCGGTCACCACGTCGCGCAGCAGTACCTCCCTGCGGAGCTCGAAGGCACGAGGTACTACGAGCCGGACCCGCAAGGATTCGAGAAGACACTGAGGGAGAGGTTGGAAGAGCTCCGCTCCAGGAGGAAACGATGAAGCTGCCATGCTGTGTTTCGCACCGCGCCTGGCGACTTATGATTCCTGCTTTTTTCGGGAAGAATCCTCTTCGGAGGTTGGTTGTATTGAGGTGTCCCAAGTGCGGAAGCCGGTCCACGGGGCGGATCGGTCAGGACCAGTACTACTGCTGGGATTGCAACGTTGAATTTCACATGCAGGGGAAAAGCGTGCGGGTATACTCCATCGATCCCGAAGGTGTCGCCACCCTCGAGTCGGTGAAATCCCCCAATGAGACGGAGTTGGATTCTATCCGTGATAACACGGTGCAAGGTTATGTTGGCGGACCGGAGATGAAGGCCGGTGACCAAAGTCTCGGCTCCACCCACGACAGCACGGGGCAAGGTTACGAGGGCGGAGTGGAGGCGCAGCCTCGCGACGCGACTCTAACCTCCAGCCGCGACAGCAGACAATAGATGCGAAGTGCTGGCGGAACGAAGTCGTAGTTTCAAGCTCGACCCGAAGGGGGTATCGCAGTGACCAGGAAGACGTTCTGGAACGGCCTTTTAATCGGTGCTTCTATCGGGCTTGCTACCGGGGTCGCCCTGTTCTTCCGGTCGATGATGAGGTCGAAGCCATCCCCTATGGAAAAGGCCAAAACCATGGTGGCCAGGAGAGCTAGAGAGGCGAGGGATACGTTCAGGCGGGCGGCTACGACGGTCGGAAGAGTGGCAAAACTGGCTCGGTAGTGATGGACGCGGCCGCGGCAGCGTTGTTGGGAGCTCCGGGTCGGAAGGTGGCGAAGCTGGCCCGGTAGGGCTGGCCGACCGGCCTCAACTTACGGAGGTTTGGCGTCAGCCTTCATCGCGCCGGGGTGTCATCCCCGAGTCTTCACATGCCCTGGTACCTGGCCGGGTTTTGGACAACCTGCTTGACTTGCAAATACGATCGGTTTTCGTGGCCATATCCCCGGCGGGGGATGATACGAAAGCAATGATGTTGCGGAACCGAACTTCAACCTCTTGAGAAGTTGGATCGTGCGCCAGCCGCGGTGAGACCGGGCAGGGTGAAAGGCGACTAAAAACGATGTGGAAGAAACTCTTACGAATCGTCCTCGCTTTGGCTGGGATTTCCCTTCTCACATTCCTTGCGAGGCCCGTTATACTGCCGTTTTTGCTCGGCGGGTTCTTGAGCTACGTCCTTGAGCCTCTGGTCAGTTATTTGTCCCGCAGGATGAAGCGCACCCGCGCAATTCTTCTGACGTACCTGATCATCGCGGTGGCGCTCGGCCTCGCCGGCGCGTACTTCGTGCCCAATTTCTTGCGGGATGTGGAGGAACTAGCTACCGCCATTCCGCGATACACCGAGATGCTCACCGAACTTCTCGGGCGTTTGCGGGAGATTTTCCGGAGGTACAACGTCCCGCCGGGAGTCGAGCAGTCCTTCTTGCAGAGTTTGGACGAGCTCCGACTCGGTGCCGAAGCTTTCGCCAGGAACATCGTGCGCAATGTCGCTGCGTCCGCCGAGACGGTGACCAAGATACTGCTCGCCCCGGTCATCAGCTACTACATCCTTAAAGACATCAACTCATGGAGAAAAGCCGTCCTCGTCCGGTTGTCGAGACTTCCCGAGCCGTACCTCGAACTTTTCCACGAAACCGATATGGTGCTGGGCGGTTTTGTACGGGGGCAGGCGGTCGTCGCCCTCACCGTCATGGTAATGGTATGGATCACCGCAGCTATCCTGGGCCTGAACTACGGAGCGGTCCTGGGCGTTATCGCAGGGCTTGGCGAGTTCATACCGTATTTCGGACCCATAGTGGCGGCCATCCCCATGATCGTCGTGGGACTCACCAAATCTCCGATTACGGCGCTGAAAACCCTCATCGCGATCGTCATCATTCAGCAAATCGATGCCACGCTCATCGTGCCGAGGGTGACGGGGAAACGGGTTGGCCTGCATCCCCTGGCAGTAATCGCGGCTCTCCTTATCGGTGGCCATTACTTCGGCTTTTGGGGATTCTTCCTGGCGGTGCCGGGCGCAGGGATTCTCCGGGCCGTGCTGAGGTTTTTCGGCAAGATGATCGAGTTGTGGAGGAAAAAACAGTAGGCGTTAAGCGTCCAAAACAACACCACGAGGCTCATCAGGTTGAAAAGACCCGTCGAAGCTACTGACGATGCAAGTTCAAGCACATATGGAGCCCGGCGATTACGGGCAGTTCCAAAGACCGTCCGAAGATACTAACGATGCAGGAACATACGGCTTTTTTAGCGAACATATCCTCCGTTGCCAGCAAGGCTGACTCTTGGAATCATCTTTCCGGGTTCTGGCAGGGCATTCAAACACCCACGTAACCGCTGGAGCCAGTTCATACGGGTATGGCGTTGGAAAGACGGATCAGAGTAAGTTCAAAGTTGTGTGGGCAGATGCCAGGCTACGTGTTCCTTGAGGGCGAAGTTGGAAAACGGATCAAAGTAACTTGAAAGGCCGGGACCGTTATGGTGGAAAAGCGTTTGGAAGACGGATTTCAAGAGCGGGATGAACACTCCGAAGGCGATGGACCGCCAGCCGGATTCATATCTGGCGAGATCGGCGCTCCGACCAACGTTCCGGCCCTGGCCTCGGTGGAGCGGCCGGACTCAGTTGTACCCGGCGAGAGCAGTGCCGGCGAGGTCCCCACACGTACCCGGCGCGACGATTGGCTTATACTCCACCAAGCCGTCCTCGCGGGCGATAAGGTGGCCCAATCCCTGGTAGCCGAGGTATACATGGAATACGTAAAGCGCGTACTGAAAAGCCTTAGGCCGGAAGTAGACGACGAACTGCTTACGGATGCCACGACGGACGCGATCATGAATTACGTTCGGCATCCCGAACGCTTTGACCCCTCAAAGAGAAGCTTGGCTTCGTATCTGGTCATGTCGGCGAAGGGCGACCTCCTTAACGAGCTTGAAAAGAGGAACAATCGACGGCGAAGAGAGATTTTAGACTACGACGGTGAACTTAAGCCGAATGGTCGGAATGATCCTATTGAAGGAAACGATACGGAGCTCTGGGACGAGATCAGGCGGAACTTCTCTGCGCGGGATTTCACCGCAGTCAGGATGATCCTGGGCGGTGTCAAATCATACGCAGAATATGCGAGAATATGGAACATAGACTCTTCCGATCCCTTGGAGATGCGCAGAGAAGTCAAGCGGAGAAAGACGCAGATCAAGCGAAAACTGGCCCGAATATACAGGAAATGGAAGGAGAGCTCCGATGCGTAACCCCTCGGGGGAAACCATAAACCTCATGAAAGCTCTCGTTGAAAAAGCTCAGCGGGAACCGTCTTTCATGGCCTACGCCCTTCGCCGGTACATGGAGATTCAGCGTATCACACAGCATGAGCTCGAAGAGTATCTCGGGTGCTCGGGTGTAAACTTTCTCAGGTTGGCGTTATGCGGGCGACCGGAGGTTGGAACCCCGGAGTTCAAGAGGGACGTTTACGATTGCGCTCTGTACGCAGGTGCTCGTGAGACAGCCCTGGCGAACCTGCTGAATGTGGTTACCTACTGGGACCGAGTAGCTGCAGGTGGAGCTGTGGCGGCGAGGGCTGCTGACGTCGCCGGCCTCAACGACTTCCAGGCAGCGTTGTTGGAGCGGTTTGCCCTCCCTGAGGAGCAGGGTATGTGCCGATATCCAGTGGCTGCGCCGCGTGAACGCGAGGAGGATAACGGGCGTTCGGGCGACGGGACGGGCGAACGAAGGGACGGGGAGATGGAGGGGGGAGCGCGCAGGCCAGGAAACGAACGATTAAACCGGGTGCGAAACGGGACGACTGAGCCGACAGGCAGACCGAAGAGACCGGCCGGCAGACAGAGGGAAGAGCAAACTGACAAAAAATAGACAAACGAACCAATCGAACTGGAAACGGTGGGAGCCGTGGGAAGTTTGCTAACGCCGAAGGTATGACTACCTACCGGGAGGCGCCTCTATGGAAAGCTTCAAATGGCACGAGCTCGGACAGACGTACGAAGAGATAGCCGAAGCTTTCTGGCGTCTCTCAGGCCTCCCTGAGACCTTCCCGAGAGACATCTTCACCGCATGCATCTGGACCTTGCCCGTCGGTGTGATATGGATTACGGGCCTCACCGGATCCGCGGTAGCTTCTTACCTTCCTTCGAGCCAAAATGCAGAACAACTAGGCCAATACGCCTTTTCTCCGCTTTACGGCTGTCTGGTAGCGGCAAAAGGTGCGGGCATAATCTTTCTCGAGCGAGATATGCCGCAGAGCGAGGCCTCATTCACTGTCGCTCATGAGGTGTCCCATTTTCTCATGGATTACCTCATCCCCCGCGAGCGGGCTCTGTCGAAAATGGGTGAGGGGATACGGCCTGTGCTCGACGGTGAGCGGGCCCCTGCCGTGGATGAACGCGTCGACGCCCTTTTGTGCGGCATTCCGCTGGGGACATACGTCAACGCCACTCCTCGTGAGCGACGGTCGTTCTCGGAAGACAGAGCTGATATGCTGGCCCTGGAGCTCCTGGCGCCCGCGAGGCGTGTGCTCCAAGAGATTCTCGGGGAGCAGGATCCGTCCCGTCCTCTCGAACCCAAACGCAGGCACGACACCGGGAGCGAGCTTCAAGAGGTATCCCGTGAAGATGGCGGGGTCTATGGGTATGTCGCTTCTCGGGAAGCAATGCCTCTTAGTAAAGGGAAAGAAGGTACCAAAAGAGCAACACCAACACACGTCCGGACGATTGACGTTATACCGGGCGAACAGGGCGGGGTCCTTCCAGGGGCAAGCTTAGAAATGCCTCCAGGTACCGTTTTAGAAGGCGCTGGAAAGGGCGCCAACATCGCAGGCGTTTTGATGACCAAGTACGGACTGCCAGCGAGCGTGGCGCGATGGTACGCAGGTTATCTCGACACTAGATTGCACCGGGGCGGTAGCGGAGGATTCAGAGAGTGGCTGGAAGGGTCGGGTTCTAGCTGGAGAAGGCAGGTTTAAGCGCAGGGGTTGGTAGTGGTAGACCGCGATGGGTCCACCGGGGCTCGGGTTTTAGTGAGGTTCTGGACTGCGGCCTCGGCAAACGAGGGAGGGGAGGCACAGGTATGGCGCAGCGGAAGGGTGAATTACGCCGTGTTCCGGGCCCGGGTGTTTCCGGTATTCCAGGTCCGGAGCATCCAGACCCAGGTGTTCCGGGTCCGGATCCGGCAGCTTCAGATGTTCCGCGCGCAGCTGCTCCTACTACTTCCGATGTTTCGAGCGCCGGAGTTCTCGACGGCGACGTCATCCACGCAAAACCGGCGGAACCTTCACAACCCGGGGAATTCGTGCAACCAGTACAACCCGTAGAACTCGTAGAACCCGTAGGGCCGGCAGAACCGACAGAACCGGCGGACCTGGCAGAACTGGCAGAACCGGGAGCGCCAGCGGCGCTAACAGAACCAGCAGCACCAGCACAACCAGCTGAACCGGGAGAACCGGTGCTCACAGGTCCGGATGTTCCCCTGGGCGTCGTAACCGCTGACGCCTACGCGGAGGCTTTCGGCGAGGATGTGAACGCCACCCTGAACCTGGATACATGGTCCACCGGGTTCGACCTCGGGGCGCTCTACGAAAGACTGGATAGGGAAGTCCGCGATGCGGTAGAGCAGGAGCGCAGGACCAGACGTCAAGTCCGGGAAGTCGTCTTTCCCAGGCTCACCGAAAGGCCGGGCGCACCCTCCAGCGCCGGGGTGTACAAAGTTCCACTGGACCGGCTGGAGATGTGCCACAAAAAGGTCCTGTTTCCTGGCAGGGTGGAGGCGTGCGACGGCATCACCGTGGCTCACGAGGGACTATCCCTGGATGTCGTGGAAGTTGGGGTATGCCTCGTTTCGTATAAGGGAGACCAGGGCAGCTGGGTGCACCGGCTCTTCCGGCGCGACTTGAGGTTCAAGCCGGGCGACGCAGTGCAGGAGGCCATGACCCTTCTCGAACGAAGGTTTTCCGGGGAATCCGATGCCCTGCAACGCGGGCTTTCCGATCTGGCCAGAAGGGGGATCATGGCTTTCGCCGAAAGGGCCATACTCGTAGATCGCTCCACGGCGGAATGGCGGATGGGTCACGGCCCCGTGATCCCGGTGGAGCTTCTGACCGGCTGTGGTAGCCCGGAGTTTTTCGAGCGGTCTCTGGAGTATCTCTCCCGTCTGTGCCTGGACCATAAGAAGTTCGTGTTCGTGCCGTCAGCGGGGGGCATGCGATTTCTCAACACTATCGGCGATGCGCTCGTACCCATGGAGTACGCCATCGTGGATACCGCGGAGGGACAGATAGAGCGCATTCTCCGAGGCAGGAGATATCCCCGGAGACAAAGGGCGATGCTGGAAGAATTCGCGGCTCAGGTGGGTCCGGCGATCGTCATAGGCGTTTACAGGGTTTCCCGATATTCGAGATCCAGGGTGTTCTACGCGCCCGCGTCGCACCCTCATGAAGCTGCCCTTATCGCCATGGCCGACTCGTCCCTGCAGGAGCACAAAGGGTTTCCGACTCTGCTTGACCTGGCATCGAACATATGCAGGAGCACTTTCGCCTCGGAGGTGCTCCTGGATTCCATCAGGATGGCTTATTTCGATGCGGGGGAAATAACGTGGCCGGATTGAAAGGTGGTCCGTTCGGGCGGTATGACACGCGAGGATGTGAGCGTCGCCGGGGCTCGTGAATGTGTCAGGTCCATTGTGGGCCGGTTGCAAGCGGGCTCGGGATTGGTAAGGAGGTGAGGGTTGCGCTGCTCACCACGTTTTGCGCGCGGGCGATGCGGTTACAGCTGGGCTTAGCACTGGTAATGAGGTGAGGGCAATGCCGGTGGACGATAGTACCAGGGCGGGCGCAGAGATGCCCCAGGTGTTCCAGGATCTCGAGGGTGAGCAGGGTTGGGAGGAGCCCGAAGTCTATAGGGGCTCTGTAGGCCGAACCCTCTTTGACACGAGAGAAAGCCGGGACAACACGGTCTGCGTCATCCTGCCCAAGAGCGAACTCGCCAATGTCCCGTCGCAGGCTCTGGTCAGGATCAAGAGCCTCGAAGACGGCAGATTCTACGTGGGGGTGGTGACGGCGGGACCCTTCGCCGAGCCCGATGGAATCAGGGGGGATACCCCGCTCATGGTGACCACCGCCGCGAGGGGCGCCACATTCCTCCCGAACTATCACGGTCGCGTCGACGTGGAGATCCTCGGAGAAGAGAAGGACGGGCATCTCACACCGCCGAGATGGAGGCCCAGGCCAAACAGTCCGGTGTTCCTCCTGGAAGAGGGTGAGGCGCGACGGATCTTGAAGGCCGAGGGCGACATCGCGCTGGGTCGCTGCGTCGGTTATGAAATGACCGTGTCGGTCCCGAGCGACCGGAAAGACGTTCTACCGAGGCACACAGCTGTCCTCGGAACCACCGGGTCGGGAAAGTCCACCACCATCGGCACCCTGGTCATGCAGGCCCAAAAGGCCGGGATGGCCGTGGTCATCCTGGATGTGGAAGGGGAGTACACGGCCATATGCGAGCCAGCTGTAGATCCAGGGATGATGGCGGCGTTGACGGCCAGGGGCCTTTCTCCCGAAGGAGTAGCTAACACGACCCTGTATCATCTCGTCGGCAGAGAGACCATGAACCCCTCGCACCGGGACCGCCGGGAGTTCTGTCTCAGTTTTTCGAACCTGTCGCCATATACGGTCTGTGAAATCATGGGCCTCAGCGAGCCTCAGGAAATGAGGTTCTTTCAGGCCTATGATGTTCTAAAAGCGCTGCTGGCTTCCTTGAAGGTATTCCCGCGAGGGCCGGAAGACGAAGCTCGAGCCCTCGAAATCGACGAAATGGAACGGGGGTATCCCGGCATGACCCTTTCGCTCCTGACGGACGTGGCCGGCGCATTTCTAGCGCAGGTGTCGAAGGCGCCGGATGCTTTCGTTCCGTACAATCCCCTGTTCCAGAAAAACCGGGACGCGCTGATGACAGCGGTGGCAGCGGTCAGGCCGGATCACCCGTCGAGCTGGCGGGCGCTCCTTTCAAAGATCTGGAAAATCCACCGGCCCAGAGTCTTCGATAATCCCGCGGCCAAGCCCATCGATTACTCGGCCCTCACCGAGCCCGGCCGGGTGAGCATCATAGATCTCTCCGACACGAACTCTCCTATTTTAAATAACCTCGTCATCAGCGACATCCTGCGCGGCATTCTCGAGGCACAGGACAGGGCGTATCAGGAGGGGCAGAGGGAGGGTCGGTCAGAAGGTGGCCCGGCAGCAGGTGGTGCGGCGGTAGTTCGGGGCACTGCCCGGTCCCACACGGGGCCTCCCGCAGAACGCGGCGTTTCTCCCGCGAAAACCCTGGTCATCATCGAAGAAGCTCACGAATTCCTGAGCAAAGACCGGATATCGCAGATGCCCAATGTGTTCCAGCAGGTGGCGAGGGTCGCCCGGCGCGGAAGGAAGAGGTGGCTGGGGCTGGTATTCGTGAGCCAGCTTCCTCAGCATTTACCCCGGGAGATTCTGGGGCTCGTCAACAACTTCATACTCCACAAGATCACCGACACGGGGGTCATTGACGAACTCAGCCGCGTCATCGCCGGCGTCGACCCGTCGATGTGGCGGAAATTGCCCACGCTGGCCCCGGGGCAGGCGGTGGTGAGTTTCGGGCATATGGTGAGGCCTGTTTTGACGGCTATAGACCCGGCGAGGTGCAGGTTGAGGATGGTGGGGTAGGGTTCAGACCGTTTCACACCGCTATCCGTTTCCAGTGGCCTGTACGGAACCTGAGCTGGAAGAGGACGGAGCGCATGATGAGGTCGGATACCATGGCGTACCAGGCACCGGGAAGATGGAGTCCCAGGAGGGTGACGAAGAGATAGGTAAGGACCACTCTGACCCCCCAGGCGCTCACGCCCGTAATGTACATGACCCAGGCCGTATCTCCGGCACCCCTCAGACCGCCGGCCAGCACCTGGTTGACCGCCATGAAAGGCTGAGCTACAGCGACGATTCGTAAAGCTGTGCTTCCGAGACGGATCACCGCGGGGTCATCCGGAATGAACAACCTGACCACCTGAGGAGCTGTGAGGAACAGCGCCAGTCCTGCCAGACCCATGGCGGCCGAAGCTATGTTGCGGGACTTCCGTACCGACATCTCAGCTTTCTTGCGGTCTCCGAAACCGAGATACTGGCCTACCAGGGTGGTGCTGGTAGCTCCGAAACTGAAACCGATGGTGAGGGAGACCGACTCGATTCGCAGAGCGATCTGGTGGGCAGCATAAGCGCTGGTTCCAAGGCTTGCCACCGCTCTGGTATAGAGGATCTGAGCAGCTCTCAGGGTTAGTCTTTCGCCTGATGCAGGTAATCCGACCTTGAGGACGCTTCGAAGAGTTTCCGTATCAGGGCGAAAAGAAGCTTTGTAGAAACTGCGCAATGGATTTGAAGTCCTGACGGTCAGAAGGATTATCATGACCATGCCGCAAAGCCGTGCGAAGGCGGTTGCGACACCGGCCCCCTCCGTTTCCAGCCTGGGGAAACCGAAGTTCCCTCCTATCAAGAGGTAGTTGCCGCCGAGGTTCAGGATGTTGACCAGCGCTCCGACACACATGGGGAGTCTCGTGTCGCCGGAACCGCGCAGGGCGGCCGCAAACGTCATGGTGACGAACTCGAAGAGGAGCGATAATCCCTTCCACCAGAAGTATCGTACGCCCTGCTCTACTACGTCTTTTTCAGCTCCCATGAAGAGGAGACTCGCACCGGAGAAAACGGATATCAGAAGAAATGCCACAAGACCTAAACCGATAGCGATAAGCAGAGACTGCCTGAGAGTCTGGTTAGCTTCTTCAATGCGACCGGCGCCCACCCTTCTTGCGACGACGGTGGTGGTTCCTACGCGGACCGCGTCGTAAAACCCCGTAGCGACCATGGACAACTGGTTGGAAAGGCCCACCGCCGTAACAGATGCAGCTCCTACGCGTCCGACCATGGCCATGTCGGCTGCGTCCACCAGCGCCTGAAGAAGCCGTTCTACGATCAAGGGAAGAGCCAGGATCCAGATGTTTTGCTCGATGGTGTGAGCTTCGAGGTCTAAAGTTTTCCGGCGTTTCTTGGCAGGCGGGACGCTGGGCTCGAATTCCAAGTTTTCGGGCTGAGAAGTTTCCAGCTGGTAAGGCTGAGGCCCGATGGCATCGGACTCAAAGGTTTGAGCGCGAGCGTTCTCAGGTTCGGAGTGTTGGTGTTGGTGATTTCGAACTGCGGAGACCTGATCGTGCTCTTCCGTGATGGGATTCGGCATTTTCTATGTCGCTCACCGTGGTATATTTCGAACCGCAAAGTAGTTCGGCAAGATAATACTACGTTCCGCAGAGGGGCTCAACGGGGTGTACTCGTTCAGGTCATGCGACACACCGGCCTATGCCGAGCGTTTCCAGGTAGCGGGCGGGGGTCATGTACCCCAGGTTTTGGTGTGGTCGTATCTGATTATACACCTCGCTTGTCCAGCGCTTCAGTGCCGGTCTCATCTCATCTAGCGTCAAACCTCCGTCGTAGCAGGCCCAAAACTCTTCTCTGAAGGTCCGGTTAAGTCGCTCAACGACACCATTCAGTTTCGGGGATCGCGGTGGCAACGTAAAAAGCCTGATTCCCAGTTCCTTGCACGCTTCTTCGAAGTCGCCGTAGAACTCGCTTCCTCCATCTACCTGCACTCCTCTAACTTTGAATGGGCTGGCCCTGATGAGTTCCTCGAGGAATTCTTTGGCCAGAGACGATGTGGCCGCACTCCTTACGTCGGCGAATGCCCATTTAGACACAACGTCGCCCGCTGAAAACTGTTTGCGAACACAACCCGGTTCAGGGCGTATATCCAGGGTATCGATTTGCACGAGGTCACCCGGCTCTTTCACCTCATAGTCAGGTGGCTTTCGCGTAGCATATACCCGTTTCCTTGGACTGTTCCTTGCCTTCACTTTCCTTACCGGCTCTCTGACTACTCCCCTTCGCTTCAGATACCCGAGAATCCGGCCCACGGTAGATTCGGATACTTCGAAACCTCGTTGCCTGAGAAGGACCACGAGTTTCGCCTTGCCCCAGGCCGGGAACTCTTCCCTCAGCGCTCGGACACCCTCGATGAGGTCCACTGACCATCTCGGCCTCCGCACGTTCTTAGGCCTCTTGCTCTTGTTCTCGAGAGTTGCTAAGTTGCGTGGGTCGAACCTTTTCTTCCACCGGTAGTATGTAGACCGGGATATCCCAAACCGCCTGCAGGTGACAGTTACTGGATGACTCTTCGCGAAGTCGAGGAACGACAGCCGCACCTTTGCTTCCTTGGAGACGTCCTTCATTCCCACAAGCCTCTTGACCGGATACGGGAGACTCGTACCGGTGTTCATCGAGGCTCCTGCACCATATTGTTGTAGACACCGGACACGGGATGAGGTAATCTTCTTCATGCGGGGACCTCCTTTCTTTACCAAACCTAGGATAGTCCCCGCACTTCTTTTTTGTCTACCCGTCTCACATGTATCTGAACTTAGTCACGGGGTGCACTCGTTCAGTGTCTGTCAAGCGATTGTGGGTGAGAAGCCATACCTCATATTCTGGCATTACGTTATGGCAGGATCTGGTAAGGCGAGACGCCTGAGGACCCTGGATAACCCGCCTGACCGGCTGGTTGCCACGCCGAGGAGGGGCATTCCGCCTCGTTTGGCTTCGTAAATGTCTGTGGTCACCCTGGATGCGATCTCCTTCGTCGTCTCCGCAACCTTCTCGTCGTTGAGAAGGTTATGTAGCCGGCTCACATGCTCTGCATACCGGTCCAGCTTGTCCTCGAAGTACTTCACCATCGAGTGAAGCATCGCCTTGAGACCCTCCGGACCCCAACTCTGACCACGCTTTTTCAGCCGCAAAGAAAACTTGTTCACGTTCGACTCCGTCGCTCCCATTCCCCTCATCCCTCGGATGTCGTAGCCCATCTCCGCAAGCCGCACTCGGCAGTCCCTGAAGGCCTCGGGCATCTCCCGGATGGCAGACAACAAATCGTCTATCTTTGCGACTCGAACAGGATCCCGCACCTCCATGCGGGCTTTCCTCAGCGCTTCCGTGAGTCCCTGGACGTCGCTACCGTCAACCGCTGCAAGCCCCTCCTCCAGATGTCGAGTGTCGCGTAGCAGGTCCCTCACTTCCCTCTTCAGGTGATACCGGTCCACCTGGTAGATGGCGTTCGGGAAGTACCCCACACCCTTACGGATCCACTTCGCCCGGTCCCCGTTGATCACCACCAGCATCTCCTCGTCTATGTCGTAAAGGCTGTAAAGGTGACGGCTAGCATTCTCCCAGAAGTCCTCGGCTTGCTCGGCGTCCGGGTAATGCGACTTGTTTACCAGTTCGTATTCGTCGCTCTTGGGCGTCCTGGGCTGCCACCCTTCGTGGGACACCATCATCCGAACCTCTCGGTCCTTCTTCCTCTGCATGGACACCCAGTACCCGTCCGCCTCCACAAAGAGCACCGGAACTCGCTTCTTACCCTGAGGTTCTTCCCGCCTACCAGCCTCTTCTTCCTCCAGACACTCTCCCAGCCGCAATATCAACCGCCGAATGGTCTCGTGACTTACCACCTGATGCCCGTACAGTTGTTTCAGGGAGTCTCTCGCTGCCCGATATGAAGGCCCAATGACCGCCTGAATCGCCGCCACTACGGCCAAACCGGGACTGACCCTTCCCCTCCCTATGCCCAGTGCTTCGTCCAACAGATACACGTACGCGGCCGTCCTCTTATCGAAGTAATACCTCCGGCAATACTCTACATCCCCCAGCAACGTGGCAATGGTACCCTTCCGGATGTCTTTTACCACGTAACGACTCCGGTCACGTATCTCGTAAACTATCTCGTCGAGAGCCTTCAGGACTTCTTGCGTGACTTTTATGAAGGCTACCCGAACCTTCCAAAATACCCCTAACTCCAATTCCCTGAAGGAAATCCCGATCGTCTGGCGAACATCATTCATTGCGAGAAGCCTCCCCTTGTGTTTGTGTAGAACCCTAACACTTTCGGGGTTCATGGCTTCTCGTCCTTTTTTGTCTTTTAGCGACCCACAAACATTTTACTCATACCGTCGACGGTGCTATTCCGTTGGATAGGCCCGGAGTTGTAGAGACTGAAGGCGATTGCGCGACCGGGTGTCATACCCGGAAAACTGCCGAATCGTGGTAACGGAGGAATTCGAGACAACTGCATAGAAGACACGGTTTGTCGAATCCCGGCGCTTGCTTGAAAGGGTGCACCAATCTATGACGCTGGTTGTCAGATCCAGTTCTCGGGATAGGACGGAAAAACATCCGTTGGCTTTGTGGACATTCACCGCCGCGAGTGCTGGATCGTGCGTGCATTTACCGGGCCGTAGCCGGAAAGATGTCATTGGAGAATGGCTTCGGAAGAGCGTCCGCCCAAGAGCCCGATGCTTGGGGCAGGGATCCTGGATAGTAACAGGGAATACCTGCCTGTTAGGATGGGTATTGCTTAAACAAATTGGGACGGGCTGTCAACAATCAGTATTCTTGGACGGCTCGGAACGGATGCCCGGTGCAGCATTGCGATAGAGAAATCATTTCGTCTGGGCGGGGTGTTATGGTGCCGGACTGCAATATCGCTGCTCTTGCACCTGAGTGGCAGGAAAGACTACGGCACTGCAAATATGTAGGGGAGATATACCTGCATGCTGATCTCCTGAATCGGCTTGCAGAACAGTTCAACTGGTACACGGCGCTTCAGAACAGTCTTTATGCGTCAGCCCTGCTGGTGCTGGCTGTCAACTGCGCTTACCATTATTACGATGAAGAAGGCTTCTGGACACATTTCTGCCGGCTCTTACGCATAGAAAATTCTCCTGCTAACCACGAGATGCTAGGAAGAGTCATTGAAAGGCAATTGGAGCTCCTTGGTCTGAGAAGGGTTACGCGAACCGGACCTTTCAGATATGTTGGTAGCATACTTGAACAGTGCGGAGTATCGAGACGCTACATATCCTCGCTCGCGGGAATTGTGAGGCAGATCAAAGGTTTCAGATCGTGGAATGTCGTTCTGACAATGGATTATCTGGAATTCCAGCGTCGTATTGCCCTCATGAACTGCTCCCAGTATCTGAAAGGCTTTCTTAATGATGTCGCAGGATGGAAGTTCACAATGCAGGTCTGTCAGCTCCTTGCATTCTACCAGAAGGGATACCTGACGCTGGCGGATCTCAAAGAACTGCCCGGTTATCAGCCTGATTTCTGGGACGAGTTCCTGATACGTTTCGAGGATCCTTATCACGAACGTGGTAGGAAGGGCCCGGTTGCGGCTGCTTTGAGGCCCCGGCTGGTCTTCATGCCGGAGGAACGATGTTTGGCCATACGTTTTCCTGCACCCACCTACGCGGACGGAGTGAGATCCCCTGCTGTGGCGGACTTCTGGCGGTTTCCGTTGACTCCGTTAACAAGAGCAGAGGCCTGGTCTGATTACTATACCGGCTCAATAGTGGAACGGGAAGGCCGTTTCGAGGAATGGATAATTCCAGGATGGTTGCCCGATGGACTGCCGGCACTCTTTGACACAAGGTGCGGTTTTGTGCCCCGGGGAAGGAAGGTTGACCCGGGTGAATACTGGCTTCTGATTCCTGAGGGCTATAATCCACCCTGCCGTGTGATTTGCGAACTGGGCCGAGTGTTTGTGCCGGGCAATGTTGGTTACCGTGCTTACCGGGTCCTGATTGAACCAGGAACTACCGTCGCCGGGTATGAGTTGGAAGGAGACGATCTGGACGTCAGTCTGGAATGGGTTGAACCGGAAAGGTTCAGGCTCTGGTGTGCAGACGCGTGGGCGGACGTGTTTTCCGGTTCACTGCCGGCCCTGGCAATCTCTGACCCGGGGCAACTTGACCAGCGCAGGGTCGTCCTGTTCTATTTCTCCAATTCTGGCTTCGTGCGAATAAGGAGTGAGGAGGAACTCGGGGAAATCGTAAAAGACATCAAGGGATCAGCTCCTGCAAGCGGTCGTTTCTCCCTCTATGCTATCGGCAGGACAGGCAGGCCCGGTATTGACCCTGCCCTCGCTGAAAAGGAATTCTTGTTCCTGCCGCGGGTTGACATACGTTTCGAGCGCCGACTGTATTCCTTCAATGAAACATCTTCCGTAGAGATCGATGAGGAATTCCCGGGACGTTTGAAACTTGAGGGATGTTACCACGTCGACCCACGGGGCCGGAAATGGGTCGTTCCGGAAACACTCCAGCAAGTCAGGGGTACCATTGAGTGCCCGGGGCTTGCCGTGAACATCAGTATTCCAGTTTTCCGCGCCCGTTTGTATTCTACCGATGGGAAGGCAGTTCGCTATCTCGTTTTGAGTGATCTGGAGGAGGAAGTGGACTTCTCCCTGACAGGGTATCCCGGTTCCGAAGGCGGAGTTGCGTTGTGGCAGCGGCCCGCGAGTCAGATCTCGGTGACATTCGATACTCGTGGCCTGTCGCGCATTTCTTCCAGGCAGCTCCTGAGACTGGCTCGCGAAAGCGGTCATTCGATCAACGAAGTGGTCGTCGTGACCGGCGGGCACACCGTGAGTACGGGTGCCGTGATAATAGATCTGGGCTCCGTGTCCGCATCTGTATGCGCGGGAGACAGTTGCTCTATCTCTGTCTGTACGACTCGAGACTTGTATAAGGTGCTGGACCTATGTACAAAACTCTGCCGGGGAACTACGAATGGACGGTGCTACGACCTGAGCCGCGTTCCGCAGTATCACCCCTTGCTGGACGAGTGGGTTTTCTCGCTCTTTGCGTGTGCCTCTGTCTTTGATGACGTCCACGTCCTGGTATCGGGCAACAGAGTCAACTGGATCGACCGGATTCAGGATCAAAAGTTGCGGCAGTTACTGGGTTTTCTGGTTAGTTTTCAGTCCGGCCACTGGTCTGGAGAACGTCCAGCTGACGGAGAGGAGGTTGTCCCGCCCGTACAGAGGTGGAGAGAGAATGTAAGAAGCATTCTCGATATAAGCGGCTCTGGGATACCCGGTCTTTCGCGGTGGTCCGATGAGGTTGTGCGCCACCAGACCAGATTCCGGAGTCAGATAGCGTGTATACGTAACGGCCATGTCCTGACGAGGGCCTGGGTGTACTATCACTGCGGCCATGCCGAGAGTGCGCTGGCGCTGCTGAATAACCTGGGAGAAGTCCCTCCCTTGCTGGAGGAATTGCGGGATGTTCTACACGTTCTTCTCTTGCTTCGTCTTGCCAGGTTAAGAGCAGCAACGGAGTTTATTCAGGCCAAAGGGCCTGGCGTTAACCTTGAACAAGTTTTTTCTCTCCTGGAACGCGTCGTGAAGACTCTGAACAGCGAGAACCCTGGTACAATGCGAGAACTTCACACGAACATATTGAAGTACCTGCCGCTGCGTGAAGAGGATAAAGTGCTTCTCGAGACAGCAGCCGGACTGGGCAGAACGCCTACTGTTAAGGGGTCGGATTGCCCTGTCGTCCAGGACTGGCTGTTGTTGCTGCTGCTGTTGCACTCCTGTTCGGACCCTGGGGAGAAAGCCGAACTGGGAGAACAGTTGTTGCGGCTCAGGGACCAGATTCCTGCTTCTCCCGACAAGAAAGACATTCTGGAACAGCTTGCCAGGAGGTGAAGGGCAATGGGGGAAGCTCTTAGAGAGCTCGAAGAGCTGGCGAAGAAGTACAAGAAGAATGGGAGCCGGCTGGGGAAAAGGGATTGCGAAGCTGCCTGCGACAGACTGCGGGCACTGCTCCTCGATATTCAGTACGTGGATCGAGCCTGCCGTCTGCTCACAGAATTGCCCGAGGAATGTTGCCGCACGGTTGTGGACCTGTGGAAGGAAGGTGACGGCGACTACAGGGAGCGGTTGGTGCGGCTCCTTCTCGACGAAAACGTTCTGAGAGGCGATGCGGAGCCGTACAGGAAGATCACGTTCATCGCAGCTTTTGTTTCTATTGACGCACAAATGGCGGTGCGTTTCCTGATCGATCTCTGCAGTCGGCTCACCCGGAACGGAACAGCACCGCCTCCACGGCCGCTTGCAACTCGTTTCCGAAAAGAACTGCTGGTGACCGAGAAACTCTTCAGAATATCCCTCGCGGGATTCGATTTCACAGCATCTGAGATATCCAGCATTGCCGTAATGGTATTCTCCGGGCTACTCGATGGAGCCGAATACAATCCTGCTCTGACGGCGGATGTTCTTTACTGGCTGGAACAGTACAGCGGTGGACGAATCGTGCTGGGTGCGAACCTGACTGCACAATTCGAAAAGACCACGAGCAAATGGCCGGTGGACGTGCAGCGGCGATTGGAGGCGATTGGCCTGGTCAGGACCATTTCGTGGCGTATCGACGGAGACGAGAAAAAAGAATCTGCACTTTCTACACCGAATGAGCAGACAGCTGGCGGGTCTGGTTATGGGCAACCTGCGGGCTCTGAAACAGTGCAGGATGGGAAATCGGCAACGATCCCTTGCGGTGAATCCGCCAAGGCGGCATCTGGCACGTCTCTGAAGCCGATGATACAAAGATGTATAGACTTGTTGAGTCAATTCAAGAAGGCCGCGCACGATTTGGAAGCGGAGAATTCCTGGTTAAGGGACCGCGTGAGATCACTGGAGACAGATTCCCTCCTTACCAAACAGAAGATTGCCGATGCGGAGAGACAGCTCTCAGAGCTTAATACCCTCAACGCTGATTATCAGAGTACGATTTCCAACCTGCAGACTCAGATCGCTGAAATTCAAAGGCAGAACAGGGCTTTATCGAATGCTCTTGTCGAGGAGAAGGATGCGCATCGTCAGGACGTAGAAAAGCTCAAATCCAGGATCGATCAGGAATGTGATCAGGTCCTCCGAGAGTTCAAGAACAGATTGGCGGAGAAGTTGCATCCACACTACGGAAGGTATCTCGAAGGGCGGAGGGAGCTTTCCGGGCAAGAGCTTCTCGCATGCCTTGAGTTTACCCTCGGCAAGGTTTTTCACGAGCTGGTTAATGAGGGGATTGGACTGGCATGATGCATTTCGGGATCGATTTCGGCACGACCAACAGTGCCTGCGTGGGGATCGAGGATGGCAGAAGGCTTATCAAGTTTACAGATGGTTACGGGAATCCATTTCCGTCCATAGTCATTATCGATCGAGCGACGGGCCAGGTTTACTGCGGTCGTGAGGCATGGCGCAGAAGAGAGGAACTGCGCGGGTCCTGCGAAATAATCACCTCGGTTAAGACCCTTCTGGATTCGGGAAGAGTCTGGAACATTGCCGGTCGAGTCTGGACCCCGGAGATGGTCGCGGCCCAGGTACTTGCTGCTCTAAAGAGAAGAGTCTCCGAAAGGCTGGGGGAACAGGATGCTCTCAGAGAAGCTGTCGTCGCGGTGCCGGTAGGTTTTCCGGCCGGCAAGCGGGCGGCGCTCCGGAAGGCTGCGCATCACGCCGGTATAGAGATAAAGAGTTTTGTCAGCGAGCCAACGGCTGCCCTGTTCTGTCACTATGAGGAAGTGGGCCACTGTGTCCGAGTCGGTGTGTTTGACTGGGGAGGGGGTACGCTGGACGTATCTGTAATCGAGAACAGAAATGGCCGTGTCAAAGAAATCGCGACGGCGGGTCTGGACAAGGCAGGGGACCATATTGACAGGTTGCTGGCCGAGTGGATGCACAATCGAATAATGAGCGAGGCAGGCCGGAAAGTATCATTCGATCAGATGGCTCCTGAAGCCCGTGACAAAATGCTGGCTGCATGTGAGCAAGCAAAGAAGGACCTAACCTGGGACGATCTGGTAGAAATACAAATCGTGAATTACGGTGACGTACGCTTCGTACATGAGGACGTGGAGTTTGGAAAATTCTCACAGCTCATTGGCCCTGTTGTTGATCAGGCCGTGCAATGTTTTGAAGATTGCGTTCGCCGGGCGGGCATGAGCATAGATCAGCTGGATTGTATCCTCATGGTAGGCGGCAGCGTCAACCTCCGACCTCTGAGCGAACGCATCGCCAGGTCGTGGAGGGGAAAGGAGTTCTATCCGCCCGAATCCGAGTGGAGTGTGGCCCACGGGGCGGCCAGTTTGAGTGTTAGTCCAGGCGTACACACTCTGGCGCAGACCCTGGGGGTAGTCATGTCTGATGGCACCCTTTATCCTCTTCTGCGTGAAGGTGAACCCGCGGTCGCAGGGGAGCGCGCTTCTGCTGTCTTTGCGCTGGTGGAAGATGATCCTGCCGCCAGCCTTGTTTTCGCTGACGGGTCGGGTGGGACCTTGGGGTACCTGAATGTACCGAGCTTCGGTTTCTTCCGCGAGAAGATTGAAGTTTGCGCAGAGATTGACCGCGACTTGATCCTGCACATCCAGGCCAGGAGCATGAACAGGTCAGCGCGTACGACCAGAGAGTGGGTTTACAACGGCCTTCGCGTCAACTACCAGCTACCCGTCACCCGGCTGGAGGTGGCGGACGGTGGTTAGGCGGTCCAACGTCACCAGTCCAAGCAACGTCTATATCCTTGACGGGGATTTCCGCACCGATCACAAATTTCAATCAATGGTGCACGGCCGGAAGAGTCTGGAAACCATGTTAAGGAGTCTTGCCGGGCTGGACTGGGTTAAGGGAACGGTCTCTCTTGACAGATATACACACCTTTTGACGGATTTGCAGCGTGCCGAGTGGGAAGCGGGTATGTACTGCTCGCTTCTGGGCGACCGGGATGAGATTGTTTGGGGACTGGTGAAAGACGGTAACGGATTCAGGGTTGCGTGCAGGTGCTACAAGACCGATTGCCGCTACTTCCCGGACTGTCGTCCTGATTATGTTTCAGGGAGTGTACTACCGGTCTCGCCTGATGAAATCGAGAGACAGTCTCGAGCGCCAGAAACAGAACCGTTAATCGTGCCCTTCCCGGTGCAACCGACTACCGAAGAACTGGGGTACGAAGAGCAAGACGACCGGATCGAACGCATAACCATCGAACCTGAACCTGAGATTCCCGTTCTGGAAGAGCAACAGCTGCTGTCTCGTGATGAACAGGAGGCAATCATCACCGGAACGCCGAACGAACTGACGCTCGTCCTCGCTGGCCCGGGTACCGGTAAAACGTATGCGCTTTTACGTAAACTCGAATACATGGTTGATGAGAAAAGGATGGTCGAGGCAGGCAGCATTTTGCTGTTATGCTTTACCAGAGCAGCAGTAAGGGAGATCCGGGAACGGTTTCTTACGGGCGTAAAGGCAGGCAAGTATTCGGACGACCTGTCCAGGCTGGACATACGCACTTTCGATTCTTTTGCAACGCTTGTACTGGTGGCCAGGGAGATCGACTGCAGCAGCTGGGATTACGACACCAGAATTGAGAAAGTTATCGATGAGATAAACAGCGATCCTGATATATTGCGGGCAATGAAGCATTTCATCGTCGACGAGATTCAGGACCTTGTCGGGGTGCGGGCCCGTCTGGTTCAGACCATTCTAAAAAACAGGCCGGTGGACTGCGGATTTACGTTGCTCGGCGATCACATGCAGGCGATATACGACTATAACGTACGGGATGTACGTGGAGAGTTGAACTCCAGAGGTTTTCTGCAATGGCTACGAGAAGAATACGGCGAAAGGTTGAAGGAGATCAAACTGACCACCAACAGACGGCAAACGGGCAAACTGGCAGTGTTTGCGGCGAGATCCCGGTCTCTTCTGGAAACAGAAGATCCCGAGAGAGTTCACAAGTTCCTCGATAGTCTCAGGGCGTTTCCTTTGGAACATGAATACAGCAGTGTCCTGGTTCGTGGAAACACCACTGATAAAGTGGCCATTCTATGCAGGACCAACGGTGAGGTATTGAAAGTCTCAGGTGATCTCTGGAAGCAGCACATCGCACACGGCGTTCGAAGGCAGCACAGTAGGTGGCTTCTGCCGGCCTGGCTTGCTGATGTGCTGGGTGGTGAGCGGCGCAGACTGACTCGCGAGGACCTTACAAACGCAGGGGGGACGGGGTGCGCGGTACCGGAAGATCCCGACCGCCTTTTCGATGTGTTCCAAAGACTTGGCGGAACAGACGGAGCGAGTGTTGATGCCCAAAGAGTGAGACGGGCGCTGGCAACCGATGGCCGGCTACCCGACGAGCTGTACGAAGCTACGTCCTCCGCGCTTACCGTCAGCACCATTCACCAATCCAAGGGGCGTGAGTATGACCGAGTATACCTGTTAGAGCCCGAAGGGTCTGATCGCGCTGATGATCCTATGGAGGAAGCCAGAGTCTATTACGTAGCTGCTACCAGAGCGCGGAGAGACTTCGGACTGCTGGCACGTCCGAGGAGATATACATGGCTCAAGACTTCCCCGGGTGGAAGATGGATGGAACTGGGTAGAAAGTCGAACGGCAGGGATCGGCTGGTCTGCATGGAAGTGGGCCTCGAAACCGACATAGATGAAGAAAGCTTTGTTGATGGCCGGTTACCGGGTTTCAATCCACATGAGCGACAGGAATACATACGAAAGGAAATCGCGCCGGGAGATCCGCTGCGACTATCGCTTATCGATGAGGACACAGGGTATTACGGTATCTATCACCGGGACCAATTCATCGGTCTCATGTCGCGAGCTTTTACACAGGGTGTTAGAGAAGTGATGAACAGTGTCTATGTCCGTAGATGGTATCTTCCTAGAGGTTTCTCGGAGGTATACGTGGAGCGGGTGTACTCCGTTATAAAGAAGCCGGAAACCGTCAGTCGGAATGTACCGGAGCCGTGGATGAGTACGGGCATCTGGTACGCGGTGAGCCTCGCTGGTATGGGCAAGGTACGCTTTGAGTGAAGGGCTTACGTGGGAGGGGGAGGGGAGTTGGGTCTTGACGACTACTACCGGGCACGCGATATTCTCGAAGATCTTCTGCGCAAAGACCTTTATGGACCTGTGACCGAAGATGAGGTAATAGGCGATACCTGGCCGGACGAATACTATATCTGCGGCAGACTCTTTCCGCAGGGTACGCCCGTATCCGATGAAGACGCAGAGAAGGGCCAGTTGTGTGATGATACCGAAGACCTTGAACTTCCGGTAAACCTGTGCTATTCGAGCTATCCCTCGTCAATAGCCGTTTCCTTCACCGTGCGACCGGCCGTCAGAAGACTGTGCGGAGAAGTCAGTTTTGCCTGGTATGTGCCTGAACAAACCGAGGGAACGCATCAGAGGCGTAAGCAGTGGCGGCGTCACGCGAAGACAGTTCCTTTTGAGATCAGGCTGGACCCGAAAGAGCGTGAGCACGTACAACTGTTACACCAGGGGCTCGAATTACGCAGCTATCTGCATAAGTCCTACGACAATGGTGCCAAAACGGTCACAGTGTCGATGGTTAACATCAACAGGGCAACGCGAGATCGTGACCTTGACTGTGCGTCCACTTTCTTTCAGCCACGCATCGTGATCCGGGGGGAAGCAGGTGAGCAGGGGCCCTTTATGGTCAGGAAACCCCGGGTTGATTTAAAGCAGGACCCCGAGGTTCTGAACCTGGAGATGCTTTACCGGCACAACCCGGCTTTTGCCGTGGGACACGGGTGCAGTGTGAACTGGCGGTCTGCGGGCGACTATGCCACGGAGATCTGGACAGAGTTTATTCCGGCCTGCGAGTTGGAACAGATGGAACATGCCGTGCATGTGAGGAGGGAGGTACTGACCTTCAGGTTCCTGGCTGGCTGCTCTGTGCCGGAAGTCACGTCAGGACTTCGAGAAATCGCCAGGTCGTACCAGGACTGGATTGCAGGGCAGGCAGCGCTGGTTGACGGACTTCCCGAACGTTACCGCGAGGCAGCTCATCAGAACCTGGAAAAATGTCGCGAAAGCCTGGAGCGCATCAAGGCCGGAATTGATCTGCTGGCCACGGATAGCATTGTCCGGCAGGCTTTTCAGCTTATGAACCGGGCAATGCTGATGCACCAGCGGAGGCCCGCGGCAGCAAAGAAGTGTCCTCCGGGCGAAGAACCCGGGTGGTACCCCTTTCAGCTGGCGTTCATTCTGCAGGAACTCAGTTCGATTGCGCGCCACGATGATCGGTACCGAGAGGTGGTCGACCTGCTCTGGTTTCCGACGGGCGGAGGGAAGACCGAAGCTTACCTGGGGCTAGCGGCGTTTGCGATTTTCCTGAGGCGGCTGCGCGCTGTTGCTGAGAAGAGGTCCGGAGTAGGAGTGGCTGTTATCATGCGGTACACCCTTCGCCTTCTGACCCTGCAGCAGTTTGAACGTGCTGCGGCCCTCGTATGTGCGTGTGAGCTGATCCGCAGGGAACTGCCGGGTTTGCTGGGCGACACCGAGATTGCTGCTGGTCTGTGGGTGGGTGAAGGTCTGACGCCGAACCGCCGGGAAGACGCGACGAGAGCACTCAAGAAGATAACGGAAAACGGATTTGATGCCCTTGGCGAAGATGAGGCCAATCCGTGTCAGGTTCTCCGCTGCCCCTGGTGTGGATCACAAATCGGCCCCCAGCACTATGAGGTGATTTCCAACAGGATGATTATAATCTGTCCCGGTGAAGAATGCCCGTTTCACGGGGGGCTTCCTGTTTATCTGGTGGATGAAGACATTTACCAATGGGGCCCCGCGCTGGTTGTAAGTACCCTGGATAAGTATGCGCGCATGACGTGGCAGCCGGACGTGGGCAAGATGTTTGGTATCAGGACCGGATGGCTCCCTCCCGAGCTAATCATCCAGGACGAGCTGCATCTGATCTCAGGCCCGCTGGGGACAATTGCGGGTCTCTACGAGGTGGCGGTAAACGAGCTATGCGAGTACGACGGCACAAAAGTGAAGATTATCTCTTCCACAGCAACAATCCGCAATGCGAGCGGCCAGATTCGTGGCTTGTACGGTCGGGACTACCGGCAGTTTCCCCCGCAGGGCCTGGATATCCGGGACTGCCACTTCGCCCGGGTAACCAGCAGGGCCGATAAACCAACGCGCCGGTATCTCGGGATTCTGGCGCCGGGGGCAAGTGGAAGCACGTTGCTGATCCGGGTCTACTCGGTGCTGCTGCTGGGGAGGGATTATCTTGTCCAGAGAGGCTTTCCAGACGAAGTAATTGATTCTTTTTGGACGCTGACAGGGTACTTCAACACCCTCAAGCAGCTGGGAGGGGCGGTCATCAACATACAGGATGACGTCATGGGCCGGCTCGGGTATTTATACGAAACCAAGTTCAAGATGCTTTTCCCCGGCAAAGTCCGTCCGCCTCGATATCTTAATCTGGATGAACTTACGAGCAGGAGGAAAAGCTCAGAAATTGGCACAATACTGGCTGGACTCGAAGTTTGCTATCCCGACCATGGTTGTTACGATGTGATTCTGGCTTCCAGCATGCTGTCGGTTGGCGTTGATGTCGGACGTCTCGGATTAATGGTTGTTCAGGGGCAACCTAAATCGAGTTCCGAATACATTCAGGCTACCAGCCGGGTGGGGCGCAGGACTCCTGGGCTAGTGGTAGTCATGTACGATGCTTCCCGAAGCCGCGATCGTTCTCACTACGAGAGTTTTCAGTCCTATCACGCTTCACTCTACCGGTACGTGGAGGCTACCAGCGTCACCCCGTTTGCAGAGCGGGCTCGAGAGAGGGCACTGCACGCAGTTCTTGTAAGCCTGTGCCGCCACCTCATTCCAGAACTCCGGGGCAACGGAGACGCAGGAAAGGTCGGTGCGTTTCGGAGACGCGTTGAGCAGATCATGAGCAAAATAACGGACCGTGCGAATCAGGTTGACCCATCGGAGACGAACAATACGCGGAGGGAGTTGAATGCGATTCTCGAACGATGGGAAAGCATGGCGGGCTCGGATCTTGTCTACCAGAGATTCCGCGACAGCTCTGCGAATGCTCTGCTCACTACGAGATTTGCCGATAATTCGGGTGCCTTCCCAACACTGAATTCTATGCGTGACGTTGATGTGGAATGCGATGTTTACGTGGAGGTGTAGGGGATGGATTTCAGCGGGAAAAAGAAGCCACTGTTACAAGCGGGTAAACTGCGGCGGACTCAACTGTTTACGGGCTACGGATGTGGCGCCATAGCGAGTCTACCCCGCGAGTCGGTAATCATCGCCGGTACCGATTTCTGGAGGTTCGAAGGCAACCCGGATGCTTTTCTGCAGGAGGAGAATCTTCAAGCTTACCTTAAAGTAAAGCACTTCGTTACCCTGCCCGCAGACCAATCTGAGGAGAACAACCATGTAGGGATACCAGCTTTCAGATTTCCGACCTGGATGTATTGTCCGAAATGCCGGCGGCTCGCCCCCTTCAAAACATTCAACTTTCCAGCTAACAGACATCCTGTGTGCCCGAGATGCAGGACACGTCTCATACCCTCGCGCTTTGTGGTGGCCTGCAGGAATGGGCATCTGGATGATTTTCCCTATGTCTGGTGGGTTCACCGTGGCGAGCAGTGCCCGGATCCCCGGCCACCCGAGCTGGAGATCACGATGAGTTCCCAGAGATCAGGGCTGGACGGCATCGTTATTAAGTGCCGGAGTTGTGGCCAGTGGAGGAGCATGATGGGAAGTGTAGGGGGGAACGGTCTGAAAGGTTTCGTCTGTACGGGTCGACGTCCGTGGTCTGATGACGTAGATCCGGTTCCGTGTAACCAGAGGGTGTATACTCTATTGCGCGGGGCAACGAATCTGCATTTTCCGGTCAACGTAAGTGCACTGTCAATACCCCCCTGGAGCAGCAAAATCCAGTACGAACTTGGAAGAAAGTGGTCCATACTAAAGGTCCTGGTAGAGAGAAATGAACAGCATGCTTTCGAGGCGGTGGTCGAAAGCTTGCGCCTTACGGATCTGTGTCGTTGTACTGCGCAGGAATTATGGCAACAAGCAAGGTACAAATACGAATACGATAGCGGTGGGGCAGTGGGCCCCCGGACGTGGCAGGAGATTATCGAAGGAGAGTACCGAGCCTTTTTACTTGGCTCTGGAGATGACGAAGGAGAGTTCAGGACGATAGATGTCGGTGTGCCGCCCGCGGTACAGGAGTACGTTGATCGCGTGGTCCTGTGTACACGTCTGCGGGAGGTCATGGCACTGCTGGGCTTCAGACGCATAGATCCTGAGTATGACGTGGATGATCCGACTACCTACAATCCGGTCAGTCGTGAGAAAAAAGATTGGCTGCCTGCGCTGGAACTCAAGGGAGAGGGTATCTTCATAAAGCTAAGAGAAGATAAACTTTCCGAATGGGAGAACCGTTCCGCAGTCAGGAAGAGATACGATTCGCCGCGTTTCATCAGGCATTATCTGGCTCGAAAAGGCAGTGGCTTTTCTCCGCGCTACGTGCTGCTGCACACTCTGTCACACCTTCTGATCAGACAGATCATTGCGGATTGCGGTTATTCCACTGCCTCCCTGAAGGAACGAATTTACTGCACATTCGCACACGAAACGGAGCGGTTCGATATGGCAGGAATTCTCATTTACACTGCCGCCAGCGACTCGGAAGGCAGCCTCGGTGGGCTGGTGCGAGAGGGATTCCCGGAACGGCTGGAGGATACCTTCCTCCGCATGCTGGAAGGGGCATGCTGGTGTTCCGAGGACCCTTTATGCATTGAATCGGCCGGCCAGGGAATGGATGCGCTGAACCTGGCTGCCTGCCACGCGTGTACACTGCTTCCGGAAACCAGCTGCGAAAAGCGAAACTGTTACCTTGACCGCGCGGCGCTCGTGGGCACACTGGACGATGGTTCTATAGGGTTTTTCAGCGAACTGATTGACAGGGACGACCATGATCCTCACTGAATTTGCGTCGGTTCTTGATTGCGAGGAGGAGAGGTTACCTGAGCAAGTGTTACCGTGTACTGGACTTATTCGCCGGGATAGGCGGGTTGTCCTATGGCTTCGAGCTGGTCAGGACACCGGGCGGTGATCCAGCCTTTGAACTTGTCTGTGCTGTGGAGAAAGACCACTACGCCTGTGAGACTCTGCGTGAGAATCTCAAGCGCCGCGGTCGCAATCCGGACGTTGTGCTGAAGGCAGATCTTACCGATCCACGTACTCATCGCGAAATCGTTGAGAGATGCAACGGTCGGGTTGACGTCATACTGGGTGGTCCTCCGTGTCAGTCTTTTTCCTCAATCGGACCGCGTAGCGCGCCACGACGCTTGAGAGAAAGATGGCTGAAAGACGATCGAGACTGGCTCTATCTGGAATATGTGAGACTCGTACAGGAGCTGAAGCCTGCGTTTCTAGTGTTTGAGAACGTACAGGGGATGTTGACAAAGAAGGACAGTCAGGGAAACAGGTACATCGACCTGGTGATCCGCGCGATCAAAGAGTGTGGCTATACGACGCGCTTCAGCGATTATCCCCACGATTACGTGAAGCTTAATGCTGCTGACTTCGGGGTGCCCCAGACCAGGGTACGGGTGTTCATTATCGCTAACCGACTCGGTGTGAGCAATCGGCGTCCAAGGCAAACCCATTCTCCGGGGGGCGAGGTACCCGGTACTCTGCCTTATGTTACGCTGTATGATGCAATTGGTGATCTGCCTGTGCTTCAGGCCCACGTCACCATGGCGGGCTTATCACCCGAACAAAAGGTGAGAATAGCGACTCTGAATGCGAAACGGTACCGTGGCGAGGATGATGTGCCCTATCACTGGGAACGGTTCTGGGCCCACAAGAACAAGGTGAGCGTTCAGGGGAGGCTGTTCCTGGACTTCATAAAACCTGCCAGGTCTGACGCCAGATTAACAGGTCACGTGGCCAGGGGCCAGCAGCTGTCTGACATTCAGCTGTTCGAACTGATGCCGCCGGGCTCTACATCGAAGGACATATTCTACGGTTCGGATTCCGCGCTTGAGAGTCTAAAGCCGCTGATCAAATATGACATGAACAGTTTTGAAGACAAATACAGAAAGCACTTGTGGGATAAGCCGTGTACGACTGTCTTTGCCCATCTACAGAAGGACGGGAACAGGTTCATTCATCCGGATAGCAGTCAGGCACGAACATTTACCGTGCGCGAGGTGGCCCGGATTCAGTCCTTTCCGGATGATTTTGTCTTTATGGCGCCTGGAAACCTTCGCTACAGGTACATAGGCAACGCCGTACCGCCTCTCCTCGCAAGAGCGATCGGAGAATCTATCTACGAGGTACTGGAGTCTCCAGGGCTTTCAAGGGAAAAGGATGGCGCATGTCTACCAGAAAGATAATCACAGACTTCTTGACTGACTATTATTCAAGGAGAGGGCGAAGCTACTCCTGGCGACGGAACCGAACTCCATTCCGTGTGTATCTGTCCGAGGTGCTCCTGCAGAGGACACGTGCGGACCAGGTGGAACCAGTTTTTGAGCGTCTTGTACACAACTATCCTAGTGTTCACCTGCTATATGCAAACCTTAATGACGCTATGCCGGCCATGCGTTCTCTAGGACGCCCCTGCCGGTTTCGGTACCTGGGAGCAGGACTGGAATACCTGATTACAGAGCATGATGGCGAGATCCCCGCAGAGAGGCAGCACTTGCTTGCCGTACCAGGTATAGGTAGCTACATCTGTGGTGCGATCAGGGTCTTTGGTTTCGGTATACCGGATGTGATCATTGATACAAACGTAGTCAGGGTTTTCTCGAGACTGTACGGCTTACGAGCTGATCCAGAAACTCGACGTCGCAAATGGTTTCTTGAGCTGGCAACTCAGCATGTCTCAAGCGACCATTGTGTTGAATACTCTTACGGTTTGCTTGATTTTGCCGCACAGGTCTGCCGCTCGGGTCGTCCAGCGTGTGATATTTGTGGACTGAAGTCTCTATGCGAATACGCCGGGAACAGGAAGGAGCACCCTGGAAGGTTCATACCTGGACTTGCTCAGGTAGTTCGACTCGAGCATCCGTCGACGGGGCATCATCCTGCTTCTGGACTCGATTATAAGCTCTACGGGTCATCCGGAAGTTCTACGCACGTTGTACGCGAGCAGAAAAGCGTTGACAAAGAATCCGAAAGCATGACCGATAAACCAGAGTGAGTGGTTCCCTTCGTACCTACCTCCAGAAACCACACCCTTTCCTAACGGTCTGCGCTAACTGCGTGTTCCAGCCGGAAGTACCTATAGAGGCGGTCTGCGGGTATGCAGGGCACGCTGAGAACGAGTGCAGGAATTCTTAAGGAAGGGATTTTGATTACGGGCAGGGAATGTCTCCCTCGAGAAGTTGGCGTTAGATGACCCGGTCGGGACCATTTCGCCGTCAGAAAGGTTAAAGCGGGGAGTCGGACGTACTGCACGTATCAGTGCGGGAGGTAGCACCGCACCGTCTCTGAAAGACAGGCGTCGGATGTGCACGTTACGGAAAGGGGGGAGATTGAACTGAGACCAAAGCTGAAGTATACGGGACACCCCTTGCTCGATGTGGGCGTGGCAACCATCTGTGCCTTCGCGGAGAAGATGGACCCGGCTGACCTCACGTACGAAGATCTGGACGCCATCGCGGACTACATGGAGGAGACCTACCCGGAGGAACCTCTCAAGTCGGCGTTGACTGTCATATTCACATCGAACTCGGGGTTCAGTCAGCCTTCGTGGAAGGACCAGCCGGAGAAGCGGCAAGAATACGCACGGAAGGTTCTGAGAGCGTACAGGCCGGACATCTCCAGGCTTAACGAGAGGTGTGTGTTTACGGGGGAACCGGCTGTTGCGATATCCTTCGACCTCAAAGACCACTTGCCTCCCGGCAGGACATTTCGACAGCATGTGCCCCTGACCACGGGCGAGGATACCATCAACTTCTATCCCTACGGTGACTCCGGGCTGCCCATATCGGGGGAGGCACTTCTGGCCATTCACGCCTTTCCACTGGGGTCGCTGAAAGTGGGAGGCAGGTTCCTGGTGGTTCACGCGGACCAACCGGACCTCGCCTACCGCTTTGCAGCTGAATTCCTCCAGAGGAACCGCAAGCTTATCGACGCAGCCCGTCAGGCCGGGGAGAAGAAGCTGCCGGAGCCGGTCCACCGAGCCGGAACCGCACTCATTGATACTCTACTGGGAATAGAAACGAAGAGGATCGCCGCTGGGAAGGCAGGTCTGCCTGCGCCCATTACTGCCTACCACCTGTCGAACAGCGGACAGGGCGTTGGTCTTGATATCTACCATTTACCGGTAGAGACCATCGACTTCATCGAGGCGGCGGTGGGCTCTAAGTATGTGGACCAGTGGCGTCGTTTGTGTGCGCGGGGATGGCAACTGGTGGCCGGTAAGAAAGGTAGGGGCGCTCAATCACTGGAGGCCTCGGCCGAACCGAGGTTCAACGTTCTGTACGAAGACCTTTTGCGATTACCGGAGGATGCAGCCCGGTTTATCCGGAGGTACTTTCTCCGGGTTCCAGAGCGGACCAGGATTCCTGGAGACCCGAGGGCCACGTATTCGCTCCGGAGTGAGTACGAGTTGGTATCCTGGGCTTTGACCGAACTCTTCCTGAGGAAGGTGGTGACCATGGATCAAGACCGGATCGACCAGATTCGTTCATTGGGAGATGCTCTTGCCGACTACGTAAAGAACGAAAACGACAGGGGCTTTTTCAGGGCGTTCTTGATGGCCAGACGGTATGACGAGCTAAGGGCCACGCTGATCAAGGCCAACCTCGCTTGCCTGAAACGGGGCCGTCCACCGGTGATAGCTTTTGACCCCTACGTGGCGGTCTTCGAAGAGGGAATTGACGTACCATACTCCGACTGGCGGCTCGCCCGTGATCTCACGTTGATACGGGTTATCGAGAAACTGCACGAACTCGGGTGGATCCAGACTCACGTCGAGGACCTACCAGAACCCGAGGTGACGGTGGACGCGAGTCAGGGAATGGAAGCGAGGGTAGAAGCCTGACGCTGTACAGTCAGCGTTAACAGCTGGCAGATTGTTCGGGCCATCTATGAATGTCGAGTATCGAGAAGGGAGGATGCGGTCATGGCGTTTGTGACAGGAGCATTCGTGATCGACGCGCCGGCATCTGCCCTTAACAACCTGGGGGCGGTTGAGGGTGCGATGACCGACAATGCTTCGGGAGTCAAGTACATCAAGACCAAGGAAGGCCTATATCCTTACGTATCGGCACAGGCCTACAGGTACTGGCTCCGGCGGACCCTGGAGAAGGGTTCTTGGGGATGGAAGGCTGCTCCCGTATACCGCGAGCAGAAGGTGGCGTACACGGATGCCAATCCGATTGAGTGGTGGGACGATGACCTTTTCGGCTATATGCGAGCTCCGTCCAAGAAGGCATCAGCCGTCGAAGCGCGAGAAGCTGACCCCAGCCGGGCGGGGGAAACGCCCACGTCGGAGACGGTTACGCGTGTTTCGCCCTTCCGTGTGAGCACCCTGGTATCTCTGGCTCCGGCAAGTATAGTGAACGATTTCGGAGTTATGGCTCGTCAGGAGGGAGATCCGGTACCTTTTGAACACCAGTTCTATCGCGCCACGTTACACGCGCTGTTCTCGCTGGACCTCCACGCCTCGGGTCTCTTTACGTACCAGGACAAGACCGGGTATAAGAACCTCGACAAGGAGCGGGTAGAAAGGGCGAAGACGAAGGGCTTGGAAGAGGTTACACAGGAAAAAGCGTACCGTCTCGCACGGGAGGAGCGCGTCAAGCGGATTTCCGCCCTGCTCGAAGCGATAGCTTACGTTGAAGGCGGGGCAAAGCAGGCCCTCCATTACACCGACGTCACGCCCGATATAGTGATCGCCGCTGTAACCAGGGGAGGCAACCACGTCTTCGGACATGTCTTCGGCGTCGATTCGCTGAACCGCCCGGAGCTTAAGTTGGGCGCCTTGAAAGAGGCATTCAGCGCTTTTGGGCAGGACATCTTGTCCACGGTTTTCGTCGGATGGGTGGAAGGGTACCTGGACGAAAAGCGCGCGTCCTTCAAGACGGGTCTGCAGGAGACGGGAGAACTCAAGGAGTGGAAGGATAGGATCGTTCTGACTAACCCGCGCGAAGCGATGCTCGGGGTGGTGCGGGAGCTCAAGGAGAACCCTGGTTGGCTGGAATAAGCGCTCCACGCGAAGGGGGACATAAGATGCGGGTGCTCAGAGTAGTGGCCGAAGGCCCTGTGACTTCCTTCAGATACCCCCATTTCATGCAGGGAGTGCAGCCCACGTTCGAGATGCCCCCGCCGGCCACCATTTACGGACATATCTGCAGCGCGCTCGGAGAATGGTTCGAGCCGGCCGGAGTGCAGTTTGCCATTCATTTTTCGTACCGCAAGCGTTTTGATGACATCGAGCACACTCATGTTTTGACGCCGTCCACGGGCAGGCTCGAGTCGACCCGGTTACCGAAGGTCCTGGAAGGAACCGTTCAGCCGTTCAAAAGAGCGCTCTTGTTCCGTCCCAGGCTCGTGCTGTACTTGAACAAGCCCGAGTGGGCCGAACATTTCCTCAGTCCGAAGTATGCTGTGGTACTGGGCAGGTCACAGGACCTTTTTACCTATACATCCGTGGATGTGGTGGACCTGGTTCAGTCGGACCGCGCATATCTCGAACACACCCTCTTACCGTATGACTATATCCGGCGCACTGCAAAAGGGGTCTCGGTTCTGATGCCCAGGTTCATCGATTACCGGAACAGGCGGTACCCGACGTTCGAACGGTACATCATACTGCATCGCCGGGTGAGTTCACGGGATATGGTCAGGTATCAAGAAGCAGAGGGGCTCTTCTGGATCGATACATCGTCACCGCAAATTCACAACGAGCATCTCGGGCTGGTATTCCACTCGTGGGTTGATGGAAATGGAGCCGAGCAAATGGCCTGATTGGCTGCAAGAGATTTGGGCAAAAAGCGGGTCGAAGGACGCCGACAGAATGCGTCCTGGGGAGTCGCTGGCGAAGCACACCTGGCAGGTGCTGCACTACCTGCGAACGCTTGCAGAAAGGCACCCTGTCTGGTCCGAGATTGGTGCGTTGCCCGACGGCAGCGCGTTTTGGCCGGTCGTTTTCTGGGCGGCCTTCTTTCACGATTGGGGGAAGGTCGCCCCGAGCTTCCAGCAAGTACTCAGAGGTAAGGGCCGGTGGTCCCACCGCCACGAGGTGTTGTCCCTCGCCTTTCTGGATTGGGTGAAGTACTTTCATACTCCCGGACAGATGGACGGAATGACCGCCGCCATCGTATCTCATCATCTGGACGAAAACGAGGTAGCTCGCTTGTACCCTTTAAACGTGGATCCGGAATTTGACTCGGTCGAAGATCTCGTACGGGAAATTGATGATGATGCTTTACAGGGGCTATGGCGGTGGTTTTCGGAGATAGCTCCGGTGTGGATTCACGACCTCGAGTTCGACAAGCTCGGTGTAACAGCTCCCGATGAGCTTTCGACTGTGGGAGCTTACGAAAAGCTTACGAGGTTCCGAATGGAGGCCCCCGCACAGATCCGGGAAAGACTGTGGTCTTTTTGTAGTCTAGTTGGGAAGTTCAGCTATGCTCAGGGTAAGGAGTGGGCATTGCCGGGCATTCTGCTTCGCGGCAGCCTGATTGAGAGCGACCACGCTGCATCTGCCCACGTTCCGTCTGCACGCAGGCTGGAGTTAACGCACGAGAGCATTCTGGCCGGCGAAGTATCCCAGGACAAGCTTTTTGAGCATCAGAAGAATGTGGCAAATGTGAGCGGGTCTTGCATTTTGATCGCTCCCACAGGGAGCGGAAAAACAGAGGCGGCCCTGCTATGGGCGTGCAGGCAATGGCAAGATGGTTGTATGAGTCGTTTGCATTATACACTGCCATATCAAGCTAGCATGAATGCGATGCGTGAGCGTATCGAGAGGTACTTCCCGGAGAGCGCCGGGCTGGTTCACAGTCGGAGTGCGCTTGCCGTTTATCGTACTCTCATGGAGCAAGGGTATGATCCGGTTAGTGCAGCACGGGCGGCAAAGCTCGCGGATCAACTTGCGCGGCTCCGCTATCACCCGATACAGATATCAAGTCCGTACCAGATGCTAAAGGCTGCCTACCAGCTGAAGGGCTACGAAGCTATCCTCGCTGATCTGGCCGGTGGAGCTTTCATCTTCGACGAAATCCATGCTTATGACCCATCAAGGCTTGCGCTGACTCTGGAGCTCAGCTCTTTTCTCCGGGAAAAGCTCGGTTGCAGGTTTCTCGTTATGTCCGCAACTCTGCCGTCTCACGTGAGAAGGCGAGTAGAAGAAGCTCTGGAGAGCCCTCCGGTCGTGCGCGCTTCGGACACCCTGTTTAGGGAGTTTTCTAGGCACAGACTCCATTTGGTCGACGACGAGTTACTTTCTGACGGGATTTTGACGGCAATAGTACGCGAATTCCAAAAAGGCAGGTCGGTCCTGGTTACCTGCAACACGGTCAAACGTGCCCAGGACGTGTATAGGCGATTATGTGACTCCATCCCTCGTGAATCTTTGGTCCTGGTTCACAGCAGGTTTAACTCGCGGGATAGGATAAGAAAGGAAACCAGCATCTTGAAGGCCACCGGCACCCGGAGTGACGAGCGTAGAACTATGGTGGTGGTGTCCACGCAGGTTGTGGAGGTTAGTTTGAATATAGATTTGGATGTCCTGTTCAGCGACCCGGCGCCTCTCGAAGCTCTTGTTCAGCGGTTCGGCAGGATCAACAGGCTGCGAAGGGTTGATAAGGCGCCGGTGTACGTCTGCACTCAGCCAGCCGATGGCCAGGGGGTTTATCTCTCCTCTCTCGTGAGACAAACTCTCTCCACCTTGGAAAAGCACGCCAACGGCAAGGACATCGAGGAGCGCTCCGTGGAGATGTGGCTCGATGAAGTGTACACTGGAGAACCGCTCGAAGAGTGGGAGGAAAAGTACCGGAAAACGCAGATGCACTTCAGAAAGAGCTGCTTGAATAGACTATATCCGTTCAGGAGTATGGAGGAGCTAGAGGAGATCTTCGATAAGATGTTTGACGGTACGGAGGTGATTCCTAGCGCTTATCATAAGGAGTACCTCGAACTACGCGAAGTCAACCCCTTTCAAGCTGCGGAGCTTCTGGTACCCGTCTCATGGGCTTGGCTCAAAGCCAATGAAAAGCGGCGGTTACCTTCGAAACATCCCTGGACGGTGGTGGTTGACGTACGATACTCTGCAGAATACGGATTGGAGGTTTAAAGCGAGTAGACGATCGGTCCTACGTTCTTCGAAGTCGCACTCGGTTAAGTGGTGTGAGGGGCGACACGCTTTGCTGCACGCACAAATTAACCTTTGCCCAGCCCAATCCTTGTGCCACGCCTAGTTCTTCACTATTATTCCGCCGTACGTCTCTCTAGCAAAATATACCTCTAAGTCATATCTCTCTGATTACCTCTTGCCCTAATCCCATAACGCTAAACTATTTCCGTCATTTTCACGAAATTAACTATTGCCACCCCTTTGGAATCTCCTTCCGAAGTCGGGAGGGGATGTGCCGATCGGTGTATGTTAGTTGGAATGGTTAGTAGACGACTGGCGAATGATGGTACCGGATCACAATCATACCTGGGGGTTGATAGGCCATGCATCTTGTTGTTTCAGACTTTGGTGTTTTCATAGGAAAGAAGTCAGAACGACTGACGATTTCGTCGAAAGGGAAGATAATCCAGGAAGTTCCGCTCAGGGACCTGGAGCAGGTGACTATCGCGTCACGAGGCGTTACAGTTTCCACCGACGCGCTGGCCAGCTGTATCGAGTTTGGTATCCCCATGAACTTCCTTACAGCTACCGGGAAGCCGTACGCTCTGGTCACGTCTCCCGAACTTAACGGTACGGTCCAGACCAGACGGGAACAGCTCAAGGCGTATGACGACAAACGCGGACTCTACCTCGCACGATGTTTCGTCAAAGGTAAGATCGGAAACCAGGCCAGTCTCATCAAGTACTTCGCCAAGCACAGAACCGGGACCGAGTCTTACCAGAAGATGATGGACGCCGCTTCCGAAATGGAAAAGCTCGAAAAGGAAGCGGACGAAATCGACGGGGATAAAGTGGACCAAGTCAGGCCTTACCTGATGAACCTCGAAGGACGAGCGGCGAGTTTATACTGGGACATCGTTGGCCCTCTCGCCGCAGGCGACGAGTTCAAAGGCCGTGAGCACAGGGGTGCAACGGACCCGTTCAACGCCTCTCTGAACTACGGGTACGGCATTCTGTACACGCAGGTTTGGGGTGCCCTGGTCCTTGCAGGTCTCGAACCATTTGGTGGCTTCCTTCATGTGGACAGGCCCGGCAAACCTAGCCTGGTCCTGGATATGGTCGAGGAATTCCGCGCACCGGTCGTGGACCGCAGCGTCATCGTGACCTTCATCAAGGGGTGGCGGCCGGATTTGGATGATGAGAACGCCTTGACTCAGGAATCCCGGCGTCACATCGCCGGTATTGTGCTCGAGCGACTCGATCTCCGGGACAGGTATTCCGGCAAGAAGCAGAAACTGGAAGGCATAATCCTGGCTCAGGCGCGGCGCCTGGCCACTTATCTTCGGGGAGAGGGGCAGTACAAGCCCTATTCGTCCACGTGGTGAGACGGAAGGTCTTGCCCTTTACGATGTTCCGTCCCTACGAGCGGGTGACGACGCGAGGTCGTGCGTGTAGCGATAGCCGGCTCGTGACGGTCATAACTTGGGCGCTCTTGAGGTACGACAAACTTCCGGGCCAGGGCGACGGGCGTGCCGGCAAGAGCTTGCGAGGAGTGGTCGGACGATGATGGTGTGTACGCTGGTCATCTATGACATCGTTGAGGACAAGGTAAGACGGCGGGTCGCCGAGGTGTGTAAAGATTATGGGCTCGAGCGAATCCAATACAGCGCGTTTTTCGGGCTGACCGACAGGAACCGAAGGGAAGAGATGATGCTGAAGTTCCGCCGTACCCTGGGCGACACGGAGGGTAACATCCAGATGTACGTGATTTGTGAGAAGGACATCAGGTTGAAGAAGGAGCTGAGCGTAAACGGCTATGATCCAGACAGAGCAGAGGAACTTCGCACCCGAGCGGCCGGCTAGAGTAGCTCCCCCGTTTCACGGCTTGAGGGAGCCGCTAGCGATATCCGACATAACGACTGGTGGGAGCAAGCTCGTCCCCGTGTCGCACGGTTTGAGCGAGCCCCTGAGAGTATCGGATATCAGGCAGTACGTGTACTGCCCCCGAATCGTGTATTTCAATTACGTGATCCCGGTTCCGCGCGTGACGACGGTGAAAATGGAAGAGGGGCTCAAGTCGCACGCCGAGTTCTCCGAACTCGAGTCGAGACGCACCCTGGGTAAGTACGGCCTGGAAGAGGGAACGAGGGAGTTCAAGGTTCAGCTGGAATCGCGCAGGCTGGGAATAGCGGGGCGCCTGGACCTTTTAATCACAACGGCATCCAACGTGTACCCTGTAGAATTCAAGGACACCTGTGGTGACCCGGGGCTTCATCACAAGTATCAGCTCGTGGCCTATGCCATGATGGCCGAAGAGGCCAGAGGAAAACCGGCGAAGGCGGGGTTCATCTACGTCATTCCAAGGAAAAAGGTCTTCAAGATCACCGTAGATGAGAGCGCCCGGATCTTCACCCGGAAGATCATTTCAGCGATGGTCAACATCATCCGGACGGGTATCATGCCCCGGCGGACGAGATGGGGCGGCCGGTGCAGGGACTGCGAGTTCAGGAATTACTGCAGGGATGCCTGATGTCGGTAGCGGCACCGCGCCGGTCTGCCTGGCGACGTACTTTGTTTGACCTGCGGTGTTTGCAGGAATGCTCGACATTGGTAGCGGCACCGATTCGGGTAAACCGCCGGTCCGCTGCAGCCAATGCTGATCGGGCTACGGAGGGCCCGTTAGCAGCCGAAATCGGGAGGGACCATTATGTATTTTCTGACCGAAGAAGAATCGAGGTGGCTACTCAAACATTTAATTCCCAGGGCAAGGGAGGAAGGTGTTGCCAATGAACTGCGCGGGTGGAACTGGCATGACTCGCCCTTAGAGCCGCCGTATGAAATCAGGTTAACGGTATCTGAGGTGGCGGGGAAATACTGTCCCAGCGGTCGAGACCTGTTCTTGAAGCGTGTCGAACACGTGGAATCACAGCCCAGCGCAGCTATGCTGATGGGAACCGCCTGCCACAGCGCCGTCGCGCAGTTGATTGAACAGGCGAAGCGGCTCATATACTTAAAGGGCCCGGAGGACCTGGATGGAATTGCTACCGGGCTTCGTGAATTTCGGCCCCAAGTCACGCTACCGGAGAATCTGGCGGAGAATCAGGCTAATCTCGTCCGGGAGCGAGTGCAAAAGATCTGCGATTTTGAGGTACCCCGGATAACCGGCCGAATTTCCGAAACCCTCGCGAAGCAACCGTACTCAGCGTGCGATTCCCTTGTAGCTCAGGCGATACCCGTTGTGTGTGAGCAAAAGCTCGACGGTAGGTTCCTCGGTCTGAGTCCTCTTCTCAGTTGCGATTCGGCTTTCTTCGGCGGAGCGGTCATATACGATGTGAAGTTCGGCCAAAAACGGGACTTTCACAGGCTAGGTGTCACGGCCTACGGGATGGTCATGGAGAGTCTTTGGGAATTCCCGGTGGATGTAGGATGCATAGTTTACGTAGACCTCAGAGGTTCGGTGCCCGTAGTCACCCGGGACCTGTTCCTCATCGACGATGAGCTCCGACAGTGGTTCATAGACGAGCGGGACGAGAAGATGAGGCTCCTGTATGAGGAGCGGGACCCCGGAGTTGCCGAAGAGTGTCCGGAATATTGCGGATACTACGCCCATTGTCACGGAGGACGAAGTAGTGGGGTGGGAGGGAAGTAGGTTTGGGTTTGTCAGGGCAGACGGGTTATTTGTAGACCATCCTTACCCATCTTGTCTCCCAGGTATTCCTTGTACCGTTGGTGGGGCCGGCGAACTCCGCATCTCTTTTGGGCGCGAGGGCGTGTGGAAGCCGTTGTTAACCTCAAGGTGCTAGTCGTTCACCGCCGCCCCGTCCGGTCCGCCAGTTTGCGGGCGTACGGAAGGCGTTACCTGCCTCAACGTGCTAGTCACCAGGCCGGGCCTCCTGTTCCCGCATCTCTGTTGCCCTGATTCAAATCAGGGGTGTGTTTGGAGGACTTTCCACCCCTGGCGACAAAGAGCACTATAGCCGAGCACGTTTTCGCCCGGCGAAGTTATCTGGTGTCCCGTATTAACCGACGTGTGGTAGACTTCTAGCTGGAGGGGGTTTTTGAAACGGCGAAGGGCATCGTGAGACTTTTCGACGGACGGTGGTTCAAGCTCGCGTCAATGGCCGTAAAAGCTAACGGCTAGGCGTCCCTCTGTGTGCCAATCATGGAGATGAGCAGGAATGATTGGTAGGAGGCGATTGTCGCCTCTGATCAACGATTTGGCGCAGACCCATATCCGGCGACAAAGATGGCAAACCGGCACCCACCGCACACCAGCGAATTTCCTGCGTCAGGTCGGCGTAATACCCACCTGGGAGGTCGGTTGCAGAGGATTCCCCGAGGTAGAGGGGACTGAAATTGCGCCGCATTCTTTCAAAATGGGTAGAGTTTGTCGGTTGCAGAGGATTCCCCGAGGTAGAGGGGACTGAAATTATACCTGGACTGTTTTGTCCGGAACTTTGCCGGAGTTGCAGAGGATTCCCCGAGGTAGAGGGGACTGAAATCCGCCCGGTGCATCTCTGCGAGATAGATGTCGTCCGTTGCAGAGGATTCCCCGAGGTAGAGGGGACTGAAATTCACATGCCGGCAGAAACGAAAGAAGGCGAAAACCCGGTTGCAGAGGATTCCCCGAGGTAGAGGGGACTGAAATTGAGTGAGACGATCCTACGCCACTCCTTCTGTGCCGGTTGCAGAGGATTCCCCGAGGTAGAGGGGACTGAAATAGGTTTCAGCCGCAGATTGTAGGATCCGGAGTCGCGAGTTGCAGAGGATTCCCCGAGGTAGAGGGGACTGAAATAGC
>DYEQ01000083.1 GCA_020725645.1 Candidatus Fermentithermobacillaceae bacterium | reverse complement strand
CTCTCGGCATGTGCGCCTAAGGACCTTGCCACTTTAAGCGGGGCGAGCAAAGGGAAGATTTCGGTGGGCGACAGGTGGGGGAACAGCGTCGTGGTCCCCGAGCCTCAAGAGCTCCTGAAGGCTTTGAAAGCCGCCAAACCCGTAAAGGACTCCAAAGATGTCAAGCCCGAAACCGAGGCCGACTACGTTATCACGACAGCGGACGGAAGAATCTACTACGATGCCGCAGGAAAGTATCTGACCTTCGTAAGCGCGAAAGGAACCCGCCGGGTGTTCCAGGGAGATCTGTCGGCTGTCCTTAAGTCCCTGGCCTCTCTGCTTCCTCCGATATTCACTCCGGGGGTCGATGATCGGGAACTGGAGAGCTGGCTCCCTTCGCTCACCAAGACGACCGACCCCGTGACGATGTTCTTTGAGCGGGGAGGGAAGTACTTCCTGGTTGTATGTGCCGGGGAGGTTCCCACCGCCGGTTATTCCCTGGAACTGACGGGAGTCGCATGGGGGACGGCACCGGGCTGGAACGTCAACAGAGCTTTGCTCAAGTTCAACCTCAAACCCCCTGCCGGGAACGCCGCAAAGGTAGTGAGCTATCCTTATCAGGCCTACACGGTATCAGCTCAGGCACCGATCGAAGTGGAGTTCGAGGTTCCTACAGGTGCCGGCGAGAAGGTCGTGCGGGTCCCCATGGCCTCTGTGGGGCAGAATGTCATCCTCTTTCAGCCCGAAGCGGGCTCTGTCCTGACGGAACGGGTCAGACTGGTAGGTAAGGCACGGGTATGGGAAGCTGCACTGATGGTAGAGATCGAAGACGGCCACGACGTGCTTGGAAAGAAATCGATCACCGCCTCGGCAGGTGCACCGGAATGGGGAGACTTCGACGTGTGGATGGATCTGAAAGTGCCGACGAACCCGTTCGGCAGCATCATCTTCACCACTTCTTCTCCTAAAGACGGCTCGAGAGTGGAGGAACTCCTGGTGCCGGTGACATTTGGAGGTAAGTGACGAACCCGTATCTCCCGTGGGTCCGGCGGGTAGAAGTTCTCGCCGGGCCCTTCGCTTTACCGCCCCCGGCTGCTCCGGCGTACCGCTGTCAGGAGAAGCCCTGCTAAGAACAGCAAACCCGTAAGACCTGCAAGGGGATATACCGTTCGGACCAGGGTAGAGAAGCCCGTTCTGGCCACGAGGAGCGCTCCCAGGGCCGATGCGAACACCACCAGTTTGAAAGCGGGGGTATCTTCCGGTCTCAGGCGGGAAGCGAAGCCGAAGAGATCGGCGACGGCCGTCGTATAGACTTCCAGGAGGAAGACGCCCGAGTAAATGAGCTTTCCCGAACGGTGGACCAGTTCGGCGAGACGGGCCATAGGAACCTCGTATTTCAAAGAGTCGGGAAAGTTCGATACCAGCGCCAAGTAAACCGCGAGAAGGCACAAGCCGAGCCCGGCTGCCCCTACGACAGAAGACCTTCTGAGGTCCCCGGATCTTCCGGTCTTGGCCCCCATTGCGGCCAGCACGGGCACAGCCATTATGATGTTGTAAGAGACGTAAGCGGCCCCCGACACGAACCATCCCGGAAGCACCGGACGATACCCAGGGGGAGGAGAGGGCAATCGAAATCCCCCGGCGGATACGGCTTTCATGCTCACCAGAAGCACCGCTCCGATGAGAAAGGGCGCGACGGTGCTGAGGGACGAGACCACGCCCTTAAGCCCGAAGACCACCGTAAAGATGGTCGCCACAGCCATGGCCGATGCGCCCCACACCCACGAGAGTCCGTACTCCTGCTCTAGCACGGAGCCTGCGCCCGCGAACATGGCGCAGGTAGCACCGAAGAGAAAGAAGGTGACTACGAAATCGACGAAGGGTGTCAGAATGTTCCCCACCGCCGATCTTATCACCGGGAGGTGGGAAGTAGCTCGTTCGGTCCGGCCGAGTTCCATTATGACGTAGCCAAAGAAGGCGAACCCTGCGGCAGCCAGAACGATACCTGCCATGCCCCACCGGCCCAAAAGGCCGAAAAACTGAAGGACCTCCTGTCCGGAAGCGAAACCTGCCCCGACGACGGTTCCCACGTAGGCGAGGGCCGTGGCCAACCACGGGATGGTTGACCTTCCGGACTCTTCTTTCTCGCGCGTTAATCGACCCGGCATCGACACCTTCCCACCAGTGCGTCCTCTCCTTTCCCCGCGACCATGTGGGGTTTCGGCGCTAGGTGCTAGGATAGTGTTACGACGACCGGGAACCTTTCATGCCTTCATGCATCCGCTGACAGGGTAAACCGCAGCGTCTACGATGCGATAGTCATCGGAGTCCTAAGAAGCTTTCACGCTTTCATGTTTTCGTGCTTTCATCAACCCAGCGGCACACCTGGGTCATGATCCGCAGCCCTTCTTGAACTTCTTCGTGAGTTTGGACTCTGCCGGGGAGATAGTAATAAACACCGTAGCGCTCAACTCGCAGCGTGCCCGGGAAATCCTTCATCCCGCTGAAGAACTCCCTTACCGGAGGTGTAAACAGGGTTTCGGCGTCAGACGACTGGGCGCCCGACAGGAAGAACCGGGAATCGAAGGAGTCATCTCCGGTGGAGAAGATCTTCTTGGGCTGGCGGGATGCCCGCCGTCTCTCCACCAGGGTCAGGGTGTTGAACGGCGTCTTTTTAACCGCTGCGAAACAGGTTGCCACCGGGGCGTCGTAGTCGAAGTCGAGGGCCTTGGCTACCCTCACCACGTAAACCCAGTCTCCCTCCTTTTTGACGAGGGCCGGGTAGGTTCCGCCCACCTTCCACTTGTATATGTCCTTATCCAGCCACTTCTTTATGTTAAAAAGGTCGGGGTCGGATGATTCTTCCTTAGGATTATGGATAGCCCTCATACCGACGGCGCAGGCGAAGGAAGAGAGGGCTTCTTCGTGCCTCTTCACGCTCAGTGCGTAAAGGATGCCGTAGCTCAGGAATCCTGCGATGATCGCGCCCAGCACGTAACGGCCGACCCAAGGGATGTTGAGAGTTGAGACTACGGCGGCGAGAACCACCGTGACCATGCCTACCGCTATCCCCAGGCGCCTGTATGGATGCAGTGTCTTCCAGTCTCTCGTCTGCCGGGCGTAAAAGAAGAGGGCCACGGCCCCTACGATGATGCCGCTCCATACCTCCGTGTTACGCATGTAGAACACCTCCCTGCGGGGTTCACTGCCCAATTCGGTTCCGCGTCCGGGAAATCCTCCCGCTCTCACCTTCCTATGCCGCAATTCGCCGGACCGATTCGCACAGCGAAGGTCGGCTCCATCGCAAATCTCCGCCGTCGTTATCTTCCGGTCTTTTCCCTACGCGGTCACTTATCCCGATGAAAAGGGAGCGGTTGGCCAAATGCCTTTTATATGCTATTATGACGCCGAAAGCTGAAACGGAGCGGTGCTTATGACCCGTTTGGGAGGAGACCGTTGATGAAGAACGCTATTAAGCTGGGCCTTATATTGATGATCATATGTGCGCTCGCCGGTGGTGGTCTCGCAGCCGTGTACGCTATGACCAAGCCGGTGATCGAGCGGCGGGAAAAAGAGGACCTGTTAAACGCGGCCAAAGCTGCCATTCCCGGCGCCGAGTTTGTGGAAGAGGTTACTGACGAGAAGGGGAACACGTTCTGGATAGGTAAATCAGGGGAAGAGGTTGTAGGTGCCGCTATGCACGTGAGCGCGTCCGGTTTCGGGCAGTCGCCGATCCAGATAATGGTCGGTATCGATAAAGAGGGGAAGATCGCATCGCTTACCGTTCTATCTCTCTCGGAGACGCCCGGCATCGGTTCTCGAGTTAAAGATCCCGCGTTTCTCCAGAGATTCATAGGCAAGAAAGACACCTCGAGCGTAGACGTGATCTCCGGAGCGACGGTCTCTTCGTCAGCTGTCAAGGCGGGCGTAACTCAAGCTCTGGAAATCCTCACTCCCAAGGTTGCGCCATCGGAGGAAGGCCCGATCGATCTGGCTTCGATTCCCGACGGCACTTATAAAGGCACCGGTAATGGTCTCTTCGGGCCTATCGAGGTGTCGGTAACGGTAGCGGGCGGTAAGATAACCAAGATCGAGGTTACCAGTCATTCCGATACCCCCGATATAGCGTCGCAAGCTGTAAAAGGCGTTCCCAAGTCCATGATCGAAGGGCAAAAGGTGGATGTGGACGTGGTCAGCGGCGCCACGTTTACCTCAAAAGGTATTATTCAAGCGGTAAAGGACGCTCTGTCCAAGGCCACGAAGTAAGAAGGCAGCCTGTAAGGTCCTGTGAGGGGAAATCGTGGACAGGATCACGGTGCTCATATGCGACGACCATGCCATCGTCCGCGAAGGGACGAAAAAGCTGCTGGAACAGGAAAGCGACATTGAAGTGGTCGGAGAGGCCCGGGACGGCGCCGAAGCGGTGGAAAAGGCCCGGTCTCTCCGGCCCCGTGTCGTGGCGATGGACATAGCGATGCCCGGGATGAACGGCGTCGAAGCTACGAGGAAGATCAAGTCCATCTTGCCCGAGACGGCAGTGATCGCTCTTACCGCCTACGATGACCTCCCGTATATCTCCGCGATACTCGAGTCGGGTGCAGCTGGGTACATCCTGAAAAGCGCGAGGGCAGAGGAACTCATACTTGCAATCCGAGCTGCGGCAACCGGCGATGCAATCCTCAGCCGGTCCGTAGCTCAGAAGGTGTTTTCCCGCGGGATACGCTTGAGCCCGGTAGCGCAGATGGGTAGCGGGGCGACCAAGGGTTGCGCCACGGGACCTTCCCTTACCGAAAAGGAAATCGAGGTTCTAAAGCTGGCATCGAAGGGTCTTTCCAACAAAGAAATAGCTTCGGAAATGGGTATCAGCCCCAGGACCGTGCAGTCTCACATGGCCAGCATCTTCGGGAAGATGTCAGTGGGGTCGAGAACGGAGGCGGTTTTCGAGGCCTTAAGACGCAGGCTGATCGCTCCTCCCGATATAGAGGTGTCCTGACTTGCGACCCAGCCAAGATCCGCGCTGTTGGGCTCATATCCCTTACCGCGCAACGTAGAGGTGTCCTGACTTGAGACGAAGTCAAAGCCCGGAACGGGAAAGGGAAATCCTTTTGAAGGTCGTCTCCTGTCTTGGCGATGACGATAGGGCGGAAGGCATTTACGCCTCTATATGCCGGATAGTCGTCCGAGAGCTCCCCGTGGACTCGTGCTCCGTCTTTATTTACGATAGCAAGTCCAACTCCATGCACCACGTAGCTTCCGATGCCAGGCGGGAAGGAGCTTTACTCGAGACTGAGGATATCAGGCTGAAGGTTAACGGGGATTCCTGTTTCTCCCGGTGCCTTCGAGGTGATTCGTGCCCCGTGGTCCTGGCGGAAGGGGACGTAGATCCCCTGCTTAACACATCGGGGTTCACGCGAGTGACCCTGTTTCCTTTGGTAAGTCGCGGTGAGACCCTGGGGGTCATAGCTTTCGCTTCGCTGCCGGGATCCCCGGTTCCGGAAGAGGGCGATTT
>DYEQ01000082.1 GCA_020725645.1 Candidatus Fermentithermobacillaceae bacterium | reverse complement strand
CAAATGCTCTGGTATCTCGCCGCCAGCGAGAGCATCGCCCTCTCTCTACCCCAGGTAGGGCGAGATATCGACGAGGAGGTCAAGTCCGGAGCCGTCGCCTACAGCCTGAACAAGCCCTACAGCTACCCTTTCTTTTACTACTCAAGATACCTGGGTGATGCGGTCTTTCGCCTCGCTATGAACCTCCTGGTTGCGGGTACGGTCACCTGGTTGCTGGCTGGCACCCCGAGATGGACCCTGCGGTCGGCGGCTGCCGGGCTTATCTCCATCGTACTGGCGTTCACCATGGATTTCTGGGCCCAGTTCTCCATCGCCGTGCTGGCCTTCTGGGTCGAGGACACCTGGACGTTCCGCTTTCTGTACTCACGGGTCCTCATCGTCCTCGGAGGGGTGTTGCTTCCCCTGGACGTGCTTCCGCCCATCGTCCGAAGGATTTCCAGCTACCTGCCGGTCAGCCAGGTGGTTTACGGCCCGGCGAAGACGCTCCTCTATTTCGAGGTCAAGAGCTGGCTTGCGCTGATTTCCGGACAGGCTTTATGGATAGCTGCGCTGATGATGCTGGCCCACGGGCTTTTCGGACTGGGGGTGAAACGTCTCGGTGTTCAGGGAGGATGAGCGGGCAAAGAAGGCGGAAGTTGAGGGTGCGACGGGCGGGGTAAACACGCCGGACCGAACACAGGGGAGGAACAGCACCCGAAGCTACCTCGGACTTGTGGCCGGGTACCTCAAGGCCAACATATCGATGGAGATGGAGTACAGGGCTTCGTTCGTCACCCGTGTGCTAGGAATGCTCCTTAACGACTGCATGTGGCTGGCCTTCTGGGTACTCTACTTCACCCGCTTTCCGGCCCTGAGCGGCTGGGAACGGAACGACGTCGTCGCCCTGTGGGCGGTGACCGCCTTCGGCTTCGGCATCGCGTACAGCCTCTTTGGAAACTCGCGGTCCCTCGCGCGGATAATCGTCAACGGAGACCTCGACTTCTATCTGGTTTACCCCAAAGACGTTCTCTTGCATGTCCTGTGCAGTAAGATGGACGTCACCGCCCTGGGAGACGCGCTCTTCGGACCGCTCGTGTACTTCTCCATCGTGCGGCCCGGACCCGGGCGGGCAGTGCTGTTCTTCCTCTCGGGACTGGCCGTCGCCGCGGTTTTCCTGGGCTTCACGGTTATAGCCCATTCCCTCGCCTTTTTCATCGGAAACTCGGAGACTCTCGCTTCGCAGTTGTTCGACGCCATGGTCGCGTTCGCCACGTACCCGTCGGACATCTTTCAGGGGGCCGTGAAGGTGGTGCTCTTCACCGCCATACCGGCGGGATTCATTAACTCGATACCGGTGAGGGTGATAAAGAAAGGGGACCCGGCTTTCCTGGCCCTGGTCGCTACGGCCGCAGCCGTGCTGATGTTCGGGGGACGAGCCCTTTTCCGCCTGGGATTGAGACGGTACGAATCGGGGAACCTGGTCCGCGCCAGGCTGTGACCGCCCCTTTCCCCGCCGCAACCAACCCGGAATACAGGTCCGCAATTAGCGCTTCGCAGGGAATAACCCTCTCGTGACCCAGGCGAAGCCTTGGGCCCGCCGCTTCGTTGCGGCGGTGCCGTCTAACTTGGACCGGGCCGGAGCGTGGTCCGGTACACGGCCCTCACGCGAAGATTCCACATATCAACCTCGATCT
>DYEQ01000081.1 GCA_020725645.1 Candidatus Fermentithermobacillaceae bacterium | reverse complement strand
TGCTGCTCATCAAATCGCCCTCAACATAGAAGGTTTATCTTTTAACATAGGCATGGCATTTCAAACCGCCAGCACCGCTTTGGTTGGGCAAAAGCTGGGCTCAAAAGAGCCGGAGGTGGCGGAGAAAGCTGGGTGGGCGGCGCGGAATCTGGGGATGATGTTCGCGGGCTCCGCCGGACTCATCTTCTTCTTCCTCGGACGGTACATCGCACTAGCTTACACGCGCGACCCGGTCGCCGTGAACATGAGCGCGCAGGTGCTGAAGATCATCGCCCTCGCTCAACCTTCTCTTGCCACCGCATTTATATTGGCCGGGGGACTCCGCGGGGCGGGGGATACGCGATGGACCATGTTTACGACCGCCACCGGGATCTGGGGTGTCCGCGTGCTTGCCGGGTATTTTCTGGCGGTGAAAGCCGGCATGGGGCTGGCGGGCGCATGGATCGGGATGGCTCTGGACATGACCGTCCGCGCGGTCCTCATAACCCTCAGGTTCAAAGGGGGTCGCTGGAAAGAAATCCGCGTCTAAACCAACGGGAGCTTTCAAGTTCCGCCGTAGTGTCCCCTGTTGGGTGAATCTAACCTCAAGCGGTGGCTCGCAATCCTGGCCGTCAAAGTCGCGTCTAGGCCGGATCAACTCCCCATGGCGACGTGCACGGCGTAAAGGGCCATCAAAAAGACCGGTCCCACCAGGGCGGGCCAGTAGCGCTTGTACACGTCGATCTCGCTGACGCCGAAGAACCGGCAGGTGAGGATCTGGCACAGATGAAGAGGAGACACGAGGTAGGAAAGGAAACTCGAGATGTACACGGCAGAGACCGCCGAAAGCTTCACCGCCTCCGGTGCTCCTTCAAGAGCTGGCATGAAGACCGGGACGAGCACCCCGAGGGATGTGGTTTGGGAGGCGCTGACGAAGCCGAAGATAAGGGGTACGGCGATCGCCAGGGCACCTGCGCGTCCTCCGGCCCCGCCGATTGTCCCTGTCAACGCCGGGAGGGCCGGAGATTCGAGGATGAAAGCTCGGAATACCATTATCCAGAACATGGCGGGGACCTGTGACAAGTTGGAGTTGCGAAGGACCTTTTGAAGCGGAGGGATTGCCCGGGTCTTCCAGTACCCGAGCCCGCAAGCCAGAGCCGACCCCACAAGCAAGCTTGCCCACAAGGGTATCTGAAGCGCCAGGGAAATCCCCAGGGCGACGATGAGCGGTGAACCGCAGAAGAGAAATGTTCGGAATGCTTCGAGTTTGGGTGGGGACGAGCGCGGGGTCTCCACGTTTCGGGCAAGCTCGGGTATGCCGTTGCCATCGGGCTCGACGGTCATGGCCTCAGATAGGATGTCGCTTCCCCCGGTGTTAGCTTTTCCAGGACTTAAAAGGACTGCATACCCGACACCCCACAAGAGCACCGATGCGGGCCATAGTCGTGAAATCAAGGTACAAACCGGAAATCCCGTCATCTTCGACAGCAAAATCAAGCTAGGAGAAAACGGAAACAGGAAAAACATCCCATGGCGGAAAATCAGGTTAGCCGCCGCCTTGGTGGCCTGGTCCAGGCCCAATTCATCGCCGGTTTTATCCACTAAGGGTGCGGAAACCTGAGCTCCTCCCATGACCGGCATGGCGCCTATGAGCGCGGGTACGAAAGCTGAAACGGTCCTGGCACTAAAGGCGGTTTGGAGGCTCGAGGACATTTTCTCGAGAAAGCTGAGATGATTCATGATCGCGGCGAATACGCCGATGGCGAACACCGTTCCGGCCAGCTCCAGGGTGCTTCGATTGATAAGAGCTCCGATCGCTGTGTCAACTATCTTCGCGGGAGGTAGCGGCGAAGTCACCGCGAGAACCAGGGCCGCCACGAACATAGTCTCAGAGAAGGAGCGCCTCTTGGCGGAAAGGTACATGATGAGGAAAAAGGACAAAACAAGTCCAACGTAGTGCACCGGATTTCTTCTCCCTTCTTGATGATTATACACTACCGCTCGCTACCTGAAGAAAAAGGATGTTTTGAAGCGAGCTGCGAAGACTTTGGTGGGAATCGAGGGGTGAGGTAACGTGATGAGGACCGGAGAGTTTGGGGAGTACGTTGCGTTCGACCTGGAAACCACCGGGCTTGACCCTGAGACCAACGAAATACTGGAAGTCGCGATGGTGAGATTTCGCGATGGCAAACCCGACGAAGGATGGTCTTCTCTTGTGAAACCGTCGCAAAAAGTACCCCTTTACGTTTTGAGGCTCACCGGAATAGCTGAAGCTCATCTAGCAAACGCTCCGGTCCTCGAGGATATCCTTTGGCGGATCAGAGAGTTTATCGGAGACTTTCCGCTGGTCGGGCACAATTCCTCGTTCGATATCGCGTTCCTCGAAAAAATCATAACCGATATCGGTCTAAGACCGTGTCACGATACGCTTGAACTTTCGAGGATCGTAATTCCCGGTCTTGCGAGCTACAAGCTCTCAGCTTTATCCGAAAGCTTCGGTATTCCGCTGGTGGCTGCGCACCGTGCCCTCGATGATGCCCGGGCCAGCGGAATCCTGTTCGGTTTGCTTCAAGAAAGGGCCAGAAGGATCCATCAAAGCGCATCTTCGTTCATCGTGACCGTGATGGGGGATAAGTGGGCGTCGAGGGACCTATTCGAAAACCTCGCGGGAGCCGGTGCGAAGATGCGGTGGGAGCTGCCGGATACCGGCGAGAGAACGCCATCTGCGGAGGCGGTCGAGGCGAAGTCACCGGAGCTTCTCCCGCCGGAAGGGATTACAGCTCGTTTTCAGACGGGTCCTACTCTGTTTTCCCGCCCCAACGTGGAACGGGTTGTGTATTCGGCGTTGGTGGACGAAGCAGCGGCAGATTCCGGTGTCAAGCTCGGTGCCTCCGTGCAACCGTGGGATAAGACGGTCCTGGTCCAGGCGCCGGAGACCGCAGACGCTTTAGCGGGGATGCTTGCCGCCGCCGTTCGAGCTTCCTATGACATGAACGACAGAATAGCCCTGGCCTGCCTGGACGGTAGGACGGCCTCGAAGATGGAAAGAATTCTTCTCGCCTCAGGAGGGCGTTCCAGTGCGAGAGCGGCGTTGGTCGAGTCGCCTCGCCGTCGTGCCTGCCTTGCGCGATGGCGAGCTCTTGAAACCCTCGTTGTGGACCGGACTGTGGGCGAACTGGATCTTGAGACCCGTCAGTTTTTGGCCATGGTGGCAAATTGGCTGTCCAGCACGAAAACCGGCTCACCCCGGGAAATCCAGATGTTCGGGAGCGGGTACCGGGCCTTTGCAGAGGTGCAATCTTCATGGTATCCTGCGTGCCTCGAGGGTTGTCGTTATTCCCGGGACTGTTTTTGCTCCAAGCAAGAGGGGCGCGATGAGCCCGGGGTTTCTATAGTATACCTGGAGGATCTCCTTTCGGGCGACCTGCCGGTGCATTCGCCTTTCGGTGCTGCCGTCATATTGGGTTACCACAAGGTTCTGGACTGGTGTGATAGGAGGGCGGATGTTCTCGAACCGGGTCAGGTCTCAAATCTCCTCGGGTCTCCCGGGGGACAAGTTTTCGCCGAATTGGACAGGCGTCTTGGCGAGGCGCTTTCCAGGGACGAAAGGGTCCTCTCGTTTCCGGGCCGGACCGAGATGCCCTCTGACATCCGGCGGCTTCTCCGGGAGGGGAGAGAGGTCCTGGGTGAGTACATCACGAGGAGATCCCGCGAGGATGACGGCTTCAAACTCCGCCTGTCGCTGGGCAAGATTCCCGGTCACCTGCCTTTCCTCGGACGGGACATCTCCGTCGCCGAGGGCTTTCTCGATACTCTTGAAGGGATGTTGTGCGAGCGACCCGAAAAAGTGCTGGTTGTCGACGGGAGATACAGGAACGGCGGGCTCGTTCCGGTAATGAAGCACGTGTTCATTCTTCCGGGCCAGGAGCTCGAGAATGGTCTCGGCACCCGCGTTCGAAAAGTCGTCCTGGTATCGCCCTTTGCTCAAATCCTCGCCGGCAAGCGGGGTTATGAAAAGCTCCTCGCGATACCTGAGACTCCGAGATTACTTACTGCAGGGACGTATGAGGAACCCGCCGGTATCCTGACGGTGTTTGTGGATGGTCTACCCAGGGTGGCGGACAAGGACGCTTTCGATGAACGCTGTGCTTCGTTCATCGTCGAACTCGCCCAGGTCGTCCGGACCCGCTGCCTCGTCCTGAGTCCGTTTTCATCCAACGTGGAAGCGCTCTTGGCAAAGATCGCTCCCCCTCTGGAGTCTCAAGGTATCCTTGCAGTGTCCGCCGACGGAGCCGGGAAAGCGGCGGAATACTTGGGCCAGCCCGACACCGTTGTCGTCTCAAGGTTCTTTGCTTTCGACGAGGACGATTTCTCCGGGGCGAAGTGCATCATCATACCCAGGTTACCTTTCGGGCCACGGAGACCGGAGGACTGGATAAGGGAGACCGAAGTCAGAAAGGTTGGGGGAGACTACTTCAGAGACATCACGCTCACCGGGATTCTCTCGAGATTAAGTCAAGTCGTGGACGTGTTGAGGAACGAAACGGGTAGGCGCGTCCTGGTTGTTCTCGATTCCCGAGCTCGACGTGTGGGAAGCGGTTACGGTGCCGAGGTTTTTAACATGTTGACCCCCGGTGAGCATGTGGTCTGTCCTCCGCTCATCGCGGTCAATCGTATAAAATCGTGGCTGTCTTCGCAGGCGGGGGAGATAGTGCAATGAAGGAAGATGCGACGATGGGAAAGTCGGGCAAGATCAAACAAGTGCTCCTCACCAATGACGACGGCGTCCTCGCGGAAGGGTTATGGGCCCTCGCGGGCGCGTTCTTAAAACGCGAGGATATGGAGGTCTGGATAGTGGCGCCGGACAGAGAGAGGAGCGCTTCAGGCCACTCCATAAGCATACACCATCCAATTGAGGTTTGCGAAAGACCGTCCGGCTCGCCTCGCCTTCACGTTTACGCCACCAGCGGTACTCCAGCGGACTGCGTGAAACTGGCCCTGTCGGGGCTCTTGCCGGAACAACCAGCCATAACAGTTTCAGGCGTAAACCGGGGTCCTAACCTGGGACAGGATGTCTTCTATTCCGGTACGGTCTCCGCGGCGTTGGAGGCAGCTTTAGCGGGGGTTGACGCTATTGCGGTATCCGTCTGCGCCTTTGAGCGGGTGGACTACAACCTCGCAGCTGATTTCGCGATCGTGGTTACGGAAGAGATTTTGGAGGGCGCTCTAAATGGCGAGTTACGCAGGGGTAACGGACGCCCGCTTTTGCTAAACGTAAACGTTCCCGCCGTAAGGCGGGAAGATGTCGCGGGTATAGCTATCACCCGTCTAGAACTTACAAGACCGAGAGACTTTTTCCGCAAACGTCAGGACCCGTTCGGCAGGTGCTGGTATTGGATGGCTGGTGAGGTATATCAGGGAGATACCGTCAGTGACACGGACGTTTCGGCCGTTTCGAGGAACCTCATATCCATAACCCCTCTCAAGCTCGACCTAACCGATACCGAAGCTTTCGTCGAGCTGTCGGAGATCACCTCCGTTCTCGTCCGCTCCGACAAACTCGGGGTCGGCACCGGCGAATAACGCCCACCCCTTGCTAATATACGAAAACCGGGGGGTGTTGAAGATGCCCGGTCCCGAGCTCAGGAGCCGCCCATGGGCTTTACGGCGGCATATGAGACAGGAAGAGTTCTCACTCAAGACCGTATTCTTGGGCGCATTGAGCGCTTTAGGTCTCGGTTTGCTCTTGGCGCTGGGTTGTGCCGTTACAATCCAGTTCTCATCTATGGACGAACGGATTGCCGAGTACGTGGTGGACGCCGGAAGCTTTCTCGTATTAGGGGTTACCGCATTTCTCGTGGGAAGGCGGGTCAGAAACCACGGGCTCGCCTACGGAGCGTCGGTAGGCGCCGTTTATTGCCTGGCCGGCACGTTGTTGGGGCTGGCCTTTCTGTCCGGCGCCTTCCAGATTGGAAGATTCCTCATTCGCTTCGTTTTACTCGTCCTGACCGGCGCCGCCGGGAGCATACTTGGGGTGAACCTCTAGGCCGAATAGCTTTCCCCTTAGCGCGGACACCATAGTTCCTGCACGAGCTAAGGGGGTATCGAGTTTGAGGCGATGGCGGACGAGCCTGCGCGTGCTTTTCGGATTCGTATTCCTTTGTCTCCTCTTTTCAGGAGGCTCGTATGGAGCGCCGTCCCTGGCAGAAGAACTGCTGGTTCTCAAGGGAAAAATCCTCGAGGAGGATTCAAAAGGCCAAGCTGTTCTCGCGTTGCAGCGAGTCCTGAGCGCTTTGGGATATGACCCCGGGCCTCAGGACGGCGTGTTCGGCCCGAGAACCCTGGAAGCGGTTAAACGTTTTCAAAGGGAGTCCGGCATCACCGCCGACGGTATCGTTGGTCCCCGAACGGTGGAGTTCCTCGAACGGACTTGGGCGAGAAAATTCCCCCCGGAGACGTATACCTTGCAACCAGGGGAGACGCTTTCGATGGTATGCGTCCGTTTCGGGGTGAGTCTCGATGAGGTCATCCGGGCCAACCGCATCAAGAACCCCGACCTGGTTTATGCCGGACAAACGCTGGTTCTGAAACTGCCGGACCGAGAAAACCCCAGGCAAGACGGACAGGGTGGTCCCGAGGAGCCGGAAAGGCCGGTGCCGGCGGATTCGACCGAGCCTCCTCCAGCTCCGCACGTACCCTTCCCCACACCGGATAAGAAGATATGCCTTACGTTTGACGATGGGCCCGACCCGGCTACAACCCCCAAAATCCTGGATATCCTGTCCGGATACGGCATACCCGCTGTGTTCTTCGTGATAGGAAAAAACGCCGAACGCTACCCCGAACTCATCAGAGAGATTTACGAGCAAGGTCATACCGTCGGGGTGCACGGATACGAGCACGCCCCTTTGGCTGGGCTTTCGCGTCAAAAGGCGTTTTTGGATTTATCCAAAGCGTTGCAAGCGGTGGAGAGGGTCACCGGGACCCGCCCGGCTTTCTGGAGGCCTCCGGGCGGGGCAGTTGACGACATGATCCGCGATCTTACAAGGGAGCTCGATCTTACTCTCGTAATGTGGACGAACATTTGCGGAGCGGATCTTAAAGCTTCCAGCTCCGATGAGGTCCTTCGAGGCGTCCTCAATTACGCCCGGGACGGCGCCATCATCCTGCTCCATGAGGGCAGTCCCCACGTAGTGGAGGCGTTGCCTCGCATTATCGAGGAATTGGCCAGGAGAGGTTTTGGGTTCCAGGGTCTGCGCTAAAAAGAGCGGCCGTCTGCCGGCTCACCGTCGGACCGGGAAGGGACGGCCGTTCCTTTTCCCTACTGAACCTGCCCGGGGGCCATGACGTCTTTAACGACCTGGAGGGCGCCGGAAACCTGTTGTGTAAGCTCGCCCAGGGTCATGCTCTGGAACATGGCGTTCTGGGCTTCTGCCAGCGAGGATACAGCTTGCTGCAGGGACTTAGCTACCTGCCTATCGGCTTTGGCCTGCTGCATCTGGATCTGCGTTTGCAATTGCGAAATCAGGTCCGAGACTTGTTGGGCGTTAGCTCTGAGAGCCTCATTGCCCTGGGAAACGATACTCGCCACCTGCTGGGAGATGGCGAATAGCGTGTCGATGGCCTGGGAGTCAGCTACGTGCGTCGAGGCCTGACTTAAGCATTGCTGAAGATTCTGCTCGCTGGCCATTTGCTGTTCCCTGATCCCGTTTTGCACCAGGGACAACGCGCTCTCTATCTTTTCCGCCGGTGTGGTGGGAAGCCCGGCCCCAGGTGGCTTGAAGGAGCGTCTGAGTTCGTCCACCACATGGCTGGCGGGGTTTTTATCCACGTCTATGCTTCCTATGGCGTAATCTTCGTTTTTAGGCATGACGTCTCTCCTTTCTCCCCCGGGGAAAGGCCCCGGGGCTGGTTCTTAGTGCGGGAAGGTTCCTCGTGCCATCATCTCTTCGGCGTGCTTGATCAGAGCGTGCACTATAGCTCCGCCCAGATGTCCACCTACTCTGCCGCATTCGCGAGACGGGACGTCACCCCAGCCGGTGAACTCCACTTGACGCGGAATTCCCAATTCCCGTGCGATTTCGTTCTTGTACGCGTCAAGGATAGCTGGAGGCAAAAGACGCCTACGAGAGCGGCTCAAGGCATCACCTCCTCCGGATCATTGTTCCGCGCTGAAAAGAGCGTTATTAGGGCAAGAATTGCCTGTCGGATTTGGTCGAAAAACCGGAGGAACTCTCGAGTGAAAGGGGGAATATCCCATGTGGGGTGGTCTTATGGCACGCTTCTTGAGAGTAGGTTTTTTCCGGGACAAGCTCGATCGCATCATCGAATTATGCTCGAATCTCCGGGGAGAACCGGAGGTTACAAGGAGCGCGAAGATGAAGGAAGCTCTTGATGAAATCGCCGGCCTTGCCCTGGGGATCAAGGAGTTTATGAATTCCTTTCCCTCAGAACCGCTCATTTGGACCGGGCGGGGTGATACGGACGAGGTTATCGCCATGCTAGAGTCCCTGGTCGCGGCCGCGGAAAGCGCCGGTGAGGTCCTTCGGAAAGCTTAAAAGAGCTGCAGCTTGAAAGGCGGTTTCAACGGAGTTAGACTGCGAGATGGAGGTGAACAACGTGCCGATATTCGAGTACAGGTGCCTTGATTGCGGGCGTACCCACGAGTTTTTGAAAAGAGCTGGTGAAGAGGCTAAGTGTCCGTATTGTGGTTCCACACGTCTTACTAAATTGATGTCCAGGTTCAATTCTAACGTATCCGGGTCGAAATCGAGCTCGACCTGTTCGACGTGTTCGAGCGGGTTGTGCTCAAGCTGTGGAAAGTAAATAAAGCTCATTAAACCTTTGCAAAGCACGAATCGTTGCCACTGAAAAGAAACCGGGCCTCGACATACTGCGGGCCCGGTCTCTTTTCGCGCCCCGGCCCGTCCGGTGCTGTCCTCTTATGCAGGAGCTCATGGTCCTCATGAAGAAGGATTAACGATGTTTGAAGCGGCCTCGATCCACCTGGTTCGGAGGCCGCATGGTTTGAGAAGAGGAGGTCTATGAATTGACCGGTCTTAGAATCGAGGAACATCCTATCCTGGATTTCCCCAAGCGGAAGAAGGTGAAATTCTTTTTTGAGGGTAGGGAGATGGAAGGTTACGAAGGGGAACCAATCGCCGCGGCGCTCCATGCCGCAGGCGTAAAGGTCCTTCATCATAGCCTCAAACTGGCACGACCCAGGGGGTTCTTCTGCGCCATTGGTAACTGCTCTTCATGCCTGATGATAGTGGACGGGGTCCCCAACGTGAGAGCTTGCACCGAGAGACTTCGGGAGGGAATGAGCGTGGAAAGACAGGTCGGACGCGGTCCCTCTCTTACGGGTCGCTGAAGGAGGCTTGATTCATGGAGTACGACTTGATCGTGGTAGGTGGCGGCCCCGCGGGACTGTCGGGCGCGCTCAAAGCAGCTCAAAACGGGGTGCGGGTGGCCCTCATCGATAGACAGGAGCAGCTGGGCGGACAGCTGGTGAAGCAGACTCACAAGTTCTTCGGATGGAGCCAGCGATATGCGGGTGTGCGGGGTATTGAAATAGGCAGGAGACTACGGGATGCGGTATGCGCCGAGCCGCGTATTACGGTGTTCGCGGGTACCGAGGCCTTGGGCTACTATCCGGACAATTCGCTCCTGATAGAGAGCCCTTCCGGAGTAAGCCGCATTACGGCCAAGACGTTTCTATTTGCCACGGGTGCCCAGGAGAGAATGCTTTTGTTTCGCGGCAACGACCTCCCGGGTGTCTACGGGGCCGGAGCCGTGCAAACTCTCATGAACGTCTACGGGGTGAGGCCCGGACGGTCCGTCCTTATGGTGGGGTCAGGTAACATTGGACTCATCGTTTCTTATCAGCTGAGGCAGGCGGGGGTGACGGTGAGGGCAATCGTGGAGGCATTACCCCAAGTCGGCGGGTACGCCGTTCACGCCTCAAAAGTGCGAAGGCTCGGCATCCCCATCCTCACCAGGCACAGCATCAAGGAAGCCCACGGAACGGAATGTGTGGAAGGCGCCACCATCTGGGAAGTGGATGACAAGTTCCGCGGGATCCCTGGAACCGAAAAAGACTTGGATGTCGACGTTATTTGTCTTGCCACCGGTCTGACACCTCTCGGGGACCTTTTATGGCAAGCCGGTGTTTCCATGACTTACGTGCCTGAACTCGGCGGTTTTGTGCCCATATACGACGAAAACATGGAGACGGAAAGACCCGGGATTTTCGTAGCTGGAGACGCCGCCGGAATCGAAGAAGCTTCCACGGCCATGCTTTGCGGGGAAATAGCTGGTCTTTCCGTAGCTGCAAAGATCGGCAAGATTCCCCGCCAGCGCTTCGAGGAGGAGCGAAACGCCCTGGCCCAGGAACTTTCGGCGTTGCGAAGCGGACCTTTATCCAACAAGGTGCGAACCGGTTACGAGCGGATAAGAGCGCTGGTTCAAGGGAGGCGGGGACGATGAAGAGCTTCTATGGTGACTTGCCGGAGAAGGGTTCTCTTTTGAGCTCGGGAATACCATCCGTGGAGGATCTCGACGGAGTTCTTCCGCCGGCGGATGCGAGGAAGAAGGGTCCCGTGGCTGTCCTGGAATGCTTCCAGGAGATACCTTGCGATCCGTGCGGGTATGCCTGTAAGTTCGGTGCCATCAAGGAATTTTCAGATGTAAACGACCTTCCGGTCATCGACTGGACGAAGTGCACCGGCTGCGGTCAGTGTGTTGCAGCTTGTCCGGGCTTGGCCATCTTCGTCGTGGACGAGACGTATTCACCTGAAGAGTGCCTCATCGCCATGCCTCATGAATTCTTACCCCTACCTGAGCGGGATCAGGTTGTTCTCCTTTACGATCGTGAGGGACGGCACGTGGGTGAGGGAACGGTCCATCGTGTCGTTCGTGGCAAGGATAAGATCGCCACGCCCGTCGTCTGGGTTCGAGCGCCCAAAGCTCTGGGGTACGTTGCCCGAGCTCTCGGCTTACCCGAAAGAGAAGGGGGGTCTCGAAATTGAGGCGCTCCGTAGAGGAAAAAAGCTCGCTCGAGCAGCGGAACGTGATCGTGTGCAGGTGTGAGGACGTAACCCTTGAAGAGGTCAGAAGAGCTATAGCTCAAGGGGCCACGACGCTCGATGAGATTAAGAGGCTCCTCAGGGCGGGAATGGGGCCCTGTCAGGGTAGGACGTGCAGGGAGCTCCTGGCGAGGGAGCTTGCAGCGCACCTCGGGAAACCCGTGGGCGAAATAATGCCTCCGACGTTCCGTCCTCCGGCGAAGCCGGTGAAACTCGGGCTCGTGTCCCGGATGGTGGAAGACGTATCCAGCGGTGACGGAGACTCGTCTCCTGAGGGAGGTGAATCCCGGTGAGGTCTAGAGCGGACGCCGTAATAATAGGCGGAGGGGTCATCGGATCGTCCATCGCCTATCACCTCGCCAAAGAAGGCGTCAAAAACGTGGTGCTGCTCGAGCGTCATTCGTTTTGTACGGGCTCAACCGGTCGTTGCGGCGCCGGAGTTCGGGAGCAGTGGGGGAGCGAGCGGAACTGCCGGCTAGCTCAGGCGAGCATAAATGCTTTTGAGCGTCTTACGGAAGAGCTTGGTTACGAGGGAGACATCGAGTTTAAGCAGAAGGGATACCTCATCCTGGCCCATACCGAAAAGGAGTGGGAGCAGTTCAAGAAGAACGTCGCTCTTCAAAACTCCCTGGGCATCCCTTCGAAGCTACTAACTCCCCGGGAAGCTAAAGAAATCGTTCCGATCCTCAATACCGACGGGATGCTCGGGGCCACCTATAACAGAAGGGACGGTCACTGCAACCCGTTTCATACCACGTGGGCTTACGCCCAGGCCGCCCGGCGCCTCGGAGTTGAGCTTCAATATTTCACCGAAGCTACGGGAATCCGTATGGAAGGCGGCAAGGTCGTGGCGGTGGACACCACGCGGGGAACCATATCCACTCCCGTGGTCATAAACGCGGCCGGACCGTGGGCGAAGCCTGTGGCGCGGATGGTGGGAGTGGATCTCCCCGTCTACACTCAAAGACACCAGATCCTCGCGACGGAACCCACCGGCCCCATCATTAACCCCATGGTCATGTCCTTCTCCATAGGCATCTACTGCCAGCAAACGCCCCATGGGAGCATAATCATGGGAATAGGAGACACCAGAGAACCGAAAGGGTACGATATCGGGTCGAGCTGGGAATTCCTCAGGGAAATGTCCCGGATTATACTGCGCCTCTTGCCAGTCCTGGAAAGCTTGAGAGTGGTGCGGCAATGGTCGGGGTTATATACGGTCACGCCCGACGCCCATCCGATTCTCGGAGGGGTCCCGGGAATCGATGGTTATTACCAGGCGGTCGGGTTCAGCGGTCACGGGTTCATGCTCGCGCCCTCCGTCGGGCGCATCATAAGCGAGCTCGTCGTAGGCAAGACGCCCTTTATAGACATAACCGGCCTTGACCTTGGTAGGTTCGAGCGGGGGGAGCTTCAAGTGGAGCCCTCGGTGGTCTAGCTAGAGATGAAACCGTCTTCGTTTCCTAGAGGCTCACGCAAGCTTACGGTGTCCGGGCGGAGCCGGGGTCTTCGTCCGCCCGGACACTTTCGTTTTCCTGGATTACTGGGCTGGAGCAGGCATAAGCTTTACGCCCTTTACAGACTTAAAGAGCTCTGCCCATCCATCCTGCCCCATCAAGCCCAGACGCCACAAAGCTATTCCCGCCAGGCGGTATTTCCGGGCGAGGGATAACTTGGAGTCGATGGTGGATGGGCGATCGCCGAAAGCGTAAAGCTTCAAACTCTCTTCGTTCCAGCTGAGTACCCACACGCCGAGGTCCGGGTCCCACCGGGGGGAATTGCCAGCCCTTTGTTCCAAAGACGACCAGTCCTTGAGCGCGGGACGAGCTTTAAGGGTCACCGCGCCGGATTCGTCTTGAAAGTAGACGGTACCGTATAAGGGGACACCAAGGAGAATCTTTTCCGGCGGTACTTGAGCCGTTTCGAGAGAAACTGCTTCCTCCACCTGCTTTCTGGGGGACGTCGGGCCCATTTTACCGGGTTCCTCGTATCCGTAGGCCATCAGCACCACCTTGCCGGCGATTTCGCCGATGGCCTTGTGATCATACCCCTGATAATGACCGTTTAAAGGAGGCACCGCCACGATCAGGTTCCTTTCGCGGGGCAGCAGATTTCGCAGGTACCTCAAGAATTCGGTTAGATTATCCGCATCCTCCCCGGCTTTTTCAGGAGATGAACCGAGCCCTTCGAAATCAATAGCTACCCCGTCAAATCCCCTGGCAACTCTCTCCACTTCCAGGGCCAAGCTCACTCGTAGGGCCTCGTCGGCGAGAAGCTTGGAGAGGGCCTCACCAGCGTTATTGGCGTAAAACATGGCGTAGGGTTGGACGTTTCTGACCCTGCAGTGGATGAGAACGGCGGGCCAGCCGGAAGGGCGATTGAAGCCGGACGAGTTTCCTTCAGCCGAGACGGTGCCGTCGGGCCTGACCGAAAACCACCCGAGGATGACGCCGGAAAACTCGTCCGCAGGAGGGGTTGGCGCAATCGCCGGGTATGTATCGCCGAAGAGATCCGTCCAGCTTGAGTAGTTCTGGGATCCCAACGCGTAAAAGCCCCATATCTCCATGGGAGAAGGCGGGAGGACTATGTTCACGACGCCCGACGCTTCGTCCCACTGTACCCCGCAATCAAAGACCCGTTCCAGCACGGTAGAGGGGACCAGAAGCGTCCCATTCCTGACCGATATCGCCCTGGTGAGCAGATGCTCTTGGTCTGCAAACCGGAAGGAGAGCTTTCCGTAAGGAAGTTCGAGAGTCTGCCCCATCCAAACACCGACAGCAGATTGAGTTGATTGATCCCACGTCAGGTTGAGGCCGAGGAACTCCGACACGGCGCGGATTGGGACCATTACGACCCCATCCTCCACGGTGGGACCGGTGGGAAGGTCGAGTTTAAGGTGGTTTACGCACAGCGTAAGAACGGGAGGGAGTTTTTCCCCTTGGCCGGCGGGGGTTTCGGGAGCTTTTGAGCTTACGGGAGTCCCGCTTTGAGGGTTTGAGGCGACGCATGGTCTGACCGGGAACGAAGCTATGACCATAGAGACCAAAACCGCCGCCACCAGCAATATCTTGTTTCGTAAAGCGCTCATTGCTATAGCCCCCCATTCATCGAGCCTGGTTCACTTGACTGCCTGTACCGGTGGTCAATCTGGTCCCGGACCAGGCGCTCACCTGGTCTCAGTATTTGATTTACCCGCGAGGGCCCGAATTTCCTTCACGATTTGGCCGGCGAAATGGTGTGTTGAGTACCTGGATTCCGGGACTGCGGTGCTGCGAAAGTATATGGGTCTGAACTGAGGTGGCCAGGGCTGCGAGTGTTTTAATCCTGAGATCCCGGTTGGGTGAAAGCCGGGCAAGATAGAAGGAAGAAGGCGATGGGTGTGAGAAAGAGTGACGGGGTGCCCGCTGTTTCAAAGCGGGCCTAACAACCGGGCCGGAGGAGGTCATCGAGATGTCTGCGGTTGTCATCGATGGGAAAAAGATCGCCGCCGAAATCAGAGACGAGGTTGTCCGGGAAGTCCAAGCTTTTAAGGAAAAGGGCATATCCCCGAAGATGGCTGTGGTGCTGGTGGGAGACGATCCCGCCTCGGTGGTTTACGCTCGAGCCAAGGAAAAGGCATGCCAAAAGGTGGGCATCGGTTACGAATTGGTCAGCTTTCCCGCTTCAGCCGGCGAAGACGAGGTAATCGCGAAGCTTCGTGAGATTTCGGCCGATCCGTCCGTCCACGGAATCATGGTTGAACTCCCGCTTCCCAAGCACATATCCAAGGAAAAGGTGACGCTGGAAGTAGCGCCCCTGAAGGATATAGACTGCGTGAACCCTCAAAACCGGGGATTCCTTTTCTCGAGGAAAGAGGGCTTGTTCCCGGCCACGCCCATGAGTTGCGTGGAGATCCTGAGGCGCTCGGGGATAAACCTCGAGGGCAAGCACGCGGTACTGGTGGGGCGGGGCGATACCGTAGGCAAACCCCTGATTTTCCTCCTGCTTCACGAAAATGCAACCGTGACGATTTGCCATACGAGGACGCGGGACCTTGGGTATTATACGAGGCAGGCGGACGTATTGGTAGCGGCGGCGGGGAAAGCTGGGCTCATCTCCGGAGATATGATCAAACCCGGAGCATGTGTGGTGGATGCAGGCATCAATGAAGTGGAGGGCGGCGGCATCACCGGGGACGTCAAGTTCGAAGAAGCTTCGAACGTTGCTGGTTACATAACGCCTGTTCCGGGCGGCGTGGGCGCGTTGACGACGGTACTGATCCAGAAGAACCTCATTAGAGCTCTGCAGATGCAAAGAGGGGAGGCGTGAGCGATGAGCGATCTTTTCTCCCAGCCTTTGCGGGAGGTCCTGAGAGTTGCGGCATCAAGCGAGCCCGTCCCGGGGGGAGGTAGCGTGAGCGCCATCGCCGGGTGCTTCGGAGCTGCCATGGTGTCTATGGTCGCTAACTTGACGATAGGAAAGAAGAAATACCGGGATGTTGAAGGGCAAGCTATGGGCATTCGGGACCGGGCGTTGTCCCTCATGAACAGGCTAGAAGCCCTTGTGGATGAAGACATGACGAGCTTTCAACGTTTTATGGACGTTTATAAGATGCCCCGGGAGACGCCGGAACAGGAGCACACCAGGACGCTTCTAATGGAGGAAGCTCTTAAGGCATCCACGGAGACTCCCCTGCGGATAGCTCGAGCCTGCCTGGAAGGGCTGGAGCTCGCTGCCGAGATAGCTTCCATCGGAAGCAGGATGGCCATAAGCGACGCCGGCGTAGCTTCTAACCTGCTCGGGGCAGCTCTAGAGTCAGCTCTGCTCAACGTCGATATAAACCTCCCATCCATAAAGGATGAGGAGTTCAAGAGAGCCTCCCTGGAGGAGAGGCTCTCTCTATCCCGCAGAGCGCAGGAAGTCAGGGACCGCTGCATTTCCCTTGTTCGGGAGAGGATGGCTTCCTGAAAGGGCGGCGGAGCGGTGCCTTCGCCGGTTCTTCGTGGCCTTCGTCCTTGCTGCTGGCGCCCTGTTGGGCTTCGCCGGGCTCAAGCTCCTTTTCCCGGCTCAGAGTACGCATCCGCGCCGGTGACCTCGGCCGGCCCGTATAGATGTCGTAACTGTGGGCGTGGCCATGAGCGTATGACGTCAGGCCCTGGATGCGGT
>DYEQ01000080.1 GCA_020725645.1 Candidatus Fermentithermobacillaceae bacterium | reverse complement strand
CGGGATCACCGGGAATAAGGTGCATACCCACGAAAACGACGATGCTCACGCCGATGAGGACGGGTATGGTGGCCAGGAGCCGCTTGCCAATGAACTCCAGCATGTACCGGCCCCCTCCGCAGGGTAGGGGGCTGCCCCTCGGAGGGGCAGCCCCGCTCGGTCACTTCTCCAGGTACACCTTCTCCATGTCGAAGAACATCTGCAACGGATTGAGCTGGAATCCCTTTACATTAGCCCTCGAAGCCCTGACCTGCTTGGTATGGTTGACGAATATCCAGGGAGCATCATCCATGATGATGGCCTGGGCCTGTCGGTAGAGCTCTTCACGCTGCTTCGTGTCGGTGGCCTGGCGGGCCTTCACCAGTATCTCGTCAAGGTCCTTGTTGGTGTATTGCGCCGTGTTGCCTACCGGGATGGTGAAGCTGCTGAACAACTCGTAGAGGAAGTTGTCCGGGTCGCCGTTATCGCCCGACCACCCGCCCAGGGCCATCCCCCTGTACTTGCCGGAGCGCACCGTCTGCAAGAACGAACCCCACTCCAGTTGCTCGATCTTGGCCTTCACCCCGATCTTGGCCAGGGCCTCCTGGACGGCGACCGCCAGGCGTGGTCCCACCGGGTTGTAGCCACGCGGGTTCGTATAAGTCAGGAGTGTAGTTTCGAAACCCTGCGGGTAGCCAGCCTCCGCCAGGAGGGCCTTCGCCTTCTCCGGATCATACGGGTAACCCTGCAAGGCGTCATTGTACCCCCAGTTCACCGGTGGCAGCGGAGACTTCATGGTAACCGCCAGGCCCTGGTACAGGGTGCGGTTCAGTTCCTCCTTGTCGAGGGCATAGTTCAGCGCCTGACGCACCCTCTTGTCGGTGAAGGGAGGGACGGTGCAAGGTAACCGCACCCCGTTGATGGTGAGTCCCGGCTGCTCATACAGGGTCAGGTTCGCATCCTGCTTGATGCGGGGGACATCCTCCGGGTTAACATCGGCAACCAACTGGATCTCATTACTCTGCAACTTGAGCAGTCGCACGGAGTTTTCCGGGATGATTCTGAACACGATCTTGTCCAGGTACGGTCTCCCGCCCCAGTAATCCTTGTTGGCCTCAAGCGTGATGTGGTCGTTCGGCACCCATTCTTTGAAGACGAACGGACCGGTCCCCACGGGGTGCTTGGACACTTCAAAACCATACTTCTCTACCGCCGCGGGACTCACCACACCTGACCACACCATGCCCAGATTAGCCAGGAAGGGGGCAAAGGGCTCCTTGAGGGTCAGG
>DYEQ01000014.1 GCA_020725645.1 Candidatus Fermentithermobacillaceae bacterium | reverse complement strand
CTTGAACCCTCACCGTGGTGATCGCTTGTGCGCTTCGGAAATATGGCCAGGCCCTGGCGTGGGAAAACTGATGCGTCGTTTCCGGTAGGACTCCAGATTCTCCGCTACCCTCTGAAGAACCCTGGTAAACCCTTCGACCTCCTCTTCGGCTATGCCTTCGGCTGCCGCAATTACCAGTTCTTTGTACTGCGCTTCAATATAATCACGGAGCCCCCGGGCTCTGTCGGTGAGCCAGATTCGATACGAGCGCCTGTCAAACTCGTTTTTCGACCGCACGATAAGAGACTTTCGTTCCATAGACGCGAGAGTCCTGGAGATTGCTGCTTTGGACACGTCCACACCGGATACAATTGTATCCTGGGTGACACCGTCCCCTGAGGTATACAGAAACATGAGCACGTTTGCCTCGGCGCTGGATACCCCGTGCTCACGCAGAGCAACGTTCAAGCACACTTGTCCGTCCTGAACGATTCTATTGCCCAGGTTGACGAGCAATCGAAAATCAGCCAAAGCCAGTTCCTCCCCCTCAAGCTTAGACTACAGCCGAACCGCCTTTCTGCCCGAGCATACCCGCACTCTTAAACCACTCGACAGTGTCCCGTATGGTTTCCCTCAATGGACGCGGCCTGAACCCCAATTCCCGCCTGGCTTTTTCCGAGGACACAGCAGAGTTGCTCAAAACGGTACTCACTGCTTCTCGCGAAAACAAAGGCCTTACCCCAAAGGCCACAGAAACCCCTGTCACCAGAGTGGAAAGAGCCCTGCTTGCAGCGAGCGGAAGTCTGAGCTTCGGAGCTCTTCTTCCAGTCAGCAGCGAGAGTTCCTCCATGATAGCTTGGATGGAGATCCATTCTCCTGCAAGAATGTACATTGACCCGCACCGGCCCTTACAGGCTGCCTCGACGTGGCCTTCTGCCACGTCTCGCACGTCCACGAAGTCGTATCCACCCTCTACGCTAACCGGTATCCTGCCTCTGGCAAAATCGAGTATGAATTGGCCCATCTCGGATGGCCTGAAGTCATTTGGGCCCACCATGCCGGTTGGAAGGATAATGACAGCGTCAAGACCCTTTTGTATCCCCCCGATGACTTCAAGGGTGGCCCTGGCCTTCGACCTGCCGTAAGACATGGGTATTCTCGACGGATCGCAGGGACAGCTTTCGTCGATGGTGGTGCCGTGAGGGGGCTCAACGAGGGCGTGGATTGAGCTTGTGTAAACAAGGCGCTTAACATCCGCGGCAAGACACGCCCTGACCACGTTCCGAGTACCGATCACATTGACCTCTTCCAGTATTCGGCTTTGGCCCGGGACCAGGGTTATCACCGAAGCCAGGTGGAACACAGTATCTGCATCTCGAAATGCCCTGTAAAGAGACTCGAAGTCTCTCACATCGCCAATTACAGTTTCTACATCGAGCCCTGACAAAGGCCTCAGGTCTTCGCCTGGCGGGACGAGACAACGGACGCGCTCGCCGCGGTTGACCAGGCTTCTGACGAGGTTGTTCCCCAGATGGCCAGTTGCTCCTGTGACACAGACCATGCTGGCTGCCCTCCGCGATAGTTAAGATGTTAACTAGTAGTTCCAGCATATCCTATGTGGACTGTCGCGTCAAGGTGTCAAGGCGGCGGGGCTAAGGAGGAATTTCGGCGTTGGCATCGAATACGTTTTCCTTGAAAGAAACCCGCGTTCCGGGTGGGAAATGAAGTGGTCCATTCCTCGTCACCGATCCGTCGGACCCCGACCCTCCGGGCTGTCGACACGGCCCTGAGAGTTCTCGGTGCGCTGGCATCCGGTAGCGGCGACTGGTCGGTAAGCGAACTCGCCGAGCACCTCGGCATAGCCCCGAGCCACGTGTACAAGGTATTGGCCACGTTGAGCACGCACGGGTTTGCGGAGCAAGATCCCGGCACGCGGCGTTATCGGGTGGGGTGGTCGATCCTCCTGATGGGCATGAAGTCCGTGGCCCGCCTGGACATCAGGCGCGTGGCGCTCCCGTGGCTGGGATGGCTGGTGGATGTGACGGGCGAGACGTCGCTTCTTCATATCCGACGGGGACTCCACAGCGTTTGCGTGGAGAAAGTGGAAAGCCCGCACAGCGTACGGGTCACGGCGGAGTTGGGTCACCCGGGGCCGCTCTACGCCGGCGGGTCTAACAAACCTCTTATCGCATGGCTCCCTGAGGACGAACTGGAAGATCTTCTGGGGCGGGTTTCCTGGGAGACCTACACCGACCGTACACCCCGCAGCCCCGAGGAACTCGAGTTGCAGCTCACTGCTATCCGGCTGCAGGGATACGCCTATTCGGCGGGAGAGGTTGAGCCGGGCATAGCCGCCCTCGGGGCTCCGGTCTTCGGCCCCGAGGGCCGGGTGGTAGCGTCGGTGAGTATCACCGGGCCCAGCACGCGGCTGAACCCTGAGAGGGCCGTGGAGCTTGCGGCTGCCGTGCGGCGAGCAGCTGATGAGGTTTCCAGGAGATTGGGGGGCGAGTCCCTCGGGACCGATCGCTGACCGGGTGGAGGGGTTGAGGGTGGAGCCGCTGCTTGTTGTCGAAGGACTGACGAAGAGTTTTGGCGGTCTCAAGGCCGTGCGCGCCTTCAACTGCCGGGTCAATCAACGTACGGTCCATGCCCTGATCGGGCCGAACGGGGCCGGCAAGACCACCGTCTTCAACTTGATCTCGGGGTTGCTGAAACCTGACGCCGGCCGCATTCGGCTGGAAGGCCGGGAGCTGACGGGGCTTCCCGCGCACATGGTGTCGAGGGCGGGCATCGGGCGTACGTTTCAGACCATCCGCGTCTTCCGGGATCTCACGGCCGAAGAGAACGTCCTCGTGGGGCTGTACGCCCATTCCGGGGTAAGTGTCGTACGCAGCGCCCTGCGCCCGCCCGTGGACAGGAAGTTGCGGAGGGAGGTTGAAGCGGCCCTGGAGCTGGTCGGGTTGGCGCCCAGCGCAGGGACCCTGGCGCGGAACCTGTCATACGGCGAACAGAAGAGGCTGGAGATGGCACGGGCTCTGGCGTGGGGCCCCCGTGTGCTCCTCCTCGACGAGCCGACCGCGGGCATGAACCCGACGGAGGCGGCTGCCATAATGCAGACCATCGCCCGCATCCGGGAGGCGGGACGCACCGTGATGCTGGTCGAGCACAACATGCGTGTGGTGATGGACGTCTCCGACTGGATCACAGTGATGGACTTTGGGGAGGTGATCGCCGAGGGAACTCCCGACCGGGTGACCAGCGACGAACGAGTCATAAAGGCGTATTTGGGGGAGCGGAAATGCTGAATCTGGATCGGGTTACGGCCTCGTATGGTTCGATACCGGCCCTCAGGGACGTTTCTCTGGAGGTCAGGGACGGGGAGGTCGTCGCTCTCCTGGGGGCCAACGGGGCGGGCAAGACCACGACCCTGCGCTGCATCGTGGGCCTGCTGAGGCCCCAGGGCGGCAGGGTTACGTTCCGCGGTGAGGACATCACCCGGCGGTCCACGGTTGAGGTCGTGCGCAAAGGGGTCTCGATGGTGTTCGAAGGCAGGAGGGTTTTCCCCGAGCTCACCGTGTGGGAAAACCTGTTGATCGGTGGTTACCTGGTGAAGGAAGCGGGCGAACGTCAGCGGTTGCTGGCCCAGATGCTGGACCGGTTTCCACGGCTGGCCGAGCGGAAGGGTCAACTGGCGGGGTCTCTCTCGGGAGGCGAGCAGCAAATGCTGGCCATCGCTCGGGCTCTCATGTCACGGCCTTCGTTGCTGCTGCTGGATGAACCCAGCATGGGGCTGGCGCCGAAAGTGGTGGACGAAGTGTTCGACATCATCGTGGGTTTGCACCGGGAGGGCACCACCATCCTGCTCGTGGAGCAGAATGCCGCGCGGGCACTGGAGATAGCCGACCGGGCTTACGTCCTGGAGACCGGGTCAATCGTACTGCAGGGCACGGCGAAGGATCTCCTCGACGATCCTACCGTCCGGCGTGCCTACCTGGGCCGTTAGCCTCAAGATCTGAGGAGGTGCAAGCGAATGAAGAGTTTGAGGGCGGTCAGCGCGTTGCTGCTTGTGCTGGTGTTGCTGGTGGCGGCCGGCGGGTGCAGGCAGCCTGCTGCTTCTCAGGAGCAGAAGACGCCTGCTCCAGAAACCATCAAGATCGGAGGGATTGGTCCCCTCTCTCCGCCGGGTACACCGGCCCTGGGAGAAGAGCTGAAGAATGCCATGACCCTGGCGATCGAGGAGATCAACGAGGCGGGCGGAGTCCTGGGGAAGAAGCT
>DYEQ01000079.1 GCA_020725645.1 Candidatus Fermentithermobacillaceae bacterium | reverse complement strand
GGAAGGGGACGTAGATCCCCTGCTTAACACATCGGGGTTCACGCGAGTGACCCTGTTTCCTTTGGTAAGTCGCGGTGAGACCCTGGGGGTCATAGCTTTCGCTTCGCTGCCGGGATCCCCGGTTCCGGAAGAGGGCGATTTGGATCTCCTCGGCGCAATAGCGAAGGTAGCAGGTGCGGTCGCGCTCGAGTCCCGGCTCGGGGATGAACTGGAACGCTCAGAAGAACGCTACAGGGTGTTGATGGAAGGAGCCAGGGACTTCGTCTTTGTTCTTGACGGTGGCGGGCGGTTCTTGTACGTAAACTCGAGATGCCGCGACATGCTGGGATACGAAGCTGAGGAGATGCTGGGGAGGTATTTCGGAGAGTTCGTCACCGGCGAAAGCTGGGCCGAGACCGTATCTGCGCTGAGGAAGGTGGTATCCGGTGGAGAGAGGTTTCTCGATTATCAGTGGGTCATAGCTCGAAAAGACGGCCACATGCTAACTCTCGACGTTCGAGCGTCGGTGGTGCTGTCGCGCGGCGAAATCCTGAGGCATCAAGGTATTGCAAGGGACGTATCCCAAGAGAAAGCCCTTCACGAGGAGCTTCTTCGGCGCGGCCAGGAACTGGATGAAACCAGGTCTAACGAAGAGCGGATGAGGGAGTACCTTACCGTTGCTACCCTTGCGCAGGAAGAGGAAAGAGCGAGGGTGGCAAGGGAGCTTCACGATGGTCCCGTGCAATATCTCGTAGCTTTGAGGAGACAGCTCGATCTCCTCGAGAAACCAGGAAACCGGGAGAAGCAGGCGGATATCTTAAGAGAGATTGACTCCCTGGTGGAGCGGGCCATCCAGGACCTTAGGGAGTTTTCCCGCAACTTGAGGCCTCCGATCCTCGACGATTTCGGGTTGAGCTATGCCGTCGAATGGCTGGCGGAGCAAGTACAAAAAGCGGGGATCGAGGTTAAGCTGACGGTCGAGGGAGAACCACGCAGACTCGATCGGGAAATAGAGGTTTCATGCTTCAGGATCACTCAAGAAGCCCTTGCTAACGCCATGAAGCACTCGAAAGCATCGACGGTGGAAGTCACGGTCGCGTTTCGCGAGGATGCCGTGGAAATCCGCGTAGCCGACAACGGGCGGGGCTTTCCACCCCCGGATTCCCTGACTTCTCTGGCCAGGGCGGGTCAGATGGGCCTCGTGGGGATGTATGAACGGGCCGAGCTCCTGGGTGGGAGCGTCTGTATCGAATCGGAACCGGCCAGGGGCACATCGGTAACGGCCAGGATTCCTCTGCAAAAGTCACGTTCCTGATACTTCTCAGACGTCTCGTATTTGGTTTCCTGCAGCTCGTGCCCGGGATAGCCACGGCCGAAGATGCTCGACACCGGCACTGAGCAAATGAGCTGCTGCCCGCAGAGCTCGAAGATGCACAGTGGCGCAGTAGCTCTTATCACTACGGCATTCTCCTCCGCCAAAATGCCTAGGCAAGAAAGCTCTCCCGGGTTGCTTTCTTTGCCGATGTGGCGCTGTCTTCCAGGCCGTACGATTTGGTCGAGAAAGAGACCATAAGTACGCTGGAGGGATAAACCGTGGCGGGGGAACTCGAAACGGTCCGTCAGGCTCAGTTCGGAGACGAGGAAGCTTTTACGGTGCTGGTGCGGAAGTACGAAAAGCAGATTTTCAGGCACGTCCTCAGGATGGTGCGGAAAGTGGAGGATGCCGAGGACCTCACCCAGGAGGTATTCTTGAGAGCCTATCAATGGCTGGGATCTTACAACGGTGAAGCTTCTTTCGGCCGGTGGCTTCACCGGATCGCCACCAACGTTTGCATAGACAGGTTGAGAAAGAGGAGGATCCCGACGGTCCCGTGGCCCGAGTGGAACGACGGGGAAGAGCAGAAGGCCGTCGAGTTTCCGTCCGGAGATCCCGGTCCCGAGGAGATCTTCGAGGAGCAGGAATCGCTCGGCGAGATCCTGGCCGCCGCAGGGCGCCTTCCCGGGCACTACAGAGAAGCTTTTCTCCTGAAGAACATCTCTGACCGGTCGTATGAAGAAATCGCCGGGTTTCTCGGTTGCCCCGAGGGGACAGTCAAGTCGAGGGTGTCAAGAGCTCATGGCATGCTCCGTAAAGAGCTCACGCTGGTCGCCCTGCGGAATACAGGGGCCCTCCCGTCGAATATGTTGGGACGGGAGATGGCTGTTTCTTGGGGATCGGGAGACTGAAGAAGGTTTGGATCTGTCTCGGGCTGGCTTTGGTTGTAGCGGGGGCCTATGTGGCATCCTGTTTCTTCGGACCGCTGCCCGCGGGTACCAGCATCGGCGGGATACCCTGCTCCGGCCTATCAAAGAGGGAGCTTGCCGCTTTTCTCGAGAGGGAACTGGACTTTTCCACACGAACGGTGGAGATAACGCCGCCTCAGGGGGACCGCTTCGGTGGCACCATGAAGATCCCGCTGGGTATCCCTTATGGTCTCGGGATCATTCCGGATATCGAGAGAACCGTTAAATCTCTGGGTCTTCTTTACGGTCCGTTTTCACGGCCTAAAGCTTTACCCCTCATCATCACCGTGGACGAAGAGCGGTGGGCTTCCGCAATCACCGCCATATCGTGCTTTTTTGAGATACCCCCGCAGGATGCCAGGTGGGAAATCTTGCCTGGGGACGGGGTGGTCGTGATCCCCGATGAACCGGGATACAGGGTGGACGCGGACGAGTTCAAGCGAAGGGTCCTGGGAGACTTCAGATGGTCCTCCATACCCGTTTCAATAGAGGTACCCCTGGTCGAAGTGAGGGCCGCGGTCAACAAGGAAAAGTTGGAAGCTGCTGGGATCGATGGAGTCATCGTAGCTTTCAGTACCAGGTATCAAGATAACTGCGACAGAGCTCATAACGTGGCGCTCGCCGCGCGGGATCTGGATGGGGCTGTCATCTGGCCCGGCGAAGTGATTTCCTTCAACGAAAGGGTGGGTCCGCGCCTCCCGGAACGGGGATACCGTAAAGCTCCCATTTACGTCGGCACGAGACTCGAGGATGACTACGGTGGGGGCGTGTGTCAGGTGTCCTCTACGCTGTATGGTGCGCTGTTGCGGGCGGGGTTCGAAGTGGTGGAAAGACACAACCACGGGATGCCCGTAGACTACCTGCCAATGGGGGAAGATGCCACCGTCGCGTATGGTCTCCTCGATCTCAAGATGAGGAACGTTTTGGCCGGCCCGGTCGTCGTTAAGGCGCATGCCGAAGGCGGTGTTTTGACCATAAAAGTATTCGGAAGGAAGGAGCCTTTGAAGGAGATAAAGATCGAGACGAGCGTTGTCAGGGAACTCGGCGGCGACGAGCCGGGTAGTAAAGGATGGGTAGTTCGGACCCGGCGGATTTTCCTTTACGGCGGAACCGTAGTAAGGGTAGAGGATTTGGGAACGAGCGTGTACACGTCGCTTCCGAAAAAGGGCCCTGCTCCATCTCTCTAATCCGTTTTCCGTTCCTCGTTTATCCTGCGAACAGAAGGATAGTCATGCCGCCCCAAAGAGGTCATATTCTGCCAGGGGGTTTTAAGATCTTTTTCTGTAAGTCCCGGTTATCATTCCCCTTGACTTCTTGCGAACAAACGTTTTATGATCAAATCAAACATAAGTTCGGGGTGAGTCCCATGAAAGGGCCGGTTGGTTACGGAATCCTGGTAGGCTTCGAAAGCTATCTCGAAGCTCAGGCGAGGAGCATTTCCGGTCCGGTGGCCGTTCTCGACAAGGGAGTCGTTTATGACTGCTCCCGGGCGGCGTGGGAAAAGGGGATAAGACCTGAGGATAGCGGATCCCGGGCGAAGATGGCCCTGCCGGAACTCCATCTCGTTTACCGGTCTTCGGGGTTCTCGCGAGAAGCTCATGATGTCTTTTCCAGGATGACAGATGGGTTGTTGGCTCTGGAACCCGAGGGCCAAAGCAGGATTTTTTTCGAGATCCCCGGTACGGAGTATGTGTCGGAAACTATACGTACCCTCTTAAAAGAACTTCAGGGAAAGTCTTTTCATTGCATATTCGGGATAGCTTCCACGAAGTTCACGGCCAAGGCAGCTTCTCTGTGGCTGTGGGATAGGTTTTCATCGGGTAAATGTCCTAAAACCTCGAGATGGGGTAAGCTTTTCCGGGATAGCGTTCATACAGCGCTTTTCCTCGAGACCGGGATGGAAAAGGGTTTTTTAAGAGAACTCAACCTCTCTTACCTCTGGAAACTTCCTTTGGAATTGAGGACCGTTTTAAAGGAATTGGGTTTAAGGAGCATAGGGGATATTCTTAATGTCCCCCGGGATGATCTTGCCGCCCATTTAGGGGATTGGGGTCTGTGGGTGAGAGAATGGGCTCTTGGGCATGATTGGGAACAGGTGAAAAGGGTCTACCCGGAGGAACCCATCATATTCCAAAGAAACTTCGTTCAACCCATACCGGGCTTTTCAAGAGAGTTTTTAAGTGTGGCCGCCGGTGAGCTTCAAGCTGCCCTTATAGAGAAAGGCGCCGGCCCGATAGGGATCGAGGTATGCCTCAACGGTGATTTCCCCGAATACCGCCGAACGAGGCGCCTTTTTTCCCCCGTTTCTTCCCGGGAGTCCCTGCTTATGATCATCGAAAACCTCTTGAATGATTTCCCCGGCGGCGAAATCCATTCGTTTTCCATAAAGCTTTTCGATATCTTGCCGGTACAGCGAGTTTCCGTGCCCCTCTTATGGTCCCTTGCTCCCGCCGATAAAGCCCGTCTTCCTCTCAAACTCGAAATCGCGGTGGAGGGAATTCAAAAGAAATTCGGAGATGATGCCGTTTACTGGGGTCGGGAAGAAACCGGTGGAAAATCCATCCCTCCCGAGATCCTCCGGCATGAAGAAATGATGATGTTATGGGATCCGGTGAGAAACCAGGGAGGTAGAAGCTATGTCCAAACTCGTTCTTGAGCCGGTGCTGGTGGTCATGGACAGGCAAAAGCCGGCGAGATTCTTTTGGGGGAAACGCTGGGTTTACGCGGAAAAGATAACGGATCGCTGGCGGGCGACGGGTCAGTGGTGGGCGGGGGAAACGGAAAAGACGTTCTTCCGCATTCAGTCCAGGGAAGGGAGGCTGTACGAGATTTATACCGATGGCAAGGGGTGGCGCCTTTACAGGGTCTACGATTAAATCTTCCCGTGGGTTTGTGCACCTCCACGTTCACAGCCCGTTTTCCTTTCTCGATGGGGCATCCCACATAAGTTCCCTTGTGGAAAAGGCTGCAGCCCTGGGGATGGACTGCCTCGCGATCACCGATCATATGAGCCTCTCGGGTGCCGTGAGATTTACCCGGGAAGCTTTAAAGCGGGGCATAAGGCCGGTGCTGGGTGCCGAACTCACGCTGGAAAACGGTCATCACTTGACCATCCTTTGTAAAGACGAAACCGGTTACAGAAACCTTTGCCGGATCCTGACGGAATCGCACCTGAAAAGCGACAGACGCTCGCCTCAAGTTAGCATGAACTGCCTTATTCGCTACAAGGACGGATTGATCGTCCTTTCCGGTTGCAGGCGAGGGGAGATTCCCTGGCTTATACTGAGAAAACGATTTTCCGAAGCTAAAGCGGCGTGCGAAAAACTCGTGAGCGCTTTCGGGCGGGATTCCTTTTATCTGGAGATGTCCGAAAGCGCACTGCCGGGGTCCTCGGGATTAAATAAAGCTCTTGAAGAGCTCGGCGCCGAATTCAAAATCGGGGTCGTCGCCACCAATAACGTGCACTACGCGAACAAAGAAGACTTTCCCGTTCACGACGTTCTCACCTGCATAAGAACGCTCACGAAAATCTCGCAGGTAAGCCCGGAAAGAAGACTTAACGCCGAGAACTACTTGAAGAGCTCCGAGGAGATGGCGGCGGAGTTCCGGGATTACCCCCGGGCGCTGGAAACGTCCAGGAGGATAGCGGAAGAATGTCACTTTACGCTTCCGCTGGGAAAGCCCAATTTCCCTTCGTTTCCCGTCCCGCCCGGGATGTCTTCGGCGGAATACCTGCGAAAGCTCGTTTACGACGGGGCCCTGGAGCGGTACGGAAGGATAACCGGGGATATTTCAGGGAGACTCGATGGGGAGCTCCACGTCATCACCAAACTCGGGTACGAAGATTACTTCCTCGTTGTGTGGGATTTGGTGGAATTCGCGCGAAGGAGCGGCATCCGTCACGCGGGACGTGGTTCGGCGGCGGACTCAGCGGTAGCTTATTGTCTCGGCATAACGGACGTGGACGCCATACGTCAGGGACTCCTGTTCGAAAGGTTTTTAAGTCTCGAGAGGGGAGAAAAGCCCGATATCGACGTAGACTTCGATGCCAGGCGCAGAGATGAGGTGACGAAATACGCCTACGAGAAATATGGGGAAGATCACGTGGCGTGCGTAGCTACTTACAACACGTTCCAGGCCCGTGCTGCCATCAGGGAAGCTGGCAAAGTGTTGGAGTTCCCCCAGGAATTACTGGATGTTTTCGCCAAACGCCTTCCCCATATATCCGCGGAAGATATAGAAAGAGCGTTGGAGTCCGTGCCTGAACTCAAGGCTCTTCATCTCCCCGAGGAAAAGGTGGGAAAACTGGTGGACATCGCAAAAAAGCTCGCGGACCTTCCGAGGCACCTCGGAACCCACCTCGGCGGCATCGTGATTTCCCGGGACCCTATTACCTGGATTTCTCCGGTTCAGGTCGCCGCCAAGGGAGTGACCATAGTCCCCTTCGACAAAGAAGACGTAGAGGAACTGGGTCTCGTCAAGATAGACCTCCTGTGCTTGAGGACTCTAGGTGCGGTGGACGACGCCCTCGAGTACATTTCGAATGCAAAGCGTTTCCGGGGCGAAAAACCCCTGGATTATCTCAGCATTCCTCTGGACGACGGGGCCACATACGCCCGCCTCCGGACCGGTGAAACCGTGGGCGTGTTTCAGCTGGAAAGCCCTGCTCAAAGGGCTCTTCAAACCAGGCTCGGCGCGGACAACGTCGAAGATGTCGTTTCCAGCGTAGCGCTGATACGTCCCGGGCCGATCAAGGGCGACATGGTTTCCCCGTTCATCTCCAGGCGAAGAGGGCTTGAGCCCGTAACCTATTTGGATGACCGGCTTGAGCCGATACTCAAAAAGACGTACGGAGTGATTTTATTTCAGGAGCAGGTCATAGAGATCGCCACGGTAATCGGGGGGTTTACGCCGGGCGAAGCAGACAACTTGAGGAAGCTCATGACCCATAAGCGTTCGGAAAGAGAGATGGCGGAAATGGGGGAGCTGTTCGTGGAAAAAGCTGTAGCTAGAGGAACGTCTCCTGAGGTGGCGAAAGCTGTCTTTCAAAAGATGCTTGGTTACGCCAGTTACGGATTTTGCGAAGCTCACGCCCGAGCTTTTGCGACCACCGCGTATAAAACGGCGTATTTGGTTGAGCATTATCCCGCCGAGTTCTTCGCCGCCGTTCTCAATAACGAACCCATGGGGTTCTATCCGGTCTCCACCATATGCGTGGAGGCGAGAAAGAGACGGGTGAAGATCCTCGGACCCTCCGTCAACAAATCTTTTAAAGACGTGACGGTCGAAGGTCGCAGCATACGATTGCCCCTGAAAATGGTGAAGGACGTGCCGTCTTCTCTCATAGATTCCATAGTCACATCCAGGTCAAAACGAGGGGAATTCAGGTCCTTTCAAGACTTCGTGGAAAGGACCGGAGCGCAAAGGGACGCCCTGCGTTCCCTCATCCTAGCCGGCGCATTTGATGAGCTCGGCCTGTCCAGAAAGGGGCTTTTATGGAGCGTTGAAAAGACCCTGGCGGTCGAAGAGGCTGGAAAATCGGCGGGAGGTATCACAATACCTCTCTTTAACGAAATCGATATCGCCGGGGATGATTTCAGTTTGGCGGAAAAGATCGCGTTTGAGTATGAAACCCTGGGAATGGGGGTTTCGGGGCACCCGGCCGAGCTGTGGAGGCCTTTATTGCGGCGAAAGGGATATAAGAGTTCCGGAGAACTCGAGGAAGTTAAACCCGGTGCTTTGGTGAAAGTCGCGGGTATCCCCGTGAGACCACACAGACCTCCCACAAAAAGCGGGAGGACGGTGGTGTTCCTGTCCCTAGAAGACGAAGCTGGCCTTATCGACGTGACGGTTTTCGAGAACGTTTATCACAGGTACGGAAAATACCTGTTCCCCGGGGAACTCATCCCACTCGCGGTATGGGGGAAACTGCAAAAGCGAGGGGAAGGTCTGAGCGTCCTGGCCCAGTGTATAATGCCCCTGAACGATGTCCTTCACTAAAGAAGGTGGTGTTCCTCAAACCTCCCCGCTTTCTTCTAAGCCATAAAGGGTGAGCCTGGTTTCACCGTAGTTGTAGGCCCTTAAAGCTTGGAGCAACCCCGCCTTTAGAACCGGGGTTTCCCGGCGGTGCTGTTGGAGGACGACTATCCCCCCGCATTTAAGGGGCGGACGTTCCCCTAGTTTTGACATGGTTGAAGAATCCAGTCCGGAGAAGTAGGGTGGTGCCACCACGATCACATCGAAAACGCGCTGCTGCCTGGCCACCGCGGACAAAAACTCTGGAGCGTCTCCATGGATTACGGTGCATACATCCTCGATGCCTAAAGATCGAACGTTCTCTCGTATGGTTTTAACAGCGTAGGGGTCGTTATCCACCAGGACTGCCGACTTCGCGCCCCGGCTCAGAAGCTCGAAGGAATAGCTTCCGGTCCCCGCATAAAGGTCGAGGATATCCGCTCCGGCAAGCATAGGAGCGAGGATGTTTCCGAGAGCCTGTCTCACCCGGCCCAGAGGTGGGCGGGTGGATTCGCCCGGTACGCCCTTTATTAAGCGGCCTTTAAGGCGGCCTCCTGTTATTCTCAGCAAGTTCGAAATCCCTCCAAACCCGGCGATGAGGGGCCGGCCGTTACCGGTCGGGGCGAAGCGGCATCCCTCGAGACCTAAAACTAACGATATCCCGAAGTTCCCGTTTATACAACTAGAAGCGTCGCTGGAAGACCCACGCTGTTTTTCAGGCAACAAAGATCCCGGGGAATTCTCTAAGCTTGCTAATAGACAGGAGCGCGGGTGTCCGGGCGCGTATCAAAAAGAGGCGAAAGAAGAGCGGGAACGGGGCCTCCGGGACCGTGAGATCGCTCCAAAAGACTACACGTAAGGATAAAGGTGATGCCAAAGTGGATACGAGCCAGCGTTTGTCTACCGGGAAAATCGAAACAGCTTTATTGCGCGATGTCGTATTCCACCGTACTGGTACCCCTAGAACAGAGGTCATCGTACCTCCCAGCATAGGCGAGGACAGCGCCGTCCTGGACATGGGCTCAGAACTGGTAGTGGCGAGCATCGATCCGATAACTGGGGCATCCAGAAAGCAAGGGTGGCTGGCAGTGAAAGTCGCCCTGAACGACGTCGCTGCGAAAGGGGCCGAACCGGTAGCGGTTCTCGTGACGATCCTGCTGCCTGAGGAGGCCCAGCTCGAGGAGCTCCAGAAATTGGTGGACGAGATACATGAGGCCTGTCTCGAGGAAAACGTGACGGTGGCAGGAGGCCATACGGAGGTGACTCCAGGGCTCGACCATCCTATTCTTACGGTGGCGGCCATCGGGAAGACAAAGGGGAGGAGAATCCTGCGTTCCTCCGGCGCCAGGCCTGGTGACGACATCGTGGTCACCAAGTGGGCGGGTCTTGAGGGTACTGCCGTACTGCTGATGGACTTTCCGGATAAACTCGCCGGGTTATTGCCCGGCCGAAGACAGGACCAGAAAGCTCTCGTCGCCGAGGGTGAGAAGCTCTTCAACATGGTGGGTGTGACGAAGGACGGCATGATCGCCGCTGCGAACGGAGCTACCGCCTGTCACGATGTCACCGAAGGAGGCGTCCTGGGGGCTATCTACGAGGTGTGCGAAGCTTCGGCTTCGGGCGCCATTGTGGATGCGAAAGCTATCCCGGTGCTTCCCATCACGAGCCAAGTCGCTTCCGTGGCTGGAATAGACCCGTTGAAACTCACCTCATCGGGCTGTCTCATCGCCACACATCCTGACGGTACTTCCTTGGTTAAAACTTACCGCAAAAACGGAATCAACGCTGCTGTTGTAGGAAAGATTACCGCCGGTAAGTCACGGGTGGTGCTCAGAGAGTCCGGCGAGGAAGCTTTAAATCCGCCGGGCACCGACCACCTGTGGCTGGCCAGGGCTTTTTTAGGCGGAAAGTGATCGGATATCGTCCGGGTCACGTTCATACGCGGCGGCAAGCTTCCTTCGTGCGCCAGAGGCATTACAAGGTACATAAAAGCTGGGTTTAGGGGGGTGTTTCCTGGGAACCATGGTATAATGAACCTCGGGAATGCTTTTTCGGCGCCATGAAGGGGGGGCATGAAATGTGGGTCTTTTGGGTACTGGTGTCCCTCGTCGTGGTTGCATGGGGGACCGCCGCCTGGGTCCAAACCCTCAAGACCAAGTTTGAACACACCTCCGAATCCAAGCTGCTTTTGCTCGTCGTCGCCCTGATCGCGCTGGCGCTCGCATGGCAAACCGCCCGCATGTTCGGGCCGGGGTGGTCGGTAAAGGTTCAGGCCGTAGCAGCTTTAGGCGTTGGAACAGTATACTTCGATATACTCTCTATTGCGCTGGTGTCGATCTGGAAGGCAATTCTTACTCTCGACATCGACGAGACCATATCCGGGCTGGAAGAAGAAGAGGAGGGTCTCCGGAGGAAGCTGGATTCCCTCCGGTACGGTCGCTTCGTCGGCGACGTCATGGGCGGAGCGGGAGGCCCCGTGTACCCTGTCACCAGGGTCGAAAAGGTGGAGGGACCTGATGAGGAAATCTCGAGGCTCAGACGGATCGTGAACCGCTGGGTGGAGAGCGCCGGAATGACGAGGGTTAGAGCGTTGAAACTCGAGTCGTGGAAAGAAGAATACGCGCGGATGTCCCTGGACGAACTCGTGCGCGAAAAAAGACGGCTCGGGGAGGAGCGTCCGACTGAACAGGCTTTCCGCGAACAGACCGAGGTCAGGATAGCTCTGATTGAGATAGAAATCCTTTCGCGTAGAGCTCGGCGGGTAGATACGGAAGGTGCCGTTAGTTCTCCCGGAGACCGATCCTCCGCCTCGTCAACCAGGCCGCTGGAAGGTGGGGGAGAGGAATCTGAGGAACAGTTGAGGCGGAGGTTGGAAGAGGTTTCAAGACAAGTTGCCCGGGCGAGGGCGGAGAAGGAAGCCTTCCTCAGACGGAAAATAAGGCTTTCCTGGAGGGAGCGGAGATGAGTCTCATAAGCTCGTACAAGACCGATATCCGGCTGACCCAGGCCCTGTCCGAGGGACGGTCCGTGGAAGAGGATCCAGGGTGGGATATCTTACACGAGGCGGTGTGGGCCGCAGCTGAGGAATTCATGGGGGAGGTTTCTCACACCGTCAAGGATTTTTACGGGAGGAGCTTTTACGCCGACTGGGTCATTTCTACGCCGGAGATCCCCCGGGGAATCGGCATCAACGTCGATAGGAAAACGGGCCAGGTGATGTTCATATACGATTCGTACGGGCTAGAAGGGTACGCGCGCCGCATTCAGGAAATCAAGGAGAGGGTCCTTCAAAACTACTCAGCTATAGCTGTGTCGAAAGCGCTATCCCTACTAAACTATCAGGTTGATGTGGTAGAAGAAAAGCATGCGACCGACGGCAAGAGGGTGATCGTTACGGGGGTCCTCTAAGATGACCAGGACTATTCGCGTAGAGATCTCGAAAAACGGCCGGATCGAAGTGGATTTCCGGGGTTTTCCGGGCGAAACTTGCCTCGATGAGCAAGAGAACCTCACGAGGATATTGAAAAGTCTCGGTCTATGGGCGGTGCCGGTTACCATCGAGAGGAAGGATATGCAACAGATAAGACGGGAGCTCGGCGCCGAAGAGGAACGGCGGAAGGAGGTTAGGGCCGAATGACGGGCAGAAGAAATTCGCCCCGGGATTTGGCGCCAAGCTCCGGAGGCGGCGGTCTCGACGCCGGCTGGAGCAGCTGTAAATCTCCGGGTGGTTCGTATATGGAGGTGTGGATATCCGCCGGTCGCATAGACGTATTCGAGAGACAGGGAGACGGAGAAACCGCGCAGCTAATCGAGGTCCTCAGGAAGCTCGGTCTCGAAATGCGGGCGCGCACCGTATCTTTCTGCGGCTAAATGGGGTGGCAAATGAAAACCGCAAGTTATCTCGATGATTCCTGGATACAAAAAGCTCTTCTTAAACGAAAAGCTAACTATTCGCCGGTGATGTGTTTCGAGACGGTGGACCCCAAGCGTATCCTGCAGCTCAAGTCCTACGTACTCACATCAGGGGAGTTTTCCGGCATAGATCAGGTGTTTATCTACGATCCCTGGGACGGTCTGGCATTGTTGAAACTGTCTCCGACGGGGCCCATTACGGAACCCTACAGGAAAAAACTCCAGTCCGAAACCCCGCTTGCTTCAAGGATCCGGCCGGATGGGCTGCTCGAGCTCCAAAACCTCAAAGCAGTGCTCAAAGAGGTTGACAGGTTTCTCAGGCAAAGGAGGACCGTGTTCATAATCCAGAACCTATCCGAAGCAAGGGAGTTCGAAAGCGGTTTTCAATCGGCTATCCGGGCTTGGGCCATAGATCCTCAGGTGATTTCCAACGGAACGTCTATATTCATCCTCACCTCGGACGCGTCCAAGATCATGGACGACTTCACCAAAGACTTCGTGGTCATCATCCCCGTCGATCCATCCAGCGACGAGGAGAGGAGGCGGTTGGTCCAGGCTGTAGCTGCTGATCTGGAAGTACCCTGCGATTCGGAAAAGACGGAACAGCTCGGGGTGGCCCTGGCAGGGCTCAACCTGCATCAGACCGAAAGCATTCTTCTGGAATCATACCAGAGAACCCGGGATTTCGACCTCAGGGTAATCAAAGATCTCAAATCCGACATGGTGAGGAAATCCAGGGTCCTCGAAGTTCGGGATCCCCAGTGGAGGTTTACCGACATCGGCGGGTATCACGCAGTCAAGGAATTCGTGTCCAAATACATCGTAAACGTGCTCAAGCACTCGGACAGGGCGAGGTACTTTGGACTGTCTCTTCCTAAGGGCTTGCTCTTTTTTGGGCCTCCTGGCACCGGGAAGAGCTTGTTCGCCAATGCGCTGGCCAGCGAAGTTAACCTGCCCTTCATATATCTGGTCACCGAGAACATCTACTCAAAGTGGTTGGGAGAATCCGGCCAAAACATGAAAAGCGCCATTACAATGGCAGAAAAGATGTCCCCTGCTATAGTGTTTGTGGATGAGATAGACAGGTTCGGAAAGAGGACCGGAGTAGCGGCGGGTTCCGCGGAAGAAGAGACCCAACGGGTGTTCTCACAGTTCCTCGAATGGCTCGGCAATCCCTCCAGGGAAGCTATCATCGTCGGGACAACGAACGTGCCCGAACACCTGGACGAGGCCTTCACCCGGGCGGGTCGCTTCGACTACAAGATTCCCTTCCTGTACCCGGGGCCACAGGCGAGGCTGGAGGTTCTCATGGTTCACCTGGGATTCGCCGAGGGTTCGAGGAGGCCGAAAGTGCCCCTGTCGATGGGACGACAAGAGACCGCGGAGTTCCTGCGGGAACGCATAGTTCCGTTGACGAGGAATTTCTCTTGCGCCGAGCTGGAGGAGCTCGTGACCAGGGCGAAGAGGATCGCCTTCGACAGGCAAGCTGAGGCGGTATCGGAGGAGGACCTCCTGAAAGCAACCCGCACATTCCGAATCGACCACGCTCACCGCAGGAGGGTTGTCCAGTCTTGCCTGGCCCAGGCCCGAAGGTTCACCGACGATCAAACGTTCCTCGATGCCATCGAGGAAGAGATGGGTTCGCCGGAATCGGAAGAAGAGTGAACGAAGAGCTACCAGAACGCGTCTGCGACGGAGCCCGAGATGAGACCGGGGTAGAGCCAGAGGATGGAACCCAATAAAAGCCGAAAAGAGGGATCAAGTATGAGAGAAAAGGTCGAGGCCGTGTTGGAGAGCATACGCCCGCAGCTTCAGGCGGACGGAGGCGACGTGGAGCTCATCGATGTATCGAAAGAAGGAGTCGTTAAGGTAAAGCTCACGGGAAGCTGCGGTGGTTGTCCCTTCGCCATGCTTACGTTGAAGGCGGGAATAGAGCGTATCTTGAGGCAAGAGGTGCCGGAGGTCAAGGCGGTGGAGGCCGTCGGGTTAGCGACTCACTGAGATAGCGCTCGAGGATATCCCATCTCCTGGCCGACGCAGCGCCAATTCTCACCGCTCCTTCGAATATCCGGGTGGGGGACTTATCCTGGAAGGTTTCGAGGGCTTCCACCGAGTCCCCCATGATGCATTCAGCTATACTCTCTGCGTGGGTTATGTCCTTCTCCCTGGCCCCAAACAGTCTGTGGTCAAAGGAGGAGCTTATTTTCACGATCAGGCCCTTTTTCACGGCCAAAGCCTGCGCGAGAGGGGGTATGGCCAGGGCCTGCAATGGAACGGTTTTGAGGAATCTCCGGGATACGCACGAAGGACCATGGGACATGGAAGCTACACCCAGGTCGCTCCTGCCGATTCCCTCGTTCAAAAGACGGCGGGCCCTCAGGACCTGTGCGGCCAGCCCCGTTCCCGGTAATCCCCTGGGATAGCAATCGGTCAGGGCGAGATCGTAACCCCACACCATGCTGCCCGCGAGTTCGGAAAGGCACTTTGAGATGGGACCTGAGAGGTCACCATCGCAAAAGAGAAGTGAGTCCGCGCCGCCGCGAAGAGCTTCGAATGCAGCTATGGCTCTTGGAACGTCCACTCCGAGAGGTTCCTCAAACACCAACGAGCTCACCCTCGTACCGTCCGATTCCCGTACCAGAGCCTCGGTGTGATCCCGGGAGCCGTTTACGACTACCAGCACACGGTTTAAGCCTGCGTCCAAACAAGATTGGATGACGTGGAGGATGGTTTTCTCTTCATCTTTTGCGGGGACGGCCGCCCATATTTCCATAAGCCCGAAAGCCTCCTACACAGACCCTGTATATGCTTGGAGTTCGCTCAAGCTGCGTTACATTTTCGGTTTCACCATGGTTCTGGCCCGAGCATATAAATGTGCTAGTCTCGCTCCTTATGGAAAGGAGGGGAGGAGGTTGAACGTGGACACCCTCGAAGTCAGAAAAGAAGAGCTTCGCCTTGAAGAAGTAGTGGGCGAAGGTACCTCGCAGATCGTTATCTCCGAACCTGTATCTGTACCCGAGCCGAAGCCCGTGGTAGCTTCGGTTATCGATTTCGCGGCGAGGACCCGCATAACCAGAGTGACCGTGCTGCCGGGCAAAGTAGTGGTGGACGGAGTGGTCTCTTTGTCCATCATTTACGAAGCGCAGGTCCCGTACCAGACCGTTCACGTGTTCCATGCAGAAGTGGCGTTCAGCACATTCGTGGAGATCCCGGGTGCCGAGCCGGGTATGGTCGCCGTTCCCATTGTCACGGTGGAGCACGCCGCATTTGAAGTGCGGCCCGACGGAAGGACCGTCGTCGTTCGCATGGTGCTCAGCATGTACGTGCGCGTGGTGCGGACCGCCATCGTAGAGGTGGTGACCGACGTCTCGGGCATTCCGGGCCTGCAGGTCACGAAGGAAATGATCAAGGCCGAGACGGTTTTGGGCGAGGTGACGGCCCAAGCGGTGGTTAGGGAGCAGCTCACGGTTCCGGAAACGAAACCCCCCGTCGTCTCCATCATCGATTATGTGGCGACAGCTAACGTGACGACAACGACGGTGCTGCCCAATAAGGTGATAGTGAACGGCGTTATAAGTCTCCGGGTGATTTACGAAGCTAGGACGCCCTACCAGACGGTGCACGTAGCTCACTTCACCATACCCTTCGAACGCTTCGTAGAGATCCCCGGTGCCCAACCCGGCATGGCGGTGCTTGCAGATGTAGCTGTGGAGTTTGTAGCTCTGGACGTCACCGCGAACGGCAGAGGTATCACAGCTCGAATCGTCATAGAGATCACCGCGAAGGTCGTCAGAGTACAGACGCTGCAAGTGGTGACCGGAGTCACAGGAGTAGCCGGCCTCGAAGTCGAGAAGGAACTGGTACGGATTCAGGAGGTGCTGGGGGAGAACACCGCTCAAGCTATCGTGCGCGAGCTCGTGGATGTGCCGCCCGAAAAGCCGCCTGTCGCCGCTGTACTGGATTACTCGGCGACTCCGGAGGTCAGACGAACCATCGTTGCTCCTGGAAAGATCATCGTAGATGGCGCCATCGCTCAGCGCATTATCTACGAGCCCCTGATGGAGCCCACCCAGACGGTCAGGACCCTGCACTTCACGGTTCCGTTCTCCGAGTTCGTCGTGCTGCCTGAGGCGAGACCGGGAATGGTCGCCCGGGTATTCGTCCAGGTAGAGCACGTGAACTTCGAAGTGCCTCCGGCTGGGGAGCCGGTGATGGTGACCAAGGTCCTCATGCTTACGGCTAGGGTCTTCAGAACCAGGCAGGTTACGGTGGTCACCGCCGTCACCATCGGAAAACCCGCTTGCACCGGCGTGATCACGGCGAATTTGGTGAACGTAAGAGAAGGTCCCGGGATGACCTACCCTGTTATCACGCAGGTCAACGCCGGGACCCAAGTATCGGTGCTCGAGGTAACTCAGGACTGGCTGCGAGTAAGGCTTCCCTCCGGGCAGGAGGGGTGGGTATTCGCCCAGTTCGTACGGCATGACTGCATGCCAAGGGGTTGAGACGCAAGAGTCACACCTGCGGGTCTTCCCCTGGTTGACGGAGTCCGCGGGTGAGGGAGGCCGGCCGTACGGTCTCCCTCGTTTCCTTAGTAATAGAACTCTTCGAATGAGTGACCTCAAACGGACCGGGTTGGGGTGAGGTGGATGGGCGACATAGAGCAGCTCTACCCAGCCGGGTTCGTTTCCGGAGATCAGACCTACCTTTCGAAAGGTCAGGAAAACCCTTTCGGTGGCGAGAAGGTTTCCCCCAAAACTCTGCTCAACGCGGGTGTGCAGGGAGTGCTGGTAGCTATCGCCTACGACGCAGGAATTGCTCTGGCTGGGGGTCCGCCGCTCACCCAGCTCGAAGCGAAAGCTGATATCTTCAGCGGTTTCCTCGGCGGCATGGTCACACCCCTTTTAGCCCCCCTGATAGGCGCTACAGCTGCCATCATAATCGGTGCGGGAGTGATCGGTTTCTTGTACCAAATGTACACCGCCCAGGCCGGTGGGCCGCCCAGGCGATCTCACAACGCGCCTGGATCAAAGTCCACCGACCGGACACCCTTGGTACCTCATCTTCGCAGGGAGGAAAAGGGTGCTCCACTTGTGAAGTTATCGAGAATCAGTCTAATGCGTCGGGGGTGTTCGGATGGGCGACAGCATCAAGACTCGCGGCTTTTTCCAGGGCAAGGGAGAAGAACTCCTCGATTTGCTACGTCCGGCCGGGGGGGAGTGGGGTATAGTCATCGATGATCTGGGAGATAAAGGTTTTCTCGAACTCAACGGGAACAAGAAGTTCCTCGCAGCCTCGGTCATCAAAATTCCTATTATGATGGCAGCTTTTGACCAAGTGCGGCTGGGGCATTCTAGGCTCGACGACACTATTGTGTTGCGAAAGGAAGACAAGGTCGGTGGCTCGGGCGTCCTGCTCGAGCTTCATAACGGTTTACCGCTGACGCTTCTCGATGCCATACATCTCATGATCGTTGTGAGTGACAACACCGCGACCAACCTCGTAATTGACGCTATCGGCGGTATTGACGTGGTAAACCGCTACATGGCCCGGAGGGGGCTAAAGGACTCCAGGCTCGAAAACTATCTTATGAAGCCCAACCCGGAAGGTCCCAGGAACTCAGTAACTCCCGCGGAGGTCGCATATCTCCTTCGGGGAATAGCTACCTGCTCCATTGACAACCCGGGGGATTGTGACACCATGTATAAGATCCTTAAACGCCAGCAGTACAACGAAAAGATCCCCTGGAACCTTCCTGCCGGAGGCGAGTGCGCTCACAAAACCGGCGAGCTCAGGGGTGTGACTCATGACGCGGGGATAGTGCGAGGTCCCGGGGTAAACTTCGTAATCGTGTGTCTCTCTCAAAACCTCCCCAGCACAAGGGAAGGCGACAGGACCATAGGACAGGTAGCCAAGTGGGCTTATGATATCCTAGCTCAGAACCCGGAAGCGTGAGGCGATCTTCTTACGAGGACACATTCGGCCGGTTTGGACCGGTTAGCCGGTAGATTCCCACTATTCTGAAGCGGAATTTCCGCAAGGGGGTTATCGAGCTCGGCCGGCCCTTAACGACATGGAGCATATTCCTTTCGTCGACCATGACGCCCAGATGGACATAGCCTCCGGGGAAGCGCATTACCACGATGTCATCAGCCTGGGGATTTGACACCGGGCGAGCTATCCGGTTGAGGGCGTCTACAGCTCGTTTCACGTAGTCTGGGTGAGCTTCTTCGTTTATCGGCAGGCCGTCGCCATCGGGGAACGGGATGCCCTTAGACCGGAAGTAAAGCCACACGAGGCCCAGGCAATCGACGCCGTCGAAGCTACGCCCCTTGAATTTGTAAGGGATGCCGACGAGGTTTTCCAGGGTGAAAGCACCTCCCGGGCAATCGTCTCAGCTGGCTTAAACATTCTATGCGCTGTCGCCCCAACGTGAACATAATGTGGCAGCGCCGCACCGGGTTAAGCTATATTCCGCTCCAGATGATGCCAACCTCACCTTAAAACGAGATCGCGGAAGCAATGAGGAAATAGTACATGATAGCTTGGAATGCAGGGAATTCAGCGCAATGAGACAGATTTGTGGCTTATGCTGCGATTAATGTAACATAGGGGTAAAGGTACACGGAGGGGCCAACACGTACAGAGGAAATCAGGAACAAAGAAGGAGGCGAAACAGTTTATTTAGACAATTTAAACGAGGAGGGACAACATGAGGGGAGTCAAGTTCCTTGCCGTCTTTCTAGCTTTAAGCTTAACGGTTCTCGTACAAGCGGGTCCGGCGATGGCCGCGACGCAAACCTATCAACGCCTGTACATCTCCAAACCCGACGGCACTCGAGTGTTCATATTCACAACTCCGGGTAGACCTGGTCTTGGCCTGCTGCTCGAGAGGATCTTCCAGGGATGGCGTGGCATCGAGACCTTCCCGGGCAGGACGGTTCCGAAGCCGGTTCCGCCCGTATCACCACCCGAGAATAAGCATCCTGTCACACCACCGTCGGAGAGCCAACCTGGTCAGCCCCCGGTTCCGCCCCAGGAAAGCGCTCCGCCAGCTTCTGAAGAGAGCAAGACGCTGGCCCCCGAAGAAGCTAAGATGCTCGAGCTCGTCAATGCGGAAAGGACCAGCAGAGGACTCAGACCTCTGACAGTGGACTTTCGCCTTGTGGAACTAGCGAGAAAAAAGAGTCAGGACATGATAGACAAGAACTATTTCGCTCATAATTCCCCTACATACGGGTCTCCCTTCGACATGATGAAGTCGGCGGGGATCGAATACCGTCTTGCAGGGGAAAACCTGGCCGGCGCTCCGGAGGTGGCCACCGCGCATAAAGCCCTCATGAATTCCGAGGGACACAGGCGCAACATCTTGAACCCTGGGTTTACCAAAATTGGAATCGGGGTGGCCAAAGGCGGGCCGTATGGGATGATGTTCACCCAGATGTTTATAGGTGATTAAGCTAAGAGCACGAAAGCCGCAGAAACCTTCGGGTTCCCGCGGCTTTCGTGCGTGAACGCCATTACAGAGCCGGGAACACGAAGATCAACAGTATGATGATGAGAAAGAGAAACCACCACCACCACGTCCAGGCCACGGCCACGAGGGTTCACCTCCCGTAGAGACGGTTTCGCCGTTAACATGTTATGTGGAACCCTCGTTCGATGACACATATTCCGGTTTTCCGGCAGGTCCCGGGAGTTGATCTTATTCACGTTCGTCTAGGGGGCACGAATCAGGCTTTGGATTATGACCCCGGGTCCCGGCAGTTAACCTTACTTACGCCCGTTCCGGGTCATGATGGTTATGGTCTCATTCGTTGGCGCGGACGTAGTCCTTAAACACCCATCCCTGTTTTCCGTCGTAGAGCTGTATGTTCACCCAGTTTCCTCTCCGGTCCATGAGGATGCAGCCGGTATCTCGTTCGAGAGTCATAATCACCGGAGACGTCGTGCTGGGTCCCTCCCGCAAATTGACCGAGTCATCCGTAACTGTTCCAAACGCTAAGAACCGCTCGGGAACCCGACCGCTCTTTAGTAGCTCGAGCGTATCCATTTCGAACTTCTTTTGCCTCAGTATCCTCCCAAGGAGCTCGCGTTCGGTCGCCCCGGTAGCCCGTTCATAAAGCTCCCTGTAATCCTGGGTAAGCTGGGTGACCTGATTGATGGCGCGGTCCAAGAGCTCTTCCACCGCTAATCCCTCCTGCCAAGCTGTGTCGGATAATCTTTATGTCAGCTTCGGCCAGGACATTCCGGGGGAAAACCCGTGGTCTTCCCACTAGTGGTCTGATGTGCAAGAATAGTCTTAGGAGGGAGGAAGAGCTTGCGGCAGGTGCCAGGAAGAGGAATTCAAAGGGAGCATGCCGTGAAGTGGCTGGCTGATAGAGGGGTGGCCGTGGAAGACATCGCCCAACTGGTGCTGGATATCCAAAAGCGATACATCCCTGACTTAACCCTGGAGGACGCTCGCGAGAGCGTCGAGAGAGTCTTGGACAAGAGGGAAGTTCAGAACGCCATCCTAACGGGGGTGGCCTTGGACGTGCTGGCCGAAAAGGGCGATCTTCCGGAACCTCTGGGTTTCACCGTGAGAACAGACGATCCTTTGTACGGTATCGATGAAATCCTAGCTTTGTCCATCGTCAACGTATATGGCACGATCGGGTTAACTAATTTCGGTTACCTGGACAAAGTCAAGCCCGGTATCATCGGTAAGATCAACTCTCAAAAAGACGGTAAGGTAAATACGTTCATCGACGACATAGTAGCGGCGATCGCTGCGGCCGCTGCAGGCCGGGTTGCCCACCGCGCTCGCGATGACAACCCGCGCTGGTCACCGACGCAGTGAAACTTCGTCGAGCTGTGTCTTAGATATGGGATTGTGGAGAGTTACGGCTTAGACCGTTTACGGAGGCAGTGGGGCTCATGGATGAACTTTATCGCCGAGGTACCGCGACAGACGAAAAGGAACCCCACGGGGGTGCCAGAATTCTGGACCTTAAAAGGATCCTCATAGGCGCGGGATGGACCCTCGGACTCAGCATCGCCGCCGTGTGGCTTCTTTTGAGATTCACCGGGATCGAGAATTTGTCCCGTCACCTTAGGCAGGTTCGGGTGATCTTTCTTGTCCTCGGCGTGTCGATGATCGCTCTGAGCTGGTGGTTTGACACCATCAGGCTCGTCGTCTTGTCTCGTAGTCTCGGGCGGCGGCTTTCTTTGGCAGGAGCGTTTAAGATCACGATGATGTCGTCGTTCATGGCCGGCGTCACTCCCTTCGACACCGGGGGAGAACCTTTGAAAGTGTATCTTCTGCACCGCGAGGGCGTTCCCCTGGGCGAAGGCGCTGCTATCGTAGCTCTCGCCGCCCTTCTTCACGCCACATCTCGACTGTTGTTGTTTCTGGTCGCACCCTTGATGGCGCTGGCTACGGGTGTGGCATTGGCCGCTCTTCCAGGCGTTAAAGCTGCGCTGGGGCTAGGCTTGTTCATATATCTCGTGTTTTTAGGTATCATGATAGCTTCTATCATCCGACCCGAAATTGCGACCAATTTGGCCAGAAGAATATGTGCGTCTGGAGTGGTAAGGAAGATTACCTCGGAACGGACCCGGGAGGAAATAGTCCGGAGGGTAGCTATGCACGTCCAGGAGTTTCGCGACGGGGTCCTCAGGTTTTCCAACATGCATCTTCATGCCGCGGCGGCGGGCCTGTTGAGCGTGGGATACTGGCTCTCGTTAACCCTGGTGCCTTTCTTCGTTTTGAGCGGCGTGGGGGCGGGGGTTTCCTATCCCGCAGCTTTCGCCACTTCCATTTCCCTCTACCTGGTCATGGCGTACGTTCCCACCCCCGGGGCAAGCGGAGGCGCTGAGATCGGCTCCGCCGCTCTTTTCGCCACCATGATTCCATCCCGGCTCATCGGCGTGTTTGTGCTGTTATGGCGTCTGGTTACTTTTTATCTCACCATGGTGGTAGGCGGACTGTTCGTTGCCTTTGAGGCGATCTCTTGGTCGTTCAGGAAGCTTGCGGCCGACTAAGAGCCCGAGGCACGCTCCTTCAGCAAGAGCCATTTGTGAAGAAGAGCAGCACCCTGTGCTCTCGTGAAAGGATCTGATGGTCCGACCCGATTGTTCCCGTAGCCGTCAAACAGCTCTTGCTCCCGGCCCCAAAGAAACGCAGTCCGCTTCTCGTCGCTGAGGTTAGCTGTATCGGCAAAATCCGGAATCCCGGGGGACGCGGGAGGTTTTCCCGCCTTCTTCCACATCATCAACGCAACTTCCGCTCGGGTAAGCGGCGCCTCGGGGTCGAAGCCCGGCTGAGCTGGTTCGAAAATGCCCTCCAGGCACATGTAGATCAAGTAGGGATAAGACCACCTTTCCGGAGTCACAAGAGAAAAACCGTCGGGTGCGGTAAGCTTTGTTAATTCATCCTTTGATCTTTCCGCTGATGCCAAAAGACAAGCCCATTCTTCTACTGTTAAGGGATCATGGGGCCGAAAAGTACCATCAGGAGTACCGTTTATGATGCCTCTTCGCTCCAGCGACATGACGTGGGTCACCGCCCAATGACCGGACAGGTCGGAAAACCGCCTTTCCCATATGTTACCCTCGGCGTCCACCTGGGTGCTAAAACGCTGGGACAGGGCGTTTAGTGAGGAGAAGAGCGCGGCCTTTTTCGCCGGGTCTTCCAGAGGGTTCGTCCTTCCCCACGTTATCGTAGTGGGATAGAGTTTCGCTGACCTCACTCCTTCGCGGGTAACGGTGAGCTTTAAAATCCCGCCGGTCTGGCAAAGAGGGACCTTAGGGTTCGTGATGAACACGAAATTGCCCAGGCTGAACGCGGTAAAGCGCTTGCCGTCGTACGAGAAGCCCTGAAGAACGTGGGGATGGGTTCCGATGATGATATCCGCTCCTGCATCGAGCAAAGCCCGGCGGAATTTAAGCACCCAGTCCTCGGGTTCGAGAGTGTGCTCTTTACCCCAGTGTACGAGCACAACGACGATATCGGCCCTGGCTTTCATCGCCTTGACTGCGGAAACGATGGCTTTGTTCCAGGTAGAGAAGTCGGCGGCGAGACCTGGCTTATCGGTGTCGGCCCTCCACCACCCCCAGGGTATGAGCATCGTGGTGGCGAGAAAACCGATTTTGAGGCCTTTCGCTTCGATTATCCGCCCTTCCCAGGCAGACGCCGCATCTTTGCCAGCTCCTACGTATAAGATACCGTAATCATCGAGATGCTTCAGGGTTTCGAGCATGCAGTCGACCCCGTAGTCGAGGGTGTGATTGTTGGCCAGCGAGACGATATCAAACCCGCATTCCACCAGACCCCTCAAAGATTCAGGCCGGGCGCGGAAGGTATATTCCTTGCCTTTCAGGGGTTCTCCGGTTGTGCCAACCGCGCACTCCAGGTTACCAACGGTGATATCCGCGGAAACCAGGGCGTCCTTAACGCCCCACCATGGCGCCATGGGACCTTCTTTAGCTATGAGGTCTCCTATTCCGTGTGCTAAAAGCACGTCACCGACGAAGTTGATGGTCACTTCCGGGGAGCTCGGCGAAGACTCCCCCGGTCCCGCAGAGCAGAGAGGGAGAACCGGCGCGGTTACGACGCTCGCTACAATCGACGCTATGAGCAGCGGTACACTCCAGAGCTTGAACATAACCTTTTTGGATAGCGTGATCATGGCTTCATCTCCGTTTTTCCGACCCAAGCCAGATTGCGGCCAGCTTTGTTGACTAGATACTCCTTTCTCAGGGAAAATCCTGCTAGCGGAATACGTCGTACGGAAGATCGGAACCTTTCGTCCTCAAGCGAAATATGATTTGACGACCACGGGTGGGTTCGCTATACTATCCCTTGCTGGAGAGATCCGGGCGAATAGCTCAGTGGGAGAGCACCTGCCTTACACGCAGGGGGCCACAGGTTCGAACCCTGTTTCGCCCACCATCGAGTTTGCGCGGAGGCGTGGTGTAGCCGGTCAAACATACGTGCCTGTCACGCACGAGATCGCGGGTTCGAATCCCGTCGCCTCCGCCATAATTTGCCGCGGTAGCTCAGTTGGTAGAGCAGCGGACTGAAAATCCGCGTGTCGCCAGTTCGATTCTGGCCTGCGGCACCATCTTCGAGCGGAAGTAGCTCAG
>DYEQ01000078.1 GCA_020725645.1 Candidatus Fermentithermobacillaceae bacterium | reverse complement strand
CGCCGCGGCGTGTCTCTTGAAAGAGAACGGCAACCGGTAGACAGTTTAGCCGGTTTCACGCGGGTCGGGGAGATCGGTTTAACCTCGGCCCGGTCAATTTGGATAATCAATCTGGACAAGAGGAGGGGAGATCGTGCCCACAATAAACCAGCTGGTGCGAAAAGAAAGGCGGACACCAAAAGCCAAGTCCAAGGCGCCTGCCCTGAGAGGTAATCCTTTCAAGAGGGGCGTGTGCACCGTCGTAAGGACGACGCAACCTAAAAAGCCGAATTCGGCACTGAGGAAGATCGCCAGGGTAAGGCTGACCAATGGAATTGAGGTAACAGCGTACATTCCCGGGATTGGGCATAACCTGCAGGAACACTCGGTCGTCCTCGTAAGAGGCGGGAGAGTTCGGGATCTGCCGGGAGTGCGCTATCACATAGTCAGAGGGACGCTCGACGCCGCCGGGGTCGCCGACAGGGCGCAGGGCCGTTCCAGGTACGGCGCCAAGCGGCCTAAGAAGTGATTTACGATTGAGCCGGCGTCCTTTCCGCTGGCTTTTTTCGGTGATTTATCCGGTGGGAACTTCTGGTGACCGGTGTAATGGAGGAGGTGAAGTCGGTGCCGCGAAGGAAGAGAGCGACCGCCAGGACGTGGGAGCCGGATCCCGTTTACGGGTCGGTTCTCGTAACCAGGTTGATCAATAAGGTCATGTGGGACGGGAAAAAGCACCTGGCCAGAAAGATTGTGATGGATGCACTGAAAGTTGTGGAGGAAAAGACCGGCAAGAAGGGCAGCGAGGTTCTGGAAGAAGCTATCAAAAACGCCATGCCAGTCCTGGAGGTGCGTCCCAGGAGAGTGGGTGGCGCTACCTATCAGGTTCCCATGGAAGTAAGGCCGGAACGCAGGTACTCCCTGGCTATCCGGTGGCTTGTGGAGTTCGCCAGGGAAAGACCGGAGAGAGGCATGGTCTCACGCCTTGCTGCGGAGATAATGGATGCGGCCAATAACACCGGTAGCACCATCAAGCGGAAGGAAGATATGCACCGGATGGCCGAAGCTAACCGGGCGTTTGCTCATTACCGGTGGTAATTTGTAGAAGAACGCCACGATTTGGAGAAAGGGGGGATTTCGATGCCGAGGGATTTTCCTTTGGAGCGCGTCAGAAACATAGGGATCATGGCTCACATCGATGCGGGTAAGACCACTACCACCGAAAGGATCCTTTACTATACGGGACGAGTTCACAGGATGGGCGAGGTCGACGAAGGTTCGGCGACTATGGACTGGATGGTTCAAGAGCAGGAACGTGGAATAACGATCACATCGGCTGCGACCACATGCTACTGGCGGGATCACAGGATAAACATTATAGACACGCCAGGGCACGTTGATTTTACCGCCGAGGTGGAGCGAAGTCTGCGCGTCCTCGATGGGGCGGTGGCGGTGTTTTGCGCCAAGGGCGGCGTCGAACCCCAGTCCGAAACGGTGTGGCGTCAAGCTGACAAGTACGGTGTTCCTAGGATAGCTTATGTCAATAAAATGGATGCCGTAGGCGCCGACTTTTACCGGGCCGTCAGAATGATGGTAGACAGGCTCGGTGCTCGGCCCGTCATCCTCACCCTGCCGGTGGGAATCGAAGAGGCGTTCTCTGGCGTCGTCGATCTCATCAAGATGAAGGCATTTTACTGGGTGGACGAACTGGGCGTCGAAATCCGCGAGGGCGTTATCCCCGAGGATTTGAGAGAAGCGGCGGCTATGTACAGAGATAAGATGGTGGAAGCTGCAGCTGATTTCTCCGAGGAAGTGCTGGAAGCCTACTTGACCGGTACCGACGTGTCCGAAATGGCTCTTTTGTCAGCTCTGAGGAAAGGTACCATAGCCATGAAAATCGTACCGGTGCTGTGTGGTTCGTCCCTTCGGAACAAGGGCGTTCAGAAGCTCCTCGACGCTATAGTTGACTTCCTCCCGTCCCCCTTGGATATACCGCCGGTGGCCGGTGAGGTTCCTGCGACAGGGGAGGTTGTCTTGCGAAAGCCATCGGATGACGAACCGTTCACGGCGCTGGTCTTCAAGGTGGCGGTGGACCCGTATGTAGGAAGGCTCTCGTACTTCCGGGTTTACTCAGGGTCTCTTACCAATAGATCCTACGTTTACAACGCTACTCGGGGAAAAGGCGAGAGAATATCGCGGCTTTTGCGGATGCACGCAAATCACCGGGAGGACATCGACGAAGTGAGGACCGGGGACATCGCCGCAACCGTGGCGTTGAAATACACGTTTACCGGGGACACCCTTTGTCCCGAGGATCAGCCCATCGTTCTCGAACCCATCAGGTTCCCGGAACCCGTCATATCGGTGGCCATAGAGCCCCGGTCCGTTCAGGATCAGGATAAGCTCGTCCTTGCGCTGCAGAAACTCGCTGAGGAAGACCCCACCTTCTCGGTACGCACCGATGAGGAGACCGGTCAGACGCTCATCTCGGGAATGGGCGAGCTGCACCTGGAAATCATCGTGGACCGGCTTACACGGGAATTCGGAGTTAAGGTATCGGTGGGACGTCCCCAGGTCTCGTATAGAGAGACCATAACCAATCCGGTGGAAGCAGAAGGCAAGTTCGTAAAGCAAACTGGAGGCCGGGGGCAGTACGGACACGTGATCATCCGTATGGAACCACTTCCGAGGTCATCGGGGGTCGAGTTCCGTTCGGAGATAAAGGGCGGTGTGATACCCCAGGAGTTCATTCCCGCCGTGGAATCGGGAGTGCGGGAAGCTTTGGAGTCGGGACCGCTTATGGGACATCCCGTCACCGATGTCCGGGTCACTCTGGTCGATGGTTCCTACCACGAGGTAGACTCCTCCGAGATCTCATTTAAGGTCGCCGGTTCTCTGGCGGTTAAACAGGCGCTGGAAAAGGCCGGTGCCATACTCCTTGAACCGGTGATGTCGGTGGAAGTCGCGGTGCCCTCCGCGTTCCTGGGGGACGTGCTTGCCGACCTCAGCCAGAGGCGAGCTGAGATCACACGTGTGGAGACGAGGAACGATTTGGAGACAATATCGACGATGGTGCCCCTTTCCAGTATGTTCGGATACGCGACGGATCTTCGCTCAAGGAGTCAGGGGAGGGGAACCTATACGATGCAGTTCTCACATTACGGCGAAGTACCGCCTGAAGAGGCACAAAGACTGATCGACAAATACCTCGGGCGGCTTCCATAAAACCTGGAAAACTCAAATACCGACCGACCACGGTCAAAGAGAAAAGTCGTTCTAGAGAGGGAGGATACTCATGGCCAAGAAGAAATTCGAGCGTACGAAGCCTCACGTAAACGTGGGGACGATCGGGCACATCGATCACGGCAAGACGACGTTGACTGCGGCGATAACGCGGGTGTTGTCCACGGCGGGGCTTGCGGACTTTACACCGT
>DYEQ01000077.1 GCA_020725645.1 Candidatus Fermentithermobacillaceae bacterium | reverse complement strand
TTTCAGCCGGGAACCTGTCAATCTGGCACCTTTCGCCCGAGAAACCTGCCAACCTGTCACCTTTGCACCCGTCCGCAGAGCCTCCGGAGAAGGATGTTTTCTTCGGGAAGCGAATTAAGCATGGTAAGTGCCAATGCCCGCTGATCTCGCTTCAACGGGGGAGGTGAGAGTGTTGTTCGACCTCCTTATCAAAGGAGGGCTGGTCATCGACGGAACCGGGAAGCCCGGGTATCTCGCCAACGTGGCGATAAGCCGGGGGAAGATCGCCGCGGTGGAGAGAAATCTGAGCCTTGAAATCCCCGCCGCTACGGTGCTCGACGCGACGGGGCTGGTAGTCGCGCCAGGGTTTATCGATATCCACTCCCACACCGACAGAACCATCACAAGACACCCGGGTGCAGGTTCATCGCTGGTCCAGGGCATTACCACGGAGATTTCGGGAAACTGCGGTGGTTCAATGGCACCCGTCAACGACAAAACCATCGAGATGTTCAAAAGACTTTCCGGAAAAGACGACGTGCCCGAGCCTCCGTGGAGGAGCTTCGGTGAGTTCCTGGAGCACGTCGAGAAAGTTCAACCCGGGACGAACCAGGGGTTGTTCGTCGGCCAGGGTACCGTCAGAGCATGCGTCATGGGACGGGAGAAGCGCTACCCGAGCGAGGACGAGTTGGCGCAGATGAAGAGCCTGGTCAGGCAGGCCCTGGAGGAAGGTGCGTTCGGGATTTCCACGGGCCGGGCGTACGTTCCCGGGTGCTACGGTTCGTTCCGGGAAATAGTGGAGCTTTGCCGCGTCGCCGGCGAGTACGATGGGCTTCACACCAGTCACATCCAGGACCAGTGGTCCAAGATCCACTGGTCTGTGACGGAGATCGTCGAGATTACCCGGAGAGCTGACGTGCGGGGACAGGTCGCTCACATGAAGGTGGTGGGCAAGGATAACTGGGGCAGAGCGGGGGAGATCCTCTCCATACTGGAAAACGCCCGGTCGCGCGGACTGGATGTTTTAGCTGATGTGTATCCGTACACTTACTCCCAGGTGATCCTGCTCAGAAATCTCCTGCCCAAGGAGTTCTCCAGGATGGAGCCGGACAAGCTGAAGGATGCGCTCTCGTCGCCGGGAGCATCCGAAAGCTTGCGAAAGGCGTTCGAAGCTGATCCCGGGTACGCCACGTCGCGCTTTGACAGGATGGGGATAATCTACTGCTCGCGGACGAAAGAATTTGAAGGCATGGACATAGGCGAAGCTGCTCTTGCGCTGGGTCTGGACGTGTTCTCCGCCGTCGTGAAGATCCTCCTCGAAAACGACCTGGAAGTGAAAACCGCCGGGATCATGAGCGAAGCTGACGTGCGGGAGATCGTGTCTCACCCGATGGTAATGTTTGGAACCGATGCTTTGACGGGTGACCCGGAGGAAGATGCAGACCGCGGCTATTCCGACCTCCATCCCAGGCATTACGGGACATATCCAAGGATTCTCGGAAAGTACGTGAGACGAGAACGGGCACTGTCCCTGGAGGAAGCTGTACGAAAGATGACCTCCATGCCGGCGGAGCGTTTGAACATCCTCGACCGGGGCCTCATTCACAGGGGGTACTGGGCCGATGTGGTGATATTCGACCCTCTGACGGTAGAGGACAGGGCGGACCTGGATAATCCCGCGGCACCTCCGGTGGGCATCAAATACGTGCTGGTCAACGGAGAGATCGCCGTCAAGGATTCAAAGTTCACAGGAGTTCGAGCGGGGAAGGTGCTGCGTGCAGCTCACCACCGGATGGTCTATTAAAACAGGCAGGTTTTCGTGGGTAAAGCGTTTGAGGTAGCACAGTGCAGACGCGATGTATCCCTCGAAGTTCGTACATCGCCAACACGCCCCCGCTCCGGGGAAACAAGGAGTTTGGAACTAGATAAAAGCGCAGTCGAAAGGAGGAATTCAGTTGCTCGCAATTCGAGGCGGAACCATATTTACCGCAGCGAGAAAGCCCGCCCCAGAGGTTATAAAGGACGGGACCATTATCATGGAAGACGGCAAGATCGCTTATTGCGGGCCGTCCCAGGACATACCGGAAGGCGCGGAAGTCATCGATGCTTCGGGCCAGGTCATAACGCCGGGCCTCATCGATGCCCACGTTCACATCGGAGTGCATCCGGACGGGTTCGGCTGGCAGGAGTCAGACGTAAACGAAGCGACTGAACCCAACACGGCCGAGGTCAGAGCTCTCGACGGCATTTGGCCCATGGACGAAGCTTTTTCCGCGGCGGTGGAGGGCGGCGTGACGTGCGTCCAGGTTGCACCGGGCAGCGCTAACATCATCGGTGGCGAAACCGTGGTGATCAGGACCACCGGTAAGGTGGTTGACGAAATGGTTTTGAGGAATCCCTCAGGCCTTAAGGCGGCCCTCGGTGAGAATCCCAAGAGGGTGTACGGGTCCAGACAGAAGATGCCTTCGACCAGGATGGGAAACGCGGCCGTGATGAGGGCGGCACTGGCTAAAGCCAGGGATTATCTCAGGAAGAAGGACCTCGCCCGGGAAAAGCCCGACAAGGCTCCTGATACCGATCTCAAGCTCGAGGCCATCGCAAGGGTCTTACGAGGGGAAATACCTTTAAGGGTGCACGTTCATCGCGCCGACGACATCATGACTGCGATCCGCATTGCGAAGGAGTTCAATATTCAGATCTCCCTCGAACACTGCACAGAAGGACATCTCATCGTCTCCGAAATCAAGGAGTTCGGGGCGCCCGCTTCGTGCGGACCGTCCCTTACGGACAAGTCCAAGCTGGAGATTAAGGACATCGGTTTCCACACGCCCGTTGCGCTGCTCAAGGCCGGTGTTAAGACGGCGCTCATCACCGACCATCCCGTTTTCCCCCTCCAGTACCTGAGATTGTGCGCCGGACTTGCCGTAAGAGAAGGGCTGGATGAAGCCGAAGCTCTCCTCGCGATCACGAGATATCCTGCGGAGATAGCTGGCGTAGACTCCAGGGTCGGTTCTCTCGAGAGAGGCAAGGATGCGGACATAGTCATTTGGTCCGGTGACCCGTTCGAGTACAGCACGAAAGCGCTTTACACGATAGCAGCGGGCAGGATCGTCTATAAGGCACGGGAGGTGGCCAGGGGATGAAGGTGTTTCGCGGCGGTAAGGTGTACCCCATTACAAGTCCGCCTTTGGACGACGGAATGGTCGTAGTGGGTGACGATGGAAAGATATCTTACGTCGGACCCGAGAAGGAGTTGCCCGAAGGAGCCAAAGACGTCGAGGTCATCGATTGCACCGGGAAAGTGGTGATGCCCGGGTTCGTCGATGCCCACACACATATAGGCATGTGGTCCGAATGGTACGGGTGGCCCGAAGCCGATGGGAACGAAGCTACAAACCCGGTGACCCCCGAAGTGAGGGCGATAGACGCCATTTGGCCGGAGCACACGGCGTTCCGGGATGCGAGGGAGGGCGGTGTAACCACCGTTCAGATAATCCCCGGCTCGGCCAACGTAATCGGCGGCCAGGCTGTGGTGGTCAAAACCACCGGCAAGACGGTGGATGAAATGATAGTAAGATGGCCATCGGGAATGAAGGCTGCCTTCGGCGAGAAC
>DYEQ01000076.1 GCA_020725645.1 Candidatus Fermentithermobacillaceae bacterium | reverse complement strand
GCAATGTCGTAAAATGCCCTGATACTGCAGAAAGAACAGTTGCCGTAGCATCCCCGGGAGGAGTAAACCGTTGCATGGCCGCCCTGGGAAAGTACCTGTGGTAAAAGGTCATGGGCGGGTGGGGGAAGCTCATCGAGATCAGCGATGAGATCTCGGGGCGGGTTGGCGATGGGAGTACCGTCGCGCAAAAAGGCGATTCCGGACGTATCCTCCCAGTCCCGTCCGCCGAGCACTTTTTCCACAAGTTCGAGGAAGGTGAGCTCGCCCTCGCCCCGGACGACCGCGTCTATCTCGGGGCATGCGGAAAGCGTTTCTCTCCACGCCAGAGAAGGCGTATGTCCCCCGACCGCCACTAAGAAAGACCTGTCCTGGGTTTTTGTACCCGCTTTTGAGCGGGTGACCGCCCGGATCAGCTGGAATCCGGGCTTGACCAGGGAAGGAAGCACCAGTGAGACTCCCAGCACCTTGAAATCGCGCGCCCGGACTTCGTCGGCCATCTTCCTGACGCTCCAACCTGACAGGGAACCATCGAGGATCTCCACGGAGAGTCCCCGCTTCCTTAGGACGGACGCGAGAAAAGCGAGACCGAGGTTTTCGCCGACCTCCTCTCGCACCAGCCTGAGAGGGCGAGGAGGCGTGACAAGGAGCACGTCCGGCATTTTCCGATACCTCTTTCCATTATTCGAACCCGACGCTCCGCGCGGAAGGCGACGTCGGACCTTAACTCGTGCGAAGGACCGACGATGTGACTCCGCAACGGCGATTACGCCGGGAGCTTCCCTTTTTCCTCCCTGGCATAAGCCGGCGGTACTTTGCATAGACGACGAGAAGGAAATGACCGAACCCCCGACGGCAGAACCGAGAAGAGAAGAACTTAAAGCAGTGCCGATCAACGCAGGCGCGGCTCCCGCCGCTGAACATACCGAAGTATGTCAGACTTCACGCATAGACCCTATAGTCTACGTCGGGGAACAAGCTATCAGTTTCTTCGAGACGTTTTAGGAACACGGGGTCTACCGCCCCCTCCTCGATTTCCCTGAGGAGTCTCTGGAACCTTCCCATGTGGGTGATAAAGCGGTGCCTGGCGTACCCCGGCACCGTGCCCGTTTTCATGATGAACGGCCAGTCCGAGGACTGGGCGAGGAGGAGCTCCCTTGCAGCTTGGCACAGGGCCCTGAAGCGAAGGCCTCTTGCGTTTTTCCAGCGTCTGGCCGCATCGATCATTCGGTCTTCGGCGTGATGCAGGTGCCGGTAGAGCCAGTCGTTTGAGCCCTCAAGCCACACCTCGTGGTAGCCCTTGTAACCCCAGCTGGATTCGGCGGGGCGAGCTACCTGGTTGATGGGGTAGAACTCGGGATATTGGGAAGGAGATATCATCACCACATCCCGCTGCTCCCGGTGCATTCGACGGATGAAGAATTCAAGCCACATGGGGCCCTCGTACCACCAGTGACCGAGGAGCTCCGCGTCGTAAGGCGCCACCATCACGGGGCTACGTCCCAGAACGCCGGACCACCACTGAGCTTCCCGGGTTCTCCAGAACATGAAGTTCCCGGCATGCTCCCATGCTCGCTCTCTTGCTATTTCGGGCCAGTAAAGTTCCTTATGGGCGCTGTGTTTTTCGGTTATGCGCCAATACCTCAGTCCCACAGGTGCCCGTGCGCCTCCCGGCAGCGCCTCGCCGAGGTAATCTTCGGGCAAATCGTAACCGATGTCTCTGTAGAAGTCCCGGTACCAGGGGTCACCCGGATAACCCTCGTCCTGGCTCCAGACTTGCTTGGAGCAGTCAGGATCCCGCCCGAAACAGAGAAGTCTCTCTGGGGTCACTATGGGCGCGTAAAACCCGTACTTCGGCCGGGGGGATGCGTGAAGGATACCGTGGGTTTCCAGAACGAAGTACCGGATGCCCTCTTTCTTGAGAAACGGCTCGGCGACGGGGGTATAAGCGCACTCCGGAAGCCAGAACCCGAGGGGCTCATGACCGAAATGCCGCCGGAAAACCTTCGACCCCGTCATCAGCTGAGCTTTCACCGATTCCCTTCTCAGCATGAGAGGCAGGTATCCGTGAGTCGCCGCCGACGTGATGAGTTCGAGATAGCCGGCGGACTCCAGGTCGCGCCAGGGTTTTACCAGGTCGAAGCGGAACCTGTCCTCGAGAATTCGGCGGATATCCTGGAGCTCCGCGAGATTGCGGCGGGCCAACGAATTCAAGGCCGGGTCGAAAGAGGTTCGCTCCACTTCCTTTTCGGCCAGACGAAGAAGGGCATCAAGGTGCTTGACGTACCTGCCTATCAGAAATCCGTCGGAGAGCATCTCGAGAAGGGGAGGCGAGAGCGACACCGTGACCCGGAAGGGAATGTCGTCCTCGGCCAGGTCATTGAAAACCCTGAGAAGAGGGATGTACGACTCGGTTACGGCTGAGTAGAGCCACCTTTCTTCGTAAGAGCTGTCGTGCTCGGGATGCTTCACGAAAGGCAAATGGGCGTGGAGGATGAGGCACAACAGTCCCTTCCTCATGTCCGGCGCCCCCAGACCCAGGGTGAGCTCAGTCCTATGCCCCGCCTGTAACCCGGGTAGCGTCCCGGCCATTCCACGGGCGCCCACTCTTCCGATATCTCTTCCGACACCGAGTCGGGAGGAAGCGTGACGACGTTGGACCGCACCAGCGGGACGAAAACGGAATGAGGCAGGAGCCTGCCGATCTCCGCGAACAGCGTATGGCGGGGCCTTCCGACGTGGACGTACCAGTTATCGGCCTCCTCCGTTATGAAAATGTCGAGGTGCCGCTGTTCCTGAGGGACGCCGGGAGTGATATCGGACAGCCGCAATAAGGGTCTTGAGAGGTCCCATTCCCGCAGGTGTTTGTCGCGCATTTCCGCGTACTTCTGGTGGGTTATCTCCCAGTAAGCGTAAAGCCAGTACGGGTCTCTCGCCAGGAGTACCAGCCTGTCGACTCCGTAGCGGGAGGGAAGCTGGTACCTCTCCTCCCGGCCCCAGCAGCTGCCGGGTTGGAGCTCACCCAGGGGTACCGCAGCTGTCGCGGGGACGGACGAAGGTTGGGAGACGCCTTCCCATTCCCCAGGGCCCGTTCGAGTACCAGGTGCACGTCCTCCGCCCGGCCTTACGTGCACCTCCCTACCGGCGGTGGGACCAGGACCAGACGTCCTATCGGAGGCCGGTGGTTTCTCCCAGGGAGCCGGTTCCTTGCCCGTCCGGGCGTGGGCACCTGGCTGGATATCGATGATCTCCGAAGCTTCCCATGCGAGCTCGACTTCCTTGGGGAGAGCTCTCTTCGACTTAATGATGCTGCGAAGAATCTTTTGAGCCGGGTACGACCGGGCGTAGGCGCCATGGGCACCTTCCCGGGCGCCTCCGCGTCCGCCCTCGCGCGTCTCCTCAGGCGAGGTTTCAGCGGCCTGACGTGTAACGCCCGGCCGGCGGACGGCCAGAAGCCACCGCAATATCACCAGAGCTATGGCAAAAACCCCTGCTGCAATGGGTATCCAGATCCAGGTGTACATGTCTTCCCCCTGCCAACCGGTACTCGGGTGACGCTGAATCTGTACTAGATATTAGGAATAAGCAAGGGTTTTATTCGAGAAAGAATTATCCGGGGGTCATGCGGATGAGGTCGATCGTTCTTTCCAACGGAAGGTTGTGCGTAACCTTCGACCTGACGGCGACGATGCGGGAACTCTTTTTCCCCGTGGTTGGGCTTTTGAGCCATGTGCGCCACGGAGAAGGAACCGGAGTTTTCCTGTGGAGCGGGAAATGGGCGCCTCTATTCGGAGAAAAGGATGAGGTCACGGGCCGTTACGAACGCGGCATGGTCGTAACGTGGAAGCACGCCGTGAGCAAATCGTCTCCTTTTGACTTCGTTCAAGATGCGGTTGACCCGTACGTTCCCGTCTGGGTCCGGTCCTTTGTTGTGACTGATTTTTCCGGAGACATCGCCTTATTTTTCCGGCAAAGATACAACATCGCCGAGAGCATGGTGGGCGAGTGCGCGGCCTGGTCACCGCAGGACAAGAAGCTATATCACTACAAAGGAAGCGTATGGATAGCTCATTCCCTAGCCCTCGAACCCGGGGCGGCATCCAAACCAACGTGTTCTCTTGGAGAACTAGAAGTTCATGGCATGGCCGCCAAGGTGAGGGACGGAGGCGTACGCTTTCTACCCGATGCCCCTCGAGTGTTGGGAAACCCCGTGGATCACGGTTATGTGGAAAGCGCTATCGGAGTCACCGGGTTGGTGAGAGGACCGGTCCGTCTGAATTACATAGTAGCTCTGGGTTCGACCAAAGAAGACGCGGACCGGGCCATGGATGAAAGTCTTGCCCTTGGCTTTTCCGGGATTTCCGCGAGGACACGGCGTTACTGGGAACGATACCTGCGGCCGCCGGGGTTATTTCAGAAGGCGTGGTCGGAAGCGCCCGGATCCAACCCAGCACAGGAAGTTTACCACGCTGGTAGGGGGCTTTCTGCACAAGCGGATATAGCTGGTGTCGAATCCGCGCCGGGCGAAGGCGGGTTCGGCGTACCACAAACCGGCGGACCCGGCGCGGCAGCAACGGGTGGACAGGGCATTGAAGCGACGGGCGGATGCAGCGAAATCCCGCCGGCGACCATACAGCGGCCTGCGAGGCCCGGGTTGTCGTTCGAGCTGGATAACCTCGAATACCTATACAACACATCCGTTCTCGTCGCATCGGCCCACTGGAGCGAAAACGGTGCCATAGTGGCTTCATGCGACGACGATATCATGACAGATTACTGGGACCATTACAGGTACGTTTGGCCGAGGGACGCGGCAATGGTGGCCAATGCGCTATTAAAGTGCGGAATGACGCACGTAGCTCGAACGTACTTGGAGTTTGCTGCCCAATGTATTCACGAACGGGGCTTTTTTTGGCAACGATACAGGCCGGACGGTACGAGGGGCTCGGGCTGGCATCCGTGGCTCCCCGATCCTCGGGGTCTTCCCATTCAAGCTGACGAGACAGCTCTGACGCTTCTGACAGCGGGAATGTATCTGGATTCCACGGGGGATCTTGATACTCTACAGAGCTTGTACTCTTCGTTGATAAAACCCGCGGCAGAGTTCCTTTGTTCTTACCGGCGCGCGGATGGAAGAGTGGTCCTGGCTTCGTACGACTTATGGGAGGAGCGACGTGGGAACTTTGCCTTTACTCAGGCGGCGACGGCGGCAGGACTGTGGTCGGCTGCAAAGATATCCCATGTCCTGGGTACCCCGAGCACAAACGCCTTTAAAGAAGCTGCCCTGGATCTGATGGAAGGTCTCCTCAACGACTTCTCCCCAGCTAACCAGGGCATTTTCCGTTCTCCGGACGATCTCGTGGATGACGCCAGCCTCTTTCTGATACCTGTGCTTCTCAGAGATAGCGGGTTAGCTCGAGACGAAAGGTGCTGTTGGGGAGAGATCCGGAGAATACTAGCGGAAACCAGAAGGCGGGCCGGGCGTGCCCTGCTTTCCGGGGGAGGTATGGCCCGGTATCCAGGCGACTGGTACTGGCGTCAGGAAAACTTCGATTACCCGGGGAACCCTTGGATAGTAACCACCGTATGGTACTTGCAGGCGGGGCTCGCCCTGGGCCTACTGCAGCGCGAGGATGTTATTGGGGCCTGGGACTCCCGGAGCCGGGAAGGAGGGAGATGCGAGCTTCCCGTAACGCTGCGGTGGTTTTCCAGGGTAGCTTCCCCGTCCGGGGCCTTTCCCGAGCAGGTCCACCCCGGCACCCTCAAACCCCTCTCGGTAATGCCACTGGCCTGGTCTCATGCGTGTTTTCTGGACCTCATCAACTCCCTACGATGAGCTTTCGTCTCTCGATCTTGCCCCGGTCTAAACTGGGGCGGTCGGGGGAAGACTAACGCCGGCGAAACAAAGATCGATTGGAGGTGTCAACGTGGACGACAGAATCTGGGTAAATCCGAGCCCTCCGGTGAAAGGTCAAATGGTCGAAGTGGGTTACAGGGGTCTCTTGGCCAAGAGCGGCGCCGACCGTACGTATCTCCACTACGGCTTCGACGACTGGAAGAACCCCAAAACAGTTCCGATGTCGAAGATAGCCGACGGGTCGTTTTCCGCGAGAATCCTGGTGGAAGGCGAAAGAGACCTAAACTTCTGCTTCAAGGATTCGGCGGACCACTGGGACAACAACAGTGGGTGGAACTGGACCCAACCCATTGTGAAACGATAGTCCCCACGTAGGTTGACCGAAACAGTAACCAACGCTGCGGACTCGGGCGGCTCTTCTCTAGGCAGGTAACCCCCCGAATCGTCTTGAGTGGTCGCCTGCCGAGTCTCGGCCGTAAGTGGCAAGTAAGTTCTAAGCAGGTCTAAAAGGAGCCTGCCGTCCTGGTCAAAACTCAATCCGGGGCCGGGCGGCAGGATGCTTATTTTCACGGGGAAAAGATATCATAAAGAGGATTTTTCCAATTTGCAGCGAATAAGCAGGTAAAGGTTGACATAGGCTGTTGGCTCGTCACATTACGGTAAGCATGCTAAGAAGGAGGGAGATTATGGCATTACCCAAACTCACGCCCGAGCAGAAGAAAAAGGCGCTCGAGAAAGCTCAGGAAATGAGAAGAGCACGCGCCGATCTCAGGAACAAACTTAAGAGGGGCGATATTTCCTTTGCCGAAATCCTCGAGAAAGACAATCCTGTTATCGGTCGCATGAGGGTATCATATCTCCTGAGGTCTCTGCCCAGGATCGGCAAGGTGAAGGCGGAGAAGATCATGGAGGAAGTCGGGATCGACGAATCCAGGAGAGTGCAAGGGCTGGGCAAGAGACAGAAGGAGGCTTTGCTCGAGCGGCTGGCCAAGTAAGAGCGGAGCGGCAGCGGCGGATAGGGATGCCGCCCGGGGAACAGGTCGGGTTTTGCGGCCGGCAGCTCGCTGGACGATGAAACCTAGGATGGTCTCCATCGGCTTTGGAAACATAGTTCAAGCCAATAGGATCGTAGCGATGGTCTCTCCTGACTCCGCTCCCGTGCGGAGGATCGTGGCCGATGCCAGGGACCGGGGAATGCTTATTGACGCGACGCAAGGCAGACGTACCCGAGCGGTGATTATCACCGACTCGGGTCACATTATACTTAGCGCAGTCCATCCAGAAACCGTTGCCGCTCGCGTGGAAGCGGACGAAGATGCCGACGAAGGGAAACCGGAGAGTCGAAGACGTGTTTGATCGGGGGAGAGGACTACTTTTCGTCCTATCGGCGCCCTCAGGCTGTGGTAAGGGGACGCTGAGGAAAACTTTGCTTCAACGAGACAAGGGACTCAAGTTCTGCCCTTCTGTGACCACAAGAGCTCCCAGACCCGGCGAAGTCGACGGACTCGACTATAAGTTTGTCAGCAAAGATGAGTTTTTAGCCCTGGAGCGCCAGGGAACGTTTATCGAGTGGGCCGAGGTCTATGGCAACCTTTACGGTACTCCCGGCGAGGACCTGGAAAGAGCAAGAAACTCGGGTTGGGACGTCATAGTAGAGAAGGACGTCCAGGGTGCCAAAACCTTGAAAAAGCGTTGCCCCGATGCTATTTTTATATTCGTGCTTGCTCCCTCTTTTGAGGAGCTCCAGCGAAGAATGAAGGCACGGGGCACTGAAACGCAGGCGGAGATGGAACGAAGGTTTCGGGTGGCGCAGGAAGAGGTCAGGGAGCTCGGCATCTTCGATTATGTTATCATCAATGACGATCTGAAACGTGCCCAGGATAGGCTTTATGCCATAGTGTTAGGGGAGCGGCTTCTCTCGCAGGGGTCATGCACGCCACGGGCAAAGAGGAGGTCATGCCATGCTCAATCCGCCTATAGAGAGCCTGGTGAAAAAGGTGAACTCCAAATACGCCCTGGTGATCGCGACCGCGAAGAGAGCCAGGCAGATAGTGGCCACCAGGAAGCAGACCCTTCTTGACACCAGGAAAGCTGTAACCGTCGCGTTGACGGAGATCTTGGAGGACAAGGTCAAGGTCGTGCGGCCGGACGAAGCGAACAAGACGGGTAAAGCGGGTAGGATGGGCAAGGATGACATGGCCGACCGAACCCAGGGCGAACAGGACGGCTCGTAGCAGGAAAACTTTCAGAAAAGGACGAGGTCTGGGATCACCAGGGCCGGGGAGGGCGTGTGACGGCGCCCTCCTGTGTATATTGCACGGGATGAAACGAGGTTTCTTGCCATTGCCCGGGACAGCCCAACCTCCACAGCGGTCGGGGGTGAACTCATGCTTAAAGGAAAGACCATCGTCGTCGGAGTGACCGGTGGTATAGCTGCGTACAAAGCTGTAGAGGTAGTCTCGCGCCTGGTTAAGCTTGGTGCCACGGTCAGGGTTATGATGACGAAAAACGCCACCCAATTCGTGACCCCGATGACTTTCCGCACCATTTCCGGCAACCCCGTTGTCGTGGAAATGTTCGAGGAACCGCGGGTTTGGAACGTGGAGCACGTATCGATGGCGGAGGCCGCCAATGTCATGGTCCTCGTACCGTGCACAGCCAATGCAATAGGGAAGATAGCTTCGGGGATAGCGGACGATTTCGTCACGACCACTGTGATGGCTTGTACCGCTCCAAAACTCGTCTGTCCCGCGATGAATCACAACATGTACGAGAACCCGGTAGTTCAAGGGAACATCGAAAAGCTCCGTTCTCTCGGATACCACATCCTCGAGCCCGAATACGGAAGACTCGCGTGCGGCGCGATGGGCAAAGGAAGGCTGCCGGACCCGGAAATAATCGTCGACGAAATCGTGAAACTCGCGTGCCCCAAAAGGGATCTCGAGGGACTGTCTTTTCTCATAACGGCCGGTCCGACCCGGGAATGGTTTGACCCCGTGAGGTTCATATCCAATCCCTCTAGCGGCAAAATGGGTTACGCTCTGGCGCGGGCATGTCTTGAGAGAGGTGCCGCCGTCCACCTCGTTTCCGGACCGGTTTCTCTTGCCCCTCCGCCAGGGGCGGTCTTGAGGAAAGTGGAGACCACACGGGAGATGCTCGACGCCTGCCTCGAGATCTTTCCCCGGGTCCAGGTGGCAATAGGGGCGGCGGCTCCGTGCGATTTCGGGCCTGCTCTGTACCATGACCAAAAGATCAAGAAGACCGGCGCGGAGGCGACGGTAACCCTGGTCCCCACTCCCGACATAATGAAGACCCTGGGTGTGGAGAAAGGCGACCGCATCCTGGTGGGTTTCGCCGCGGAGACGGAAGACCTGGAGTCAAACGCCAGGAAGAAACTCGCCGAAAAAAACCTGGATATAATATGTGCCAATCCCGTACATCGCCCGGACTCCGGCTTTGGCAGCGACACTGATATCCTCACTTTGTTTTATCCGGACGGGCATAAGGAGGATCTGGGCCTCGTGCCCAAAGAAGAGGCATCCCATATCATCCTCGATAGAATAAAGTCCCTCCTGGAGAAACGTCGGAACCGTTGAAACACCCAGACGTGTGTCTCTTTGTAGAGGGGTCCTCGCGTTGAGCGGAAAAATATGTGTGAACGTTCTTGTGGATGTGCCCGGCATTGGGAATCGTCCCTATTCCTACTACCTGCCTCCCGGGACGAGGCCGGTCAAAGGTCTCATGGTTTCCGTCCCCTTCGGCCCGAGAATGGCCAATGGTTTCATCCTGGGGGAAGGGCTGGAGCCCGAGGGAGTCGCCGTTAAAGACATATCCACACTTTACGACCGGCGGTACCTTCCCCCGGCGGATCTCGTCGAATTCGGGGAAGAGGTCGCGAGATATTATGCCGTTCCCGTCGCCTCCGTGTGGGGATGCTTGTGGCCTCCGGGCGTACCCCGTGCGAAGGGTGAAGGGCCCCTGGAAGAGACGGTCGCTCCCACGCGAAAGAGCGCTCCCGGCGTGCGCCCAGCTAACGGCGAGAGCCCCTGCGAGGACCTGAAACGGCCCGAGCTGGGAGAGATGAACCGCGAGCAAGTGACCTGCGAAGGGACGAAGCCCCTCATCGTCCGGGGGACCGAGTCCTTCAGGTTCGATGTATTTCTCGAGCAGATCCAAAACGAGGTTTTCCGGGGGCGGGGCGTGCTGTTTCTCCTCCCGGAAGTGCGGGCCGTCCGAAGAGTCAAGGATAAGATTAGGCCCCTTTTCGGCGAAACCCTTGCCGAAGTTCACTCCGGCATGACTGACAAGAGGCGAAGGGAAGAATGGCTCCGCTTACTCCGGGGAGAGAAAAGACTCGTCCTCGGTACCAGGCTGGGCGTATTCGCCCCGGTAAAAGACCTTTCCCTGATAATAGTGGATCTTGAAGAAGACGATTCCTACAAGGCTGAAGACCATCCGAGGTACGACGCGCGCACCGTGTCCGTCATGCGCGGAAGATTTCAAGGGGCCCGAGTCATCATAGGGGTCAGCCGGTTACCGGTGAATTCCCGGTTTGCCCTGAACAGCGGGACGTACGACCTTCTAAAAGATGAAGGTCCGCGCTACCCCGGTGAGGTTCAGGTCATCGAAGCGCGCAAGTATCGCCGGAAGGGCAAGATACTATCCTGGAAGATGGCGGACGCGCTCAAAGATTGCTTCGACCGCAAAGGCAGAGCTTTTATCTTCCTCAACCAGCGGGGATATGGAAGGGCCCTCTTCTGTGGGGATTGCGGTTACGTTCCGGTTTGCCCGAGATGCTCGGTGGCTCTCTCATTTCATTCCGGGTCGAGGTCTATGGTGTGTCACGTCTGCGGGCACTCCACCCCCGTCCCTGAGACGTGTCCCGAATGCGGAGGATACTCCCTAAAGCCAAGGGGCTTCGGCACCGAGCGGCTGGAGGAAGAGTTCTCCCGGCTTTTCCCGGAGGTCCCTGTTTTCCGCGTGGACGCGGACACCGCCAGGCTCGAAGAGCCCGAGACGACCGTAGGAAGGTTCCTCTCTACGAGACCAGCGTGCCTCATCGGCACTGAGATGGCTATAGGGGTTGCGACGGCGCTTCAGTCCGGACCGCTTGAACTGGTTGCGGTACCCTTCGCCGGTTCCAGACTCGGTCTCCCCGGATTTAACGTGGAAGAGGATGCTTATCTCACCCTGTCCCGGCTGTGGGATCTCCTCGACGAGAAGACGGGTGTCTTTGTTCTGCAGGCTTTTGACCCGTTAAGACGTTCGATAAGGTGGATCGCCGAAAAGGACGAAGACCTTTTTTACGAGGAAGAGATGGAAGATAGAAAAGCGTTGGGATATCCTCCTTTTGGTGTCCTCGCCCGCATCGAGGTGGTGGGGAAAGGCGAGGGAAAGGTAAGAGAAAAGGCCTCGGGCCTCGCGGAGAAACTTCGGGCAGAAGCGTTAAGCTTGGAGCAGGACGAGGTTTCCGGCGAAGGAAGGGTGACTGTCCTCGGACCGGCCCCCTGTCTAAAGGAGAGAGTACGGGGCGCCTACCGCTGGCATATTTTACTGAAGGGTCCGGACCGCGCGAAGGTGACCGCCCTCGCATCGAAAGCGGAGGAGATTTTCTGGGAAATCGGGTCCGGCACCAGAATCACCGTGGATGTTGACCCGGTTCGGCTGGTCTGAAAACCTCTCACGGCTATAACTGTGAGCTTTTACAGAACCCGCGCCGGAAAGTTTATCGCTTATGGCGCAGCGGGATGTCAGAAGGGAATTCGAAAAGATGCGCCTGAAGCCTTATGCGCATCTGATGTGAGGTGACGCCGGTGGCGGCGAAGGAAATACGGAAGTTTGACGACCCGGTCTTGAGGAAAAAGGCAAAACCCGTTCGGAAGGTTACCAGGGAAATCCGGCAGATCTTAGATGACATGCTGGATACCATGAAGGAAGCTCAGGGAGTGGGTTTAGCTGCGCCGCAGATCGGGGTGTCCAAGCGGCTGGTGGTGGTCGATGTGGGGGAAGGACCCCGCTTTCTCGTGAATCCCGAGATAGTCCGAACTTCGGACGAAACGGAAACCGCCTGGGAGGGGTGCTTGAGCTTCCCCGGACTTTTGGGAGAGGTCGAGCGATACGCCAGGGTTACGGTAAAAGCATTGGACCGGGATGGCCACGAGTTCTGGATGGATGGAGATGGACTTCTCTCCAGAGCTCTTCAGCACGAAATAGACCACCTGGACGGGGTCGTCTTCCTCGATCGCGCATCGGCAGTCACGAAAGTGCCGGAAGAAGAGGCGGGCGAAGTCGTCGCCGAGACGCTGGCGCTGCCGGCGGTCGTTTTCATGGGCAGTCCCGAGTTCGCCCTTCCCTCTTTGGACGAACTGGTGAGGGCGGGTTTCCCAGTGAAACTCGTGGTGACGCAACCCCCGAGGCCCAAAGGGCGGAAACGGAAGCTCACTCCCACTCCGGTGGAGGTCAGGGCGCGGGAGCTCGGCATACCCGTGATAACCCCCGAAAAAGTGGGTTCCCCCGAAAGCGTGAGGGCGATTGAGGAAGCTTCGCCCGACTTAATAGTGGTTTCGGCGTACGGTCAGAAAATCCCCGGCGAGATCCTGGCGCTTCCGAAGATGGGGGCGCTGAACGTCCATGCTTCGCTCTTACCGGAGTACCGGGGAGCTAACCCCATTCGAAGGGCGATCATGGATGGGCGAACGACCACCGGCGTGACCATAATGTGGATGTCCGAAGAAATGGATGCTGGTGACATTTGCGTCCAAAAAGCTGTGGAAATCGGACCGGATGAGACTTTCGGTACCCTCGAAAAGAGGCTTGCGTCCCTGGGAGCCCACTCCCTCATAGAAGCGATTTTACTCATCAGAGCCGGTTCGGCGCCTCGCACCCCGCAGGACGCGTCGAAGGCCACTAAGGCCCCCCTGTTGAAGCCCGGCGAAGAGGTGGTAAACTGGAATAGGAGCGCCATCGAGATTCACAACCTGGTGCGAGCGCTTTCCCCCGAACCGGGCGCGACGACCTGGTACCGTGGCGAACGTATTAAACTCTGGGAAACCCGGGTCTTGTCTAGAGAAAAAGCCGCGGGCGTTCCGGGCGAAATCCTGTCCGTGGACGTAGACCAGGTCGCCGTGGCGTGCGGCGAAGGCACCCTGGGCCTGGTTACGGTGCAGCCTTCGGGGAAAAGGCCGATGTCAGCTGCGGCTTTTCTCAGGGGGCGGGCGGGGCTTCCCAGCCGGTTTGGAGATGGACACGCTAAAGGAGGGGTAAAATGATGCCGTACTTCTTCTTTGACAGCGGCTATATTCTATTCGTCTTGCCTGCCCTGGTTTTCGCCATCTGGGCGCAGATGCAAGTCCGAACTGCTTATGAGAAGTATTCAAGAGTCAGATCCTCAAGAGGCTATTCCGCCTACGAAGTGGCGAAAGGTCTTCTGCGCCAGGCCGGACTGGACGATGTGGAAATAGAGAGGATACCGGGAGCTTTATCGGATCATTACGATCCCAGGAGCAGGACTCTGAGGCTTTCGACGGGAACTATGGATAGCTCGTCCGTCGCTGCCCTGGCCGTAGCAGCTCACGAGGTGGGGCACGCCGTTCAGCATGCGGTGGGATACGCGGGGTTGCAGATAAGGAATGGGCTGGTTCCGGTGGCGCAGTTTGCGTCGATGGCGGCGTTTCCCCTCTTCATCATGGGTCTTTTCACGAACAGCGGTTTCCTCATGGATTTGGGTCTCCTCCTTTTCGGGGGTGCCGTGGTTTTCCAAGTCATCACCCTTCCCGTTGAGTACAACGCATCCCGAAGAGCTATGGAAATGCTGGAAGGTGGCGGGTACATTTCCCGGGACGAGGTAAGGCCCGTGGGAGAAGTGCTGAACGCCGCCGCTCTCACTTACGTCGCGGCCACCGCGATGGCGATAGCTCAATTCCTTCGACTGTTCCTTTTGAGGTCGAGGCGGGACTGACTAGATGGGACCAACGGCCCGGAAAGTTGCTCTCGATATTCTTTGCGGCGGAGAGAAAGGAGCTTTCCGGGCCAGCCCTTTTCAGGGCAAAAGCTTCCGAGCTTTGTCCCCGGAGGACCGTGCTCTTTGTGAGGAGCTGGTGATGGGGACCTGGAGGTGGCGGAACGTTCTGGATAGCGTCATCGCCTCGTGGTCGAGGTACCCGCTGGAACGGTTGGAGACTAGAGTGAGGGAGGCGCTACGGCTAGGAGTCTATCAGATGCTCTTCACGCGTATACCTGCGCCGGCAGCTGTCTCGGCCACGGTTGATGCGGTCGGAAAAGCTCGCCCTCAAAACGCCCTGGTCAATGCCGTGCTGAGGCGGGTGGCGGAGCACACGGGGCACCTCGAGATGCCTCCCATCGAGGACCTGGAATCTTACATTGAGGTGCGGTTTTCTCATCCCAGGTGGATGGTGCGCCGGTTCATAGACGCCTTCGGCGAAAGAGGAGCTCTCGAGCTAGCTTCTTTCGATCAGGGGGTTCCATCCGTGACGTTGCGGGCCAACGTTCTCAGAACAACCCGGGATACCCTGTTGGACCTTTTACGTAAAGCGGGGGTGCAAGCTCGACCCGGACGGCACCTCGATATATCCGTCGAGGTGACCAAAGCGGGACCGGTGACGGATCTTCCCGGTTACCGCGATGGTTTTTTTTCGGTCCAAGACGAAGGAGCTATGGCCGTGTCACTGGCGGTAGATCCTCAGCCCGGCGAAGCGGTATGGGATGCCTGCGCGGCGCCCGGCGGAAAAGCCACGCATCTCGCCGAACTCATGGGAGACCATGGGCTGGTCGTGGCCACCGACAAGTATGAAGGAGGACTGGGTCTTCTGAGGGAGTCGGCGACGAGGCTTGGCCTGGAAAGCATTCGAACCATTCGGTTGGACGTGACTGACCCCGAAACAGTCGCGGCCCAAATCGAGGGGCCGTTCGACCGGGTGCTGGTTGACGCCCCGTGCACCGGGCTGGGAGTCTTGAGACGCCGTGCGGATCTCCGCTGGCGGCGAAGGGAAGAAGACGTAAGCGCAATGGTGGACATCCAGAGAAAGATCCTGAATGCCGTTGCGCCTTTAGTAAAACCCGGGGGTGTGCTGGTTTACAGCACCTGTACCCTCACGGATGAAGAAAACCAGGGGGTTTTCTCGGAGTTTCTTCGGAACCATCCTGACTTTTCCCCCTCGGATCCCCGACCCTTGCTCCCGCCGAGTATGTTCGAGGATAGGAATTCCTTTGGCGTTGGGAGATCGCGTTCGGTTATACCCGGAACGGTCGTCCTGCTCCCACACGTCCATGGAACGGACGGGTTCTTCATAGCCAGAGTCGTTCGATGCCATTGAATCAAAGAGATGTCAAGTTTTGAAAGGTGTGTTCATTCAATAAAAAAGGACGGGATGGGCGACGGAGCGAAAATCTAGGAACGGCCAAGCTCCCGGAGGTGATGGGGTTGCGTTGGGACGCTAAGAGCCTGCCCGGTTTGGTGAGAAGCAAAAACGAAGATGCGTGGCTTGTTAGACGGATACGAGAAAAACCGGATCTGTGGTTTCTAGCCGTGGCCGACGGCATGGGTGGATTCGAAGGAGGGGAGTTTGCGTCCAAATTGGCCATCCAGACTTGCTACGATTACCTGGTTCGCGCGGTAGCTGGGTGGGATGACGGCGATGAAGGCAAAAGAAACCTTGCGGAGGAGGTTGAGCCAGGAGAGCACGCGCCCCGGAGCTTGCCGGAAGCCCTCGAAAACGGAGTGAGGAAGGCCAACGAAGTCGTGTATAAGGAAGCTCTCGGACTCTTCGGTTACCCGGGAATGGGGACAACTCTGACAGCTGCCCTGATCCAGGGGAACGACCTGTACGTTTCCCATGTGGGTGATTCCCGGGCGTACTTGATTTCTTCCGGCGTTATCAAACAAATCAGTGAAGACCATTCCATTGTAGGCGAATTGGTGAAGAACGGGGCCCTCTCCGAGGACGAAGCTATGCGCCATCCACAGCGCCACATCCTTACTCTTGCTCTGGGCACGGAAGCGGATCTTCCGGTATCGTCCTACCACGAAAAGTTGAAAGATTGCGACGCGGTGCTCCTTTGCACCGATGGTCTTACCACGTTAGTGAGTTCTTCGGAGATCCTCGAAGCTGTAAAGACCAGGCCCAGGTCGGAAGTTTCGAGTTTCCTCGCAAATCTCGCCAATTCCAGGGGCGGATACGATAACATTACACTGGTAGTCTTCTGGGTCGATACCGGAGGAGGCCCGGAGGTGAATTCCCTTGCGTGAGCGCGACGAAATGATAGGGCGGAAGCTTTCAAACAGGTATGAAATTAAGGAAAAACTTGGCGGAGGAGGCATGGCCGTCGTATGGAAGGCGTTCGATACGGTTCTCGGGAGGAACGTCGCGGTAAAACTTCTCCGCCAGGAAATGGCCGAAGATGAGGAGTTCGTGGCTCGTTTCCGCAGGGAGGCCCAAGCTGCCGCCAGATTGTCCCATCCCAACATAGTCGCCATTTACGACGTAGGCGAGGATTACGGGCTCTACTACATCGTAATGGAACTGGTGGAGGGGATGACCTTAAGGCAAAAACTGAAGCAAGCAGGCCGCCTTCCGGTTGCCCAGGCTCTGGACATAGCGGCTCAGGTGGCGAGCGGCCTTCATGAAGCACATGCCCGGGGCATCATCCACCGGGACATAAAGCCCCAGAACATCCTCATAACCGAGACAGGGCTCGTAAAGGTGACCGATTTCGGTATCGCGAGAGCGGTCGGCGGGGTATCCACCACCGGTGACCTCGTGGTGGGTTCGTTGCCTTACATGTCCCCCGAGCAGGTCTCCAACGGCGAGGTTTCGGCGGCGACGGACATCTACTCTCTCGGGGTGGTTCTCTTTGAAATGCTCGTGGGGCGTCCGCCGTTTCAAGCTGAGTCCACGGTGGGCATGGCCATGCGCCACCTGGAGGGGGAAGTGCCTTCGATTAGACGGTCTCGGCCAGACGTCCCGCCGGCTGTGGAAGCTCTGGTCATGAAGTGTCTCGCCAAGAAACCCGCAGACAGGTTCTCGTCGGCGAAGGACCTAATGAGAGCCATCAAGATGAGTTTTCCGGTTCAAACCGGAACTGGGGCACAGATGAGAGCGGAAGATCTACAAATCGAAGAAGCATCGGCGGAAGGGGACGAAGATTTGGCAAGGAAAAGAAGACGACCGAAGCGGGGGATGAGTTTGGCGGTGAAGATCTTCCTCGCCGCCATGGTGCTGTTTCTCGGACTGGTCGCAGCCGGTATATACGCCTTCAATAGGTGGATGGAAGTTCCTCTCGTCGAGGTCCCAAACGTCGAAGGGAAACCGTTCCTGGAAGCACAAGCTATCTTGATGGAGAAGGGCCTTGTAGCGGTGATGGCGGCGGAGAGGTATGACCCGGAAGTGCCTCGGGGGTGTGTTATTAACCAGGTGCCGGAGGCCGGAGATACGGTGAAACAAGGACGAGAGGTCCGTCTGGTGGTTTCAAAAGGGAGGGAGATGGTAAAAGTCCCCGATCTGATAGGTAAGGACGTGAGGGAAGCTTCCCTTATGCTGGAGGAAGCTAACCTCATCCTCGGCAATTCCGTGCCCGTCTTCCATCCCACGGTTCCTGCGAGTAAAGTGGTCAGTCAAAACCCGAAGCCCGACATAGAGGTGCCGAAGGGAACCACCGTTGATATCGAGGTGTCCAAAGGCCCGATGCCCACAACTGCGATCGTCCCGAACGTCGTTGGTATGATGCGGGATCAGGCCAAGGACGAGTTGGAAAAGGCTCTTCTCAAGCCCAGGTTCCTACCGCTCCCGGGCGACCAACCCGCTGGAACGGTAATAAGCCAATCGCATATACCCGGAACTGAGGTGCCTGTAGGGACGGAGATAATCGTCACGGTATCGCTGGGGACGGGACCAGCGACAAATGTCAGGATAATACCCATCTCGGTTCCAAAAGTCGATAAGGATACGGTCCGGGTAAAACTGGTACTCAAGGACGCCAAAGGGGAAAGAACCGTGCTAGAACAGGATAGAAAGTCGGGGGAGCATTTTGAGGTATCCGTCGAATGGATTGGTGCCGAAGCTAAGATAGACATATATTTCGACGGGAAGATGGTTAACACGCTTACTCTGAGACCTGAGACCCCGTCGTCCGAAGGCAGGTGAGGTGTCTGAAGCTCGAGGGACGCGTCCTGTCCGTCCGGTCCGACGGCTGCCTCGTTTCAGTGGGTGCGGATGTATTCAGGTGTGGATGGCGCGGACGGCTGCGCTACGATTCCCAAAAAATCCTCGCAGGGGATATTGTGGAAATCGAGGGGGGATCCGGCGCGTGGGTCGTATCGAGGGTCCTCCCTAGGAAAAACGCCCTCACCCGGCCACCCTTCGCCAACGTAGACCAGGTGATCGTGGTATTGTCCGTCGTCGAGCCCGAGGTGGACCCGGTTGTCATCGACAGACTTCTCGTCGTCCTCGAGCGGGAAGGCATCAGCGGCGTAGTATGCATTAACAAATCCGACCTATACTACGACGCTACGGCGGACGTCGCCCGAAAAGTCATCGAAGCATATAAAATCGCCGGTTATCCAACCGCGTTTACCTCCGCCGTCACCGGTGAAGGACTTGATACGTTAGCCAGCTTTCTCAGAGGGAAGGTGACCGTGCTGGCCGGTCCCAGCGGAGTCGGAAAGTCGCTTTTGATATCGAAGCTCACCGGCAGCCGGCAAGCTGTCGGAGACCTATCCAAAATCGGTCGGGGCAGGCATACCACCAAATGGGTCTCGCTCTTGCCCGTCGCAGGTGACGGGTACCTGGCTGATACTCCCGGCTTTCAAAAGGTGGATCTGGTGAACGTCGAGCCGGAGAAACTCAGCTACCTGTTCCGGGAGATGGTGGACCTCGCGCCTCTCTGCAGGTTTCCCCGGTGTCTTCACAAGACCGAACCAGGGTGCCGCGTAAAGGAGGCGGTGTCCGAGGGGACGGTAGCCGAGCTCCGGTACGAGAACTATCTGCGGTTACTCGAGGAATGTCTGGAAGCGTGGAAAAGGCGGTATGAATGAAGGGCCGGACTTCCCGGGTCCGGTGGAGCTTTATGCGATCTCTGGGCCCCCCATCGCAGTGTCCGAATCGGGAGCGGGCAAGTTCAGTCCGAAAGGAGCGAAATCCTGGGTCTCGGGGAGGCCAGCTGCTGTTAATAAGAACAGCCAGCTCTACTAGCCAGGAGCAGAAATTGGCGGAAGATATCCATGATAGGCAAAAGGTTAAAGTAGCTCCTTCGGTGCTGTCAGCTCATCCCCTTAAACTCGAGTCCCAGGTGCGGCAAGTAGCTTCGGCAGGGGCGGACATGTTACACCTGGACATAATGGACGGGAACTTTGTCCCTAACCTGACGTTCGGGCCTGCGGCAGCCAAGGCGCTGTCTTCAATGAACCTACTCCCCCTGGACGTTCACTTGATGGTGAGCGCCGCGTGCCTGGATTGGGCCGTACCAGCTTTCGCGGAAGCTGGTGCGAGGTACATCACGGTTCACCAGGAAGTAACCCCTCATCTATCCCGGACCCTCCGGTCTATCAGAGAATTGGGGGTCCGGAGTGCCGTCGCATTGAACCCGTCCACGTCCCCGGATTTCCTTCCTTATGTGCTGGACGAGATCGACATGGTACTGATAATGACGGTCAATCCGGGCTTCGGTGGCCAGGCATTCATCCCGGCCATGCTCAAGAAGATAGAAGTCGTGAGAGAAATGATAGACAGGGCCGGCGTCCAATGCGAGATCGAGGTCGACGGCGGGATCGATGCCGCCACAGCTGGAGAGGTGGTGGCGAAAGGTGCAACCATTCTCGTGGCCGGGAGCTACGTGTTCTCCGCAAGTGATCCCGGGGCAGCGGTGTGTTCGCTGAAGATGTGTTCCCGGGGACGCTGAAGAACCCACATCTTCCCTCCGGAATATGCTGATCGGGGCAGACCATCCTCCCGGAGCGTGTGGAAGCATGAAGCGAATGCGGATTCGAGGCTTCAACCAGAATTCCATCTTGCCGCTGATATTGGGCGGTGTGGGGCTTGGTATTCTCATTTTCGCCATTCCGTGGAGGGTGTGGCTTGTGCTCATTGGTCTGGGCTTGCTGGGAGGAGCGTACTACCTGGGCAAAGACCTGTTTTGAAGAGCGAAAGGAGGGGGAGCGGGGTGTTTCCCCCTGGGGGAAGCTCCCCGGTGAGGCGTGAAAGTCAAGGTCATAAAAGTACCGAGGATTCTGAGGCCCGTCGTAAGGGCCATCCTTGGGCTGTTCGGGCAGAAGGTGTAAAACGAAAGGTCCCGGGACATCCCGGGACCGGAGCCTTTTCGAGAACTCGCTATGAACCGGCAGCGAGTCTAGTACGAAAGCGTTTACGAACCAATCGCCCGCTTGACCTTGCCTGAACGCAGGCAGCTGCTGCATACGTATATTCTCATGGGTCTCCCGTCCACGATGGCGCGAACCCTCTGGACGTTGGGTAGCCACCTTCTTTTGGTCTTGATGTTGGAGTGACTCACTTTGTGACCGACGGAAGGTCTCTTGCCGCAAATCTCGCACGTTCTGGCCACGGTACTTACCTCCTCCTCGATGGAACCTCTCAATTCTAACCTATCGCGGCGACGCCACGCAACTGATCCGTGTTATCGGCGAGTATGCTGGCTTGTGCGGTACGATACACTTACCTCCACTGTCTTGTCAGCTACCCGGCCTACTCCCGGCAGGCCCTCAACGGTTGGTGGCCTTCGGCATCTTCCTTCCGTATTCGTAAGGGAAGGGCCTTCCTTCTTTGTTATCCTAGGGTACAAACATAATATTATCAATTGAGAAGGACGGGATGGAGGAAAACGCCCTCCGTCACAAGAAAAGTAACTTCGGGAGGTATTCTCTTTGTCGCCGATAACCGGCAAAGTCGTCGAGACTCCTCTGGGCAAGCTTGTGCTATCGGAGGAAGCTATAGCTACGGTGGCGGGGGCTGCAGCCATCGAGTGTTACGGTGTTGTGGGCATGGCCGGTCGCAAGATGACGGACGGCATAGCTGAGCTCCTGGGCAGAGAGAATCTTTCCCGTGGGGTGGAGGTATCCATCGAAGGGGATCACGTCTTCATCACGCTTTACATAATAGTTGGTTACGGCGTCCGGATTTCTGAAGTTGCCCGGATGGTGGTGGAGAAAGTACGATACACGGTGGAGCAGGTAACCGGGCTAAAGGTGGCGAACGTAAAGGTCAATGTCGAAGGCATACGCATACAGAGAGAATGAACGCGTCATGGTGGATAAGCTGACAGGCTGGCTCTTTAAAGAGATGATCCTTCGGGCTTCGGATTATCTCGAATCCAGAAAGAGCGAAGTTGATTCCTTGAATGTCTTCCCGGTACCCGACGGTGATACGGGTACTAACATGTTCCTCACCTTATCCAGGGCTGCCTTGAAGTTGAGAACCATTCAGGACCCGGATGTACCCCTTTCCGAGGTCACGGAGATATGCGCTTTCGAATGCCTCATGGGTGCGAGAGGAAACTCGGGTGTGATTCTCTCGCAAATCATGAGGGGGATATCCAGCGCTCTGAAGGCGGCGGACAGCGCTACGGCCGCCGAGGTGGTTGTCGCGCTAAAAGAAGCCGTGGCGACTGCATATAAAGCGGTGGTGAAGCCCGTCGAGGGGACGATGCTCACGGTGCTGAGGGAAGGGACCGCGAAAGCTATTGAACGGTCCGGGCGCGCAAGCGATATCCGGGAGGTGCTGCAGGCGTTCCTTTCTGGTGCCCAAGAGGCTCTCGAAAGGACTCCCGATATGTTGCCGGTGTTGAAGCAGGCTGGAGTGGTGGATGCCGGTGGAAAAGGTCTTTGCATCATAACAGAGGGTGCTTTGACCGCTTTCGATGTCGCCGCAAGGGAAGCGGATGGCAGGGCGGCGTCTCATAAGAAATCAAGGGCCTTTGAGCTCACCGAAAAAGAAGTGTTCGACATCAGGTTTCCCTATGATACGCAGTTCCTCATCTCAGGTAAAGACCTTCCAGGGCAGGAGATACGGGACAAGCTCCAGGAATACGGGGATTCCTTGCTGGTTGTCGGCTCGAGCGAGCTTTTGAGAGTCCACATTCATACGTCTAAACCCGGGGAAGTGCTCACCCTCTGCCTGAAATACGGGATGCTGTCTCAAGTCGTCATCGATAATATGATCGAGCAGAGCATGGAGCTTTTGAGAGACGGCAGGTCGGACCAAGAACGGCGGCAGGATGAGCCGGGTGAGCGGTTCGAGACAGTATCGAACGGGTCCGGTTTTGAAGCACCGACTCGGGACAGATTAGCTTCAGGCGGGCAGGCGGTCACCGAAGCTCAAGAAGGGCATAAAGCGGACGGTGGGGTTCAGGATACAGACGCGAAATCCACCGGTGCCGGGCTTGAAGCTGGAACGGTACCCACTGCTAATGGTAACGAGCAGTTAAAGGAGACGGGCATAATCGCCGTGGCTTCGGGGAAAGGCCTGCAGGAGATAATGTCGAGTCTCGGCGCGGACCTTGTGATAGACGGAGGAGCTACGATGAACCCGTCCACCGCGGACTTAGCGAAGGCAGTTGACCAGGTCAGCGCCAAGAAGGTTATATTCCTTCCGAACAATGCGAATATCTTTCTATCCGCAAAACAGGCCAAAAAACTCACGGGCCGGCGGATATACGTCGTACCATCCAAGACGGTACCTCAGGGTATATCCGCTCTGATGGCCCTGAACGTCGAGAGCAGCATGACGGAAAACCTGAAGCGGGCCTCGAAGGCAGTGCGCCGGGTGAAGACGGGGGAGGTTACTTTCGCCGCGAGAAACGGAAGGTTCGGGCGCCATGTTTTCAAACAGGGTGATGTGATAGGGCTCTGCGACGGCAAGGTGGAAATGGTAGGTCAAAGCCCGGAAGAGGTCCTTTACCGGATCATCTCGAAGATGAAAGCGCCTGGATACGAAGTCCTCACAGTTTACTGCGGAGAGGATATTTCTCCCGAAACCGAAAAAGCTATCGAAGAAGAGCTTTCGAAAAGGTTCGCCGACCTGGAAATCGAAGTATATAGAGGCGACCAGCCGCTTTACTACTACATCGTGTCGCTGGAATGAAATCCGGTATGACCCTGGATGACGAGATCCGTTACCTCAAAGGCGTGGGTCCCGCTAGAGCTCAGCGTTTCGCAGCTTTATCCGTTCACACCGTAAGGGACCTCCTGGAACACTATCCCTTTCGGGTCGACGACTACTCGAAACTGAGGCCCATCCAGGAAGTGGTACCCGGCGAAGACGTCACCGTCTCCGGTCGAGTTCTCGGGGTGTCCAGAATCCATAGCATGCGGGGGCCTGCGGTCCGTGTGGAGATTTCAGACGGTACCGGTGCGCTGTACCTGATCTTTTACCATATGCCCTACGTAGCTTCCTCCTTTAAGCGGGGCAGCGTGGTAATGGCGTCAGGGAAGGCGGCGTGGCGCAGGGGATCCGTCGAAATCGCCCACCCGGTGTGGCAAATCGTTCCCGACAAAGCCCTTGGCATCCGAAAAGGACCGGTTCTTCCCGTTTACCACCTTACGCAGGGCTTGACGTCGTCGGCGGTGCGCCAAGTGGTCAAGACCGCGCTAGAGAAATACGGTCCTCTCATCAAAGGTGTCCTGCCCGAGGAAATCAGGAATAGGTATAACCTCATGCCGGAACCGGACGCCTTGTGCCAGATCCACTTTCCCGAGAGCGTCGAAGCCTGGCAGGCAGCCCGCAGGACGCTGGCTTTTCGCGAAATATTGCTATTCCAGTTAGCTCTCCTCCTGATGAGACAGGGCCTTAAAGAGGATGGTGGGGGGCCGCGATTCGGCGCGTTCACCCGGGCACAAGAGTTTCTTTCGAGACTCCCTTTCTCCCTAACGAAAGCTCAAGAACGGGTGATAGGGGAGATATCCAGGGACCTCTCGGGGGGAAGGGCCATGAACAGGCTCCTCCAGGGGGATGTGGGCAGCGGGAAGACGGTGGTAGCGGCATATTGCCTCATGGCCGCGGCTGAAAACGGCTTCCAGGGGGCGTTTCTTGTTCCCACCGAGGTTTTGGCTCAGCAGCACTACAGGAACCTAAAGAGACTTCTGGATAGCATGGCGACGGTGGAAATCCTGACGGGGAGCACAAAGCCCAAGGAGCGTTGCGATATCTTGGGCCGCTTGGAGAGAGGTGAGGTGAACATCCTGCTGGGGACTCACGCTCTTTTGGAACCAGGCGTCCGTTGGAAGAACCTCGGTCTCGTCGTGACCGACGAACAGCACCGGTTCGGGGTCCGGCAAAGGATCTCCATTCAGGAAAAAGCTCAGCTCGGTCAGGGTAATCATGGTCAGGGTGGCGGTCGGAGCGGCGGCCAGTCTGGTGGTCAGGGCAATCGATTGGTCCCCCACGTTCTCGTGATGAGTGCCACGCCGATACCGAGATCTCTTGCACTGACCCTCTATGGTGACCTGGACATTTCCATAATCGACGAGCTTCCCCCGGGTCGCAAAAGAGTGAAGACCGTAGCGCTCCACCCGTCCGAACGACGGCACGCCTACGACGAGGTCAGGCGGCGGGTGGGCCGGGGAGAGCAAGCTTACGTGGTCTGTCCCGTCATCGAGGAAGGGGAATCGGGGCGGGTTTCGGCCGTGAAGACCCGGGAAGAGCTGAGGAAGGGCTATCTTCGTGGTCTCTCGGTAGGTCTCGTTCACGGGGGCGTATCGTCCCGCGAAAAAGAAAGCGTGATGGAAGATTTCGTCGCCGGCAAGATCGAGGTCCTGGTGTCCACAACCGTCATCGAAGTGGGGGTGGATGTCCCCAACGCCACGGTCATGGTGATCGAGGACGCCGACTCCTTCGGACTTGCCACCCTCCACCAGCTGCGGGGGAGGGTAGGTCGCGGCGCCGAAGAGTCCATATGCTTTCTCGTGGCCTCCCCCCGTTCGAAACGGGCGTATGAAAGGCTAAGCGTCATGTGCACCACTTACGACGGCCTGAAACTGGCTGAACTAGACCTCGCGGAGAGGGGCCCGGGGCAATTCTTCGGTACCAGGCAGCACGGTCTCCCCGACATCAACATCGCCGACCTGGGGATAGACGTGGAGCTGATCGCGAGAGCGCGGGAGGAGGCGGAGGCGCTGGTGGGCAAACTGTCCGAAGGCGGCAGCGAGATATCCGGCCTCCTAGCTGAGGTGAAAAGGAAGTACGGGCACGTGGTGCTGGCGGGCAGGTCCCGGTGATGAGGTGAATCGCGCTACACCGGTGGCGTCAGCCGGCCCCGTCGACCGTTTCTTGGAGAGACACTGGTTGATGAGGTGAATGGTGGCCGAGCGGGCGCGCCGGTCTCAACCCGACCCGAACCTCTACAGGCATGTTTTTGATGACCTCATCCCGCTGGTTCTTAACTTCCCGCGAGACTTTGAGATCATTTCTCTGCAGAGCGTCGGCAAATCCGAAGGATCGCAAGGGTCTTCTTGCATTGCCTTCAAGGATTGTTCCACCTCGGTGGTAATTCTTTGGGCCGCCAGTTTTCTAATGGCCTGGACCATTTGAGGTTTGGTGAGGTCAGCCGCACGCTTCTGCGAACAGAGACTGGCCTCGACTTCTATGTTTACCTTGCCACGAAGTGTCCCGATATCATGTCTTTAATCTCGACGTTTCCACAGCGAGAGCACTGACTTCTGCTTTTCGAAGGGCCGAAGACGGGGAGGGTTTACGAAAATTCAAATTTAATCATCGTTAACATAATAATGGCTCAGTGCCTACCAACTTCCAGTATGCGCCCAATAAAAGTGAACATAATAAGTAACGCAAGAACGAGCAAAAGGGAGGTGAGCAGCAGTGGGAACCGGTCAGAAGAGAAACATCGCAGTTGTACCGCAAGCTCGTCAGGCGCTCGACGCGTTCAGAAATGAAGTGGCCAACGAGCTCGGGATTCAGCCTCCGGGCGGATACTGGGGCGACATCCCGTCGCGGACCTGCGGAGCGGTTGGCGGTCACATGGTGCGGCGTATGATCGAGCTGGCCGAGCAGAGCCTCGCCAGTGGCAGATTCCCAGCGGCTCCCGGACCTCAGGCGAGGTAGCATGGTGTAAGGTTAACTGTACCCATTCCACAAGAAGTCGTTAGTCGGGGAAGAAGGTCAGGAACCAGAGTTGTTCAGAGGATTAGGGGTGGCGATTTGCTACCCCGCGTCCTTTTTTGGCCGTGCCCGTAACTCCGGTTTGCATTGGCGCGTCTTTGGAAATACTCGGTGCCAACGTAGTTTGCACTGCGGACAGGTTTTCAGCCCTTAGTGCCAACCAGGTTTGCACTGGAGCGTTTGTCGGGTCTCATAGTGCCAACGTGGTTTCCACTGTGCGGGGGTTTTAGCTCCTTAGTGCCAACCAGGTTTGCACTGGGGGTGTGTCGGACCGCGTAGTGCCAACGTAGTTTGCACAGGCCGGAGGTTTTCACTCCTCAGTGCCAACGAGGCTTGCACTGGGGCGCCTGTCGGGCCTCATAGTGCGAACGTGGTTTGCACTGCCCGGAGGTTTTGAGCCTTCAGTGCGAACCAACTTTGCACTGCGGCACTTGTCGGGCCACTCGGTGCCAACATGGTTTGCACTACCCGGAGATTTTCATTCCTTAGTGCCAACCAGTTTTGCACCGGAGTGTTTGTGGAACCGCGTGAGCCCGGTTCCCGCAGTCGTTACACGTAGGCTAACACTGGGTGTGACCTGCACGATAGTGCACATCTACAAGCGAGAGGAGCGGAAATGGTCACTGGAGATAGTCCAGTATTTCTTCTTCGCTAACAGCCGGTTGCGTCGCGTGATTTAAGACGCCCGCCAGGAGCTTGGACATTTCCAGAATTTCCACGTCGATATCTTTCGGTGTAACCATGAGGTCATGCAGGTCCGCGGTGAGGAAGTCCATCACCGAATCGACGGTCGCTGTCGCGTGCGGGTTATACTTTTGGAAGTACCCGTTTAAAACCTCGACGGCTATGGAAGCTCCGCTGACCACCGTCGGAACCCCTATCGCCACAACCGGTACTCCGAGAGTCTCCTGGTTTATGCCGGGTCGCCGGTTTCCCACGCCCGAACCCGGCTGGATTCCCGTATCTGCCAGTTGAATGGTGGTGATGAGCCTGGAAACGCTTCTTGCCGCAAGGGCATCTACCGTTATCACCAGTTCCGGACGGATCTGCCGGACAACCCCTGTTACTATATCTATAGTCTCTATCCCGGTAATCCCCAAGACACCGGGAGAGATCGCGGCCACGGGGTAAAGCCTGCCTCCCAGCTCCTGAGGAATGAACTCTCTGATATGCCGCGTGACCATGAGTTGGGAAACGACCTTCGGTCCGAGGGCGTCGGGTGTAGCTTGCCAGTTGCCCAGCCCCACTATGAGGACGTCACCTTGCCTGGGAAGACCCGCCATAGCTGTAAGCTCGGATGCTACCACATCTGCAACTTTCTTCAAGGTAACCCTGCTTCGAAACCGCAAGTCGGGGCATTCAACCGTTACGTAATTGCCGGGAGGCTTGCCTACGGCTTGTGCTGCTTGCGGGGTCGTAACCTTGACCCTGGTGATTTTAATCCCATCGGTGGAGTCCTCGGTGGTGAGAAGGCCTGGGATCTGACCCATCCTCTGTTGAGCCATGACCGCTCTCTCCAGGGCCAGATCTGTTCTTTCGCTCCATGGGTCCTGCCACTGGTCCTGCGCGATGGGTGGTGCTGCCATAGCGATCCCCCCGAAAAGACGTGCCGTGAACTTTCGCGGTTAATCTTTCTCCCGGTAGGTGAAGCTTATTCCAGTTTAAAGATCTAACCTTCCGGAGGTGCTCCAAGGAAGTTTCTGGGTAGAGACGTTTGTGCCCGGGGCCAGCCGGCACCGGCCAAGTTGCAACCGGGGAAATTCCCATGGGATCCATTGCGAAGAGCTCACCAGGCCTGACCCGGTAATTATAGCAAGTTCCCACCGGAGGAATTCGCTTTGGACCTGTCGCGCCGTGGGTGTGTTGAGTAAAGCGTGAGAGGGCCTGTATTCCAACCGCAGGAATTCGCATAGGACTCGTTGCGCAGTAGGTGTGTTGGATGAGCGGCTGAGAGCACGTGTGTTCTAACCGGAGGAATTCGCACAGGACCCGTAGCGCGGCGGTGTTCCGGTGAAACGTTCGATAGCAAAGGGGGACTTTAGAGTTGAGACCGCTCATCGCATTCCTCGTGGCGTCCCTGGCGGGGAGCTCTATGGCATTGCAGGGGGCGTTCAATGCGATCCTGGGCAAGAAAGTCGGCTCGTTTCATGCGTCGTTTATAGTCCATGTTATAGGGACAATCCTTCTCGGAATGGTTTTGCTTCTCGCGCCGGGTGACGGGAGCTTTGGCAAAATCAAAGAAAGCCCCTGGTATGCGTTCTTGGGCGGACCGCTGAACGTTCTCATCATCTGGGGGGTGCTCTCCAGCGTTGGAAGACTTGGAGTTGCACCTGCTACCACTGCGATTCTCTTCACTCAAATCAGCACCGCTCTCCTTTTGGACCTCGCAGGTTTGCTGGGCACAAAGATATCGTTTACTCCCCTCAAGGCGCTCGGCGCTGTGTTGTTCGGCCTCGGGGCATGGCTCCTGTTGAGGCAATGATGAGTGGTGGCTGGTGTCTCACATTACGTACGTCATGACCCACATTGGCCATGACTGCTTTTCAAGTGATGATGAGTGGTGGGTCACGTTGGGGGGCGACGGGCACTTTATCCCTGTTACGTCGAGGGACAATCGGGGCCGGCCGCAGAAATCACGGAGGTTTTCAGAGCGTTTTTGTAGAAACGTTTTCCGGAGCTTATCCGGTTCTTGGTCTTCGCAGAAAGTCAAATGCCGCTCAAAATGAGCGGCATTGGGAGAGGAGAAACCGGAGGAAGAGCCTGTTGGGTGAGCTTCCGCTCAACCCCGACTCTCAAAGGGTATTGTGGACCGCCGAAAGAAGTTTTATTCATTAAAGAGAAAAACAAGGCGGTTTTTTGGGACTGAAGCATAGCAGGTCAGAGTGGCTTGTGGAAAGAGAGGAAGGGGAAGTTGAAGCGTGCGATATATCCGGGTAGTTTCGACCCGGTCACCTGCGGTCATCTGGATATCATAAAGCGGGCATCGAGGATATTTGACGAGCTTTACGTAGTCGTTTTCGAAAATGTCGGAAAATCGCCGCTTTTCACCGCGGAGGAAAGGGTCGAAATGCTCGTCGAGGCTTGCAAAGGCATGGAGAATGTGAAAGTCTCGTGTTCATCAGGGCTGCTCGTGGACTTCGCCCGCAAGCACGGAATCCAGGTGATCATCAAAGGGCTTCGCGCCGTATCCGACTTCGATTACGAGTTTAAGATGGCGCTCATGAACAAGAAACTCGCTCCCGAGGTCGATACTCTGTTCATGATGACGTCGGTGGAGTACCTGTTTTTGAGCTCAAGTCTCGTCAAGGAGACGGTTTCCTACGGCGGGTGCGTGGAAGGCTTGGTTCCTCCCAACGTCCTTCCGAAGCTCAGAGACAAGTTCCGAAGACATTCGTAGGATCCCATGATGTGGTGATATCCTGGTTTGCACAGGAGATTCCCGCAATATACGAGGTGATTCCCGTGGACATCCTGACCCTCCTTGATAAGCTTGACAGCTACCTCTCGGAGTGCCCGCGCGTTCCCCTGGTGGGTAAGCTCCTGGTAGACGAGGATGAGGTGTTCGGATTGATCGACGATATTCGCGCCGCTCTTCCTCAGGAAGTGGAGCAGGCGCGGTGGCTTTTGAAAGAACGTGAGCGCATCCTTGCAGACGCGCGCAAGGAAGCTGAGGAGATAATCAGGGATGCCCAGGGGCAGATAGCTACCATCGCTTCGGAATCGGTTATCGTCCGGGAAGCGAAAGTGCAGGCGGATGAGCTCCTTCACAAAGCTAGGGAAGTGGCCCGGCAAATCACCTTTGGTTCCAGACAATATGCGGATGAACTGATGCTCAGGGTGGAACGAGTCTTGAGCGAGGTTCTCGAGGCGGTGAGAGAGGGGCGAAGGCAGCTTGACGTATCTTCGCCCCCGGCACCGGACAGCTCACTGGAAGAAAACGAGATGCCAGGCGTTCAGGACAGAGACGGCGAGGAGGAAGAGGAGTAAGAGGAGTAAGCCAAAGAATCACTCCCGCTCGGGCTTTTGGACGCACCCGTGGTCAACCAGGTTATTGGACCGCGCCCAGGTCATCCTCCGGTACGTCCGCGCGAAACAGCTGGAATGAGGGCCAAGACGGCTCAGCGTCCGAGGTTTCTCTTAACGGCATGGACGATCAAGCTCGCCAAAGATGCAGCGAAAACTCCTCCCGTTATGACCAGACACAAGCTCATCGATGACCCCAGGTTAGAAAACCAAGCCAACGGCCCCGTGAGGATCACCGGTTCGAACGCGGGCACAGCCCATCTAGGCGACGACGGGTTCATGAACAGGAGAGTAAAAGCTGCAGCAAGGACTCCCTGAAACGCCCGTGCGGCAGTGTACGGCCATACCGATAGGCCCGACCCCTGAATTACCGCCGCTACCTGGGCGTGAACGGAGAGGCCGCTCCAGGCTATGATGGCACTGCAGGCCGCCACCTTATAGGGGAGGAGCGATTCAGCTTGGCTTGCGGCCGACGTTCCGATGGTGATCTCGAAGAAGCCGCTGAGCAGTGCTTCGTGAAGCTCCTGCGGGAAAAGGGCCTTGGGAGCGAGACGGAAGATTACGTTGGATAGGATGGCTATGGCCCCAGATAGCTTCATAAGTTCGAATATCACGGAAAACAGCACTATGAATCCGAGGATTATGAGGAGGGTATTCACGGACTTCTTCACCGCGTCCCCCAAAAGTTCCCCGAAGGGCTTGGGGTTTTTGCGCTGCGCGGCCCTCATGGTCCTGAGAGCACGAACGACTATGAATCCCTGGCTCTCCTGTTCTATCGGCGGGCTCCAGTCGCGACCCCGTCGCCAGAACCTAAGGGCAAACCCCACCAGTAGCGCCGACAAATAATGAGCTGCCAGTATTATGCCAGCTATGTCCTTCCTTTTGAACATCCCAATTGCGACCGCGCCGGTCATAAACAAGGGGTCCGATGTATTGGCGAAGCACATGAGTCTTTCGGCTTCAGTCTTCGATGCCATTCCGTTGTCCTTTAGGCGCGCTGACAGCGCCGCACCCAGCGGGTACCCGGACGCGAGGCCCATGGCCAGGACGAAGGAACCCGTCCCGGGAACGTTGAACAGAGGTCTCATGATGGGTTCCATGAGGACGCCCATGAAATGCACCACGCCCAAGCTCATGAGCAGTTCAGCGGCGATGAAGAACGGGAGGAGGGCGGGGAGGACGATATCCCACCAAACCTTGATCCCTCTCTCGGCCGCATTAAACGAGGGTTCCGGGAATAGAACCATGGATAGAGCTATGGCGGCCACGAGTCCGGCGAGACTCAGGGAAATGACCGCATCTCTTTTTCGAAGGAGCAGTGGCAGGGAGAATGCGAAAAGGCCGATGGCCAGGATGATTCCGATTACCTGCATGCCGGGACCTCCCTCGTTCACATGAAATCTATATTGGTCTAAAGGAAGAGCTATTCGAGGTCGATTCGAAAGAAGGGATATGGCGTGTTTCGGTTGCGCTCCCAGGGTGATTTCCGCGAGTTCGGAGACTTTCAAAAGGCCCGAAAACCTCGTTGGTTTAAACGAATCTTCCGGTGGTTCAAGGACAACCGGAGGGTTCTGCTTTGCGCCGCGGGTATGATCGCCGTACTGGTAGCTCTGTATTTCGTGCCCACCGGTTATCTGGCCGTTTACCCCGGCCCGGTAAGACCCATGCAGGAAATGGTATCGGTGGAGGGACACCCGCCCTCAAGCGGCCGGTTGTATATGGTTCTCGTGATGGTAAAGGAAGCCAACTTGTACGAGGCGCTTTACGCTGCCGTGAGTCCTCGGGCAGCGCTGTGGAGTAAAGAAGCGATCCTCGGCGGGCTGAGTCTCCAGGAATATAGCAAAAGGGCCCGGGAGCAGATGGAAGAGAGTCAACGGCTGGCAGTGGAGCTCGCGTTGGAGATGTCGGGTTATCCCGTGACTCCGGAAGAGGAGTCTCCTTTAAAGGTTACGCTGGATACGGCCGATATCGGGGGCCCTTCGGCGGGCCTGATGTTCTTTCTGGAGATATCATCCCGGCTCAGGCCCGATGAGCTCAAACCCGTGGGGAAGGTCGCCGGGACCGGCATCCTGCGTCCCGATGGGAGCGTGGCAGCGGTGGGTGGCATAGAACAGAAAACCATGGCTGCCAGGGCTGCGGGAATTCAGTACTTCATCGTCCCCTGGCAGAACGAACTGTCCGCCAGGAAATATGCCGGGACCATGAAAATCCTGCCGGTGCGAAACTGTTCGGAAGCTCTTCAAGCATTGCGGGAGGTGTCCGGTAAGTAGCGGGTCTGTGGTGGCACCGTTCAGGTCTTCATTGACAGCCCCACCTTCCTCGCCCCCCGCCGCAACTCTTGTGGGGGTCGTAATTCGTTTAGATCCTCAGGTGAGGCAACGATTCACTTTCGTTTAGATTTTCGCTGAGGCAATTCGCTTGCTTGACACCCCTACCCGGCGCTGGGTATAATCCCTCATGTTCTGGGGATGAAAGATTGAAGATCGACCTTTCCGAGATCATCGACGAGGTCGGCGCCAGCACTGCTTTCGACGAGCGGTCACGGTTCGACCCGGTGGTAGCGGGCGGCTCGGAGGTTCGTTTTCCAGAGCCCGTGAGAGCTCGCGGTGTTGCGACCAATACGGGCAACGGCATTTACGTAGAGGGGAACGCCACGGGGGCCGTTGAACTCGAGTGTTCCCGCTGCCTTACCCGCTTTACCCAGCGGTTTGATGTTGGGTTCGAAGCTCTCTTTGTAGACCCCGGGGTCTTGGAAAAGACCCAAGACCTCGAAAAGAAGGAAGAGGGGCGAACCGAAAGGGGACGAGGACCGGCACCCCAATTTGAAAACGACGAGGACGAAGAGGAAGACGTCTTTAGGCCCGAGGATGCTCTTGAGACGGATATGGGCGTGTATCCTGTAGAAGGAGACCGGGCCGATATCTCCGGGACGATCATCGCCGAGGTCACGCTCAGCCTGCCGATGAAGCCGTTGTGCAGGCCGGAATGTAAGGGAATCTGCCCTGTATGCGGCAAGAACCTCAACGAAGGAGATTGTTCTTGCCGTCCGGAGGAAGAAGGTCCGAGCCTTTTCGGCCAAAAGCTTCTGGAGGCTTTGAAACCCGACAGGAAAACCGGCGAGGCTAGTGAAACGGGTGAAACCGGTGACGATAGCGATAAACGGACCGGCAAAGGCGGTTGAGTCCGCCGAATCCGCTGAACAAGAGGAGAGGAACGAGATGGCAGTTCCCAAGAAACGAAAGTCCGCCTCCAAGAGGGATATGCGAAGAGCGCACTGGAAGCTCGAGACACCTTCTTTGGCCGAGTGTTCCAGATGCCACGCGCTTATAGTTCCGCACAGAGTTTGCCCGGAGTGCGGGTACTACAACGGCAGACAAGTGCTGAAGGTTAAGGAGAAGTAGCCGAGTGGAACTCCTGCTTGGCTAAAAACTCAAGTCCGGAGGATGCTTAACCGATCTCGCCGGCGTTTTCCGCACAAGCTCTTGGTTATCTTGGTGAAAAATGCCTCCACATCGGTGAGATTACCGCGCAACATGTCAAGCATCCTCTTATTTATCCACGCTTCCGTATCCGTGCACCAGTGGATTTCGAAAGCTTGCTATCTTGGCTAGGGATTCTGCCAGGTTCTTATCGAGAAACACGCGCTTCGCCAAGGACGACAAGACTCTCCCCTTGGGACCGTGCAGCTTTCCGAAGAATCTTCGCACAAAGATACCCCCTGGGAAACAACGTAATCCATGATGTTTTGCGAATTTACTCGTCTACGCGAAAGCATCAAAGTAGCTCTTGCTTCCGTTCCGGTCCTCCGTATATACTCGGCTATAGAATTAGGGCATTACATCAACCCATTGAAGTAAGATGTTATAACCTAGTACTAATGACGAGCCTATCCCGGCAAACGACCGGCCCTGATAGCTCGTGGAAGCGGGTTCGAGCGGCTGACGGTACCGTCGAAAGGGAGGCAGTACGGCAGTGAGAGAAACAGATGCATGTCACAGGCGGCGGGCGGAAATCCGGGCGATGCTTTCCCGCAATCCCTTCCTCTCCGACAAGAGCTTAGCCTCTCATTTCGGTGTGAGCCCTCAGACGGTACGGCTTGACCGGATGGCCCTGGGTATACCCGATCAAAGGGAGCGAACCAAGAAGCTCGCCGAGATGGCTTACAGCCGGGTGAAATCTCTTCCGCCTCGGGAAATCATAGGCGAACTCCTCGACGTTGAGCTGGGGAAATCGGCCATATCCGTAATGGAAGCTACTCCCGAGATGGCCTTCGAGCGCTCAGGCATCATCCGCAGCCACTACATTTTCGCTCAAGCTGATTCTCTAGCTTTTTCGGTGATGGACGCCGGCAGTGTCGTCACGGGCATCGCCAACCTCAAGTTCAAGCGCCCCGTGCGCATCGGGGAAAAGCTGGTAGCTAAAGCACAGGTGATAAGAACCAAGGGCAACAAATCGGTGGTCCTCGTGGAGACGCGGTCCCGGGGAGACCTGGTTTTCAGGGCCAAATTCCTGATGTTTGCGCTGGACGACGGCGGTCGCGGAAGCGGTTCGCAAACAGGCCGCCTTTCTCAAACGAGTGGCGCTTCCCAAACAGCTGACGTTCTCCGAACGAGTCCTGCTTCCTGGACGGGCGGTGTTCTACAAGCGGATGGCAGTCCCGAGTCGAGTTCGGGAACGATCGTCGCAGGCAGCGAACGGCAACAGGACAGCCTACAACCGGATGTCGCACAGACGGAAGGTTCAGGCCAGCGTAACGCGGAGAGGGAGGGTGACCATGCCTGAGGAAAGCCAGAGAACTGACGTCGTAGGCCGGAGCGATCCTGCCCCCTCAGATTTCCGGATTGCCCTTGACCTCATGGGCGGGGATGAGCCCGAAGCTGCGCTGGAAGGGTGTCTGGAGGCCCTCGCTAAAGGGATTAAGGTCGTCCCAGTGGGGGACGAAGTCTCCATAGAACGCCTCAAGGCGAGGGCGGCGAAAATCCCCGGATTAGTCCTGGAGAACACGGATTTCATCGTCTCGAGGTCGGTGATCTCTCCTTCCGATCCCCCCGTAAGGGCGATTCGGGGAAAACCCGACTCCAGCGTCGTTTTGGGACTCATGGCCGTCAAGGAAGGCAGAGCTCATGCGTTCGTCTCGGCCGGTTCCACCGGCGCGCTGGTGGCCGGCGGAGTCCTGCTCTTAGGTAGGGCGGAAAGGGTTGAAAAGCCGGGGTTGGGTACCGTCCTTCCGTCATCGACCGGCCGCGGGGTGTTCTTCATCGACCTCGGGGCCTCGGTCGACTGCAGGGCCGAGAACATAGTGGAGTTTGCGGTAATGGGTCAAACGTACGCCAGCGCGGTTTTGGGCTGGTCGAGCCCGGGCGTAGTTCTTCTCAACGTAGGAGCGGAGCAGGAGAAAGGGAATCTTCTCTACAGAAAGGCTTTTGAACTCCTATCACACGCCCCCGTCGAATTCCGGGGGAATATCGAGGCCAGGGACGTCTTTACATTGGACGGCGGCGTGGTGGTGTGTGACGGGTTCACCGGCAACGTGTTCCTGAAGACCTGCGAGGGTACCGCCTTCTTCCAGCTCCAGGCGATAAAGCGGGAGGTGACCCGGGATTTCAAGTCTAAACTAGGAGCTCTTCTACTGAAACCTGCGTTTTCCAGGGTCAAGAAGATTCTCGACTATACCGAGTACGGAGGCGCGCCCCTCCTCGGCTTGAGAGGCACTGTGATCAAATGCCATGGCTCGTCCGGGGGCAGAGCGATAGCCAACGGCATTCGCGCAGCTCTCAGGTGCGTCGAGCAGGATGTTACGGGAAAGATCAGCCGGACTTTACAGGCCGGGGCAGGTGTCTCATGAGTCCGGGAGTTATGTTGCGGGAGAGGCAGGAGGACGGATGAGAGGTGTGGACGGTGTGAGAGGATGCGGCATCAAGGGTCTCGGCGTATCGATCCCACCGGTCCGGCTGACCAACTATGACCTCGAAAAGATGGTCGAGACTTCGGATGAATGGATAGTAGAGAGGACCGGGATCAAGGAAAGAAGGCTGGTTACGCCGGAAATGGCCACATCCGACCTGGCTGCTGAAGCATCTTCGATGGCTCTCGAAGATGCGGGCGTAGCGCCTGAAGACGTAGATCTGGTGATCGTCGCATCCGCCAGTCCCGACATGCTGTTCCCCGCTACCGCTTGCCTGGTTCAGGCCAAGATAGGGGCAGCCAGGGCGGCATGTTTCGACATGGAAGTGGGGTGCACCGGGTTTGTGTACGCCCTCGCCGTTGGATCGCAATTCGTCAAGACGGGTTTGTACGATAACGTGCTGGTGGTGGGGGCGGAGACTCTGTCGAGAATAACCAACTGGAAGGACCGGAATACCTGCGTCCTGTTCGGGGACGGCGCAGGCGCAGCTCTGCTCGGTCCGGTCGAAGATGGGCGAGGCATCATCGGAGCCCACCTCGGGGCGGATGGGTCTGCTGCGGACCTGCTGCGACTTCCAGCCGGCGGGTCACGGCTGCCGGCCAGTCACGAGACGGTGGATGCGGGATTGCACTACGTACATATGGACGGTAAAGCTGTGTTCAAGTTCGCCGTCAAAACCATGAACTCCGCCGTTCAGGCCGTTCTCAACCAATGCGGAAAAACTCCGCAGGATGTAGATCTCCTGATTCCGCACCAAGCCAATCTCAGGATAATCGACTCTGCCTGCCAGTACCTGGGAATACCCCGGGATAAAGTGGTGGTGAACATCGACAGGTACGGGAACACTTCGTCAGCTTCGGTGCCGATCGCCCTTTGGGAGGCGGTAAAGGATGGTCGCGTCAATAGAGGGGATTTCGTGGTACTGGTGGCGTTCGGCGCAGGCCTTAGCTGGGGCTCTATCGCGATATCGTGGTGAGACCTCGAGGCCGACCATCCTTGGAGTGCCGCGAGGGAATTGAGCTTGTGAGAAAGAACGACTGGGATGACTCCTGCGGTCATATGAAACCAGCAGTCGTCTGAAATCACCGGTTGCCTGGAATCCACAAAATCTAAACCCAACATAACGGAGGTGTGGGAAATGCCACGGGTGAGGATCGTTACGGACAGTGCCTGTGACATCGATCCAAAGATCCTGGAGGAAAAGGGGATAGGAGTGGTTCCCCTCACGGTCCACTTCGGACCCGAGTCTTACAAAGACGGTTACGAGATGAGAGGCAGGGCTTTTTACGATAAACTGCGTACCTCCCAATACCACCCGCGTACATCGCAGCCGTCTCCCGGAGATTTTCAAAAGGTATTCGAGGAGTTTACAGCCGACGGTTCGCCGGTGGTGGCCATCCTGCTTTCTTCAGCTTTGAGCGGCACCTATCAAGCTGCGACCATCGCAGCCCAAGCTCTGGAGGGTCGCCAGATTGCGGTGGTAGATTCCAAAGCTGCTTCGATAGGCCACGGGTTGATAGCCCTCGAGGCCCAGGATATGGCCGAAAAAGGCGCTTCCTTCGAGCAAGTGAGGGATGCTGCCTTGAAGATGGCGTCGACTCATGGGACCATTTTCTCTGTGGACACCCTCGATTACCTTCTTAAAAACGGTCGCATAGGCCGGGCGCAGCACTTCGTGGGGTCCCTTTTGAACATGAAGCCCATCCTCACGTTGGACAAGGAAGGGTACGTTTCCGCCGTGGAACGGGTGCGCGGCAGCTCGAAGGTGATACCCAGAATGGTTGAGCTCCTCGGTGAACGGGTTGCATTTGGAAGCCGCGTGCTTTTGGGAGTGTGCCATGCCGACGCACCGGACAGCGCGAAAGCTCTGAAGGACATGGTCGTTCCCAAGTACGATGTAGCTCGTTACGAAGAAACCGAGATCGGATCGATAATCGGCACTCATACGGGACCCGGTACGCTCGCCGTGATCGCGATCCCCGTGCCGTAATGTGGGTGGCGTAGTGCCGGTTGCACGATGCCTCGGCCGTATTGACTCAATTCCCGTCGTGCGGGGCTGCGATGTGGGTCCCGTCGTGCCGGCGGCATAATACGGGTGCCGTAATACGGGGTAGCGCATTGCCGGTACCGTCTCGCGGTGCTGTAGTGCGGGTTCTGTAATACCGGTATCACCGTGCCCGTGCCGTAATGCTTCTCAATAGGCTTCGGGCATGACATCCCGGGCAAAGCAAGAAGGTGACTGCGATGGGGAAGATAGCTTGGGTTTTTCCGGGGCAAGGAGCGCAATTCCCGGGGATGTGCCGGGAGCTTTACGACGAGTTCGAGGAAGCGAGGCGCACCTTCGAAGAGGCCGATGACGCTCTGGGAGAATCCCTTTCAAAGCTTTGTTTTGAAGGACCCAGGGAGGAGCTCACCCTGACAGTCAACGCCCAGCCCGCCATACTGACGGCGAGCGTCGCCGCAGCTAGGGTCCTCGAGTCCAAGGGGCTTAAGCCGGACATGGTAGCGGGTTTAAGTTTGGGCGAGTACACTGCGCTGGTCATCGCCGGAAGTCTCTCCTTGAGGGACGCCGTTGTCCTCACGAGAAAACGCGGCCGGTTTATGCAGGAAGCTTGTCCTCCTGGGCGAGGAGGGATGGCAGCTATCTTGGGGCTCTCCGCCGCCGAGATTGAGGCGATGTGCTTCGAAGCCCGCTCCGTGGGAGTGGTTCAGCCCGCCAACTACAATTGCCCCGGTCAGATAGTGGTTTCCGGTGAGGCAGCTGCGGTCGCCGAGGTTTCGAGACTGGCCCGGTCCAAGGGGGGAAAGGCCATCCCCCTGGATGTGAGCGCTCCGTTTCATTCGCCCCTGATAGCTCCCGCCGAGGAGAAGCTCAGGAGAGAACTGGAACGTGTTACCGTCCGGGCGCCGTCCATCCCCGTGTACTCCAACGTAACCGGAGAAACGGAAATGACCCCCCGTGAAATCATAGAGAATCTCGTCAAGCAGGTAGCCTCGCCGGTCTTGTGGCAAACCTCCGTGGAGGCGATGAGGAGGGATGGCGCCGTTGCCTTTCTCGAGGTGGGACCCGGCAAATCGTTGACGGGGTTCGTGAGGAAAATAAACCCCAACGCAATGGCAGCGAACTTCATCTCGCAGGCGGAGCTCGGGGCCGTCCTTGATTTCCACAAGGAGGCTTTGCTAAGATGATTGGCGTGATTTCATCTGCTCTGGTAACAGGAGCGTCCCGGGGAATCGGCCGCGCCGTGGCGCTGAAACTCGCCCAAGATGGATTTAAAGTGGCGGTGAATTACTCCTCCGACGAAAGAGGAGCTCGGGAAACCGAGGAGAAGATACTGGCATCGGGCGGTGAGGCGTTCCTCGTCAAAGCGAACGTCGCCGATTTCCAGGAGTCTGAGAAAATGGTGGGGGAGGTCATAGCCAGGTTCGGGCGCCTGGATGCCCTGGTCTGTAATGCCGGCGTGACGCGGGATGCTCTGTTTGCCAGGATGTCCGAAGAGGACTGGGATAAGGTCATATCCGTCAACCTTAAGGGGGTGTACAACGTCACCAGAGCAGCCGCCCGCCAAATGATGAGACAGCGGTCAGGCCGGATTGTGAGCATATCATCGGTTGTGGCACTCACGGGCAACATCGGTCAGGCTAATTACTGTGCCTCTAAGGCGGGAATCGTAGGGTTCACGAAAGCAATTGCCAAAGAGCTCGCCCGGTATGGTATAACCGCCAATGCCGTAGCGCCCGGGTACATAGATACCGAGATGACCAAGGGGTTGCCCCAAACCGTCAAGGAAAAGATGGAGAGCATGATTCCTCTCGGGCGCGCAGGTACACCCGAAGATGTGGCCGGGGTAGTAAGCTTTCTGGTTTCACCAGGAGCAGCGTACATAACCGGGCAGGTCCTCGTGGTAGACGGAGGCATGTCTATGGGATGGGTTTCATAGATCATGCTGTGACGAAAAGGAGGTGAACGCGGGTGTCAGCAGATGAGGTCTTCGAGAGGATCAAGAAGATCATCGTCGAGCAACTCGGCGTGGACGAATCCTCAGTCACCATGGATGCATCCTTCATCGACGATCTGGGGGCGGACTCCCTTGAGATAGTGGACCTCATAATGGCGATGGAAGGGGAATTCAACTTGAGCATCCCTGACGAGGATGCGGAAAACCTCTCCACCGTGAGGGATGCCGTCGAATACATCAAGCGGCACTCCAAAGACAACGGGTAAACTTGCACCATCCCCGCGTCCCGGAAGGGACGCGCGTCCGGGACCCCCGGGACGCGGGAGACACATCTCGTCCTACCGGTCGAAATGTGGCCGGGTTGCGGAGGATTGCTCGAGTCTTAAGGCACCTCATAGGGCGCCGGAAGGTGGCGCGCCCCCGCTACCCGTCTGTGCCTTCGAGCATTCCCTAGCATGTAGGAGAAGAAGACAGGGGGAAGAGAAACTCCAATGGAGGATACCCTTCTAGTGGAAGATGTGGTTCGGGCTACTCAACGGACCGGAAGGAACCGCCCCGTTGCGATCACGGGAATCGGAGTTATCAGCCCGATAGGAACCGGCACCGGAGAGTTTTGGAAAGCTCTGAAAGAAGGTAAGAGTGGCATCAGACGCGTAACCAGGTTTGATCCCTCCCCTTTTCCCACCCAAATAGCTGGCGAAGTGGATTTCGATCCCAACCAGTACCTCGATAGACGCGAAGCCAGGAAGATGGACAGGTTCGTCCAGTTCGCGGTCGTTGCCTCCCGGATGGCGATGGAAGATGCCGGCATTTCCGGCAAATTCGACCCCGACAGGTCCGGGGTCATCTTCGGCACTGGTATCGGTGGCATCACGACTCTCGTGGAACAGGAAGAGGTATTCCGGCAAAAAGGGCCGGACCGAGTATCTCCTTTTTTCATCCCGATGATGATCGCCAACATGGCCTCGGGCCAGGTGGCCATAGACCTGGGGCTGAGAGGACCCATAGATACGGTGGTCACCGCATGCGCCTCGGGGGCCAACGCCATCGGTGACGCTTTCGAGATCATCCGCAGGGGAGACGCCGATGTGATGGTTGCAGGAGGAACGGAAGCACCCCTCGTTCCCCTGGCGTTTGCCGGATTTTGCTCGATGAAGGCGATGAGCGTCCAAAACGACCTCGAGGAGAAAGCTTCGATGCCTTTCGATAAGCGTCGCGACGGGTTCGTGATGGGGGAGGGTGCAGGCGCGCTGGTACTTGAGTCTCTGGACCATGCCGTGTCGCGAGGGGCTAGGATTTACGCGCTGGTATCAGGATATGGAATGTCTGCTGACGCCTATCATATCACGGCGCCGTCTCCCAACGGCGAGGGCGCGGCGCGAGCTATGTCGGCGGCCATCCGCGATGCTGGGCTTGTACCCGGTGATATCGATTACATCAACGCCCACGGGACGAGCACACCCGCCAACGACGTCAACGAGACCCAGTCCGTTAAGAAGGTGTTCGGCGAGAGGGCCTATCACATTCCGGTCTCATCTACTAAATCTATGATCGGACACCTTCTGGGGGCGGCAGGGGCGGTCGAGACGATCGCGACGATCATGGCGGTTTATGAAGGTGTGATCCCGCCGACGATAAACTACGAAGAGCCCGATCCCGAATGCGATCTGGATTACGTGGTTGATGGCGCAAGAAGGGCGCCGGTGCGGGCGGCGCTGAAGAACTCGTTCGGTTTCGGCGGGCAAAACGCGTGTCTCGTGCTGAGGCGATATGAGTAGGAGGCACTCGGGCCTCGTACTTCGAACACGGGGGTGCCCTCTGTCTCAAGGAAGTAAGGGAAGACCCAGATGTCATATACGTTCGGGTCAAAACCGGGAACGAATGTGTACTGTATGCTGCGTGAGTCGAGGTGCCTGGTACACCTTGTGGAAATGCGCTCTTCCCCCGCCCCCTCGTCATCGACAAGTTTCATAAGTCGTATGTCTGCATCGTGAAGCATCAGATTTCCCGTGTATTTCAAAGTTACGCGTGTCATGGTTTCAAGCGTATCAACCTCGGTCACTTCGATGAAGCCACCCGCCGTACATTTAACGCTTGCCCCCTCCCTGAGAGGCATCTGCAACGGATTGGGTTCCGTGAGCAGATCTTTGAATAAGATCGATATGTCCCGTCTCGTGGTAGGCCAGAAGTACGCCTCGCACTTTCGTTTGTCGCCCCCATTCCAAAGGTTGTTACCGTAGTAGGGGATCCTCTTCCCGTCGGAAGTGACCAGGGAAAAGCAATCGCCCAACCGGGGCCACCTGTTGATCCCGGGGTCCCGGAAGGGCGCGGAGATGTCTTCGGAAAGCGCTTCTACCTTAAACCGCAAAATAGTTTGCGTAGGCGCGAAGACGATCTCCATCAGGGTGAACTCCTCGTTTCCGCTGGTGATCGTTTTGCCGATCTTGATGGTTTCTGCCTTACCGGTAATGGTTTGTACGGGAAAAGAGACCTTCCACGTGTAGACAGGTGAAATGTTTCGGCTTACTCTATAAAGACCCGGCAGCTCATCCGTTGGTTTTACCGCTTGGACCGTGAGAGTGAGCTCCGCGCCCAGAAGCCTGGCGATCCACGAAACGGGTTTTTCGCGTATCACACAAAAGTACCTTCCATCAACGGGGTAAGAATAGGATGCGGTACCTTCATCCTTCCAGCCACCACCGTAGAGTTTGCTGGTCAACATGAGACCATCCAGTTGCTCATCCACCGAGGAAGCTCTGGAAGAGTCAGAGGGACCGACCGTGTAATAAACCACCGTTTGCGTGCCGTCGCAGATCGCCCCTATGACTTCAACGGTGATACCACTCTGAGTGATCGTCTTCCGGATTTCGTTTATAAGACCGGCCTGGTAGGCGACATCTAGTCCGGCCCATTCGAGAAAGTCCTGGTATGCCTTACCGACGGCGGGGATCGAGGAAAAAGCCCGGGCCACCAAGGGAATCTGTACGAGGCTGAAGATGAACAAGGCCAGGGTAACGATGACAGCTGCTGCGGGTGTAAAGAAGGGTGAGCGGTAAGCTGCCTCCCTTATTACTTTCAGTGGGCTATTACGTCGAAACCTCTTTCGCCTTACGAAGTTCATCACTCCGTGACGAGGAGCTGCCTCTGAAAGCCATGCAGAAAGAGCTTTTTTGATGCCGACGGCGAGGTCGGGTTCACTATGGCCGAAGTTGTAGCTGTTCATCTCCTTCGTCCTCCTTATGCGTCGAAGCCCGCGCTACGCGGGTCACCGGGGTGGGTGAATTAACTGGTGTTTGACCCTTAATTGTGCGCTCTTTTTGCGTAACCGGATAACGGTGTTCTTGCAAAAACCTCCTTAGCTGTTCGAGTGCCCGGTACAGCCGCGTTTTAGCTGTATTAAGAGGTACCCCCGTGATGTCTGCTATATCCTCGAAAGGCAGATCGAGCCAGTACCGAAGCAGGATAACCTCTTTCTGCTCGGGTTTCAGCTTTTGGATGCATGCTAATATATCACTCGAATCAGGTGGAAAGCTGTCTGGAGTGTTCAATTGCCGCGAGAGTAACTTCGATATCAGGTTTTGCCTTTCCCGGCTTCGGCAGACCCGCTTAGCCTCGTTGAGGACGATCCTGGTTAGCCACGTTGCAAACGCGCCAGGCTCCTCTAGTTTCGTCAGGCTGCGCCACGCTTTGACCAGAGTATTCTGCCAGGCGTCCTCCGCGTCCTCACGGTTGCCGGTTATGCCCAGGGCTAACTGGTACATCTTGGGCTCAAGAGGAAGAACAAGGCGGGCGAACGCCTCTGCATCCCCTCGTTTGGCACACTCCAGGTCGCTGCCGTCCAAAAAGATCCACCTTCCGATAGAATAGACCCGGTCTGCGGGTAAAAGAGTTTCACTCATGACTTGACGATGTCCTGTCGAAAACCGTAGAGTTCCGGTGGACGCAGCTGTGCTGAACTCCTTTACGCTTGGAGGCCGAAGTGGGTGACGGGCGACAAACTGATCTCGGAAACAAAAGGTCTCCTGGTGGAGGCCCTGGAGTCCCTCAGCGATCAATTGAGGACAGAAGCTCTGACGCATGTATCTTACGCCAACGAACATGAAGGGAAAGTCCCGTCCAACGAAAGACTGGAGTTTTTAGGAGATGCGGTAGTATCGCTGGCCGTTGCCTCTTATATCTTCAAGAAACACCCCGAGGCCCCCGAGGGCGAGCTTACGCGAATGAGAGCGAGGTTTGTCTCAGGCCCACATTTGGCAGCTATCGCTCTGCAGGCGGGCCTGGGGGACCTTCTTCTCCTGGGCCGGGGGGAGGAAATGACGGGAGGGAGGAAGAGACCGAGAAATCTCGCGGGCGCATTCGAAGCTGTAATAGGGGCGTATTTCCTCCAGCACGGCTGGTCTCGAGCGAGGGAACTGCTGGAGAAGACGGTATTGACCGGCGAGCTCCCAGAAACTTTGCAAGACCCCAAAACAGCTTTGCAAGAGCTGGTGCAAAAAAGACCCGGTGCTACTCTGGAATACAGGGTTGTCAACATGGAAGGGCCGGATCATATGCCGACCTTCACCACAGCTGTGTTCATCGACGGCAAGGAAGTCTCGCGGGCAGCGGGATCTTCTAAGAAAGAATCAGAGGAAAACGCCGCCAGGGAAGCTTTGGCCCGCTACCGGGCCGGTGACGCGGGATAACCTTCACTCGCGGGTGATGCTGCTATAGCGACCAGTCTAGGGTTCAAGTCACCTTCAGCGAAACTACACCCCGAGATCGCCCAGCAGTGATGTTACTAGTATTGCGAGCAGTCTACGGTGCAAGCCTGATTAGCAGGATGATCTTCCCTGCCACCGTTGCCGGCGAGGTCGTATTGCCCGGGTCTGCCAGGTTCACGAAAACCTCACCGCCCCGGGGGGTTACATATCTCCGCAGAACCTGCGGTTCTCCGGTCTCCGACACGCCCATCACTAAGTCCCCGGACTGGACGGGCGACGAAGCGTCAATCAGAAGGAGATCACCTTTGCGTATCAAGCCCGCCGGCAGGTCTTCTGGAGCGGGGACCAGGTAGGATCCGGGAGCGAAACTGACGGGAAGATATTGGGATAGAGGTCTCTCCCCGGGCGCTCTCATGGGAAAATGTTCTCGAACGGGGAGATCCAGCAAACTCAGGGCGTCCTTGAGGGGCGTCACGTCCTTGAGAGGTGTCTTCGATTCCCTGTCGCCGGCAAAAAAGCCGGGCGGAACTGTTCCAGTGAGCACGCTCTTCCTGAAATCCTTGATTCCCGCGAATTTCGCTTTCTCAAGCCAGTAATAAACGGACTTCTCCTCGGCATAGCCAAGTTTTTGAGCGATCTCCCGTACGGTGATGTTCGGGTTTTCCATCACGAGCGCAGCTATTTTTCGCAGGACCCTGTATTCATCGATGTCTCTGGGATTCATGTCCATGGTGTAGCACTTAGATGAGCCGGGCGAAGGAACCTTTACATAATACGGGTAAATCGACTACAGGTGTTATGGTGGAGTCTAGAGGAGTACACCGATGTAACCCGAAGTGCAGCTGGGACGAAGGTATCCACATGCCCACTTTATGATCGAAGTGAGGGAGGAGTGTACGAACGTCACGAGACGCTTCAAATTGGTTCCTACGTCGTGTATCCTAAATCAGTAAACGTGAAGATCTGAGGAGAGACCGGATTGCTGAAAAGCCTCACCCTGCACGGGTTTAAATCGTTTTATCACAGGACCAGTTTATCGCTGAGTCCCGGGGTCACCGCCATTGTGGGGCCCAATGGCTGCGGCAAGTCTAACCTGGTCGATGCGCTCCGGTGGGTTCTAGGGGAGCAAAATCCCAAGGTATTGAGATGCGATGCTTCTCAGGACGTCATCTTTTCCGGGACCGAGCGCAGGAAAGCTATGGGGATGGCCGAGGTCAAGCTCCTGATGGAAACTCCCCGGGGTTCGGAACTGGAGATCACCAGGAGACTTACGAGAGATGGCGACTCTTCATACGAGATGAACGGTGCACCCTGCCGCTGGCGCGACATAATCAAGACCACAGCCGATATGGGCCTCTCCTACTCCGGATATGTGGTGATCGGGCAGGGCGTCATCCACGAATTGGCCGGGGGTCACGCAGAAGATAGACGGCAGTGGGTGGAAGAGGCGGCCGGTATCGGGGCGTTCCGGATGGAAAAGCGAGAGACCGAGAGGAGACTCGAACAAATCGACGTGGAGTTACGACGCCTCGAAGATCTGCTCCTGGAACTCGAAGCCCGGCGGGCAGAACTCGAAGAGGCCTGTCGCATCGCCAAAAGATATAGAGAGCTTATGGCGTCCAGAAAAGAACTGGAAGCTGGCACGTGGCTGTGGGACCTTGAGCATGCCGGACGGAAACTTCAAAGCCTGGGCAAGAAGCTTTCCGATGCTGAGGTGTTGGTGAAAGAGGCCGGAACGAAGGTTGGTGAACTGGAGTCATCCAGGGCCGGTTTGGAACGAGGGATCGCATCTCAAAAGGAGTTTGAGCAAGTCACCTCCGCCGAGCGGGAGAAGATATCCAGGAGACTGGTGGAGCTTACCCGGCAAAGGGACGGCCTCGGTGGAATGGTTGAAGCTCTCGGTAAGGAAATCGAGGGGAGGACCGCGAGGTGTAAAGCTCTGGCGGAAAACGCCCGGAAGCTCGTCGCCGAAAAAGGGGCGATTCTTCAAAGAAAAAACGAGCTTCTGTCCAAACGTGATTCACTGTTGGAGCAGATAGACGAGATAGAAGAGGAGAAGAAGGCCCGGGAGCGGGAGGCAGGTGCTCTCAGGGAGAAAATCGTAGCTCTAAGGCAAAACACGGTGGCCCTCGTAGAAAAACTCAGGGAAGCCCAGGAGAAAAGGGATGCACGGAGAGCTGAAGTCGAGCGTCTCAGAGCTCAGGTGTTATCCCTGGAGACAGAGATATCGGGGGCAACCAGGTCCATCGAGACGTCCAGGTCGCGACAGCAGGAACTTCAGGATGAGGTCGATGCGATTTCCAGATCCCTCCGGTCTCTGCGAGGGGAGTTTGAAAGGTGCGCGCGAGCTGTCGAGGAACTCGCCGAACAAGTGAAAAATGCGTCTGAGAAGGAAAAAGCGACCAGGACGGAACTGTCCCGCGTATCCGCGAGAGTCCGAATTCTCGGCGACCTCGAGAGAGCTCACGAAGGACTGGGTAAGGGGACGAGGACGGTTCTGGATGCGGCGGCCCGGGGTGTCCTCGAGGGCATCGTGGGCGCGGTCGGAGAGCTTTTATCCTGCGATAAGAAGTACATACCAGCCCTTGCTGCCGCTCTGGGGGGCAGCGTCGAAAACGTAGTGGTCGAAGATGAGATGTCCGCCCGCCGGGCTATCGAGCTCTTAAGAAAAGAAAAGGCCGGGCGGGTCACCTTCCTTCCGCTGGACCTCTTGAGACCCAGGGATCTTCCGGAAGAAGCCAGGAGAGCTATGGTACACGTCAAAGGCGTACGGCCGCTTATGGACGTGATCTCGTATCCAAGGGAAATCGAGAAGGCAGTGAAGTACCTGGTCGGTCGCGTGGTCCTGGCGGAAAACATGGATACGGGGCTCGAATTCATGCGGAAGGCCGGCTGGTCGTGCCGTGTGGTCACGCTCACCGGCGAGAGCCTCGAGCCGGGTGGCAGCATTTCCGGAGGGGACGCACCCCGGCACGCTCAGGTTTTCGAAAGAAAGCAGGAACTTCTTTCCTTAAGCGAAGAGGAAAAGCGCCTTACGGCGGCCCTTGAAACGTTGGCGGGGCGTCTAGGGGAACTCGAGGCGGCGAGGAGCAAAGCTCTCCAGGAGCGTGACTCGTACAAAGCTCGGATCCAGGCAGCTGAAGCTAAGCTTACCGCCCTGACGGATGAGATCTCCCGTCTATCGCGGGCGGTGGCGGACGACGAGGACAGGGTCCGAACGCTGACGGAGGAGCTCGCTTTGAGGAAAGATGCTCTCACACAGGCGGAAAGCCTTTTCCGGGAATCCGCCGGCGAGGAGGGGGCGCTCGAGAAGGAACTCGACCGCGCCTGGGCGGAACTTCGCCGGTACGAGGAAGAGCTCAGGGAGAAAGATACCCAACATGCCACAGCCAGTCTGTGGGAAGAGCTCACTCGCGAACGGGAGAACCTGGAGGCGGAGATCGCAGCTGCAGACCGCAGGCTGGAATCCATTGAGGTCGAAACAAACTCAGTCAGGCGAACCCTTTCCGAAGAGCAAGCTGAACTCTGCCGCCTTATCGAGGAGAAAGAAGAGCTCGTGAAAAAACACGCTGACCTCGAGATGTCCATAGACGAGCTGGACCGTGAAGTCCGGGAGCTCAACGGGAAAATCGTATCTATGCGTTCATCTATTGAGGAAAAGGAACGAGCTCTTGGGGAACTCGTAAACGAAATCTACCGGCTGAAGAGGGACGCCGCCGAAGCTTCGTCCAAGATGGAAGAGATGAGAGCTGAGATCGCGAGCCAGACGCAGGAAGTGGAACGCGTGGCTGTGATCCTGCGGAAAGAATACGGAATTGACCCCGATTTAAGCGGACACATCCGGCGTTACGCGCGGAGCGAAGCTCTCTCCCTAATTGAGGGAATAGACGCGGAAATCAAGTCCCTCGGCCAACCGAACTTGAGGGCCGAGGAGGAATACGAAGCGCTGGACAGGCGCATTTTCCAGTACATAAGGGAGAAAGAGGAAGCGCTTAAGACCAAAGAGGAGCTCATCCGCATAAAGGAGCTTGCCGAGCGGGAGATGGAGAGGAGGTTCAGGGAAACCTTCGAGCAGGTGAGGTCCAGCTTCAGAGAGATCTTCACGGAGCTCTTCGGCGGTGGGAAAGGGGACCTGCGCCTAACCGAGGATGAAAAGGGAATAGAGGTCATCGCCCAGCCTCCGGGTTCACGGGGAAGGTCGTTCATACTCCTTTCCGGCGGGGAGCGCTCTCTGACCGGGCTAGCTCTCATCTTTGCGCTGATTAAGACGAAGCCTTCGCCCTTCGTCGTCCTGGACGAGGTGGACACCTCCCTGGACGAGACGAACGTCCTCAGGTTCGGCGAATTCTTGAGGCGGCTTTCCAGGGATACTCAGTTTCTGGTGATCACTCACCAAAAGCCCACCATCGAGGCGGCGGACGTGGTGTACGGGGTCACCATGGATGAACCGGGGGTCTCTAAAATCCTTGGGATAAGACTGGAAGCCGTGTAAGGTGCCGCCCACCCAGTTGAGCCAGCTTAGATTATTAGCTGTTTCAAAGAGTGAAGCTTGGGGCGGTGTAACGGGCCCCGGCCACTCAGCTTCAGCAAGGGTTTTACCATCTGGGCAGCCTGGGGTGTGCGGCAGAAGCGATCCAACCGGTCGTACCGAGAAGCTTGGACAGCAGGTGAAAGACATGGGATTGTTCGAGAAACTGAAAGCGTCCCTGAGCAAAACTTCCGCTTTTCTGCGGGAAGGAATAGACAGAGCTTTCAGCCCTGGGGCGATTGGGCCGGAATCCTTCGAGGAGCTCGAGGCCCTCTTGATACAGGTGGACGTGGGGGTTAAAGCTGCCGGGGAGATAGTGGAGGAAGTCAGAGAGAGGGCCAGACGGGAGAAAATCCAGGATCCCAGCGGGCTGGCATGCCTGATCGAGGAGAAAGTTGCTGCCATACTGAGCACAATATCAAAGCCGCTTCAGGTTTCTGATTCTCCCCCGACGGTGTACCTTCTTGTGGGCGTGAATGGTTCAGGCAAGACCACCACGGCGGCCAAACTCGCATACAGGTGGACTACGCAGGGGAAGACCGCGATAGCTGCCGCGTGCGATACGTTTAGAGCGGCGGCTATAGACCAGCTGGAAGTGTGGTCGAGAAGGGTTGGCATGGAGGTCATCAAGCACCAGGAGGGTTCCGACCCGGCGGCGGTGGCCTTTGATGCAGCTCACGCTGCTTTAGCCCGGCGGAGGGACCTGCTAGTTGTGGATACGGCGGGAAGGCTCCATACCAAGAAAAACCTGATGGAAGAGCTGAGAAAAGTAGTTAGGGTTGTCGCCAGGGAGGTCCCCGGTGCCCCCCACGAAGTCCTTCTCGTCATCGATGGCACGACCGGCCAAAACGGCCTGGTTCAGGCCCGTGCCTTCACGGAAGCGGTGGGGGTCACCGGGGTTGTCCTCACCAAACTCGATGGCTCCGCCAAAGGCGGCATAGCTGTAGCTATCGCTGGCGAGCTCGGCCTTCCCATCAAACTGGTAGGCGTGGGCGAAGGACTGGACGACCTCAAAGATTTCGCCCCCGCCGACTTCGCCAAAGCTCTTTTCGCCGGGGGGCGAGACGATTAGGCCCACCGGAGACCAGGAAAGCTGTCCGACCACGGTTAATGGCACTTCACATCATGTCGTCCGGACAGTTGCCTCGCCGGGCGGGAGGACCTGCGCATCGAGCGCTACAGGATGCCGCTCCGCCACGGGATGGCGGCCGTCGATCCATCCAGCATGCCGGTCGTTTCCGGGTAGGGTCAGCGCATAAGCATCCACTCGAGAAACGCCCACGACTCGGCCTCGGCTTCTACCACCTTGCTCACGGGTTTCCCCTGACCGTGTCCGGCTTCGGACTCAACCCGGAGAAGGGTCAGCGTGTCAGGGGACAGGGCCTGGAGTTTGGCCGCCATTTTCCTCGCGTGCATCGGGTGGACCCTGGTGTCCGACAAGGCGGTTCGGAGATAGACCGCGGGATATTCAACCCCCGCCTCGACGTGGTGGTAAGGTGAGTAAGCGTACAACCACGGGAAGTGCTCCGGGTTATCCGGGTCACCGTATTCAGATATCCACAGTTTGGCGATGTGGTACAGGTGGTACCTCACCATGTCGAGGAGGGGAACCAGGCACACGACGGCCTTAAAGAGGTCTGGTCGCTGGGTCAGAGCCGCTCCCATCAGGAGACCACCGTTAGAGCCGCCTATGATGCCTAGTTTATCGCGGGAAGTGTATCCTTCGTTTATCAGGTATTCGGCAGCTGCAACGAAGTCATCGAAAACGTTTTGCTTTTTATCGAGCATCCCGGCCCTGTGCCACTCTTCGCCGTACTCGCTTCCGCCTCGAAGATTTGCTACCGCATACACCCCACCCTTTCTCAGCCAGGGGACGATAGTAGCGGAGTACATCGGGGTGCGGGCGAGGTTGAAGCCGCCGTAGCCGGTGAGGACTGTGGGCAACGGATGGACGTCCGGGGCCAGTCCCGGCCCGGCGCTGGCGCCGGAAGCCCCTTCCTTGCGATGCGGGGCCGTTTTGCCCGCCGGGATGTCCTTGCTATGGAGGATGAACATGGGGACCTTCGTCCCGTCTTTTGACGGGTAGAAGACCTGCCGAACCGCGATCTCTCCGGGTTTGACCGCCTGTTCGCTCTGGAGGAAAAGCTCGATCCGTCCGGTCCGGGTGTCGAGTCGAAAGATGGATGGGGCCATCGTAAAGGATTGGAATTCGACGTAGACTATGGGGCTGTCGGTCCGCGAAGCCACATTCGTGACCGTGCCCAGATCAGGGAGGGAGATTTCCTGTAAATCGTTCCCATCAAGATTTCCCAGGTACAGGCGGAATACGGCATCTTTCATCGCCACGAGTACGAGGCGGTCTTGGGCAACGCCAAAGGCGGTCAGAGTCATGTCCTCCGGTTCCGGCACGATCTCCTCCCAACGGTCGCGGGAGGGATTTCTGAGGTCCACCTTGACTATGCGGTACCTGGGGGCCCGGTGATTAGTCATGAGGTAGAGGGTGTCACCAGTGCTTATACCGCTGGACAGGGCCTCTTCGCCTTCGATCACCGGGATGAACGGCGCCGTTCTGGAAATTTCCGGGTCCGACGCGTTCCGGAAATAAAGGTCGGTCCTGGTCCAACCGGAGCTTGCCGAAACGAATAGGTAGCGGCCGTCGTCCGAGTATTCAACCCCGAACATGTCCTCTTTTCTTCTGCCCTCACCGAAAACAAGGGGGTCGTTGGCCGGGTTGTCGCCTAGCTCATGGTAGAAGACCCGGCTGTAGTAGTTTTCGTCGCCTGCCGGAACCTGTCCGGGCCGGGGATAGCGGGTGTAATAGAAACCCTTTCCGTCCCGGTCCCAGGCGACGCTGGAGTACCTCGTCCTCTCTATTCGATCGGGTAGACGCTCTCCCGTCACGATGTCGAGAATACGGAGCACGCTCCACTCGTCACCCTTTTCGGAATAGCCGTAGGCGAGGAGCTTGCCGTCGGGCGAGGGATGCCACCAGTCCAGGGCGACGAGCCCCCGGTCGCTCTCTTTGTTCGGGTCGAGAAGCACCCATTCTTTCCGGGTCGTCTCGTCCATCACGCACAGGATGGGCTGGTTCATGCCCGCCCTCCGGCGAAGGAAAAACAGCTTAGAACCGCGCTTTTTGACCGATCCCACTATTTCGCGGGAAAGGAGATCGTAAAGTTCGTCCTTGATCCCGGCCTTCCACGGGAGGCTGTCTAGCACCGCGCTGGTGCGCTCGTTTTGCTTCGAGGTCCATTTCACCGTCTCGGGGCTGTCGCTGTCCTCAAGCCAGCGGAACGGATCTTCGATGCGTTGACCGTGGACCATGTCCACCACGATCTTTTGCGGGGCCTCGGGCGCCGGCGGGATGTGTACTTTGCCCATTGTTTGCGCTCCTTCCATGAATCCGGACTGCAATTCATTTTTGCACCCGAAGGGAATACTCCTTCTTGCGCCTAAAACCACCTGTTCCATAGCGTGAACTCTTCCTACGTCGCATCTGGGTGAGAGTGTTGAGATTAAGAAAGCGGGCCCTTTCGCCACGGTGACATTTCTTCGGGCGCTATTGGGGTGATAACGTCATTGGCCGATAACAATCCGCCGACGAAAGATGTTGACTGCACCCTACCGGTACATCTACAATGCAAGGTGTATTGCTCGTGACCCATACACCACCGCTTCAAGAAGGAGGGCAGCTAGGCTGGGTGGCACCGCTGACGTGAACGAAGTGGCCAGGCTCGGGCTTCTAAAAGACCTCTACGAGGGCCTTTTGTCACCGAGGCAAAGGGAGGTCGCGACACTCAAGCTCGACGAGGACCTTTCGTTTTCGGAAATTGCGCGGGAACTGGGCATCTCCAGAGGAGCGGCTCAGGATGCCTTCCAATCGTGCGTCGAGGCGCTCAACAGGTTCGAGCAGGAAATCGGTTTTCTCCGGTATAGTCAGGAAGTCAACGGGAGATTCGAGACGTTAAAAAAGCTTCTCGAGTCCATGGACCAGTCCAATTGGGTATCGGTAAAGGCGGAAGCTCTGCGTCTGCTGAAGGAACTGACCACTGCAAGCGGGTGATGAACTGGACCGGATGAGCGTTAGGGCGCAGGGGGAACACGAGGAGGTGAAACGGTGTGCCGTTTGAGGGGCTGACCCAGAAACTTTCGGATATATTCAGAAAGCTGCGGGGAAAAGGAAAACTCACCGAAGCTGACGTTGATGCCGCTTTGCGGGAAGTCAGGCTTAGCTTACTAGAAGCCGACGTCAACTATAAAGTGGTCAAAGAATTCATCTCGAACATACGCCAGCGAGCTGTTGGTGAAGAGGTGCTTTCCAGCCTCACCCCAGCTCAACAGGTAATCAAGATCGTATACGAAGAACTTGCGGCCATAATGGGAAAGGATGTGCGCCGGCTCAACCTCACCGGTTCTCCTCCTGCGGTAATCCTCCTGCTGGGACTTCAGGGCTCAGGCAAAACCACGACGGCCGGGAAGCTTGCCCTTCTCCTCAAAAAGCAGGGCAAGCATGTGATGTGCGTTTCTTGCGACGTCTGGCGGCCGGCAGCTCAGAGGCAGCTCGAAATCGTAGCTCAGAAGGCCGGCGCAGGGTTTTTCACGCTGGGAGGCGATTCAGAAGCTGAAGACATCGCCCGAGCGGGGATAGCTCAGGCGAGGAGGCAAGGCTACGACGTGGTTATCCTGGATACCGCCGGACGGTTGCAAATCGACGAAGACATGATGGAAGAAGCCAGGAAAATCGCCTCGGTCTCCGCGCCACAGGAAAAGGTCCTGGTCGTCGACGCCATGACGGGTCAGGAGGCATGCAAGGTCGCCCAGGTGTTCGACGAGAAGGTGGGGATTTCCGGGGTAATCCTCACCAAACTTGACTCCGACGCGAGGGGCGGCGCCGCTTTATCCGTCGTCAAGGTTACGGGGAAGCCGGTCTTGTTCGCTTCGAAGGGGGAAAAGCTCGAGGATTTCGAGGTCTTCCATCCGGACAGAATGGCCTCGCGCATCCTGGGGATGGGCGATGTACTCACCCTCATCGAAAAAGCTCAGGAAGCCATCGACGAGGAGAAGGCGCGGGAGTTCGAGCGCAAACTCAGGAAAAACCAGTTTACCCTGGACGATTTCCTCGAGCAGATGAGGGACATGCGGAAGATGGGTTCCATCGGGGATATCCTGAGGATGATCCCCGGCTTCTCCCGGGCGAAACTGAACATCGACGTAGATCCCAAAGACTGGACGCGCGTGGAAGCTATCATCCAGTCCATGACCAAGGAGGAACGAAGAAGACCGGAGATCATAGACGGTTCCAGGAAGAAGCGGATAGCTAAGGGAAGCGGAACCTCGGTGCAAGATGTCAATAGACTTCTGAAGCAGTTCTCCGAAGCCCGGAAGATGATGTCCAAGCTTTCTTCCATGGACAAGGCGGGGAAGTTCCCGTTCTGAGCCCGGCCCGGCTGGCGGCTGGCTCTTGGGCTTTTGACAAGCTCGTACGCGGCTCGAGGCTCGTGCCGCTCGGAACGGAGAATCTCGTTCGATAATCTGTAGAAAGGAGAGGTGAAAGTTTGCCCACAAAGATCAGGTTGAAGAGGATAGGTTCGAAAAAGGCGCCGGTCTACCGGATAGTCGTGATGGATTCGAGGTCGCCCAGGGATGGACGGAGCATCGACGAAATCGGCTACTACAATCCCAGGACCGAGCCGCCCACCTTTAAAGTGGAAGAGGAAAAAGCTATATTATGGTTGAGACGTGGGGCACAGCCAACGCCTACTGCGAAGAGCCTCCTGACAAAGGCGGGTATCATCGAAAGATGGCAGGCGCTACGGAAAGAAGAGGGGACTCGCTAAGCTAACGAACGAGGAGGATGGGCTATGTTGCGTGACCTTGTGGAATTCATCGTCAAGTCGATAGTGGATAATCCCGACGGTGTTCAGGTTAAAGAGGTCGAAGGCGAGAGGGCCTGCGTTTTTGAGGTACGGGTAGCTACCGAGGACATGGGTAAAGTCATAGGCAAGCAGGGCAGGGTCGTTAGGGCCATCAGGACTCTCGTGCAAGCTGCTGCCGCCAAGGAAGGCAAAAGAGCGGCTGTGGAGATTCTGGAGTAACAGTCACTGTGCGCCCGCGTGACCCATGCTGTTGCTCAGGTCTGTCACGGTGAAGTCCAGGGTAACGCCTGGACTTAAACAGGAGCTTGCCCGCAACACTCAGGAGGAGATTCGCAGGATCGACCGGGAGCTCCGGGCCATCGAGGAGGAGCTCGAGAAGCGTCGAGGTTCGGGGGCCAAAGGCGAAGATCTAGCTCGCTTGGAGAAGGAAAGGGCGGAGAGAGCTTCGCGACGGGAGAGCCTTTTGAGGAACCTCGAGGATATCGCCGGTCTCGAAATAGGCCAGGAAGTGGTTAGAGGGCAGGTTCAGGGACTAGTCGAGGTGAAGCCCGGGGACGTCTGGCCTGAGGTCTTGGCCGCCGAAATAATGATAGAGGACGGCATCGTGCTTGCCGTGAGAGACGGGCGGTTGCTCAGCGTGGACCTGGGTCAAAAGACGCGGCCGCCGGAGGAACCGGGTGCGGCGGGAGGAGAGCCCGGAAACCGGGATGCGGGAGACCGGGGAGGAAGTCGGGGAAAAGAGGGTCGGTAGCGTGAATGTCTACATCCTCACTCTATTTCCCCAGATGTTTTCAGGGGTGCTGGGAGCGAGCATTCTGGGCAGGGCCATCGAACGGGGAGTCATCCGGGTGAAGCTGGTGGACATCAGGGATTTCACCCACGACGCCCACAAAACGGCGGATGACTATCCGTACGGAGGTGGGCCGGGTATGGTGATGAAGCCCGAGCCCGTTTACGAGGCCGTCGATGCCGTTAAGGAGGAAATCGCTGGTTCGGGGTCTCAGGAAAGACCGTGCGTTTGCCTTATGACCCCCCAGGGCGAGCCCTTTTGCGACCGGGCGGCCCGGGAGCTCGCTGGGTTTTCCAATTTGGTGCTCATTTGCGGACATTACGAGGGGTTCGACGAGCGCGTGAGGTACCTCGCCGACAGGGAGATATCCATCGGCGATTACGTACTGACGGGCGGGGAAATCCCCGCCATGGTGGTGCTGGACGCGGTGGTCAGGCACGTGCCGGGGGTGCTCGGAAGCGAGGAGTCGACGAGGGCCGAGTCGTTTTCCGAGGGCCTCCTGGAGGGTCCGCAGTACACCCGGCCTCCTGAGTACAGGGGGTTGAAAGTGCCGGAAATCCTGCTGTCCGGAGACCACGAAAAGATCCGGCGGTGGCGACGAAAGCAAGCGCTCAAACGAACTCTCGAGAGAAGACCGGACCTCCTGGACAAAGCTGCGCTTACGCCGGAAGACAGGGAATTGCTGTTGGAAATAGCCTGGGAAGCGGATACCAGGGACGATCTATACCCGGACGCGCCTCCCATGGGTGTACGGCGCGGCTAGGGCGTTGAATCGTAGCGGATAAGATGCGGAGTTCAACCCGCACTGGCACACAAGGTGGATAAACAGTCGAATTAGAGCTTCGAAGTTGAAAGGGTGATCGGAATGGATCTCGTAAATCTGGTGGAACGCGAAGGGATGAAGGAAGATATCCCCGAGTTCAGGCCGGGTGATTACGTCAGGGTGCACTACAAGGTCATCGAAGGGGGCCGCGAACGTATTCAGCCTTTTGAGGGTACCGTCATCGCGCGTCAGCGAGGCGGAGTCCGGGAAACCTTTACGGTGCGAAGGGTGTCTTACGGAGTCGGGGTCGAAAGGACCTTTCCCGTGCACTCCCCGAGAATCGACCGGATCGAAGTCTTGAGGAGGGGCCGGGTGCGTAGGGCGAAACTGTTCTATTTGAGAGGACTATCCGGTAAAGAAGCCCGCATTGAGGAAAAGCGGCAAAAGTAGTCTCGACAACCGGGGCTTACCCCGCAGGGAGAAGACGAGAGTGGACTTCTTGAAAGATGTCGTAAGTATCATAGTGGTGGCCCTTATCCTGGCCGTCTTCATACGGACTTTCATCGTCGAGACCTACGTAGTGCAGGGGCCGTCCATGATGCCCACCCTTAAGGACGGCGAGCGATTGCTGGTGAACAAGCTCGCATACCGCTTTTCCAAACCTAAACATGGGGATGTAATCGTATTCAGGTACCCCCTGGACCCGTCCAAGGATTACATCAAGCGGGTCATCGGAATCGAGGGGGACGTGATAGAGATCCGGACGGGGAGAGTGTACCGGAACGGTCAGATCGTCGAGGAGCCGTACGTCTTCTACCCCGGTCTGTTCAACATGTCAAGTTTTGTGGTCCCGCCCGGGACCGTTTTCGTCATGGGCGACAACAGGCAGAACAGCGAGGATTCGCGGAGCTTCGGTCCTGTGGAGCTCCGGCTCATCAAAGGAAGGGCCTCCATCGTAATCTGGCCGTTTAAGTTCGCCGGGGTCATCCGATGAAGCGGCGGGGAAATCCTCTGATGACCCCGGGGCGGAGGACCTTCCTGTCCCACGTTGATGTCATTTTGTTTGCGCTGGATGCCCGGATTCCTGGGACCTCGATACGGGTGGCGAAGAAATACCTCCATCCACGGAAGTTCGTTTACGTCCTCACCCGGATTGATCTCGCAGATCCCGCAGCTACCCGGGATTGGATCGCTGCCTTCGAAAGCCAGGGGAAACCCGCCTTCGCCGTGCAAGCTAATACGGGAGAGGGTATGAAAAAACTCGTCCCCTTTCTCAAGGGTGAACGGGAACGGGTGAACCGCTCAAGACCCCCTGGTACTCTGGAAAGACCCCTCAAGCTCATGGTCTTTGGTTTGCCCAACGTAGGCAAATCTTCCATAATCAACAGGCTTTCAGGCAGGGTGAGAGCTCCCACCGGAGAAAAGCCGGGTTTAACTCGAGGAATTCACTGGATACGGTGCGGGGAGGAATTCCTTCTTTTGGATACCCCCGGAGTGCTCGAGCCCGGCGCGGTCAAAGGAGATACCCTGATGGCTTTAGCTGCCACCGGCGCCATCCCCGAGACCAGATACGACCCGGTGGAAGTAGCTCTGTGGTTGATAGAGCGGGTCTCGCCTGTGACCGGGCGCGCCGAAGCGGGGCAGGACGCCCCTGACCTATCGCCAAACCCGGCCCTGCTCGTTCTGGAACAGTTCGGGAGGCAGACGGGGCAGGTCAAGAAAGGCGGCGAAGTTGACCTGACCCGCGCCTCCCAGCTTTACCTCGCTCGCTTCCGGAAGGGTGAGTTCGGCCCGATTACGTTGGAGCTCCCCGGTGACGGCATTCTTTAGTGTGAGTCGTTCCTTCAACTTTCTTCCTGAGGCTTTCTCGCTCGTCAACGTTTCTCGTCCGGCTTTTTTGCTTGGGGTTCTTTCTCAGACTTTGCCGTCCCGCCTTTACGTTCAATCTTTCCAAATCGAGCTCTTCGGCCGGGACTCTCTGCCTCAAGCTCACTCGCTCAGGATGAACGTGAGATCGACGAGGGGAGACTCCTCTACCGTCAGGATCACGGTATAGTCCTTTCTCCGCCCATCGGCGAACGCGGAAAACAGCACGTCGTTGGGCCCGACCGGTGCCGCGACCGGTACCCGGTGTTCTCCGACCCAGCATGCCGGTCCGTCCGGGCGTAGCGCAACCGTTTCTCCGAAAAGGGTGGCGGTCACAGCTTGAACACCCTTTCCGGTGTAAGCAAGGAGCGACAGGGTTTGCCCGCGGGACGCGGGGTTCGGTTTTACCTCAGCTGTGAGGGACAAGGGGTCGAGCCTCATCGCATAAAGCGTTTCCTCTCTGGCAGCGCCGGGGAAAACCGCTTGGACTCGAACCGGTTGCTTGCCTACGGGAAGCCACGAGCCCATCTCGACCGTTGCGGTCCACGATTGGCCGTCCGGCGTAGCTTTAAGGCGGACGGTCCGGCCCGAAGCGAAAGTCGCGGTCACCTCGAGTGCGGCGGGCCTGGTTTCGGCCAGGACGAATACGGCGTCACCGTCAGCTGCGACTTCGGGATGAAGACGCGCCGTTAGAAAGTGCTTGACCAGGTACAGGGGCTTTCTGACCGAAAAGAACTGGTTTCCCAGTCTGTCTTTGACCCAGAGCTGGTAAAAGTACTGTCCCGCGGGCAGAGGTCGTCCCGAGGAGTCCGTCCCGCCCCATACCGACTTGCGGGGAGGAGGGCCCGGGGCCTGACCCGGATTGAACGTGAATACGGCCTGGCCCGTCGCATCGGTTATCCCGCCGTTCCATGAGACGATGTTCCGGTTTTTGAGCCATGTGAATTCGAACTCCACGGTCTCGTCGATTCCATCTCCGTCCGGGGAGAACCAGGGTGGGTGGACCTCCGCCCTCACTAGACAGCTTTTGTAGACGATGGTGGCCATCTCGCACCTCATCATCGGGCGCCGGGGTTGGAGGGTGCCGTCACCGCAGCCCTGGACGATGCCCAGGCGCACCGACAGCGCCATGCTTTTGACCCTTTCTGGTGAGGTCTTGTGACCGTCGGGGAACCTCGAAAGGATTCTCCATGCTTCGTCCTCGGGGATTACTTGAGCTATGGGCCATAGGTCGAGACATCTCACCAAAAACTCGACGGCGTCTTCCCGGGTGACGCCGGCGTTGGGCAAGAGCTTGCCCCCGGGAGGGACGAAGCTCATCCCGGCCCGAACGCACGCCTCTATGTACGTCCAGGCCTTTTTGCCGTTCAGGACCGTAAACGAAGGGCCCACGTCGGCGTAAGACGGAACCGGCGGCTCGAAAGGACCAAGCTGAAACGCTTTTGCGAGTAAGAGGAGGAATTGCGCTCTATCGCACAGTCTATCAGGCCTAAAATAGGAGCGACCGGAAGGGTAAACGTAGCCGTCGGCGACCTCCTCTTCCCACAAAACGCGGACGTAAGGACGGGCCCAGTGACCGGCGAGGTCCAGGTACCAGGGGTCATTCGTCCCGGCGTCGGAGGCCGAAGACCCGAGGGAACAGACAGTGCCTGTCGCGTCAACGGAACTTGTCTTCACCAGCGATACGACATCCAGGTTCCCTAGCGTGCAGCCGGGTTTGATGGAGGATACCGTGATACTTGCTAAAGGCCCTTCTTCTCCGAACGAGGTCCACGCGGGCTGGCTGGCGGTAGCGGACGGGCCGGAACTCTGCGCATGGACGTAGGGACCAAGGCTCGTTTCGGCGACGATCGTCAGGAAGAGGATGAGCAGCGCGAACACCAAAACGTCCGATGGACCCGTTCGAGCTGAGGGTGTTCGTGCCCGTTGCCTAAAGACTGCGTTCCTAAATGACCAGATGCCGGGGCGTGTTGGTTTCATCTCCATAACTCCTTTTGCCACCGGCGACAACACTATACCATATATTGGTAGCTACGTTCAACACTGGAGTTCCCGGCGTGAAGCAAAACGCAGGATCCGGGGAATCCTTCTTTCCCGGGATATCCGTGCTGCGGTCGGAGGTGTTTTTTCTTGCGTGAGCCGGTCAGATTCTCGTGGAGGCATCCCTGGAACGCCGGTTTTCTCATCATCTTGCTGGGGGGTTTGGCTGCTTACACATGGAAAGGCCTTGACGGCAGGCTCGTCCTTCTGGCTCTTTTCGCCTGGGTGTTGTTAGGCTGGTTCATTTGGCGTGAGATCCTCCTGGAACACGTAGGTTTTCTCGACAGGTGGGTATGGCACGATTACGACAAAGCTAACCTGCGCTACAGAAGGGCGGTGGATACGGGAAGAGCTACCGAGGCCGCGTACATGGCTCTGGCCAGCCTTACCTGGGCGGAAGGAGATCTCTCCGAATCAGTGAGACTACTGGAAGAAGGTCTTAGAAGGATGCCTTCGGATGCTCATGCCCACTGTCTCCTGGCCAGGATCTTGTCCCGGCTCGGTCGTCACGAAGAAGCTTTAGCCGGAGCCATCCGGTGTCAGGAGCTCACAAGTGACGGCCCCCTAGCTTCGATGGCCCTGGGGGAAGTCCTCGCGGCCAAGGGGGAACTTGAAGCCGCTGCGTCCGCCTATCAAAAGGTGCTCAAAGACCTTCCGACCCTAGCCGAGGCCCACATCGGACTGGGCGCCGTTTACATGGCCCAGGCGGAACATAAGCAGGCCGGATTTCATTTTCAAGAAGCGCTCAGGTACGCTCCGAGAAACCCTGACGCCCATTACTGGATGGGCGTCAGGGCGCGCAGTCAGGGTGATGTCCTACTGGCACTGGAAGAGTTCCAGAAAGCCATGATCCTGAGAAACCCCGACGATAGGGCTCATCGCGTTCCCTACAAAGACATAGCCGAAGCCCTTGCGTGGGCGCGCAAGGTCGTAGAGTCGAGTTAGCCCGGGCTTTTCGGAACATCCGGCGATTCGGCCCGACAGGGGACACCGCGCCACTGAGCCTGTCGCGATGTGCTCGGAAAGAGCTATGCGGAACATCCTGCTTGCCGGCGTCATAGAGAGCTGGTACGATATGGGAGGTGAGATTATTCGATGGATAGCACGTTGCGGAATATCTGCGAACGATATGGGCTCTCGCTGGTGTACCTGTTCGGTTCCCGCGCTCGCGCCGGGGTTCAGATCCTCGCTGGGGAAAAAGTGGTGGAGGATGACCCCCTGAGCGATATCGACGTGGGCGTGGTAACTGACGGGCCTCTTCCGGAACCATCAGAGCGTCCTTCCTTTTACGCGAGACTTTACAACGAGTTGGAAGAACTCTTCAAACCCCTGAGGCTGGACCTTGTTTTTCTCGAGGAGCAGCACTCCGTTTTCCAGGCCGAGGCCATCAAGGGCATATGCGTCTATCAGTCAAGCGAACAAAAGCGGGACGAGTATGAAATGCGGGTGCTGCGACGGGCGGCTGACTTTGCTCCGTTCCTGAGGCGGTTTTTACAGGATGTTCTCGACGAGGTTTCGCCATGCTGAACATCACTTTGATCGAAGAGCGCCTGGCGCTTATAGTGGAGTACCTTCTAGAGATAAGCCTTCTCTGCGAGGTACCGCGGGATAGCTTTCTGGCGGATAAGACCAGGGTTGCTGCGTGTGAGAGCTATCTGCGCAGATGCCTCGAAGCTGTGTTTGATGTAGGACGTCATATTCTCGCCAAAGCCGGTCACGTTGATCTCGCCGCTGAATACAAGGGGATCGCCAAGGGTCTGGGCGAGTTGCGAATAGTCGATTCGGATCTAAGCGGGAAGCTTATAGAGATGGCCGGTTATCGAAATCGGATGGTCCACCTGTACCACCAAGTTACCCCCGAAGAGTTGTATGAGATATGTCGCAAAGACCTCGGAGACCTGGGACGGTTTGTCGAACAGATCCGCTTGTTCGTTCGCCGGGCAAGCCAAGCCGGCTTCCCTTAGCAATCGTGTCTCAAACCTTTGGCTGAGAGGAAAGGATTGTACAGACGAGCCAGTGCGATTTCCTCGGTGGTCCGCCGGACGAAGCACCTCGTCGGCAAACAGGTGTGTCGTAACTGGCGATTTAGAGCGACGGGCTTCCTTTCGGAGTGGTTGATATTTCTTAAAGAACTTTCCCGAGAGGAATTATTATCGTAAGGCAGATCCCCTGGCCGGGGCGGCTCTGCACCGAAGTGCGCCCCCGTGAGCTTCAACGATCTCCTTGGCCAAGAAGAGGCCGAGGCCAAAGCCCTGCTGGGGTTACCGCGAATGTGGCTACCTCCACCGTACACACCGGGGCTGGCAATTGGCCCTCGGGAACAACAATAGGGCGTGTCCGCGAGCACCAAAACGGACTACTATCCTGAAAATTATCCAGTGTGCCGAGAAGGAAACCCGGAGGCGGTGACGAATTCTACTGTGCAAGCGCTTGCACATCGGGTAACCGCTTGGAATATGTGTGACAGATGTCGAGCACCAATATGAAACTACCGGGTTCATCCTGGCAACCCCGCTTCGAGCTCGGCCCAGGCCTCTTGGTGTGGGTGCCATTCGGTAGGGGGACTCATTGATTAGAGGAAATAGCTAACGGCTGTTGCAAAGCGTTGCGGACCGTCTGATGAACTTAGCGGCGGGACTCGTTGAAGGGGAGGAATAGCTGATGGCCGAGAACAAGGACCTCAACATGGACGGCAGTCAAGTCGATTCCGAAAAGCGCAAGCTCCGGGTGGCCTACTTTTGCATGGAGTACGGACTTCACGAGGAATTCCACGCATATGCCGGCGGACTCGGGATATTAGCAGGCGACTTCCTAAAATCCGTCGCGGATTTGAACCTGCCCGTAGTCGGCGTCGGGATCCTGTGGCGTCAGGGTTACACCTGGCAGCGTTTGGGGCCGGACGGCAGGCCGTATGACTCGTATCCGTGCTATTCCTACGACTTCTTGAAGGACACGGGTGTCAGGGTGGCCGTAGACATACGAGGGCGAAAGGTGACCTGCAGGGTGTGGCTGCTTGATAAATACGGCAATGCGCCGCTGTACCTGCTCGATACCAATCTTCCGGAAAACGAGGACCGCTGGATCACGGGTCAGCTTTACGGTTGGTTTTCTGAGGAGCGCGTAGCTCAAGAAATGGTGCTCGGCATCGGGGGTGTCCGTGCCCTGAAGGGGCTGGGCATAGAGGTGGATGTCTATCACTTCAACGAGGGTCACGCCGTGCTGGCGGGCATCGAACTCATCCGCGAAAAGATGCAGGAACAGGGCATGTCTTTCCACGAGGCGTGGAACACCACGCGCCGGCAGATAGTGTTCACTACCCACACGCCGGTCAAAGAGGGCAACGAATCTCACAGTCACGAGCTCTTGAGGTACATGGGGGCGAACAACGGTCTTACCCTGGATCAAATGATCGAGATCGGCGGAAGCCCCTTTAACATGACCGTCGCCGGACTGCGGCTGGCCCGCGCCGCCAACGGCGTCTCGCAACTGCACGGGGTTACCGCCCGCCGGATGTGGCAGGATGTGAAAGGTGCCCCCAACATAATCGCGATCACCAACGGGGTTCACCCCGGGACGTGGCAGGACGAGCGGATTCGCCGAGCTTTTGTCGAAAACGGCGACCTCTGGGCAGCTCATATGGCTTGTAAGGAGGAACTCCTGGAAGAAGTGAAGCAGCGGACGGGAGTTCGTCTCGCGCCGGACCGGCTGCTGATCGGATTTGCCCGGCGCGCGGTGGCGTACAAGCGCAGCGACCTCATTTTCCGAAAGCCCAGGGTGATTGAACCTTACCTGGAAGACGGGCGTATTCAGATGATCTTTTCCGGGAAGGCGCACCCGCAGGACGATGCAGGCAAGGAGATAGTTGCGAATCTAGCTCGCTACGCCCGGAAATATCCCAAGAGCGTGGTCTTCCTCGAGAACTACGACATGAAAATCGGCCGGCTCATGACCGGGGGTTCGGATGTTTGGCTCAATAACCCCCGGCGTCCTCTCGAGGCCTGCGGTACTTCGGGTATGAAAGCGGCTATGAACGGCGTGTTGAACCTGAGCATCCTCGACGGGTGGTGGCCGGAGGGATGCGTCCACGGTGTCAATGGATGGCAGTTTGGGGACGGCGTCGAGGGTTCGGAAGCGTACGATTTGGACTCGCTGTACAAGGTGCTTTTCGGGGAGGTTCTGCCCACCTATTACGACAGGCGCGACAAGTGGGTCCAGATGATGCGTTCGAGCATCAGCATGTCGCAGAAACAGTTTTCGTCCGACCGCATGGTGCAGGAATATTACGCAAAGATGTACTGACGAATGTTGGATGTCTACTCCAACCCGTGTCCAAAAAGCCGGGTGCGGTGCAGGCTTGAGACCAACACTGGCTCTCGTACAGGAAAAGCAACGGAGTGCACTGAAACCATCCTTGACGTAGGCGTGTATTGTCTTATGGAGCGCAGGGAGACCGGGGGCGAGACAGTCTGCCTCGGCTTCGATTCCCACAATCCTGAGTATCCGGTCACAGGTTCCATGAACTCTTCAAACTGCTCGACGAACGGCTCCGGTGGCGTAGTCCGCTTTGAGGGACGTAAACAGTGTTCGAAGCAGTTTGGGTGGTAGGACGGGCATTACCGGCGGCGCCGGGGAGCGGCAAATCCGGTCCGCCCAAGGAGGTACATACTATGCATTGCGATCTAGTAGATATGCTCCAGTGTCCATCGTGCGGAGGTACTCTTTTCTGGCAGGTCCAACGGGTTGAAAGGCACCAGATACTTGAAGGCGAAGCCCGCTGCACGAACTGCTCGGCCACTTATCCGGTGAAAGATGGGATCGGCATCTTTCTGACCCCCGACCTTCCAAGGGAAGACCTCTGGGAAGCGGTGGACAGCCACTTGACGCGGTTCCTAAAGGAGCGGCCGGACATCGAAGAAAAGTTGCTGGGCTCGCCGCTACAATCCCTGTCACCTGCGGACCAGCACTTCAGAGGCATGGTTCTCGCCGAAAGAGGGCTCTATCGCGAGGCGGAAGAAGCTTTCGCTCAGGCATCCGTTGGGATCTACACAGATGAATACCGGAGAGGGAGCCGCGCCCAGATAGACTTCGTGATTCACCGGCTTAAGCACAGGTTCTTGGGCGGCGAGGGTCTGGTCGTGGACCTTGCTTCGGGCATGTGTACTCTGGTAGATGCAATTCTTAAGGAGACTTCCGGTATAAGGACGGTCATCAGCGATTTCAGCCCTCGCGTATTGCGCCGGCAAAAGGCCTATTATCGCTGGTGCGGCTTGGCGGACCGCACCGAGTTCCTGGCTTTTGATGTGAGGAAAATGCCCTTCAAGAATAACTCTATCTCCGCGCTGACTACTTACGTGGGGCTTCAGAATATCCAGGACGGGGCAAATGAGACTGTCAAGGAGGTAGCCAGAGTCCTCTCAGGCGAGCTCCTGGCAGTATGTCTCTTCCACCCCGAGCACGACGTTGAGACCAGGGAATGCCTGCGAAGCTATGGGTTGGAGGAGTTCGCGTTCGAAGCGAGTGCCCTCGATGCCCTTTCAAGAGCTGGCCTTGATGCCAGAGTCGAGAACGCAATTGCGGTGAGAGCGCTGCCTACCCCGAAGAGTCGTCTGATAGAAGGAGCAGGAATAGACGCATTTCCGCTCAAGGAAACGGTCCTTGAATGGTGCACGGTGGTGGTAAAGAGAAAGCAGTAGCTCAGACAGGCGGACCGGAGCAAAATACAGGACTGGCTACCGGCAAGAAGGAAGCTCCTCTGAAACCTCCTGAGGTGTACCCACTTCTAACGGGGGCTAAATACCCATGATTTACAGGCTCCGGTCCCCAGCTCGTAGGATTTCCCGTCCAACGGACTGGCCGTGTTCTCGACTTCCCACTTGCTCGTTAACGGGGAACGTGTTTGAGACGGAGACTCACCTCGGCAGACAGGACGGTGCCCTTGAATGCGGCATCGATTTCATCCATATGAAGATAGTTCTGGGGCATGCCACACCCGGGATCGATCAGATTGCCCGTCCAGGTCGTACCGCCGGGCGGTGGGAGACACGTGCAGGGGTGGTTTCTGTTCGGCAAAGCGGCGCGTCTAGCCTAGCAGCCTGGGCTTCCCGGGAGGAAATCTATGAGGAACGGTGAATCCTTGCATATATCCTTCCAGGAGGCGCAAAGTCATGCGGGACGGGAAAAACGAATGTGGCCAGGAAAAGCCGTTACACCGCACGGACTACGGTATCATCGGCGCAAAACCTCAATCGGAAATAGTCGCAGAATTCGCGGCCTTCGTGTCCCCGGGGAAGGTGGATGTATACCGGGCCCTCGGGTTCGATGCCGTCCCTGGGAGACGGGAGGGCGTTTACATATGGGACCTCGAAGGCAAGCGGTATGTCAACTGCCGGTCGAGCGGGGGCGTATTTAACCTGGGGCATCGTCATCCTTCAATGGTGGTGGCGTTGAAGTCGGCCCTCGAATCCCTCGACATAGGGGACCACATGCTTTTAAGCGAACATAGAGCAAAGCTCGCGGCACGTTTGGCGGAGTTAACGCCCGGTGACATCCGTTACACGTTCTTCACTCCGAGCGGTGGCGAAGCATGTGATCTTGCGATAAAGCTCGCGCGGGGCTACACCGGACGGCCGGGCATAATCTCGGCGATCGGGGGTTATCACGGCCACACCGGTTTCGCTTTGTCCGCAGGCGATCCGCGCTTCAAGAAGTACTTCGAGCCGCTCATGCCGGGCTTCAAGCAGGTGCCCTTCGGAGATGCCGGTGCGCTGGAACGGGCGGTGGACGAGACGACCGCTGCCGTCATATTCGAGACGCTGCCAGCCACGGCGGGCATCCTCATCCCTCCCGACGACTACTACCCCAGGGTGAGGGAAATTTGCGACAAAGCGGGCGCGCTTCTCATCCTCGACGAAGTGCAGGCGGGTCTCGGCCGGACGGGCAGGATGTGGGCGATAGATGAGTGGCAGGTGGTCCCAGATATGTTGGTTCTGGGCAAGGGCTTGAGCGGCGGGATGTACCCCATTTCGGCGGTGTGCTACAGGCCGCAAATCGACGAGTTTCTCAGGCGGGACCCGTTCGTTCATCTCAGTTCGTTCGGAGGAGCAGACCTCGGATGCGCCTGTGCTCTCGCAATGCTGGACGAAATCTGTCGCCCGGGGTTTTTAGAGCACGTAAGCGAGATGGGCGAACGCTTCGAGCGGGGTTTCAGTGAGTTGAAGGAAAAGCACCCCGACCTGGTTTCGGGTTGGCGCAGGCGCGGCCTCATGATGGCGTTTGAACTCAAAGAGGACAGACTGGGGCCGATGATGACGTATGCGCTGGGGAAAAACGGCGTGATAGCCGTGTTTTCGGACTTCAGGCCAAAAGCCATGCAGATCATGCCTCCGCTCATCATCGAGCCCGATGAGGTGGACTTCGTCCTCGATGCGATGGACAGAGCCCTCAGCCTCATGAGAAAGATGCTGGCTGACGGTGTGGAGATTCCTTACATCCCGTAACCGGAGGCGGTGGAGTAACCGGCGATGAAACGGTACGTCATAGACCTTCATGAACTCAGCGAACAGGACTACGACCTGATCGGCGGCAAAGCGCGCGGGCTGGCCAGGCTGGCGAGAGCCGGTCTGCCGGTGCCTCCGGGCTTCGTCATCACCACCGAAGCTTATGTCGAATGGGAGCGGCTCCACGCTTCCGGGACCCCGGACAAAAGAGCGGTCCAAGGCGATGCCTGGGACGAAGTCCGAAGAGCATACGACCGGCTGGTGGAACCCTACCCCGGTGCTCAGGTTGCTGTCCGGTCATCTGCGTCTATCGAGGACGAACTGGGGTCGTCCTACGCCGGTCAGTTTCGCACGACGATTGGCGTCTCCTCCTGGGACGCGCTGGTGGAGGCCGTAGTGGCCTGCTGGGAGTCCCTGTCGGACCCGAAGTCCAGCTCCTATGCGCCTGCGGCAGCCACGGCCCTGCGTGCCCCGGAACGGCAGGGGCCTCCCGCCATGGCGGTGATCGTCCAGTTGCAGGTCCCCGCCGAGGTCAGCGGAGTGCTCTTCACCCTGAACCCGCAGTCCGGCAGGGAAAACGAGATGCTCGTTGAGGCGAGCTGGGGCCTGGGCGAGGCTGTGGTCTCCGGGCTCGCCAACCCCGACAGGTACGTGCTGGACGCTATGAACGAGCGCGTGGGCCTTGTTCAGGTGAACGACAAGCGCGTCATGGTGGTTTCGAGACGGATGCGTGTTCGCGGGCGTGAGATAAGCGCCGTGACACCCGTGGAGGGCGCCGGGGATACTAGGTCAGGCGGGGGCATCGCTCTGAACGTGCCTGAGGACCTGCGCAGGGCGCGCGCCCTGGAAGACCGGGAGCTGCTGCAGCTCATGGACCTGGGGATCAGGATTCAGTCGTTGTTCGGGCTACCGCAGGACGTGGAATGGGCGTTGTGGGACGGGCGGTTTTTCGTGCTTCAGTCGCGCCCTCTCACGGCATTTTCGTTTGCGAGCGACTTCGGGATCTGGACGTCGGCGAATTTCAGGGAAGTCATGCCCGGCTTCGCATCGTATCTCAGCCAGTCGATGTCCTTTCACCACGACTTCGCCAGGGCCACCGATGAGGTGTTCCGCCGCCTGAACCTGAGACGCAACGAGGACGGGAACGTCCGGTGGGCCGACACGTTATTCGGCCACGGGTACTGGAACGTCGGAGCTACGAAGCAGGTTGCCGCCAGGGTGCCCGGTTTTAAAGAACGGGCGTTCGACCGGACGGTCGGCATCCCCATCACCTACGAAGGGGACGGGATGACCACTCCCTGGACGCCGTCCACGGTGCTCTCCGCGCTCCCGTCTCTTTTCGCCCTGAGGAAGCACTACCGCCTGGCAGTGGAAGAAGCAAAAGCGTTTACCTCATGGTACGATACCAACGAGCCGGAATGGGACAAACTCGACCCGTCGACGCTCCCGGATGCAGAGCTCACGACGTGGGTAAGGTTTGGCGTAGACCTTCACTGGCGGGCAAACCGCTGGGCGCTCATCATCACCCTTCTGGGTACACAGGCACAGGACGACTTCCACGTGCTGCTGGACAGGGTAAACCGGGCTGTGGGAAAGAACGGAAAGCCAATATCCGAAGCTAAGCTTCTCACCGGCATCTCCAGGATAGCCACCGCCCAGCCGGTTGCCGCCATCTGGGAACTGGCCAGGTTCGCCGAAGAGAACCCTGCGGTTTCGTCGACGCTGCGGGATAAATCCAAAGATGAGCTGGCCGGCCTCTTTTGCGATTACCTGCGAGGCAAAAAGCATCTGCGGCAAAGCCGTGGCGACCGAGACCGGGAGGGAGAACAGGCAGAGCGGGAAGAGCACGGCAAGCAGGGTAAGGAGGAGCGGCACGAGCAGGAAGGGCGGGAAGACCGGGACCGGCATGCGGTGGAAGGGGTCCGGTGGGTAGATTCGACCCTGGAGAGATTCTGGAGCCGGTTCGAAGAATGCCTCCGCCGGTTCAGATACATGTCCGAGATCGACGAAGACCTCTCGGTTCCAAGGTGGGGCGAAGACCCCGCGTTGCCTCTTTCCATGCTTAAGGCTTGCCTCTCGGGAGAGCTAAGCCTGGACCCCAGGCAACAGCTGGCCCGGCAAGAGAAAGTGAGGGAGGAAGAAGAAAGGCGGACGGAGGAGGCGTTGAAAGAAAGCTCGGGGAAATTCCTGTTCCCTTTTATATGGAGACGGTTCAAGTCGAACCTGGATCTTGTCAGACGCCTTGCCTGGTGGCGGGAGGAAACCCGAGTCTACCTCAGCAGGGCACGGTATCACACACGCAGATTCCTGAAGGAGCAGGGGATAAGGTGGGCGAAGGCTGGGGCGCTCGACGGGGAGGACGACATATTCTGGCTTTCCCGGGATGAGGTCCTGGGCCTTCTGGACGGTACGCTGGACCACGCGGTGGTGCGGCAGAGGGTGAGGTACAGGCGCAGGATCCCGGTCATGTACAGAAACTTCGTTCCCCCGGCAGTCATAATGCCGGGCAGGGCAAGGATATTGCCGGGCAGAACATCTTCATCGCGGAGGAAAGACGGGAGTCCGGAGGTGCGCGCCAGGGTTTATCTTGATCAGAGCGAGGCCCAGCCCGCTGGGGAGGTCTCCGGCATCGAGTCCGTTGCGGTCTACACGGGGATGGGCTGTTCGGGCGGTTCGGCGACGGGGCGGGCCCGGGTGGTCCGTTCTCTGGAGGAGGCTGCCGAGCTCAAAAAAGGCGAGGTCCTCGTGGCACCGTTCGCGAACCCGGGCTGGACTCCCCTTTTCAGCGTAGCCTGCGCGATCGTCCTGGAAGAAGGGGGACTTCTGTCGCACAGCGCTGTCGTGGCCAGGGAGTATGGAATACCTGCGGTCCTTCAGGTGGAGGGAGCTACATCGAAGATACGCACGGGCGACCTTCTGCTGGTGGACGGCAGCCGGGGCACGGTCGAGGTCATACAGAGGGCTGAAGATGCGGTGCGCGAATGCTGACGGGTTGGAGGATGAGACGGGATGTCGCAGGGACACAACCAGAGGCAGAACGTTCTTATCACGGGGGCTTCCTCGGGAATAGGGGCAGCGACTGCCAGCCTCCTATCCCGGGAGGGGTACCGCGTCTGGGGCACCACGAGGGACCTGGGAAAAGTGCGGGAACTTCCGGATGGCCTGCGGCGATCTGTGAAGTTCGTCCAGATGGATGTGACCGATTCGGACTCGGTGAGGCGGGGCGTGGCGGAGGTGATCGAGGAAGCCGGCAGGATCGACGTTCTCATCAACAACGCGGGTTTCGGCATCTACGGCCCTATCGAAGAAGTACCGGTAGAGCTCGTGAAGGCCGAGTTCGAAACAAATGTCTTCGGGGCGATCAGGGTTATCCAGGAGGTCGTGCCGTCCATGCGGGAACGACGCTCCGGCCTGGTCATCAACGTGAGTTCTCTGGCGAGTACGATCGTGGTTCCGTTTCAGGTGCATTACGGCGCATCGAAACGCGCGATAGAGGCGTTCACGGAGGGTCTTCGTCAAGAGCTCCGCCCGTTCGGCGTCAAGGTGGTCGCCATCGCGCCTGCATACATAAACACCAATTTCAACAATGCGACGCGCTTCGGGCAGCGCGAGGACTCGCCATACAGGTCCTGGCTCGAGGCCAGCTGGAAGTCGATAGACAAAAGGCTAAGGGAATCTCCGCCTCCGTCGGTCGTTGCCGGGAAAATCCTCCAAATCATAAGGGACCCCAATCCGCCCGAGAGGAATCCTTGCGGGGCTTTTGGGTATACGTTGATTCCCTTCGTGGCCAGGTTCGTTCCGGACAGGCTGAGGGAGTACCTCGTGAGGGTGTTCTATGGGATTAACTTCCGTGTGTGAGAGGGCGTCCTTTTTCCCGAGCTTTTCTCGTGGAGCGTGATTGGACCGCCGGATGGGCGAGCATACGGTCGATCTTAACGCGGGTGAAGGTGTTACATTCGTCTCCATTGAATATCATAGTGTAACAAAACGTCAACCGTGGAGGGAAACGCCGATGGAGCGGATGGCATTCCTGGGTCAAAGGTTGAGAAGCGCTCGCCGGTCCATAGGCAAGACGCAAGACGAAGTGTCAAGGGACACGGGGATTTCTCGAGAGCTGCTCTCCTACTGGGAGTCGGGGGCTCGGACCCCATCGACTTTTTACCTCGGAAGGCTTGCGGACTATTATGGGCTTAATATCGCCTGGTTCTTGGACCCGAATGCGCAGGAGATCAAGGTTGCGTTCAGGAGTCGACAGCTAACAGATCATGACCGAGAAGTCATCTACTGGGCGAGACGCGTGTTATCTGACTACTGGGTTATGAAGTCCCTTCAGTCAGAGGTGAACTCATGACGAACAAGATTCCTCTGCATCGCGGACTTGAACTTGCAGCCAACTGCAGAGTGTGAGCGCCGGTGGTAAATTGACCCCGTAGCGCCGGAATGAAATTGACCCCCCTCCCAAGAAACCTTTCCTTAGCACTCGATGCAAAGGAGAGGTCGTTGAATGCTGGGAGGAGGGTCCGTTTTGAGCATATTTGAGT
>DYEQ01000075.1 GCA_020725645.1 Candidatus Fermentithermobacillaceae bacterium | reverse complement strand
ATTAACTGCAAAATGGAATGGAGCATCCAGATGGGTCCCTACATGCGCGGCCATCGTTAGGACTGAGACGTTAGCTCGTTCACCCTGGTCTAGCCTCCTGGCCCAGCCCAGTGAAAAGGGCTGCAGACCCGGATAGACGGGTAGATCAGGTTCCAGACACTGGCTGATATCGATTATTCGCATTGTTACCTCCTATTCCACCATGCCACGCTTGCGCAGGTCAGCAATGCATCTCTCAAGGGACTCCTCCCATGACGGCAGGGTAAGACCAAAGACGGTGCCCACTAAAAGACTCCGGAGTACGGTGTAGCGTGGACGTGGCGCAGGCCTACCCAATTCTGCCGAAGGAACTTCCTTGACATATGTCGGGTGCTTGCCTGCCATGGAGAGAGCCGCACGCAACAGCCCGGCTCGGGAGACGCTTCCGGGCCCGGCTAGGTGGTATAGACCCCAGTATTGGGTTCGGATGATGACCGCGACAGCCCGCGCGATGTCAGCGCAGTCGCATGCTGATGACCACTGGTCTCCCGCTGAAAGCACGTATTGTCCTTCGCGGACCCGGGCGAATGTCCGCAGTAGGAGGTTATTCTCGAATCGTCCGTAACGCCCGAACAGCAACGGAACCCGAAGGATGAAGTACCGGTCCAGATGCTTCCGGACGGTCTCTTCGGCAGCTCTCTTAGTCCAGCCATAAACGTTTATGGGACACGGCGAATCAAACTCGTGGTAGGGATGATCCTTTTCGCCATTGAAGACATTATCTGTACTGATATAGCAAACTATAGCCCCAACCTGTCTCGCCGCGACTACCACGTTATATGTACCCACGCAGTTTGTCTTCCAAGCCAAATCGGGGTCCTGCTCAAGGCGATCGATGTCCCGAACGGACGCGGCATGCACAATCACGTCGGGCTTTGTAGACCGAACAAAGGAGTTTACCGACGCGAAATCCGCCAGATCTAACTCAGCATGCGGAGGGAAAGGCGTTACCTCGAAGTTCCCTCCTAACACCTCAACCAGGTCGGTTCCAAGCATCCCGGTAGCACCCGTAACCGCTACCCTCATCACGGCAACACCTCCAACTCATTAAGCGTTCGAAGCAGTCGTTCTGTCCTGTCCCTGTTCACAGGATTAAACGGGTGACGCGCCAATCCCGAGTGGATCCCCCACATCTCTTGCTGAACCGGAACATGCGTAGGTCCTATGTGCACGAGACCACCGGGCGCAAGAACCATGTACTGCTCCATCGCGTTCTCCCGACGGCCAGTCGAGGAAGTTAGTAAGTTCCGCGACCACTTCCGGGAGGGAGTCGCCTATTCCAGGCATGTATGCACTTACTCCAGCGAGAAACACGGCGCTGTAAGCGCAATCCATAATGCGCCAAGTACGTGCGTACATGCTGCATGTGGCGGCGCAACGTACTCCGCGAGACATACAAGATGTTACACAACTCCTGCGTACACACATAATCTCCGGACAGCAAGCGAAACAGAATAGCCCGCTCACGTTCCGATGGAGTAGCAAGCGCGGAAGCGGCTCGCCTCCTTGTAGAGAGCTCCTGCAGCGCGGCAGCAGTGATACCTTCTAACCAGACTCTAACGCGCGGACGGCAAACCACGCGACCACCACAGCTCGAAAGGTAGACATTCAGCTCGTCGAGGCTATTACGCACCGTGCGCATGCTCACTCCCAACCGTGAAGCTATCTCGCGCATCGGCAAAGGCCTGTCGGCCTGGGACAACCACTCTGCCAAGGTGAACAGTCGCTCCGCAATTTCCATCAACCCACCCCCGTCCTGTCGTGAGCTTGCTCGGACGATCGCGTCCTTTCCCAGTGCCCAGCACCGTCGTTCGGCAACTGCCAGTGCGTTTCCTATCGTTCAGACGCCATTATTGGGAGGATTTCAATGTGGCAAATATGAGCAAATCCGATGTAGCAAGCGTCAGTAGTGAGTAGGAAACTGTTTCGAAAAGCCTGTAAGACAAGTTCGGGCCGTCTGTTTGTCAGGGCTGGCAATTGGACGATAGTGACTGTGTTCGGGGAGATGAAGATACGCAGGAGGTTGTACGAGGACAGGGTTACGGGTGAGACGCGGTTTTTGCTGGACGAGAGGTTGGGGTTGGAGAAGAGGGACCGGGTGAGCGCAGGGGTAAAGGAGATGGGGAAGGCCTTGGGGCAGGCGCCGGGGCATGACCCGGAAGGATACGAGGAAACGTGCAAAGCGCTTTCCGAAGGAGACCTGGACCGTGTGAAGGCCTGTCTTAAGAAAGCTGAAGAGAGAGCTAGGGATTCCAAGCGCCAGGAGGTCAATCCTCCACCATCTCCCGGAGTTTCATGGCTTTTAACTTGGGGTCCTTCGGTAAAGGCAACTTGGCACAGGGGTCCCGAAAAAACGCGAGTATGCGGTTGATGTTTCTCAAGAACCTGTTCCAGTAGAACCCAAAAATCTGCCTTGAGCATGAGGCTTTCTCTCCCAGTGCCCTGACGATGAATCCCACCGTCCGCTGAAACCGGGGGATGAGGAACGAGGGTAGAAGAGAAACGGTTCTGCCGCATGCAGGGCACAAGAGCCTCGGAATCCAGACCTGTACTTCGATGTCCTCTCTCACT
>DYEQ01000001.1 GCA_020725645.1 Candidatus Fermentithermobacillaceae bacterium | reverse complement strand
GTCTCAGGGACTACGTGAAGTCTACATACCCCTGACGGCGAACTGGGGAGAACAGGCCCAACTCGACTGGGGTGAGGCCGTTGTGAAGATCGGCGGGGTCGAGAAAAGGGTGTACCTGTTCTGCCTCCGGATGCGGGCGAGCCAAGTACCTTTCGCCAAGGCTTTCCCCACCCAGAAACTGGAGGCATTTCTGGCCGGTCACGTTGCCGCCTTCGAGTGGCTGGGCGGAGTACCTGAACACTGCGTCTTCGACAACCCGAAGACGGCAGTGGCAAAGATCCTGACGGGCCCGTGGCGCGAGGAGCACGAGATATTCTCCAGCCTTAAGGCTCACTATCTGTTTGACGCCGAGTTCTGTAACCCGGCCAAGGGCAACGAGAAGGGTTCCGTCGAGAACCTGGTGGGCCACGTGCGGAGGAATGCCCTAGTGCCCGTAAGGGACTACCCGAGTTTCGAGGCCCTGAACGCTCACCTCCTTGAGTGGAGCGAAAAGGAAAGGCGGAGACCGGAAGAGATGTGGCTCAAAGAGCGCGAGGGTCTGCGTCCACTTCCCAACAGGTCCTACCCTTGCTGCATCACCAAACTGGCCGTCGTTTCAAAAACCGCCCTCGTTACCTTCGACCGAAATCGGTACTCAGTTCCCTCGAAGTGGGTCAACCGCACGGTTCAGGTTGTCGCCACCTGGGACCGTGTGAAGATGGTTGTTGGAGAGGAAGTGGTTGCTGAGCACGAGAGACGTTACGGACGTGGCGAGACAATAGTGGAACTGGCGCACTATCTTCCCGCGCTGTCCCGAAAGCCCAGGGCCAGCATGAATGCTTTGGCCGTAAGGAGGCTCGGCGGCATTTGGGAGAAAGCAAGGATACAGCTCTGTGCTCAGAAGGACGGGTACCGGGAGTTCACTCGGATTCTCATGGTGAACGGAGAGTATCACTGCGGCACTTGAGACCGCGTTCGACATGGGCAAAGCCACCGAGAGCACGGTCAGACAACTGATTCTGAACTCGAGACACGAACCCGTGAGACCTGTGCCAGTTCCCCCTGCGTTGTCAGGGCTTGTTTTGAGGGCTCCGGATCTCTCGGTCTACGACCTTTCGGCACTAAGGGGTGATGACAGGTGAGCGTCAAAGCCGAAGCTGCGGAAGCCATGGTCGACCTCTACTGCAAGGAACTGAAGCTTCCAGGACTGCGAAAAGCTTTCCGTGATGTCGCCAGAGAGGCTCTAGCCCAGGGAAGGTCCAACACCGAGTTCTTGGCGGCATGCTTGTCACAGGAGGTGTTGTCGAGGCGGGAAAGCAGGCTCAGAAGTCGGATGAACCAGGCCAAGTTCCCCGCTGTGAAGACATTGGAGTCCTTCGACTTCACCGCCATGCCCGACCTCCCTAAGCCTGAGGTCTTGGCTCTTGCCCAAGGAGACTTCATCAAGCGAAAAGAGAACGTGATTTGCCTCGGGAACAGTAG
>DYEQ01000074.1 GCA_020725645.1 Candidatus Fermentithermobacillaceae bacterium | reverse complement strand
GTACGGTGCCAACGTGGTTTGCACTGCCGAGAGGTTTTTACTCCTCAGTGCCAACCAGGTTTGCACTAGCGCGTTTCGCGGGCCGGGCGGTGCCAACATAATTTGCACCGTTGGAGATTTTTCAGCCCGGGTAGGTCCACCCGGATTCCTTTGAAGGTCAGGTTCATTCATCCGTAGGCTTATTTGAGGATCTTCAGGCGGCTACGGAAGGGGGCAAAAGGAGATGAAAGCCACAGATTTGCCATTTGTCAGAGTTTCCGAACGGAGGCACTACGAGCACCCTGATGGTACAAAGACTGCACATGTGTGGGATCTGGGGTTCGCTCCGCGCGACGGTGAGGTAGTTAAGGCGAGTTTCGGTGAGGTTGTAATCGAAATCATGGTTCCGGCCTCGATAACGGAGGAGACGCTACGGGATGCCGTAACCGTCCAACCCGCTCAAGGAGCGGACATCGCCTTCGCGCTCGAAGCAGTACGATATCTACAAAAACCGGGCGAGAATGTCCGTGCGGAGACCGCTAACGTTCTCACGGTTCGTTGGCCTGGCGTTCAGGCAACGGAGCGTTCTTTTCCGAATCCTGCTCGCGTGCCAGCATCAGAACGGCCCCGCCGGGCTTCGCGCTTACGATGCGCGTAACCATTGATTCCGAGAAAATTCCCGCATTCCGCGGCATGACCGGACGCGATGGGATCTTCGATGTTTCCGTGACGAGGCTACCATGCACGGAGTGCTCGGTCCGGAGTCTCGATGAACCCCAGGTTCGCCTTCCTTTTGAGGGGTTTAGGACGGTTTATAGCGTGAAAACCGGTCTGCACCGGTTCCTTATGACCTTCAGCAAAGCCGTGGATCGGGAACGTGACGAATGGTGAGGTATTGCCCGTGCCCGGAAGCGAAGGGGCGAGCCGCGAGGGTGATAGTCTTCTAGCGCGTTTGGCCAAAACCCGATGTACGTTGCCTTCGTATGCCGTGTACCGGACAGGTGCGCCTGTACCCGGAACTTCAGGCTCGTAGACGCAAATTTGGGGGATGAATTAACGTCAAAACTAATCAAGATGGTGCCGGACTTGACTGTGCTGGTATCGCCGGATGGACGTTTTATCGCGGTAGGAAGGGAAGCGCTCGACGTGAAATCCGCGTCGGGGTCGGGGGAGCCAAAATGGTTCGGGCTGCCGGAATCCGTCGCCGGGTGGTTAGTCGCAGGGTGGTCGTCGGACGGGAAGTGGTTGTACTTATACGGCCGGTTCGAGGGGGTAGCTATAGGTCCGTAACCGGTTTGTCCGTTTGTGAGTACTTATGGAGAAGGCGGATAACGGCGGATCCCTGCTGTTAGGCTTACGCGAGCAAGGCTCGAAGTCGGCCGCAGGTGCACGACTACGGCCCGGGGTGTGTTTACAGATCCGTGAACTGCATCATACTGTGATGCTAGTAATACTTCCTCGTGTCCCCAAAAAGGGATACCGGGGTACCTACGCGAGAGAGACTGCCAGCTGGCGGCCTTCTCTATTTCTTAGATCGAGGTTTCGATTCAGGAGCCTGGCCAACTGTAGTGGATTGGCCAGGCTCTTCATTGCCGTGCGTGTGTCCTGCGAAACGTGTCAGTTCGCCACCCTCTTCGCCTCGCTTCTTCCGACCGTGGCCCGCCTTTCTCTGGGAAGGATGACGTAGAAAATGACCGCAGGCACCAGGTATAAAACGATCATCCCCGCCCACGACCAGGGGACCGTCACGATATAGGTAATGCCCGCGATGATCGACCCCAGAGACATGCCGAGGAAATTCAGTCCGATAGAAAGCCCCATAAAAGTCGCTCTGTGTTTGTCCTCGACAGCTTCCATCTGTATCGCCTGCACGGCGGGGGACGAGATGGAACCCGCCATCGTTACGAGCATCAAAAGCGGGAACAGCTGCCATAGGGTTCTGGCCACCGGCAGGCTGCATATGAGCAACGGGAAGATGAACCCCGCTGTGACTGCGACAGTCCGCCGTCCCCGGAGGTCCGCGAGTCTTCCTCCGATCAGAAGGACCGTGATCGTTCCGAGGGAGAAGAAGACCTGAGCGGTGGACATCACGGTGTAAGCTTTGGAGAACTTATCCATTATCGTGAAGGGCATGAGTATGTTGAATGCTCCGTTGGCCAGCCCGTTGGAAAGCCTTGCAAACAGGAGGAGGGTCAAAACCCACCATCTCGGGCCCTTGAACATCTCAATGACCCTGGATAGGAAGGGCATCATGCGAGTACCCGCTTCTTCTTTCGCCTGTGTCGCGGCTCGCCTTCCCGTCGATGACGCTACCGGCGCCTTTATCTCCTGCTCAGGGCTCCCCGCGTTTTGGGGTTGGCTTGCGAGCGGTTCCACTGGCCTTTCGCGCAAAGGAACGGTAGCCAGCATGGCCGTGACGGCAAGCAGCATAGCTATGCTAAATGGTACCTGCACACCATAGGCATCGGCCAGGACTCCGAGAGCCAGCGGCACTATAAGACCGGCGACCTGCACCAGGGTTTGCATTATTCCGATCACCGTGGCCCTGTTACCCTTTGACGTATACCCAGCGATGAGTGCCGATTGCGCCGGCATTTGGATAGCTATGAGTCCGCGAAATGCCGCTACGATCATGAGGCCGGTATAGCTCTTCAACGAAAGCAGCAAAGCTATCATGGTCAAGCGGATGAACTGGCCGGCGACATACAGTTTCTTCCTACCAAGCGCATCGGCAAGAAGACCACCAATGAGAGCTACAATGCACGTGGCTACGAACTCGACCGAGTTAAACCTGCCAGCGATCTTGGAGTCAAATCCAAGTGAGACATAGTACGGCATCAGCACAGGCGAGTAGGCGTTCAGGGCCGCCGCCTCGATCAGGCCGATGATGAGCAGAAGCCGGAGGTTTCTGTCGAGAGAGCCCCAGAAATGGGCAAGTCTTTTGGTGGCTGTGAGCGCGGTATTCTTTCTCTCTTGCGCCTCCTGGACGGACGTCATCTACTTCTCCTCCATTTCCAACGGGAATGTTCTTGTACGCTGCGCAAGAACTTGTTTCCTCGCGCAGCTCATCCCGTTCTCCGAAGTTGTTGATCCCCTTCGCTGTTTCTTCGCCGCTTCATCAGGGTATCTGCGTTGCTCGTTTCCTCTATCAGCCGGTTCGACGCTGGTCATCCCTGGCCGGCGGGTGGCCTGCCTTCGAACTCGGTACGTGTAGAACTGTAAAGCGGTTCCATGCTGGTCATCTCTCGGTGACTTTCCAGCATTCCCCGGAAGAGGAATTCGAGCTCGTGGGATATTTCTCCTTCGTTAGAACTTATTCCTTCCGGCTACTCATCCAATTTCGTTCCTGCCCCCACGGACGGAGCCTCTCTTGTCTGGGAAGAGAAAGTGGGGTAGGCGGCCAGCGGGTTTCTTTTCGCCGGCGGCTTGCCTGACTCACCGTCTGAGCACGAGGGCAGACTCTACGCGCAGGTGGATGCACCTTCAACGGAGGCTCGGCGGGCACCGACCGTGCAGGAGAGACTCCCCAAGCGATTCCAGGCTCTTGAGCAGACTTCAACCGGGGACGCGGCGGGCACGGTGCAGCTACCGTGCCAACAAGGACCCGCCTGGGGAGACGATATCCTTAGAACCGGACGGCGGAGTCTTCTCGCGCTCGCCTTCCGGGTCCTTGCTCACGCTGGCGCATGTTTACTCGCGAGGCAGCACGATGTGATATACTATGACCTGGCTCGAAAATAGGGCGATCACCCAGATCCACGAGCCCAGAGGGTTTAAGGCGTATGAAAAACCTCCCAGGAACGACCCCAAAGCCATACCCAACGAGTTGAGGCCCAAGTGCAGGCCGGCGAAGGTTGCTCTGTCCTTTTCCTCTACCGCTTCCATGTAAGCTGCGCCGATCGCGGGTGACGAAATGTTTCCGGCCATGGTGATCAGCATGCCGACGAGGCAGAGCTGCCACAGAGACCGCACGAATAGGACCCCGCACATAAGGACGGGGAAAACCACGCCGGATGTCATGACGACTGTTCGACGTCCTTTAACATCCGCCAACCGGCCGCCGAGGAGGAGAACAAGCATTGTCCCCAGGGCGAAGAACGCCTGAACATTTGACATTGCGGTATAAGCCGACGAGAACCTATCCATGACGGTAAAGGGCAAGATGATGTTGGTTGCGCCATTGGCCGTTCCGTTGACGAGCGACGCCAGGAGAAGAAGGGTGAGGATCCACCGTCTTGGTCCCGAAAACATTTGAACGAGCCTGGATGCGAAGGGAGGTCGAGCCCTTTCACTTTCCTGCTGTGCCTCCTTAAGCGTGTGGCCGGTTCTCTCCTTCAACGGAATGGCTAAGAAGACCGCAGAAACGGATAGGATCAGCGCCGCCGCAAAAGGTACCTTCACGCCGTAAACCTCGGCGCCGATGCCTGCGACAATCGGTGCAACAACCGCAGCCAATTGCGCAAGCGTCTGAAAGACCCCCAGCATGGTTGCGCGGTTCCTCCTGGACGTGTAGCCTGCGAGGAGAGCGGACTGAGCGGGGAATTGAATGGTAGCCATACCCCGCAGCACCGCTATGATGATAAGCCCGGTAAAGCTGCCTGTCATGAGCAGCAAGGTTACTGCCAGAGTGCGAGCAAGCTGGCCGAGCATGTACATCCTCTTGCGGCCGAAAGTGTCAGCGAGGAGTCCTCCCGCCATGCCCAGTACCATCCCAACCATGTTCTGAACCGAGTTGAAACTCCCCACGATCTTTGAATCAAAACCCAATGCTCTGTAATAGGGCATGAGGACGGCTATATACCCGTTGACAGAGGCGGCTTCGATAAGTCCGATGACCATAATGAGACGGAGGTTGTAATCGAGCGAAGTCCAGTATGAAACCAGCCGGCCTCCAAATGTGCTTACTGCTCCCGTGCCAACTGGGCTCTTTTCGTTCATCCAGGGTTCCCGCCTTCCGTATGTATTGATGTCGTATGATTCTCCTCAGCACGCCGTGTCTCTTTATCCTTGGCTTATCACCGCCCCCTGGGGCAGGCCCCCCGCAACCAACAATGTAACATTTGACCTTGATGAATGTAAAGAGGGCATTGAACAATCTTAAGATTCGATTCAAATTGCATGACCGCGCGCCCCCAAGGAGAAGTCATCGAGTGCATTCATCGAAGCCGGCGTTCAAGCGAAGCAGATCATGGCGGGCCGTGCTTTGTGCAGGCAGGTTTATGCTTATTCAAGCCGGACGAAGGCGAAGTCTCCACAAAAGAAAGGGCCCCGGTTCGACGGGGCCCAGAGTTTCGTCAGCGATGCATCAACGATTTCCTCAAGTCGTTCACTTCCAGCTGATGTTGAACCAGTAGCTGCCCGAGCCGCTGTACGAGTAGACCCTCAGCTTATACGTACCGGTGACGATAGGCAGGTAGAGGATTTGCTCCTGTCTCTTCGTCCCGGTCGAACTAGCCACCTGTGTGCCGCTGGGGTTGTACAGGTAAATGTCGAAGTCGAGCGTGTAGGTATGGTTTGGCATGATAAAGGTGATGCCAATGGGCTTGGTGGTGTCGGTGACCGTGAACTGCCAGTAGTCGCTGTAACCCCGACCGGGCAAGCTGTCAGCTGTGTAAGTGAACGTGAGACCATCGGAGAAGGTTCCCGAGTATCCTCCGGCGGCCTTGATGACGTTGTATGACAGGTTAATCCCGTAGCCGAAGTCGATATCCTTCCCGGCAGGACCGAAGTCCTTCACGTTGCTCGACGAGTAGATGATGTTCTTCACCTGCGAGTCGCTCAGGGAGTAGTTGGCGTCGAGCATCAGCGCGATCACCCCGGCCATGAACGGGGTGGCCATGGACGTGCCGCTGTATGTGATGTAGCCGTTGGTAGAGTTAGCTTTGGCTGCGGTGATGTTTCGACCGGGCGTGCAGATGTCCGGCTTAATCCTGCCGTCTGCCGTGGGACCTCTGCTGGAGAACTCGGCGAGAACCCAGCCTTTCTCACCCGGGTCATACAGGGCGCCGACGGTAATGGCGTCAGCTGCCGCCGCCGGTGAACCAATGGTGTAGGTGGCGGGACCGGAGTTGCCCGCGGCCACCACCATGATGATCCCGTTGCTCACCGCGTTATTAACGGCTTGGGACAAGCTGTCCGTACCGTCGGATGAGCCGCTAGAACCGAGGCTCATGTTGCCGATCCGGATGCCGTAGGTGCTCTTATTCTGGATCATCCAGTCGATACCGGAGATGATCCCGGAGGTTGTTCCGCTTCCGCTGGAGTTGAGCACTTTGATTCCCACCAGCGCGGCGCCGGGAGCAACCCCTCTGTACGTCGAGTTCCCTTCTCCCGTTCCTGCGACGATGCTGGCCACGTGAGTTCCGTGCCCGTTGTCGTCGTAAGGGGCGGTCCGACCGTTGATGACGTCCTTCCAACCGATGACCTTTCCGCCGTCCAGATCGACGTGAGTCGCGTCGATTCCGGTATCGATGATAGCGACCACCACATCCGTTTTGGAGTACGAGGTCGGGTTGCCATCCCTGTCTCCGGTCACGCCGAACTCGCTGCGGGCAGCCTCGACTCCCGTCCAGCTGGTCGCGCTTCCCAGGAAGGCCGTGACCTCACGATCGTACTCAACCCGTTCGACTACGGGGTGTTGTGAGACAGCCTTTATCTGTCCTGGAGTAAGGGAAACCGAAAAACCGTTGATGGCGTGCTCCCACCGGTCTTTCACCTTGAACGGACCAGCTTTCGTGGCGAGATCCGCCAGGAGCTTCTCCGCCAGCCTTTCTTTGAGCATGACGATCACCGGGATCGTCTCGGACGGTCCCTTCACCGCCATGATCTCGTCCAAGTCGTCGGAGAGCTTGTTTTTGTCCCGGTCGCCGAGGAACGCCACTTTTCCCTCCGCTTGCTCGGCTCGCTTTCCCTCCGCTTCCGGCGGCATTCCCGGAGCGTCAAGCTCCGCCGGAGTCACCAGCGCCGGTGCGGACGACGCCGCAAGCGGGTGCAACAGAACGGCGCTGGTGAATGCCACCACACACAAAACCGCCAGAACCAGGGCCTTGTTCTTGGACATATAGAACCTCCTTCCTGAGTAGGGCTGTCTCTAGCCCCCCAATATGTATATTCGAACCATCTTCTACATTTGTGTCCACCAGGGTAGCTGATACCGGAGACGTCATACGGATGCATTTACGTACAGAGGGTAATCATGGCCTGAAACCGGGTGTGGGTAGTGGTGTTGGGGCCGCGGCTACCGGTGGCTATGTGTCCAAAGATAAAGTGGATTCTCCAGGACACGCAGGTTATGCGAGGGGATTCGCGAGAAAGGACCCTGGCGGGGCGGCAGTAAGTCCACTGGGAAGCTTGTTCAGCCGGGCTTGCCGGCCCCGGGCCCGACCGGGTAGCCGCGAACCGCAGTTAACTCAGCGATACGCCACCGTTGGACGCGGAGACGTCCTAGGAACTCCCCGATGCTCCGTGAGACTGCATTATGTCCCTCATTCCAGGGGTTACCCGCACTTCGCCGTCGGGCATCACCCACAAAGCTTCCACCCCGGGCAAGCTCTCTACGAGCGTCCGGCTCTCTTCGTACGGAAGGAGAAACGCCGCGGTGGACATGAAGTCGGCGACACCGGCGTCATCCGCGAGGATCGTGACCGAACGGTAAAAATCAGCTGGCATGAGGGTGTCGGGGTCGATGAGATGGTGGAGTATCTTTCCATCTACGACGTAATACCGCTGGTACCCTCCGCTGGCGGCCACGGAAGCACCGGCGATGAATATGACATCCAGCAGGTTATCGTCGCCCGGTAGTATGGACTTGGCCGGGTCCTGTATACCAACAGCCCATCGCTGGTGACGACCGTCAAGGGGTTTCCCGATGGCGCGGACGTTCCCACCGGCGCTTATCAAAGCGGATTTAAGGCCTTCAGCTTCCATCTCCCGTGCGACCAGTTCGGTTGCGAAGCCTTTAGCTACCGCACCCACGTCAAGACTCATTTCCTTGTCGGCCAGATACACCGTGCTCTCTTCCTCATTCACGATCACTTTGGAGATATCGGTGTGTCTCTTAGCTCTGAGCAGGTCCTCCACGGGCGGTATCCTGGCGCTGGCGGGGTCATCCTGGCCTTCCTGGCGGTATTCGTGCCATATCCTCAAGACCGACCCCATGGCGACATTGGTCTTTCCGCCGGTGCGCGTGTACCAGTCCTTGGAGAATTTGATCAGGTCGATTATCTCCCTGGAAACGACGACGGGTTTTACGCCTGCGTTGTCGTTGATGGTTTTGACGTTGTTTATGCCTGGATAAGTGTTATAGATGTCGTACAACCGGTGAAGTTCCTGGTAGCGAGCATGGATCTTCTCAAAATACGACCTGAACTCCTGTTCGTTCCTGGTGTAAGCTACTACCGTGACCACGGTGTCAAATGTGTCGAAAAACGAGTCGGTGTATTTATGGTACCGGTCCCTGGTCGTGAGACGGTGGAAAGACGCTGCTCCCACAATTAACAGCATCCCGATTGCCAGCATAGCCTCAGGTTTTTTCTTGATCATTGACGTCACCGCTTGTTCACGTTTGAATACTTTCTACGTGCATTTGCCTGTATGCAAAGAGATAACCTCAAGCAGAACAGAAACCTCATTGCCCGGGTACTCAATAGAAAGCTCCCCCGCCCATCGCGGAGCGGGGGAGTGAGGTCCGCAGATGTTACTTGGTAGGCACTACGCTCCTGGCGTTGTCACGAGCCTCGACGACAGCCTTGATATAATCCTGGACCGTAATGGTCACAGAGGAAGTGAGTTCGGGGACGTCGGGCACAGCCGGATGAGTGGCGTCGCGCTGCTTGACCTTCATCGCCTTGACCTCGTCCACGGTCTTGCCGGTCATCCACCTCTCAAGTTCGGCGATCTGCTGGTACCATTCCTTCTTGATCGAGGAAGCCCTGGCCATGCCGTAGGCATCGCCGAGCTCCTTCTTGGTCCTGGGTTCGGCGGTCTTGTCAGACGTCACCTTCCCGTTCTTGTCGTAGTTGACCTTGGTCTGAGCGGTGTCGATCAAGGCGCGGACGATCTTTCCGTTCTTGTCGAACGCGACACCGGCTATGGTCGTGTCCACCTGGGCCATCGGCAGAACTTCAGTACCGTCTTCTTTCACCGAGTAGCCCCTGGACTTGCTGATGCTCACGACGTGTCCGAGACCGAGGCTGGCGACCCCCTTGGGGACGTCCACGGCGTTCTTGTACGCCTCTTCGACCGCGGCGATGTAATCTTGAACGGTGATGGTCACGGAAGAAGTGAGTTCGGGGACGTCAGGCACTGCGGGATGAGTGGCGTCGCGCTGCTTGACTTTGAGGCCCTTGATCTCGGCCACCGTCTTGCCGACCATCCACTTCTCAAAGGCAGCTATCTGCTGATACCATTCTTTTTTGATGCTGGAGGCTTTGGCCATTCCATAAGCGTCGCCCAGTTCTACCTTGGTCTTGCCTTCAGCTGCCAGGTCGCTGGTAACCTGAAGGTCTTTGTTGAAATTCACCTTGGTCTGAGCAGTATCAATGGTCGCCGCTACAACCTTGCCGTCCTTGTCAAAAGCCACGACGGCAATCACGGTGTCGACCTGACCGGTAGGAGGAGTAACCGTCCCATCCTCGCCGACCTTCAGATCGGTGGACTTGGCTATAGAGGTAATGTGCCCGAGGCCCACCTTTGCCACCGTGGGGCCGCTCGAACAGCCTGGTAAGGCTACGAGCACCAATGCCAGCAACATTGAAGCCGCTAATAGTCTTCTCATGTGTTCCGCCCCCTTCTTTAAGTACGGAAGTTGGACCTACAACAAAATGTATCACTCCACTTGAAATCGGACAAGTGCTTGTGAAGACTTTGAACGTTGAAACGAGGTGTGTGGGCGGTGGCTAGCTGATGCAAGGCCTCTCTCAATGCTCAGCGTCGAGCACGCCTCCGTGTTTTTGCGGTTAGTGGTGTCACTGCACACCCAGCCTGCGTAATATGTCAAAAATCAATATGTCCTCTGCGGGGGCGCGGGAGGAATCAGGCATGGGGGAGGAGCACCGCACTGGGCAGCGGAGACAACCATCGGATCCCCCGGGTAGCGCAGCTGCCGGTGGACGCAAGCTCAGCGTGACTGCGATAGATTCTGCTACCGGCTTGCAGATACCCGAATTCAAGTTCGTGATCAACGAGAACAATATAGGAGATCCCCAGGTGGAAGTCCCTGAGGGCCAACGCGATCCCGCGAAGCTGCCATCCTTAAGGCCGGGCCCAAGCCACAGCCGCGTGGTGGCGGTGGGCGAAGCGGCTCCGGATATCCCTCCGGTAGTCGAGGTCCCGGATGGCGACTACGTCGTTTCCGTGAGAGCACGTGGCTACAAAATGGGTGGAGCCTGGGTCAAAGTGGCAGGACAGGATACTGACGTCACGGTAGACCTCGTCCCGCACCCCCTTCCCCTGTCAAAGATCAGAGTTCATGTGTTTCACGATAACGCCCCCATCAACGGCGAAGATGACTTTCCGCTGGAGACAGGACTCGAAGGCTTTCACGTCGTCATCCAAGACGCGCTCGGAGAGGTCACGGTAGACTACTTCGGAAATCCTCTCGGAACGAAATACCGGACCGACCCGGAGGGTCGCCTCATACGGGACCAGAACGGCATGCCCGTGCCCATCCCCGGAACCGGGGGCAAAATACTTACGGACGCAAACGGCGACGCCGTGATCGAGAATCTGCCTCCCGGCAAATACGGAGTCCAGGCTATCCCTCCCGATGGGACTGACTGGATCCAGACGACGACCATCGAAGGTACCCATGTCATCGATGCGTGGATCCAAGAGGGAAACGACGGGTACAGCCCGCGCGAAGGATTCAAGGCAGCCCTCGTCTGGATCGGTTTCGTAAGGCCCATGGAGTTCGGTCCTTCAATGCCCTGGCAGACGGGGAAGATCAAAGGAAGAGTCCGCACCATCATCGAGTTTGTACCACCGGTGAGGCCCCTGGTCCTGGGGGAGCCGGTGTACCGGCCCTGGATAGCTCTGACCGATATCGGCAGGACCGACCGCCAGGTCTACACAGGCAGGGGAGATACCAACGGGAACTTCCTCATAGAGAACGTCCCACCGGGGACATACCAGATGGCTATATGGGACGAACCGCTTGACCACATCATCTCGTTCCGCACGGTGCAGGTCGGGGCCGGGGAAACGGTGGACCTCGGAGATGTAAGGATACCCAGATGGTACGGGTACATCAGGGGTACCGTGTTTTTCCATGTGGAGCGGGAGCCCGTACCTGGGTGTTAAGGGAGATATACCGGTGGGCGTGGTGTCCTTCAACGAGATAGGCGAATACCACTTCATGTTGCATGCTCACGAGGAGCAGAAAATCACGAATTGGGGCGAATTTCCGGGCGGATTGATGACGATGATCGCGATCTACCCGTCGTTGCCACCGGAAGCCGGGTTCCTGAGCTAGGGAGGGAGCAGGGTTGGCGCTGGCGTTTAGATCTCTGTGGGCGAAGACCGGTACCATCTTGCTGCCGGGTTCCGCGGGAACGGTACAGGTACCCTTCTGGGGTTTCTCCGGGTCTGAACAGGATAGCCCCATTTTCCCGGGCCCCGTTCTCGAGGTGCGGGAAGGCGACATAATCACCGTGACGTTACGGAGTGAGATACCGTTCCCTACCTCGCTGGTTTTCCCCGGTCAGACGGGCGTTTTAGTAAGGCGCGAGACGGGTGTTTGGAAGCGTGTGAGCCCCGAGTACGCCGGTGGGATCATGACCTCTTTTACAGACTCGCTGGCGGCCGAAGAGGCATGGGTGAGATACCTGTTTCGGGCAGCCAGGCCAGGGGTGTTTCTCTGCTTTTGACCCTGCGCTCGTCGACGTCTTGTACGACGTAGCCAAGGGCGAAAGCTTCTGGTTTGACCTGGAGCCGAGCTTTTTGGCCAAGGCCCTTGAAGCGTGCATCGTTGGAAGTCTGACGGTGCCGGTCGGGAGGGACCCGTCGAAAACCGAAGAGATTGTGGCGAGTATAGCGGCCCCCGCTGAACCTGCGCCTTCACATCCATCCCGTTGTTCCGGGGTTGAGTCGGATTGTACCCGTCGCGACGGGGCAGGAGCTCTTCGAGAAAGGTCAGGTCTACCGGTCGCGCCAGGCACGTACGACGTTCTACGGCCTCCGGAGCACGCTCTTCAGCCCTCGCGCTGTCTCCAAATCAGGGGCATCAAATACCAGTCGCAGACGCTGGAGGGTCTACGCCCGGTCATCAATATCAGCTTGTTTTCGCCAGGCTGTAGACTCGATAATTCAGTTGCGGATGCACCCCAGAGTTGCTTCGGCGGAGGTGGGTCGGTCTTGCGGTTAAGAGAGAGAGCACTCGAGCTTCACCGGGAAGCTCGAGGAAAGATCGAGGTAAGGAGCAAGGTGAAGCTGGAGAACAAGGAGGATCTTAGTCTAGCTTACACCCCCGGAGTCGCCGAGGTATGTCTGGAAATCGCCAAGGACCGGGAGCTGGCCTACGAATTCACTTCCAAAGCCAACACGGTGCTGGTGGTCACCGACGGCACAGCTGTCCTCGGCCTTGGAGACATAGGTCCGGCGGCCGCGCTTCCCGTCATGGAGGGGAAGTGCCTTCTTTTCAAGCGATTCGCCGGCGTCGACGCCTTCCCGATTTGCGTCGCGACCAGGGAAGTCGAGGATATCGTGAAGCTCGTCAAATGGCTTGAACCCGGAATAGGAGGCGTGAACCTCGAGGACATATCGGCGCCCCGTTGCTTCGACATCGAACGGGCGCTGAGGCAAGAACTCGAGGTCCCGGTCTTCCACGATGACCAGCACGGGACAGCTGTAGTCGTGCTCGCCTTCCTCACAAATGCTCTCAAGATCGTAAGAAAGACCCCCAACTCCATCAAGGTGGTCATCAACGGTGCCGGCGCGGCGGGTCTGGCCACGGCCAACCTGCTTCTCCAGTGGGGGGTCCGCGACGTGGTGGTCTGCGATAGCCACGGGGTGCTCTATCCCGGCAGAGCGGGTATGAACCGTTTCAAAGAGGAAATCGCCCGCAGAGGAAACGCAAGATGTGTGAAGGGAACCCTGGAAGACGCCCTTGAAGGTGCCGACGCCTTCATCGGTGTATCCGTGGGCAATGTTCTCCGGGGCCCGGCCTTGCAGAGGATGGCCAGGGAGCCCGTGGTGATGGCTCTGGCAAATCCCACGCCCGAAATCGACCCGGCGGAAGCGAAGGCGCATGGTGCGCGAATAGTAGCTACGGGCCGGTCGGACTACCCGAATCAGGTGAACAACGTCCTCGCCTTTCCGGGGATCCTCCGAGGCGCGCTGGACGTGAGGGCCTCGAGCATCAACGATGCCATGAAGATTGCCGCGGCAAGGGCGATAGCAGAGCTTATAGACGAAAGTACGCTGTCGCCGGAACGAGTCATCCCGGACCCGTTTGACCCGCGAGTCGCTCCTTCCGTGGCGCGGGCGGTTGCAAAGACTGCGATGGATACAGGGGTAGCTAAGGTTAAAATCGATCCGGAGGAAGTCTATCGCAGGACGCTGGCACGAGTTAACCAGTGACATCCTGAAAGCATATGTATCCTCCCGGAGCGACTCCGGTCCTGACTTAAGCGAGGAAACCGGCGGCAAAGAGCTCCGGTCGCCTGAAACTGTCTCCGGTGCATCTAGTATCCGCTTGATTCGTCCGACCCCCTGGGCCAAACCGTATCCAAATTCATGACGAAATCCAGATCAAACCAACAATCCGATGTGCGACTCGTCGGAGTCACCGTTTGCATGCGGGAGCGTCACCCATGGCCGCATGCAAGTCTCCGGTGCATTCGAAACGGCGCAGACCAGATTCCGCGGGCGTCGGTGTCCGC
>DYEQ01000073.1 GCA_020725645.1 Candidatus Fermentithermobacillaceae bacterium | reverse complement strand
CCGTGATGAGAAGAGGTCCTGCCGCGCCACACAGGAGCCCCACCCGCCAGTTGAGGACCAGCATGTAGATCAGCGCGGATACGGCCCGAAGGATGATGCCGCTTAGGAAGTAGAGGTTGGTGAAGATCCTCGCGCCCGTTGCGATATCAGCCGTTAGGCGCGATGCCATGTCACCCCGAGGTCTGTTTTCGGATTCCAGAAGCGGCATTGCCAGCACGGAAGAGACGAGCCCGTCCCGCATATGCCTGGAAAGTCTTTCTACCACGTTGACGCGAAGATACACCGCGAAGCCTGCGTTGAGCGCGCTCGTCAGCGAGACGATGAGAGCCGATATTACGCCCTTGTAGAAGACCGGCAGCGACTTCAGGGTTATGCCGTCCAGGGTGAGCTTGTTGACATACGCCGTTCCAACCGGTAAGAGGGCGTGCACCACAAGGCACACTGCGAGGATAGACAGGGGAACGTACGGTCGTTCCATGAGTCCGAGCATCCGGCGAATGGCACGAAAAGTTTCCGACCACATAGCTTGATTTCCCGCCCTCCTCCCGTTTTCACTCCACCACACGCAGGAGTTTTTCGACCGCCGCAGGGTGTTCACGGATTTGCACCAGCTCGGAGCGGATTTTCTCCTGTTCCTCCATGGATTTTCGGAGGGCCTCGGCGTATTGCCCGGCGAGTTTGCGGTAGGCCTCTTCGCGCTCGATCGATGCGCGTTCACGGCGGGATTTGAATGCGTGGTCCATGTACTCCACGATCACCCACGCGACTAATGCGGCAACACTGACGATTGTGGCCGTACCCCAGAAAGAGTTCATCGTTTATCTCCTCCCGGTTCGCTTTTGCCTGCGGACCCCGGCACATCCTCACACTCGGACCCCGTCCTGAGGGTCTTTGCGGCGTCTGCTATCAAATCGGCCGTGAGTTCCAGATGCAGGGGCTCGAGTTCGTAGTAGTTCATGGCCTTTCCCTCTTCGCTGAGCTCGAGGTGACTCGTGACTAGGCCCGCGGACTGAAGCTTACGCAGGTGAATCTGCACGAGAGGCCGGCTTATCCCTACCTCGCGGGCGAGCTGGCTCACGTACTTGCGTCCCCGCGCCAGCGCAGCGACGAGCCTCAGCCGGTGGGGGTTCGCCAGAGCCGACAAGATGTTGAGCAACTCATCGCCCGTTAGGGCATCTCGGGTCACGTGACGTCCTCCCGGCAAGATTAAACTTACACCTGCAAGGAATTATATGCATGTGCAATTCGGATGTCAATGGACATCTGGTGCCGATGAACCTCCGGTGCCTCTTGCTCCGCGCTGCTCTGAAGCCCTCGGAACATGAGACGATGACGCCCTGTGTGGCCAAATCGCGTGCCGGTCTCAAAAAGCCGCCCTTATGTGCGAAAACTGTAGGGCGGTATATTGCGGTACCAGGCTTCTATTCAGCTACCAGGCGGTATTCTAGCTTTCTCTCCGCGCTCAGAGACTGCATGACCGGGCAAGCCCTTTCGGTAATAACCATGTACTTATCCATCGCCTCGGGAGTGAGGCCGGGGCAGCTCACCAGGAAAGTCACTTTGACGGCGACGAACCTGCGAGGTTTCTCCTCCGCTCTCACGCCTTCCACGATCACTTCGAGTCTGGATGGCTTGAATTCGTCTCGCTGGAACAAAGCTGATAGCGTCACGGTCGAACACCCTGCCACGGCCATGAGTAAGACGTCCATAGGCCGGGGACCTGCATCCCCACCGATCTTCATCTCCTTACCAGAAGCGTCGCGACAGGTGAGAACCCCGTCGACCATTTGACCTGAAATCCGCTGCAATGATTCGGCCATTGGAATTCACCTCACGTCCATCATAACGCTGATACCGCCTCAGCGAATACCTCCGACAACGTGTTTTTAATGTCTATTAAACCAGGACACGCAGCTGATTCCGGCGAGCCAAAGTTCTTGCCTGATTACTCACCTCCGGTGCCGGTTCTATGCAGTGCCGACTGGGATAGCTTATCCAGGAGAGGATGCTCTGCAGGTCGGTGCGACGTTTTACAGGCGACTACCTCGCGAACCAGGTTGTTATGCGGCTCGGGGGTCCCGGTGAAGGTCTACGTGCTGCGAGCGAGAGAGTAGACTTCGAGCTGTCGCTCCTCACGCCCCGCCTATGTTTCTCAGATGCCTTGGGCTGAGATTACATACCAATATGCCAATTACCACATTTCAAAGCATCGCAAATGCTCATCCCCCGCCCTTCCGTACGTGAACCAAGAAATGATAGACTGCCCTCAAGGGGGCTCTTGACGTGAGAATAACGCTGGGTTGTCTTCTAGTTGCGTGTACAGTCTTCTTTTCAGCATGCACACCCAAGACGCCTAAAGTAGTTTCTAAGACCCCAGAGGAGTTGGACGCTCTTGCCCGGAGTTTTGTCTTGTTCATGGCGTCTGGCGAACATGGCGAGGCGAGTAAGATTTTCAGCAAACAGATGGCCGGGGCGATACCGGCCTCGAAATTAGCTGAACTATGGTCGGGACTTCTAGCTCGGGGCGGACAATGGAAGCAAATTGCGAAGACGAGGTTTGCCGAAGAATCCGGCTATAGAGTTGTGTACGTCACTGCTGCTTTTGAGAAGGGCACCATTGACATAAAAGTAGTTTTCGACCACGAAGCGAAAGTGGCCGGATTGTGGCTTGGAGCGTTTCAACCGTTGCCGGAATCAAGCCAGTATGCTGCCCCTCCTTATGTTCAGGAGGACTCTTTCGCAGAACAAGAGGTCACAGTGGGCCAAGGCCGGTGGGCTCTACCCGGCACTCTGACCATGCCCAAAGGGAAAGGGCCGTTCCCAGCCGTGGTCTTGGTTCATGGCTCGGGTCCCAACGACAGGGATGAGACCATGGGACCCAACAAACCTTTCAAAGACCTGGCATGGGGGCTTGCCTCAAGAGGCATCGCGGTTCTGCGTTATGAGAAGCGAACAAAGCATTACGCAGCCGAGATGCAGAATAGCGTTTCGAATCTGACGGTGAAAGAGGAGACCATTGATGATGCGGTGGCCGGGGTGGCCCTTTTGAAAGGGACACCCGGGGTGGATCCGGACAGAGTGTTTGTCGTCGGGCACAGCCTTGGTGCGACTCTTGCGCCCAGGATAGCCCAACAATGTATGGCGTCACCATCCACCCGTATAGCTGGGATCGTTATGCTGGCGCCTGCGAGCAGGAGTATCCTTGACCTAATCGTTGAACAGGTCGAGTACATCGCACAGCTCGACGGGACCATCGACGAGACCGAATCCAGGCAGATTCAGGCGATAAAAGCTGACGTTGAGAAGATCAGGTCCGGGAAACTTCGAGAAGGGGAACTGGCGCTAAATGCTCCCAAGTCGTACTGGGACGATCTTGCGGCGCACAACGTGGTGGAGATTGCCAGGGGGCTCGGACTTCCGATGCTGATTTTGCAGGGTGAAAGGGACTACCAGGTTACCATGGCGGACCTGCAGGGATGGAAAGACGCTCTGCTGGAGTCGACCGGGGCAAAGAGGACCAACGTGACCGTAAAGAGCTACAGGTACTTGAACCACCTATTCATGAGCGGGACCGGCAAAAGCTCACCTGATGAGTACCTCGTTCCGGGACATGTGTCGGAGGATGTGATCGTTGACATATCGAACTGGGTGAAGTCGGTGGCCGCCGCCAAATAGAAGAGTTTGTGCGAGGCGTACGGGCGAGGTGAGAAGACCCGTTATTACCTGCTTGGCCGCGCCCCGGTCGATGTTGCGTAGGGCAGGATGGAGTTGAGATCTGCATCTCCTAGAGCTTTCTCACTCTCATCCGCTTTTCACCGGCCGTAATCACGCATCCCCGTTCCAAGTCTTCGGAGTGCTCGGAGAGCACCGCTGCCAGGAGTCGCTTCCTTTTCTCGAACGGCAAGTCAGGTAAGCGGATAATACGCAAGGCATCCCTGATGTCGTCCAGCTCCAGTTGGGGGTATTCATCCAAGCGACGGGCCATTGCGAACCAACTTGCCACCGGAGACGTCTTGTGACGGATAAGCTCTTCCCGATTCACCCCACCGGTGGTACGTGGAAAACGTGATGAGGGCGTTGAACAACTGCGAGGCGAGGGCCAGGGTAAGCGCGATGATCCACAGAGTCTGTATGGAGGATACCGCCGCAGCGGTCGATACTCCGGTCCATCCAGGAGAGCCCCCGAGCACCCGCATAACCATCCCGGCGACGACGAGGTTGAGCGAAAAGCTAAAGACTGCGTCCGCCATCTACCTCCAGGAACACTACTTCCGGCCCGGTCGAAGAAGCAGCGCAAGCACCCTACTAGATAGCTGACACGTAGCGAGAAAGAATCCCCTTGACGAATCCCGTAAACCATACTATATTACAAACAGGTTTATGCAACAAAGTGTAGAGCCGCAGTACAGACACGGGAGGTCCTGCCGATGGCTGACCCACATAACGACGTCGAGCGGATCATTGACGACCTGAAGTTCATCAAGACCGCTATTGTCAAGAGCAGCAGCATCATGCGATGGCTTCCCCTCTCGCGGGTCATGCGCAAAGTGTACCTGATGACGGGACTGGTGATAACGGTCCTTTGCGGGACGCTGCACCTACTGATTCGGCGGCATGGCAGTCTTGCACAGTCTCCGGTTTGGGCTCGAATTACGTTGCTCGGCTTCGGCATCGTCGCCTTCCTATGTATCGCCGTCTACAAAGCTGTGGGCATCCTGGCCGGCGCTCGCAAGATTCGTTCCGGGTACACTCTGCCCCGCCTGGTGAAAGAGGTCTATAGCGGCCAGGCCGTTCTGATACTGGTGCCCTTCGTTGTCGCAACGGCAGGAGTTGTGACTTTCCTTGCCGTCCGCGGTCTTTCAGCTTACGTGGTCCCGTCTTTGGCGGTCCTCTTTGGGTTGATGTTCAATGCTCTGGTCACCGTGTTCTGCCTTAAAGAGCTGATCATCGGAGGCGACTGGCTCATTGTCACCGGCGTGCTGGCGCTGTTCCTGGGGGAGGGGCTGGACTCGCTCCTGGGGCTTATCCTGACCTTCGGTCTCGGGTTCATTGTAGCTTACGTTGCCGGCGCCATGACGGCGGACGATGAAGGTCACGAAGGGGAGCACGACCGTGAATGAGGATTGGGCCGGTCT
>DYEQ01000072.1 GCA_020725645.1 Candidatus Fermentithermobacillaceae bacterium | reverse complement strand
TGGGAGTGGATACCGCAGTTATCGGGCTGATCCTGTCTTTCACTCACGGAGCTACGGCCATCGCCGGACTCATTGCTCCCGTTCTTGCAACCAGGTATGGCAAAGTCAAGACGGTGGTAGGAACGCAGGTGGCGTCTATTCCGTTTCTCATTCTTATAGCGCTTCCCCCCAACGTATATCTGGTATCAGTCGCTCTTTTCGTACGGTCAGCCCTCATGAACATGTCAAATCCCGTGGCGTCCACCTTTTCCATGGAGATTGTGGAGCCTGACAAGCGGGGAAAGATATCCAGCTTGATGAGGATTTCAGACAATATCTCCCGAGCTTTTAGCGCCGCGGCAGCCGGGTACATCATGTCCAGGTGGAGTTATGAAGCCCCGTATTTCTTCACGGCGGTTCTGTACCTCCTGGCAAGCTTTGTGTACTGGAGATCATTTCGAGGCAGGGGGTGAGACAGGGGGCGGTTACATTCGCACACCTGTGAGCCTCTTGTTCCTTCTACCAACCCATAGTAAGCTCCTCCGTAAGTTAAGTACGGTAATTACCCGGTTTAACAAAGCGGGCAGGAGGGATAAACATGGTCATAACCTGGCGCATATCTCATCGTAGAAGATAACGGAAAAGGGATGACGAGGTCCGAGTTTTCGGGTTATCACGATTTTGCCGCGGAACTTGAGAGGCGTGGCACGGGCATAGGGTTTGCGGGCGTTGGGGCGAAGATACGGAAATGCGCGGAAACAGGGCGGCCTGTCCCCTTGACCATCATAGCTGCCGAGATTGGTACCAAACGGGCGGTGGTCAAGCGTTCTAGCCTCCTCTCCGCGCTTTACAGCAATCCCGGCGTCAGGTATCTCGGCGGCGAATTATTCGTCCCGGCAGGAGAAGTAATAGGTGGGGAAGTTAAGCTAATGGGGGGATTTGGCGAGTCAGAAGGTCTCTCCGATGCTTCTTCTGCTTATTACAGCAAATCAATAGCGCGTTCCGGGAACGAGTCAACCACAGGTGGTCAGAACGATGGTGAGTTACAAGACCAAGCGGCTGCCTCCGGGGAGGACGTACCACAGATCTCTTCCGCATACTTAATCGATTCTTTGGACCGAGCGTTGCGCGAGTTCGAACGCCGGAAGACGCCCCGCGGGCCGAAAAAGAGGGGTCCAAGATAAGGGAATTGCTTGAACGGTTAGCTAAACTGACGCTGGAAATGAGGATTAGGCTGATGACACAGAAGATTCCAGCTTGCTGATGCCGTGACTCCCTGATTTCGTGAAAAAGTCGATGATTCCACAGAAGGTATTACCCGTCGCAGAGCAGAAAATCGCTGGGAGGAGTAGAGCACCGGACGGGAGTGATGATGGATGGCCAAAGGCTTCAATGCTGCTCCGGACGAACGGGTATTTAAACTGTTTGCCGCACTGAACGCTGCCGGATATGACGACGAATGGAACAGCGGTGGAATGCACCCGGTCCGGCAGGAAGTGCGTCAGAGGTTGAAAGGATACTCTCCACCATGGCTTCCAAAGCTGCGCGAAGTTCTGAGTCAAACCCACCAGTGGACTCTGCTCTTTTGGGTTCTCAATCATGATAAGGATGATCAAACCGTATGCGTGGGTCAAGATCTGGAGAATTACATAAAGACTAATTGGGAGCCCGTGGATGACAATGACCAAAGAAGTGTATGGTTCAAGCAGTTTCTGAGTGGTCTGCCTGACTTGATGTGTTCCATAATGAGTGACCCTTTGCTAACACAACTCTGGGAGGAGTACCGTTCCCCGCACGAAGCCGAAGCTCTCGCCTATCGCGAGATTGCGGCTCGAGGAATAGAAACCCTTGAAGCATACCTTCGACCGAAGACCGAACCGCACTGGTCGGTGGTTTTTGTTCCTAACTTGTTGGATAGTTACGCCACCGGCTACGAAGTAGATGCGGCAAACGTGGTTTACGTGGTTCAAGGACCTTCCCAGAGCCGAGGGCCTGGAGCGGTTATACATGAGTACTGTCATAAGCTCGTGAATCCGGTAGTGAATGCTCAAGCGGACTTGCTCAGAGAAACAGCCCACCTGCTCACGAAATACGCAAACGCCGACGATCCCATGCACCGCCCGTATTTTCAGTGGGGGACTTTTGTTGCGGAAAATCTGGTGGAAGCGGTTACTCTTCGCACCAGAAGGTCTGAGCCTGAGGTCTATGAGGGAACCCTCAGGCATATAGTTGAGGTCAGGCACCTGATGCTGGTTGAAAAGTTTCTCGATCCGCTCGTCGAATTCGAGGATTCCGGAGCTCACTACGAGGACTTCTTCCCGGAGATGCTTTGCCGGGTGATCCGCGCGCTCTAGAGGGTATAGGGTTGCAGCATTCCCATACGCGATAGCCGTATACGCATTAGGAATGGCTGAACTTGTTATAGTGAACCCGTTTGCCAGGCACTCGAGTTCCTGGCCGTGGGAAAGCACAGGGCTCATTCAGGGCTTGATAGGTGCCCTTTCGAGCAACAGTGGTTAACGTACTGTCAATGCTCCAGATAGTCACGCACGGGACGGTGACGTCATGAGCTTTAAACACACCATCGAAGCTATGGAACTCCTGGACGACCCCGGGATAACGGGACAAGCTGTGGCGGAAGCGATTCGTTCCGCTAGAACGCCGGATGTGGCGGTTTCGGTTCAGACGGTCAGTTCTCCCCGCGGCCGTACGGATTTTCTGAAAGTCGTCGTGCCAGGGAGTTCGGGGAAGAGCCGCGGAGGTAACGCCCCGACGCTAGGGATTATCGGGCAACTGGGGGGTGTCGGAGCCCGGCCTGTACAGATAGGGCTGGTATCGGACGCGGATGGCGCCATTGCCGTGGTGGCCGCGTCCTTAAAGCTCAGATCGATGCTCAAAAAGGGCGATATTCTTGCGGGAGATGTGATCCTCACGACTCACATATGTCCCTCCTCGCCGGTTATTCCGCACGACCCTGTCCCGTTCATGGGCTCGCCGGTGGATATGGAGGAGATGAATCGTCATATGGTGGATGCGGGGATGGACGCCGTGCTTTCCATCGATACCACCAGAGGGAACAGGATAATCAACCACAAAGGATTTGCCATATCTCCGACCGTGAAGGAAGGGTGGATCCTGCGGATAAGCGAGGATCTCTTGGACATAATGGCTATAACGACCGGCAAACCCCCGGTGACTTTCCCCATTACTATGCAGGATATCACCCCATACGGCAATGATGTTTACCACCTGAACAGCATAATGCAGCCGGCTACTGCTACGGCGTCTCCTGTCGTGGGTGTGGCCGTGACGTCGGAGACGGTGGTCCCAGGCTGCGCCACGGGTGCCAACCATGCGGCTGATATCGACGATGTCGTGCGATTCGTAATTGAGGTCGCCAAAAGCTTCGGCGAGGGTAAATGCCGTTTTTACGACCCGGTCGAGTTCGACCGGTTGGTGGCGTTGTATGGGAGGATGAATCGTCTTCAGAGGTAGGGTGGGAGGGAGAGGTTTGACAAGTCAAACGGGAAGGGACCCGGGCCTGGAGGCTTGTTAACTGCACTTTTGGGGGGTGCTCAGCTTCTTTACCATGACCAGGGCTTTCCTCAGATAGGCGTCTCCGTTTTCAGTCACGTTCTTGGGTTCGAGTGTTATAAGACCTTCGAATCCCCGCGTTATGAACTCTGTCAAGACTTCGCCGGGTTCGAACCGTCCTTCGGATACCCTGCCCAGGCACGGACTATCGTCAACAATGTCAATGTAGGTTTGGATGTGAATGTTATCGACGCGCGGTGTGAGCGTATGAACCAGTTCCCACGATCTTTCCAGGGTTGTCCACCGAGTGTCGATCGTAAAGGTCACGTCAGGGCATGAGCCGGCGATATCGGGGAGTAGTGTGGGATGTCCGGGTATGTTCTCGATGCTCAGCTGGATTCCCCTGTCTAAGAGGCGTCGTGCTTCGTCGTTCAAGTTCCGGATGAGGGTCGCCATATCAAAGCTCTTCCGGCGGAGATCCCATGCGTGAACAACTACCAGCTTCGTGCCGGCACCGAGGACGACCTCGGCACATTTCTCGATAACGGAATGGGCAAGATGCTGGTCGGGTGAGGACAGCAGTTGTTCCGTAACCGGAGGTGCGTGCACGGCCAGAACCTCGGAGTACTGGCTGACTTGAGATGCAATTTCGGTGAAAGGCCGGTTCCATTCGTCCCACAACCGCAGTTCCATGAATGGCCAGCCCAGCTGCGAAACACCTTCTATCGTGGCACCCGCGTCCGACCAGATCCCTCTGGCCAGATGCGCAACAGGACCGGTAGAGCACAGAATTGGAATCGAGCCGCACTCCGTCTTTTCGCGCAAGAATCCTCTCAGCAATTTAGCTCTTTCGAAACGGCCGAGTCTCATGTACGCTCCGTATTCGTATTCCAGGGGAAGGACCGGGACCGTGTGTCCCTGCCACTCGATAAAGATTCGGAGAGCTCCCACGTCGACCGGTGGTTCCCACTCGGGGGGCGGGAGTTCATAACAGCTATGGCCGGTCCGGTCCGGTACTGCGTTTCTTTCCTCCTGGGTCCCGCGTTCGTTGGTCCGTTGGATGCGCTTTTGAATCGGTCCCATTATCTCGACGACGATGCCTTCGACCTCGAGCGTCGCCGAGATGCGACCGGATGTTGGGACTCTCCAAGAACGTGAGGGGAAGAAGAGATTGGAAGTCCCCATTTTGAGCCGTTCGTCCTAGAGCACAGGGACCTTTGCGAGGGTTCTGTGGCTATTTTCTCTGATAGCCATTACCACGAGTCAGGAAGGCCCGCGCTCATCCTGGGGCTGAAAGGAATGCTCTACCTTGAACTCACGGTTCGGGAGCTCGCGGGGGACTGCCACTCAATGAAGGCTGCGGCGCTCCCCGGTGCTGCATGGCGACTGGTTGCCTTGCTCTCCATGCTCAAAGGCGAAGACGGTGTGGTAAAGATCGAAAAGCTCCTGGTCAATCGCTCGGGGACTGATTATTACTAGAATATGGCCTTCGAGCCGACGTGCAATATCGCCGGCATCGTGTTGGGTTACACCGGAAAGGGATCCAAGACGGTGCTGCCTGCTGAAGCTAGAGCGAAAATAGATATCAGGCTTGTTCCCGACCAAACTCCTGGCGACATTCTCGAGAAGTTCCTCGACCACTTGAGAAAGCACGGATTTGACGATGTGGAGGTCCGTCATGAGCAGGGATTCCTACCTTCGCGAACCCCGGTAACCGACCCCTATGTGACGCTTGCCCGTACGGTCGTTACTGAGGTGTGGGGTCAGGAGCCGGTTATCCATCCGGGTACCGGAGGTGCCGGTCCGAACTACGTTTTCACCGGCCACCTGCGTGTCCCGTGTGTCGTCATACCCTTTGCCGCAGCGGACCAGGCGAACCACGCGCTCGACGAGAGTTTGGATCTGCGAGGTTTTGAGCTGGGTGTAGCTACCAGCGCAGCTATGATAAGGCGACTCGGTGCCTACTGGGGTCTTCTCTCTGACGGACAAGGATAGGGGGATTGAAGCTCGTGGTTTCTGATTCTTTACGCTCAGCTATACGTGACTATATCGAGGCCAACCGCTTAAGGCTGGTTTCGGAACTACAGGATTTCCTGCGACAGAAGAGCATCTCGACGGAAAACGTAGGTATGGACGAATGCGCGAGGTTTCTCAAGTGGACCAGTATCTGAAAGGTATTGAGCAAATGGCCAATTTGCTGGCCACATATGCGGAATTGATGTAGCATGATGCCTGCAGACGTACTTCTCGAGATTCACAACCTATCTGTGGAGTACAGGACGTTTGACGGAACAGTGAAAGCTGTAAACGGACTGGAACTCAGCGTGCGACCCGGTGAAACGGTGGGCCTGGTTGGAGAAACCGGCGCCGGCAAGACCACGACGGCCCTGGCGATATTGAGACTCCTGCCGCCCAGAGTAGGTCACGTAACATCGGGAGAGATCTGGTTCGAGGGAAAGAACCTCTTGAGCCTTTCCGATCATGAGATGGAAGGGATACGAGGGAACAAGGTATCGATGATATTCCAAAACCCTCTTACGTCCCTGAATCCTGTGTCCACGGTGGAACAGCAGGTAATGGGAGTACTCGCCCGGCATCAGCGTATGACCGGAGAAGAGGCGGTCAGGAGAGCGGGCGATCTCCTTGAGATGGTGGGTATTTCCCACAACAGGGCCGAGGAGTATCCCCACCAGTTCAGCGGGGGAATGCGTCAGCGCGTGAGCATCGCCATAGCTCTTGCCTGCAACCCTCAGCCTGATAGCTGACGAGCCCACAACTGCCCTGGATGTGACCATCCAGGCGCAGGTTCGCCCCCCGACCCCATGCTGGTCCCGGCGGGCTGTGCGTTCGCACCCAGCTGCTCCAACAAAACTGCCGAGTGCGACCATGTGAGGCCTGTGCTGAGGGAAGTCGGGCCCAATCACTTTGTAGCTTGCGAAAACGCCGGCAAATGACGGCGTCGAGCGTTAAGGTGGGTAGTCCCTGAGAGCCGTGGACGGCGTGAGTTTTTCCACCGAAAGAGGGGAAACCCTGGGGCTGGTCGGTGAAAGCGGCTGCGGTAAATCGACCATGGGACGAGTGGTTCTGAACCTCATTCCCGCGACGGCAGGCACCATCCTGTTCAACGGCGAGGACGTGACAAACTCCGTGAACAGGAGAAAGAGGCGCGAGATGCAAATCATATTCCAGGGCCCTTACTCGTCCCAGGACCCGCGAAAGACGGTGGGCAAGATTATCGAAGAGCCGCTGGTGATTCAGAGGATACCCAGGCGCGAAAGGACCGGTCTTGTAAAGGAAATCATGGCAGATGTGGGCCTATCAGCTGACTATTATACCCGTTTTCCCCATGAACTCGACGGAGGTAGAAGACAGCGAGTCGGTATCGCGAGAGCTCTAATCCTGAAACCCAGGTTTGTTGTTTGTGACGAGCCCGTCTCGGCCCTGGACGTTTCGATTCAAGCGCAGATCCTCAATCTCCTGCAGGACCTCGGAGAACAAATGGGGCTCACCTACCTCTTCATTTCGCACAACCTGAGTGTGGTCAAGCACCTCAGCAGGCGCGTGGCCGTGATGTACCTGGGGAAGATAGTCGAACTGGCTGAAACCAGCGAACTCTTCAAGCACCCCCTGCATCCGTACACACGAGCTTTGCTGGCTGCGGTTCCGATCCCCAAGTATCGTCCAGACAAACCGAAAGTGATATTGAGCGGGGATGTGCCCAGTCCAATCGATCCGAAGCCGGGATGCCGTTTTGCACCGAGATGCCCGGAAGCTACGGAAGTGTGCAATTCGCAGGATCCCCTGTTGCGGGATGCCGCCGGCAAGCACCTTGTTTCCTGCCATTTGGTGAGATAGGATAGAAGCAGTCATGTTGTTATGTATCCCCTGTCTGTTGGGCCTATTGCGTAGCAGGGTGTTTTTGTCGCTTAGCAGTCTGGCGGGCTGCCGAAGCGCTGAACGGAGCAAGTCTGCATTGGGCTCCCGATTGAGGAGGGACGGGCATGTGCGAGACGGGTGGAAGTCTGCATGGCAAGGTAGCGCTCGTGACCGGTTCCAGCAGAGGAATTGGGCGGGCAATTGCCCTTGAGCTCGCCCGGCAGGGAGCGGATGTTGCTGTCAACTGCAGGACTTCTATCGAACAGGCGAAATCTGTGTGCGAGGAAATAGAGCGAGCCGGCAGGCGGTCGGTGCTGGTACAAGGCGACACGCGGGTACCTGAGGACGTGGAACGTATAGTGACTACGATTTCCGCCCGAATGGGGCAGGTCGACATCCTCGTGAACAATGCGGCATATGCCCTGCTGAAACCATTCATGGAGTTTACTGTGGAGGAGTGGAAGTCCCAGCTTGAATACAAGGCGCTGGCATACTTCCTCACGTCCAGGGCGGTGTTGCGGAACATGCTGCAAAGAGGAGAGGGAGTCATCATTAACCTGCTCTCTACGGTGGGAATGCGGGGCGGCGCCGGCGAGCTGGGATATGCCGTGACGAACGGCGGCGCTATGGCCTTGACCCGCGGGTTAGCTGCGGAGGTGGGTGGGACCGGGGTCAGAGTGAACGGGGTTATGCTAACGTGGGCTGAGAATGCGTTCGACGGCGGTGACCCGGAGCACCTGGCGTGGCTGTCCAGATTTGCGCTGGGACGTGTCACCAAGCTCGACGAGGTGGCTCACGTAGTCGCGTTCCTCGCTTCCGACAAGGCCAGCGGGATTACCGGAGCTATCATTCCTGTTGACGCAGGGTTTATGTGCATGTGACGGCTGAACGATGAGAGAAGGTGTCGCATTTGAACATGGATTCCATCGGCGCCTGCGGGGACTGGTGCGGCAAGTGCCCTCATTTTCGCCGGGAATGCCAGGGTTGCAGATCCAAAGCCGGCGAGTGCAAATTCCTTAAGTGCCTTGCAGGACGTGCCCTTGAGCACTGTGGTCTGTGTTCGGAGTTTCCGTGTAAAGATCTCGAATCCTTCGTGCCCGATGACAGACTGCCCAGGGGCTATCACATCGAGAGCCTCAGATACAGAAACGAAGTTGGATCAGCGAAGTGGCTGGAACGGTATTCCCGGGAGTGGAGGCACTTCGTCGGGTGAGTCATCGCCAGTGACGCTCCGGTGGAAGAGCGTTGGACTTCAGCTGCTCCGTAAGGACCACCGTCGAGCGGAAACACACCGCCTACAAGTCGCTCCTTACGGCAGGGCCTGCCTTTTGAACGCCCGGTAGCCGAGGGCAAGCAGCAGGAAAGACAGCACTGCGCTGCTCATTCCCGGCTTCACCAGCCGAGCTACCACATCCACATCCGAACCCGTCAAGAGAAAGGCGTTGGCGTTACCCGGAAGTACTGAGGGCAGGTAGGGGCCAAGGGCTGACTTGCTCAGAACCGCGCCGGCCAGTGCTGTAACTATATGGATCGCAAGCCCGATGCCCCCGGCCGCCAGAGAACTTGTCACGGCCATTGACGCCGCAAAAGTCGCGCTCAAGATGAAAAGCGCGTACAGCCAGGTGGATGCCGCAGCCGCAAATGTTCTCGCCCAGTCTACGGGTCCGATCAGGGTCTCAGAATACAGAGATGCCAGCAGGGTTGCTGCGGCCACGCCTGCGGTCAGGGCTCAGCAGGACCAGGAATTTGGATAGGACATACGCTTTCCTGGAAACCGGTTTGGTGACGATAAACGTGGTTACCCCGCTTACTTTCTCACCAGCTACCGAGCCCATGGTAATTGCGATGATGACCAGGAGGCCGATCTCAACCACGTCGCCCAGGAACTGCGCGACTCCTTGCGCGCGCGAAGGAGGAGGCATCACAACGGTGACTCCCTGGGCAAACCGCGCGATGATCTCGCCCATATATCTTACGGACAGCGGGTCCATGATGGAAAGCACAAGGAGAACATAAACGCTGGGGTAGGTATCCCGTGATGTAGCCAGATCTTTTTTCTCGCGGCCTTGTCCAGTGGAACAAGGTCGATGCCTGAACCTGCGAACGGAATCTTGGCCGCTTCGGAAAACCAGACTTCCTCCTCCGATGAGGCGTTGAAGATGAGATGGGGCTTGAAATCAGCGATCTCTTCGAATACCAGGTCGGGCTGCCCCTGCTCCCACTTGACGAGCTTCGTGTCGAAGCCCCCATCGCGAAGTCCGACCATGATGTAGTGCGCTTCACATAGCGTCAGGGATTCCTTCAGACCTCCCGCACTACCGCTCCATTTACGATTACGGGATGACCCGAGGAGACTGGGGAGTCTATCTGCGAATGACCACGGGGAAAGATTGGGTGGCTCGCCTTTTCCCATTTTACGCTGCGCTAAACCTGGCCTTCGTCGCGGTGTCGGAGAATAAGCTCATAAGTCTTGTACTGATTCGCAGGAGAAGGACGGCGTTCCCTCGAAGCTCCACTTAGTTGCTTTTTGGACCTGCACTACAAAGCGGACCATGCGAAGCAAAGATAACGTGACGAGGAGGCTACCTATGGCAGTTGAAAATCCGAGCACCGGGGGTCCCGTGTTGATGACGAACCCTGAAATCAGAGCAACCGCCAGGGCCAAGCTTGCCGGCAAGTGGGGAAAAGCAGTTTTAGCATTCGTGATAGTGGCCGTGATCAGCGGAATCGCAGGAGGCGTGGTTTCCTTCTTCGGTGAATCTGAGTCGAAACAGGTCGCCCCCGCATTTGTGGTGGTAGTGAACCTTCTTGTGGTGCTGATTCAGTTGCCTCTTCAGTACGGTTTCCAGACTTTCTTCTTAAAGCTCATCAGGGACCAGAGCCCTCCCATCCAAAGGCTCTTTGACGGGTTCCAGATGTTCTGGAAGGCCGTAGCTGTTCAGCTTGTGCAGAATTTCCTGCCGTTGTTATGGTCGCTTGTATTCTTTCTACCTGGTCTAGGTCTCATGTGCTTACTTATATACCTTAGTCCGAGCTTTCTTATCAGCTACTCCCAGAATCCCGTGGCATACTGGACCATACTACTCGGGGTGACAGCGGCAATAGCGGTCGTTGTCAGCTTTCGTTATGCCCTCGCAGTGTACATCATTCACGATAATCCGCATTCCCGCGTAATGCAGGTTATAAGACTCAGCAGCAAGATGATGAGAGGCCGCAGGTGGAAATTGTTCATGCTGTATCTGAGTTTTATCGGGTGGGCGATCGCCTGTCTTTTCACACTGGGAATCGGCTACCTCTTCCTTGTTCCGTACATCCAGACCTCCGTTGCGGCGTTTTACGAAGACCTGAGGCGGGTTGAGGCAGCTTCCGCAGCTGGAGAAGCCCAGGTTTGAGAACTGGTGGGGCAGAAGGGGGTTTGAAGACAAGGTTCCTGGCTTCAAAGCCCCCTGGATTCCGAAGGGGCAGCGAGTCCTTAACGAACCCTACTCCGCCGGGCGGGGAAGAGAGGACTTTCCCGCTGCAAACCCCCTTTATTTACGGGAAGACGCGATTGTATCCCCGATGATGGCGGCAACCTCTTCCAGAAAGTCTTTGTCGATCTGGTCAAAAGCGGCGAGCTCGTCGCTGTCGATGTCGATTTCACCGATTATTTCGTCCCCAACCCAAATCGGGACGACGATTTCCGAGCGGGTCTCAAGACTGCATGCCAGATAGTTGCTCTCTTTCGTCACGTCATCCACAACGATGGTGCTCCGTTCGGCGACCGCTCTTCCGCACACTCCCTGACCCACTTTGATCTGGACGTGCTCCGTCGGCTTACCCACGTAAGGGCCGAGCACCAGCTCGCCGTCCTTTAGAAAGTAGAAGCCAACCCAGTTGTAGTAAGGGATTCGGCTGAGCGTATCGACGACTTTCCCATAAAACGCCTGGATGTCGTCAGACTCTTGCGACGCCCTTTTGATCCGGGCGAGCAATCTGTCGCGAAGCTCCCCAGTCACAGTTGACTTAGTCCTCCTTACGAACCGCGGTTGCACACAATTGTACCATTACTCGAGATTCTCCAGCACGCTCGAACCGTGAGCGTGCATGCAGCTTGAGGGGTATCCAGATGTTCTATGTCGATGTCATAATCATGTCGTAGAGGTTCGTTGATCGTTAGGATCCGTTGAAGCGAAGGGCCTTTGTGCCAGGGCAAGAGAATGACGCGCCGGCCGGGGCAATAACAATCTAGGGGGTGGAGGCATCGTGAGAGTTCTTCTCCATGGTTGCAACGGGAAAATGGGGCAGGTCATGACGAGGATCCTGGCCGAGACTCCGGGTGCGGAAATCGTATGCGGGGTAGACGTCGCTCCGGATAAGGTCAAGAACAGCTACCCTGTTTATGCTTCTCTTTCAGAAGCAAAAGAGAAGCCGGATGTGGTCATTGACTTTTCCCATCATTCCGCACTGGACGCGCTGCTCGATTACGGCACGTCGAGAAAGGTGCCGCTGGTGATTTGCACCACGGGGTTTACCGCCGACGAGAAGCAGAGAATGGTGGAAGCGTCGAGGGTTATCCCGATACTCAATTCTGCCAACATGTCGCTCGGCATAAACCTGATATTGTCCCTGGTCAAACAGGTCGCTCCCATTCTTGCAGACAACTTTGATATCGAGATCATCGAAAAGCACCACAACCAGAAAATCGACTCACCCAGCGGTACGGCGCTGATGATCGCCGGTGCCATAAACTCCAGCCTGGGAAACCGGCTGAAGTTCACGCACGGGAGACATTCCAAGACCGCGCGAAGGGAGCCGGCCGAGCTCGGCATTCACGCAATCCGTGGAGGCGCCATAGTGGGTGAACACACCGTGATATTCGCGGGGCAGGGCGAGGTCATAGAGATAACGCACTCCGCCATCTCGCGGGACGTGTTTGCTTACGGCGCCCTGAGAGCTGCCAGGTTTTTGGTGGGCGCGGCCCCTGGATTGTACGGGATGGACGACGTGCTCAGGGTAAACTGACGACGCTTAAATGCTCATAGCGACCTTTTCCGCGTCCAGGATCGCGTCGTTTACCTTGCCGGGCTTTCTCGCGTCACCGATGACGTGGAGCTCCGTGACCACGCCCTCAAGCTGTCTGGCCAGGTCGTCATCGGATTTCACTCCCACCGCCAGCACTACGCTGTCGAACCCGAGCAAAGCCTCGGGTCGCCCGTTTATGACGGCCATCGCTCCGTCGGGCCTGACTTCGGTGACGGTTGCACCTGCGATCATCACCACGCCTTTTTCCTTCAGCCGCTTTATAAGGAAGTACTTGACCGTCTGCTGTACGTCTCTTGCGAGTTCGTCAAGCATTTCAACGATGGTCACCTTCTTGCCCATTTGCGACAGGTAATCCGCCGTCTCACAGCCCACGGATCCACCGCCGATTATGAGGACGTTCTCGCCGGTCTTGACCTCTCCTTTGAGGACGGAATGAGCCTGATGAACGTAAGGGGAATCTGCCCCCGGCACCGGAGGGATGATGGGAGTCGCACCTGTAGCGATGACGACCGCGTCCGGCTCCATGCTCCTCACGTAGTCCACGTCAACCTTCTGCCCGATTCTCATGTTGACGCCGGCTTTTTGACACGCGCGGACCTGCCACGCGATGAGCTTGGCCAGAGGCTGCTTCTCCGGGGGAAGAGCTGCTAACCTGAACTGACCGCCGAACCGCTCGGTCTTCTCGGCGAGGACGACCTGGTGCCCCCTCTCGGCGAGGATACGTGCAGCTTCCAAACCTGCAGGTCCCCCGCCCACGACCAGCACTCTCTTTCGAGTAGGCGTCTTCTCGATGCGCCATTCACGCTCTCTACCTACGCCTGGATTAACCACGCACGAGCAGGTCATCTCCGGGCCGTTTAGCCCTCCGATGCATTTTTGGTTGCAGCTTATGCATGGCCGGATATCTTCGAGGTCGCCCGCGGCAGCTTTCAGCGGGAGGTACGGGTCCACTATGGATGCTCTGCCCATCGCCACCATATCGGACCTGCCGCTGGATACAACTTGTTCGGCAAAGGCCGGGTCGGGGATCCGTCCCGCTACGATCACGGGAACTTTGACGGTAGCTTTCAGCCTCCACGCGTCACCCACGTTCAACCCCTCGGGCAAGCTGAACGGTGGGATTATGTAGGGCATGCTCTCATAGACCCCGGTCGATACATGAAAGGCATCTACTCCGGCTTCCACCAGATAGGGAGCAATGCTCAGCGTATCCTCGATTTCAAGCCCTCCCGGCACCCGCTCTCGAGCGGACAGCCTGTAAATGATGGGGAAATCAGCTCCTACCGCTCGCCGAACAGCTTTTAGCACCTCGAGCGGAAAGCGCAGTCGGCCTGCAATGGTCCCTCCGTACTCGTCGGTACGGCGGTTGGAGTAGGGGGAAACAAATTGGTTGATAAGGTAGCCGTGAGCACCGTGGATCTCGAGGGCGTCTACGCCCGCTTCCCGCGCCCGGCGCGCAGCTTCGCCGAAATCGTGGACCAATCTTTCTATATCGTGGGGTTGAAGCTCCAGCGGGATATCCCGGCACACGGGGCAGGGAAGAGCCGAGGGCGCCACAGGAGGACCTCCGAGGAAAGCGGCGTACGTTTGGCGTCCGGCGTGATAAAGCTGGACCGCAAGTTTGGCGCCGTGCCGGTGAACAGCTTGCGCGAGCCGGTGCAGCGCGGGGATTTGAGAGTCCGAGAACAAGCACGGCTGTTTTGGAAATCCCCGGCCTTCGGGGGAGACCGCGGTAGCTTCCAGTACGATGAGCCCCCATCCGCCCTTCGCCCTCTCCTCCAGGTAGGCGATGGTTCTATCCGTTACGTTTCCATTTTCATCGCCGTAATTGGTAACCATTGGCGGGATTACGAGCCGGTTTTTGATGGTGACTTGGTTGATGACGATCGGTTTAAAAAGGGCGCTGAGCCTCAAGTGCGACACCTCCACGGATGCGGTTCTGATGCTGGCGCCGGGTACCCATAAGGTCTGCCTTTGTCTGCTCCCGGCATGTTTAGCGCCGCCAGGGTTACCTCCGGAGATATGCTCTTACATATTGGGTAGTTTTATTCGCTGTGCGTTTGGTGCGTAGCTTACCCGTTCGTCCCGGTTGAGGACGGTCAGACATCCGGTTTCGCGACCGTAGAAAAAAGGACAGCCTAGAGCCGGTATCATTAAAAACACCGAAACTAGGGTGGCCTATTACTTCCAAGCGCTCTCGCTGGAGAGATATCGGCTGTTATGTGCACGTGGCGGATTTCGGCGAATCCCTTTACGTATCCCTCGGATGAGGCGCTCTCCCCGCAAACCCGGCCGCCACCCAGACTACTATGGCGACCACTAGCAGGATTCCACTGTACAGTGCCGTCCTTCGGCCCAGAGCAGAAATAGCGCCTAGTATGGCCTGCGTCACCTCTGTTTCACCTGTTATTTCTACCGGCAGAAGATTCACCAGGACGGGTTTCGCAAGACCTGTTCCGAATGCCGCAGCTAACGCACCGACCAGCACAAAGACGGAGGAAAGAATGAGCGACATGGATACCCACCGAAATCCGTCGGGGCGGAAAAGGCAAATAAGGAGCATAAGCAGGGATATCGATCCAGCTGCGAGCAGCGAAAAAGCCGGCACCCGCTCGAGAATGAGATAAGGCTCGTTAAGCTGCGCCAGGATTCCGTCGGCGCCCGTCAGGTACTCGGTGATGTCGATGCTGGACGGGATCTCGCTCGGATCGAAGTGAGGTGCTAGGTTCGGGAGCTTCTTTTTGAGTTCCTCCTGTAGCGCGGCCTTGAACTCGTCCAAACTCACAGTGAATTTCGCGCTCTTTCCGGTCTCAAGGTAGATCTTTGCTTGCTTTAGGAGCTTTTCGAGCTCGTTCGCCATCCATCTCTCGCGAAGTGCCCCGGATATAGCTTCTATGATCCTTGCTTTGAGCACCGGATCGTCTATGTCCGCCATCTGGGTTCGGATGGACTCGACGATTGCTGACTTTATTAATTCGTAAACACGGCCCTGTCGGGCCACTTGTAGATAAAATGCCGGGTCAAGGATGGACTTGACTGTGACGTTCGAGATTACCGCAACCGTGGCCAAGACGAAAAGTCCGATTGCGAGAACGAATAAAACCAGCTTTTTCAGAACGATCATAAGGATTGCCTCCTTTCGGGCGGGCCGTGCTCGAGTCCGTGAACCTGTCCAACACGGGCTTTCGGCAACGGTACCTCCGGTCCGAGATAAACGCCGACATCGACAGGAAGTGCGCAGTGTATTGCAACGTGTTACAATGTTTCTGCGGTCATACCGGTGTTTCCTGTAGGCTCCACTTGAGTCTAGATGGCTGGTTTCGCCTCATCGTACCGAGTACTTTTTCTGGAGGGATGCCCGGTGCTGCCCTTGTATCTTCTGGTGCTGATAATCCTGGGGTTACCCGCCTTGTTTTTTCTTTTGTTCTTCAACGTAGGGACCCTTTCCCTGGCCCGATTGGGGCTGTCCCCCCAGGCGGCCTTTTTTGTCTTCGCGCTTTCTCTGGTAGGCTCGGTGGTCAACATCCCCGTGGTGTCCCGAAAGGTAATCACCAGGCGTCCGTTTCCTTTCGATTTTCCGTTCTTTTTCTTTTATCCTCCGGAGATAACCGAGCAGGTAATCGCCGTGAATCTTGGTGGCGCGGTAGTTCCGGTTTTGTTTAGCATTTACTTGATTCCGAGGATACGACCGTTATCGCTTTTGATAGGCGTGGCAACCGTCACCCTCGTAGCCTATTCCGTGGCGAGGCCGGTCCGCGGCAGAGGCATCGTGATGCCAGCTTTCGTGCCTCCTTTGGTAGCTGCAGGCGTATCGATGATCGTGTGTCGAGACGACCCTGCGCCGTTAGCTTACGTTTCGGGTACGCTAGGAACGCTCATAGGTGCCGACTTACTGCACCTACCCGCTATCTTGAGATATGGCAGCGGCATGCTCAGCATCGGAGGCGCCGGGGTCTACGACGGTATATTCCTGGTTGGGATTCTAGCAGCACTCCTTGCCTGATTACCCTTGACCGTCGGCGTAAGGAACCGCGATACAGCCGATGACGTTCCTCTAGGTTACCGGTCGTATCTAAGCTGCCGCTCAGGTGGATCCCGCCGAATTGAGTAAACCTCACAGGGTTTTCTCCATGATGTATCTGTGTCGCCCTTCTCCGTAGAGGTTGTGTCTTTCCTCCACTATCCTGAACCCGTGCTTCTCATATAGGTGAATCGCTACCGGGTTGTTGATGTCCACCGTCAGACTTATCGTCTTAAAGCCTTCTTGACGGACCTCCTCGAGCACGACTCCAAGGAAATAGGTACCAAACCCCTTGCCACGATAAGTTTCTTTGATGCCGAAGTCCGCGAGATAGCACTTTTTGAGGTCATCCCAGTCGCGCATCAGGACGGCGATTCCGATCGGCTTGCGTTTCACGAGATCGACTAGCAGCATCACGTTTCCGTGCCTTATGTTGGAGACCATGAACCATTCATCCACGGCCTCGTCACCAAAAATGTCGTCTTCAAGCCGCAGGAGATGGTTCAGCGTCTCGAGGTCGGTTTCCTCGAGCTGGATAATTCCCAGCCCACGCTGGTCGTCTTTTCGAATGATCCGCCGTTTCGGAATGCGCGTCTTTGCCGCCACCTTTCTATCAAGAGCGCTCTATAAAAATGCTCTATGAGACTGTTCCGTAAAAGCGATCTATAGAGTGGTCTCTAAGGATATTCGGTAGATTGAGCTTCCTCCTCTGGAGTCGCCGTGCAGGCTCCCTAACATATCTTTCCCGCTGTGGTCCAGCAGATTTCTTGTAGCGGGCGGTCACTACTTAAAAACGCAAGCGCAGATGAAGCCGGGTGGACTGTCGGCTAAACCGTAGAAGGAACTGGCAGCTGCTAAGAGAAGGAAGACTCTATCAACTCTAATCTTGCTGCTATAAGGTAGCTGAACGGTGTAAACTCGAATAGGGAGCCCTGAAAGGGCGACCGGGAATCACCCGGGCAGAACGGGAGGTTGATAGAGATGCACCGGGACGTTTTACATATCCCAAACATCGGTTGCGACCATTGCGTGATGGTTATCAAAAAGGAGCTCGGGAGAATCGCGGGAGTAAAGAAAGTTGAAGGTGACGCCAGAACAAAGATGGTCACGCTAGAATGGGACCAGCCTGCGACCCTGGAGCAAATAAGGGATTCTTTGAGGGCCATCAACTATCCGGCGGAGGATTAGCGGGCTTTTCGGATTTGACCATCAATAGACCCTTAACGCGAAGCTTGGGTGATCCACCAGGAGGGGCGCTATTTGATCATCAGCGCGAGCCGGCGGACAGATGTCCCGAGGTTTTTCACCGAATGGTTTATGCGCAGGATAAAAGAGGGCTTCTTTTACTCGAGAAATCCGTTTAACCCTTCGGACGTGAGAAAAATCAGCCTTCTTCCTGAAGATGTTGATGCCATCGTCTTTTGGAGCAAAGACCCCGCTCCCATCATGAAACATCTTGATGAACTGGACTCCCTAGGGTACAGGTACTACTTTCAATTCACCTTGAACGACTACCCGAGAGTCTTCGAGCCGAACGTTCCACCTGTCAAGGAGCGTACAGAGACGTTCCGGAGGCTAGCTGACAAGCTCGGGCCTTCGAGAGTGATCTGGCGGTATGACCCGGTCATCGTCAGCACGCTGACGCCATTGGCGTACCACGCGGACTGCCTGGCCAGTATCGCCAGAGACCTCGGAGGATTCACCGAGAGACTTGTCATAAGCTTTCTTGATGTGTACGGGAAAGTTCGGAAACGGTTGAACACCTCCACGGAGCTTTCTCGTATCGGCATTGAGGATGTCACACATCCCGACCGGAGGGAGACGCTTCTGGATTTCGCCCGCGATATAGCCCAGATTGCGGCGACTTACGGTATGGATGCAAGAACTTGCGCCGAACCTGTGGACCTTACCGAGGCGGGAATTCGGCCCGGTGCGTGCGTAGACGGCGAACTGATAAGCCGGCTGTTAGGTAAACCGGTGCATGCGGGACGGCGTTTTCCGAAAGACCCTGTCCAGAGACGGGAATGTCTTTGCGTCCAATCGAGGGACATGGGTGCGTACAACACGTGTAGCCATGCGTGTGTCTATTGCTATGCTAACTACAGTCCGGTTTCGATCCGGAGAAATCTCGCCAGGCACTCACCGGACAGCCCCTGCATGATTGAGTAGGCAAGTAGGACCATCTTTCATACCAGCGAACTCGAATTGGGATCTCTCAAACGGATGCTAGCGCATCAACCCGCAACCGCGAAGGATGGTGCATTCTCGTTGAACCACAGATACCGGTGCATCTAGATCCGGGTTGCGACGACGTTTGAAACAGATGATTCCAGCATCCATACAACGGAGGGAGGCGGATAGAGGGATGTACAAAATCGCTGGACGCATTCTCGTCGTCGGTATATTGGTCTCCGTCGTATGGAGTATCCTTTCCCTTCCATTTGCAGGATATACCGAAACGCTGTTTCCGCTCTTTTTTGCGTTGGTGGCATGTGTCCTTTTAAAGAAGCCGTTGAGACGAACCTTCTGGCTTTCCAAGCCGCCGGCATCCCTGGTAACGACTCGTGAGGCGATATCCGTCCAGGTATGGCTCAATCTCCTTAATCGACACAAGAAAGAAGCCGTTATTGCTGTTTTGTGTTTACAGACATTCGGGTTTTGCATGGATGTACTCTCCCGTGGCTGTCAGGGTGGCTGTCAATGTGTCACGACCGCAAAATCAACCACCCTTAGCAAGGCGTTTTTACAGCACGTTTGGGTTATAAAACGTCGCTTAGGCACAACGACGCGTGTGAACAATCGTGAACGGCTGGGCAATGATTTGTAATCAGTAGGCTATGGGTTCGAATCCCATCGCCGGCTCCAGCGTAAGGACCCAACCTAAAGCCCCGATCGGAAGTCTCCCTCGAGTCTGAGGGGAATACGATACCACAAGCTTCAGAAACCGGGAGCCTTCTCTTGTCCGCCGAGAACACCAACACCTCTCCAGAACGTTAGTGAAATTATAGATATTCCGCGCCCTGAATACATCCGGACTCTCTACAAACCGAACCGCCCGTACGTTTATCTCACTCGCGTAAAACCGGGAAACCGAAAGGTAGTAACGTTCTGATTGTACCGGCCCTTCGCGAACTCGCTAGCAGAATTGCAGATGCTGGCATATGTCAGGCCAGCTACCCGCGCTCTCTGGAGGAATCCGGCACAGAGAGGGAGAAGATCCCACAACCCGGTTTATTTAGTGGGTTAGGGGAGTGGTCGCCTAATTGATGGCAGACTAACGTTGGTTTTTGAGGAGGTGGTCATCGCCCCGGACGGCGCACGTAGTGGTTTTTTCAGCATAGAGCAGACCAAGCGAAGACCCATCGTAGCAGCGCTTTCTCGCACTGGTGCTTTGACACTTCGTTCTAGTTCTGGAGCCACAATCGTTTCGTGTTTCGTCGCTAAAACGAAAAGGAACTCAGAACCACACTTATGCCCCGAATTCGGGGAGGTGTCGCCTGTGAAAAGGCGTAGTAAAAACTACAGATGGTTGCTGGTGTCCGTCGCCCTGACCATGGCGTTGTGGCTTGTTGGCTGCAACGAGGCCGCGCCGGCAGAAAAGTCGGAACCCGGTACGTCACAGCCCATAGCCGTTGCTCCTCAGCCGGAGCCGGCACTATCGAAGCCCGACGATGCGGCGAGGGAAAAGGCGAATTCGGAGATACTCGCCTTAGTCAACGCGGAGCGGAAGAGCCATGGGCTCGCCGAACTCGTTATCAGCAAGCCCGCCGAGCAGCTTGCGCAGCGCCGGGCCGAGGCCCTTGCCGCCGCCATGCAGGCCGGTGAGTGCGGGCCGACTCACGATATCCCTGGGCTGGGCGAGCCGTGGTTCGCCTCAGAGTGCATTAGTTATGGCGCGTTCGGAACCCCTCGGGACGTCTTCGTGGACATAATGGGGCGTGAGCGTGACAAGGGAATTATGCTCAGTCCCAAGATGCGCGTGATGGGTGTGGGGTTCATGCCTGGCGTTCCCGGCCCTGAGGGGCGGAAAGGCGATCTGTACATCCTCGTCTTCGCGGTCGCCGAAGCTGCCCAGGGCGAAGACGAAGTTTCGCGCGAGAAGGTCGCACAGAAGCTCCTAAGCCTCGTAAATGCCCAGAGGACGAAGCTAGGCTTTGTGGAACTCGTTCAGGCCAAAGATCTCCAGGAGTATTCGCAGAGAATGGCCGAAAGCGTAGCAGCTGAGGCCAGCTCAGGAGAGCGACATTATCGTCCCGAACCGGGGAGTATTCTTGGCCCGTACCGGAGTTCGACCATGCGGAAATATAGTGTTCAAGAGGTATTTGAAGAGATGGTGAGACTTAGTCATGGCCTCCTGTCTATCGACAGGGAATTCGGTCTCGGCTTCGTACCCAACGTGAAGGCACCCAACGACAACGGTATGCCGATACACCTGTACGTCGTGACCATTCGCTCCGTTCGGTAGCGGCTTCTATCGAATGTGCCTTGTGGGTCGTCGTTCCGTTACCCGGTCCTGGTGCTCCCGAGCCGCAGGCTCCAGAGACCTCTTCGGCCGTAAACCAGGAAATCGTTTCGGCGCAGCTTCGCGCGAGTTAAGGCCGCCGTCCAATCAAGGTCAAAGGAGGGAGCAGCGTGGACGGTAAAGCTGTAACTGAGATACGGGAGGTTCCTCCTGGGGACATTGACTTGGTCAACGTCATGTGTACAATGCCGGGTTCTGACCCTCAAGAGGTGTTACGGGAGAGCGCCCGGATCTACCAGGACGTTGCAGCTCTGGGCGTCAGGACCTTAGGTGCTTTCCACAACGGTAGGCTGGTCGCTCGTCTGGAAATCATGCCGGTCGATGCTGCTCCTCTCGCTCTCGCTGGCGACGGGCTTTGGGTTATTAGGTGCTTGTGGGTGCTGGAAGAAGCTCAAGGTCGCGGGATCGCCAAAACCCTGGTGTCAAGCTCAAGTTCCAGCTTAAACGGAGCAAGTTCTGCGATCAGGGCTTGCTGTCTTCATGCGACTTTTGGCCCGTATCTTCGCATGCTGACGGCTGTGCCATGAGGCGAGTTGACAGGAAAACTGACAGGAATGGGGGTAGAAAAATGGTCAAAATGGTGAACGGGCATGGAATATTCCCGCAGCGTAGAGACAGTAATAGATGGCGGTAGACGGTCCAACGATAATTTGGGACCATGAGGCCCTGGGTTAAAGTCCCGGCTCCCCGACCGGCGTAACCCACAAATCCCGAGCGCATCAACGCCCCTCCTGACAGGAAAACGAAACGGGACGGGCGTGTTCGGCTGGTCCCGGCCCTGGCGCAGCAGAGTCTTCACCGTTGCTTCTTGTGGGTGCGAAGGATCGAATCCATCTTGCGGGCCACTTCTTCCATCACGGCCGGCAGGACATGGCTGTGTCGATCCATCGTCGTGGCAATTTGGGCGTGACCCAGTTGCTCCTGGACCAGTTTCGGATGCACCCCCTGAACCATAATGCATATTTCGCCGTTATCCGACCACCTGATCCGGTACGAAGCGACCAGCTGATCAGGGGACATCCGACCACATCGTCCCGTCGCGTCGGACCAGCGCGTCCGATTTGAGCCGATCACCCGATCCGCAGCCATGCGACCACCGAATTCGGTTGACGCCGACCGTTTTTTCTGTGACGTCGGATTGCGTAGACGGAAAGAGTACTTCGGGGGAGTGCCTGAGTGCACCCTCTATCTGAAGCTTGTCATATCGGGCCGAGACGATGGCGGAAGGCCTGTCTGGAACGAGAAGTTCCGCGACTTTGCGCTCCTGGCGGGCTTCGAACCCAGGGCATGCCGGCCTTACCGTGCCCAGACGAAGGGGCGGGTGGAGACATCGACAGGTTACCTGAGGCAGAGTTTCTGGCCGGGGCTCAGATTCACCGATCTCGACACAGACAGGTCAGGGCATGGTGCGACGCAGTCGCGAACAGGCTGATGCACGTCACGACGCAGAAAAGGCCGTGTGACCTGCTAGTAGAGGAAGGTCTCCGTCCCCTCCCGAACAGACCAGCGTTTCTGCAGTTTATGGGCGAGGACCGTAAGGTCAGCAAGGACGGTTTCTCGAGTTTCGGCGGTAGCTGGTACGGCGTGCCGTGGGCTTTTGCGAGCAGGACGGTTGAAGTACGAGAGAACGGCGGAGTGCCTCTCGGTTCGGACGAGGGCGCCAAGCGGGCGCTGGCCACCCGGGTGAGCAGCGTTGGCGTCAAAGTGCGGTCTCTCAAGGCCTACGAGGCCATTGCGGAGGTGGCTGAAGGATGATAGCCATCGAGAGAGCCCGCCAGCAACTCATCGATCTCGGCCTTACTCAGGCCGCAGGACTTCTGGACAGCAAGCTTGAGACAGCCTCGCAGAAGGACCTCACGTACGTCGACTTCCTGGTGGACCTTCTGGATGCTGAACTTCTGGCTCGCAGGGACCGGTACATCACCGCGAGGACACGGCCTCCGCATCTGCCGTTTCAGAAGACTCTGGACCAGTTCGACTTCTCGATCCAGCCGTCCATCGATGAGTCTCAGGTAAGGGAACTCGCGACCTTGTCCTTCGTGCAGGAAGCCGCCAACGTCATTCTTCTGGGACCGCCGAGGGTCGGAAAAACGCAGTTGGCCGTGGCTTTGGTCATTGAGGCCATCGGTCACGGGATCGGCGTGTACTCCGTTACAGCCATGCTCTTGTCCAGGACCTCCGGAAGGCCTACGCGGACCAGAGACTCGAAGAGGAGGATTAGGGCGTGTCTCGCGCCTAAGGTGCTCATCATCGACGAGGTGGGTTACCTGCCTTTCGACTCCGTGGGGGCGACGATGCTCTTCCAACTGGTTTCGGCAAGGTACGAGCGCGGGAGCATCATCCTGACCTCAAACAAAGCATTCGGGGAGTGGGGCGAGATCTTCGGGACACCGTAGTGGCGACCGAGATCCTCGACCGGCTCTTGCATCATTCGCATATCATCAACATCCGAGGCGAGAGCTGGCGGTTGCGGGAAAAGAAGCGCGCCGGTCTGTTTGCGACCACGTACGCAAGACCGGCAACAAAACAGGGGGCGGGGGAAATTTCAACCAGCCAAAACGGGTGAATTTTAGACCGGCCTTGACAGAGTGTCTTCCGCTTGTTCACCACAACCTGCTGGTGGGCGAGGTTGAACTCCTACATGGATGGGCGGGCCACCTGAGCCAGCCTGTACGGTGGGGCCGTATCGCTCAGTCCATCGAGCGGACATCCATTGTGGGGCCATATCGTCCATCCAGATCCGTACCAATCCGGTTTCGGGGTCCGCCACCTCTCTCATGATAGAGGATACCTTCTGGACGGACTTCGCATGGTTATAGACCAGCTCCATCACCGAAGTGTCGTATAGAATGTTGTATGACCTACGGATCTGAGACTGCTGGTCTAGCTCTGGCATGACGACGGCTGCTCTGACGAGCCGAGTTAGGGACGATGTTCTGAGTTCTTCGAGGGCAGTCAAGTCTTCACTACCCAATACAGAAGCATATCGATCGATGAGCCTTTCTATCTCTGCATCAAGGCGCTCGAACTCACGGCTAGAGTATTGGAGCCACGACATAGTTGGGTGCGTGGGTGCCTGCTTGGAGAAGTCGAGATAGCGGAGATTGTTCAAAGTCTCTCTGCTCAAAAGCTCAGCTATTGTTGTCGGAAACCTCTCGGGCTTCTCCGAGGACGCTTTGACCCACTGGGCAATCAAGTGAACGTGCCCGGTGAACACAGGTGCTAGTTGTCGTAATGCGAGTTGCCTAAGACGCTTCCTTTCTCTGTCCTCTCGTGCTTCGATGACTCGGTCAACCATAAGTGCGGTTACAAGAGCCCCGGTTAACCCAGCGGTAAGGTCTCCTAGGACTGACGGCCGGAAGTCTTGCTTGTTGGGAAGTACATAGAAGCAGACATTTCCCACGATAGCGATTGCGACCAAGAGAAGCCAGTGCTCCGCTTTCATCAGAGACTGCCTCCTTTCTGTCCGGACTTGCGGTTAGGCGTTGTTCATGTCCGTAGATGCCAGTCCTGCAATTGTCTGTACCCTCCGGACTTCGCCTTTTCAACGGGACTAACCGACCTTGATTTCCTTAGCGATGAAAGCGACAGCTTGGCAGAAGCGGTCGCCTGGGAATTGCGATGAAATGAGCCATGTTTAAAAAACCGGCCGTTCCTCTTGAACGCCGGCAGATAGAAGCTGCCCTGCAGTTGTACCAGAAATGCAAGGGGTAGCAGGCGACGGATGAGGCGCTGGATTCCCTAGCCGGGTTTTTTCCGGACTTCGATTTTAAATCGACCCTGCTCAAAGCGGCAGCCGTCAACGCCCTCTATGGAACCCAGGTTTACGCCTTAGTAGAGGTGGCCCAGCACTTATGCAGCATCTCGGGAAATACCACGTTACCGGCTACTCCCGCCCTCGTAGAGGAGCTGGCTAAGGTGAAATTTGTCAGTGGGTCCAAGCACATAACTCGGACGTTCCGGAGTTTTGCGTCCACATTCACCCACTTTTTCATTGATCCAAATCAATTCCCTATTTACGACTCGTATGCGGTTAAGATGCTGACATACCATTTAAACGGGAAAGGCAAGGAAGGGCTCTCGTATGAACAGTTTGCGGCCGGATTTTCAGCGTTGAAGGATGCCCTGGATTTTCCCGTGACCACTCGGGAACTCGACGGATACCTATGGTTGGCAGGCCAATTGAGGGCATGGAAGGGCTAATTCCGAATTGCAGCATCTCTTCGAACGCCCCGTGGGCGAAGTCCAGGAGCTTACCAGAGCTGTCCTTGGAAGAAGTGAAAATCCATGAGAAGTACTGGACATAAAGGCCGCACTTTTCGCAGCACTGCCTCATTCGGCAAACGGCAGGAATACGTTTGTCAGAGCCGAGTTACTCCGGCGAGGCTTTGACGTCTACCAGGCGCCGGTGGAGGACTAGCGCATCGATTGCATCATACGTCAGGAAAGGGAAGGCGAGCTTCTGTATCTGGACCTCCAGATCGAAGACCGGTCGAAAGACTGTAATCCCCGAAGCGCCGGACGTTTTGCCGCCATGGAAATTACCAATCCCCGACCGAACTACTCTTTCATCTTTATTACTCCGGTCAGGTTGAGGCTTACTGGGTCCTTCCTTCGGAGAAGCTTGTCCGGCTTGCCCTTTGGAATTAGACGGAAAGAAACGCGGGGCGGCACACAATAAGCTTTTGCAACGTAAGGGGAGACGCCACGGTGGCGCCCCGTCCGAAGTTCGAGCGGTTGAATTGCAACCGACTTCTTAGACACGGGTTTGACCATACGTTCAACGCCGGTTAGCCTGCCAGCTCCCGGTCGCAGGAAAGTTTTTTGCAACATCTAAAGCGGCGTTTTAAGCCCAAACGTGCTACGAGCCAGGACTTCTTGAGCTCCTGGACAAAGGCGTCGATAGAGTAGTGTCCGGTACATTGGTTTAAAAACGTAGAGGGTACGGCTTCGGAAGCAGGAAAGACCGCCCTGGCTCTGGTATATGAATGGGTGAGTGATCCAGGAAGAATCCGTGGTAAGCCTGAAGACGATGGGTCTTAACGTTGCGGTAGCTTCTCTAGCGTACCTTCTAGCCATTCTCGTCCCGCCTGCCGTCGCCGTAGAGTCCGATCCGGTGGAAGCCATCGGAGAGGACGTGTTCACACACAGACGATTCCTCGATGTCCGGGTAGGGTCGGTCATCGCCGCTTTAGGAGTTGTGGCTGCGGTTGTGTCGATGGTCGTGATTCAGGGGTTGGGAAGAGCTACTGAAGCTAAAGTCGATAGACTTGCCGATCTCGCAGGGAGGAACGGTTTGTCCATCCAGAGTCATGAGCCGTTCGACAGGGCGAGGTTGGGCATAAGCAGGGGATATCCTACGGTGGACGACTACTTGAAGGTCGGGCAGTTTGAAGAACAACTGGCCCTTTGCTCAGCTTATCTCATGACAAGCCGGCTGAACGTAGCGTCCCGAGAGAAGGTAGTCGGGGTGCCCGCGCGAAAGAGACCATCCTATCGCTCTTGCCGGTGGAAAACGGGGAAGTGGCGTTCAAGGTGGTCGAACCCTTCAAGGTCCTGGGCGAGTACAGGGAATTCCGGGCGAAAAGCGGGAAGATATTCAGTTTGTCCGGTTCGATAGCGCTGATGGGGTCGGGGATAGGGATATTCAACTACATGATAGTGGAGGTACTGAACAGGCGGAAGGAGATAGGGGTACTGAGGGCGGTTGGTGTGCCGAAGTGGCTGAGGTTGTTCGGCATAGCGCTGGGGCTGTCGGGAGCTCTTGGCGCGTTGTCGGGGCTCGGTCCCGCGCTAGTAGTAGCTTCCAACCAGGATCCGGTAGAGTGTTTGAGAATGGAGTAGATCATGCGGGAGTGAACCTTTATTCTCCGGTCACGTCCGCTGGTTGAGTACGGGTTCCAGACTCGTATGCCGGCCAATGGCGGCATAATGGGACTTGGGAGAATCGGGACGTCGACTCTTCCGTACATCCAGGGCACACTTGCTACACCTACGCAGGGGCGGGTGTTATAAACGGGCGGAACATTGCCGTACTCCACGATGAGGTTTCGAAGTTCCGAATCCAGGCGAAGTGTTTTCCGGTAACCTTGCTGTAACTTGCTGAGGTCGAGTTCACGGGTCGCCAAATTTAACTGGTCGGGCTGCCGCGATTTGAACGCGGGACCTCTTGAACCCCATTCAAGCGCGCTACCAAGCTGCGCCACAGCCCGACCGTCAGTGCCATTATAGCAGCATCCACCGAGCTACTCAAGGCTTTGTTCTGGTTCGGGTCATGCGAAACGCCTGTCCGCCTCATTTTCCCTGCACCGATGTCCTAACATCAGGGACAAGGTACCCTTCCTTTTTGCCTGCCGGTATAACAGCGAGAAGTCCAGAGCACTCAAAAGGATGACAACCGCCGTCACCCCGGTAACGTATGTCTTCACACGCCGAAGTACTCGAAGAAGTACCTCCTGATGGCGTCCCTTGCTTCCCTGAAGGCCAGCATGACTTGGTCCTCGGTTTCCTGAGCTTTAGCCGGATCTTCAACTGGCCAGTGGACGTGAGATGCTCCGGGGGGCAGGACAGGGCACCTATCTCTCGCATCCCCGCAAAGAGTCACCACGAGATCTACCCCGGCGATCATCTCAGGTGTAACCGTTTTGGAGCGCTGACCGCTGATATCTACGCCGACTTCCCTCATAGCTCTCACTGCCACGGGGTTGAGCTCGCCGGGCTCAAGCCCTGCCGATAAGACATCCCAGTCCTTGCTGAGCAGCAGTCGTCCGAAGCCTTCGGCCATCTGGCTCCGGCAGGAGTTATGGGTACATATGAAAAGCACTCGCTTTCTGGGTTTATCTTGTGTCGACTTTGCGCCGGTCACTCTCTTCACTCCCTGCCAGGGATTCTCGTCCCGGATGATCCGCCTTAATTATAGCGCTTGCTGATGGCAGTTCAGATACGCCCAGGTAAAGACGCTGGCGAAGCCAAGCGCGAAGCGGGTCTATGAACCGGCAACCGTCTTGTCCCGGCATCCGGGACTTGAAGTTCCGTTCAAGCGTCCAGCTGCAAACACAATTGTTCCAGGTTAACCCGAGCGCGGGTACCAGGTAGTCTATGGGCTCAAGAGGATGTACAGTATCCTCAGGAGGTGTTCATGATGTCCCAGGGAAGACCAGCCCTAATCGTGGTGGACGTTCAGAATGACTTTTGCCCGGGAGGGGCCCTCGCCGTCCCCGGGGGTGATCAGGTTGTTCCGGAGCTCAACCGCTGGGTTCAGTACTTCAAAGAGAGGAACTTTCCCATTGCCTACACGCAGGATTGGCACCCGGAAAACCATTGTTCGTTCCGGGAAAACGGAGGACCCTGGCCTCCTCACTGCGTGCAGGGTGCGCGGGGTGCTGAGTTCCATCCCGATCTCATCGTCGACGGCGCGATCTTCAAAAAAGGCTTTCATCCTGACAAAGAGGCGTACTCGGGATTTGAGGGTACGCTCGATGGAGACCCGAAGGGCGCCAACCTGGGGGATTGGCTCCGCAAGCTCGCGGTAACCCAAGTCTACGTTGGAGGACTTGCGACCGACTATTGTGTAAAAGCGACTGTTTTAGACGCTCTTGAAGACGGCTTCCGGGTCGCGGTGATTCGTAACGGGATTCGAGCGGTAGATGTCAACCCTGGCGATGGAGAAAAGGCCCTCCGCGAGATGGTGGATGGAGGGGCGCGCGTGGTGGAACGCGTAGAAGATGCCTTAGAAGGATGAGCGACAAAGAGCTTGCCGGCTGGTTAGGAGTGGTCCGAAACGTGTCACACCAAACTGTACTGTTACCTGCCCGTCACAGGTAGTTCAGACGGGTGCCGCGGTGAGGTCTTCAGTACTCCCATCGTTGGCGGGATGTGGTTCGATGCTCCTGAGATGGCGGGCGCTGCTCCTTGCGAGTGAACCAACGCTATGGACTCTTGGTTAACCGTTCAGTTGGTATGGAGGGATTGAGCGTTGCACAAACAAAACAAGCCGATGTCATCCGACAAGTTCGATCCCACACGGTTCGAAGAATTCGTCGCCAAACTAATGGAGGAGCATGGAGCTCCGGGAGTCGTGGTTGGGATCACGGTAGGTGGGGAAGTGGTTTATTGCCGGGGATTCGGGTACCGGGACCTGGATGAGAAACTCCCAGCGACTCCCGAGACCGTGTTCGGAATAGCGTCGGTTACGAAATCCTTCACTGCGCTGTCCCTCCTTCAGCTCGCCGAAAGCGGTAAGCTTTCCCTTCATCACCCCGTGAAAAGGTATCTACCTGAATTCGATCTGCCCGACCCGGCTACGGCTGATAGGGTGACGATTCACCACTTCTTGACCCATACTGCCGGAATTCCTCCGCTTCCGTCTCTGGAATACGCCATCGCCGAAAGCACGCCTGAGAGCGGGCCGGACTTAACGACGGATAGTTCTTCTTCGAGACATTGCAAGGCGCGGGGTAAGGATGGGGCTGCTGAAACGCGCGAAGACGAACATGGCGAAAAGGTCAAAAAGTCGGCTGTGCCGGAGGGACCGGAACGGCCTAGCGTCTCCACGCCCGAAAAGCTCATGCATTTCATCGCCACCCACGACTACCAGCTTCTCGGCGCTCCAGGCGAGTACGTGAGCTACTCCAACGATGCTTTCGGGCTCCTCGGAACCATAATCGAAAGGGTGTCCGGCAAGGACTACGAGACGTACTTGCAGGAGCATGTACTGTCTCCCCTGGGCATGTCATCAACCACTACGAGAGTGGAGGTGCTGGCTGATTTTCCCGAGGTAACGAAGCTTTATTACCGGGATGAGCACGAGAAAACAGGGTGCACTCAAAGGTGGTCTCGAGCGCCCGCGCTTACAGCTTGCGGGTTTCTTAAGTCTAACGTGGTGGACCTTCTGAAGTATTTGAACATGTACATTCGCGGCGGGAAGGTGGTGGGGCCCGGAGGCGACCGCCGCCGGTCGCAGCGAGTGATCTCCGAGGCCTCGATATCGAGGATGATCACCCCTTATTACCCTTACCCCCGGGATGTGTGGTACGGGTACGGCTTTAACGTACGGCTTGGTTACGGGCCGGGAGTGACCCTCGTGCAACACAGCGGGTCGCTGAGGGGAGTAGCTTCAAACATTGGTTTTGTGCCGGAGAAGCAAGTAGGCGTTGCCGTGCTATCCAACTTGACCGGTTTTCCTTCGTCCAAAGTGTGGCTGGGGGTGGTCAACCTGCTTTTGGGGCTACCGGTCGATCATCCGCCGGTTGTGACGAAAGAATATCACGAGACCCTGGAAGGAATGAGGAAGCTATGCGGCAGATATCGTTCGGGCGAAGGCGCCGACATAAAAGTCGAGTTGAAGAGCGGTGAGCTCACTGCTCAAATCGAGTCAAAAGAATACCCGGTCAAGCTCACCGGACCTGGAGCAGCATGCATCACAATCAGAGGGGTTGATAACCACGCGCGGTTCCTGTTCAATCCCGGTGGCGAAGTATGGGCCGTACAGTACGGATCGCGCGTGATATTCAAGGTTGAATAGCACAGCTTCGCCCTCTACAGCGCGAAGGAACCTAAGACGCGTGGGAGGCCATGAATCCGGGGGGGCGGCCGAGCTAGCGGCGATTCCGCTGTGATCTGAGCTCTTCGAGGATCTGCTGGGCTACGCTCGAAAGCTCTGAAATCTTCGCCACCATCACTTCCCCGAGAGTCATGTCGGGTCGAATCGCCGCAGCCCCCGGCTGAACTCCGTCGCGTCCGGGCAAACTCGTTGGTCTATCTTGCTCGGTTGCGATGGCAGATCCGGCCCTCGTGGTGAAGCCGTTCAATCCCGACCCTGACAAGCCGGTGGCTCGTACCTCAGCCAAGATGCGGTCTCGCAGCGCCTCACCGTTTTCGACGTTGAGATATCCGAGCTCAGCTTGTATGTCAGAACCTCTGGCTGCCGTGTGCACAAGTACGTTGTAAACTCCGTACTTTCTCTGCCAGGGCCCCTGAGTTACCTCCACCAGTTGAACTCTGGCCGCGGGCAGTCTTGACTTGTTTCGCCAATACACGCCCCCTTCAACCTCGAGCCAGCCGTCTTGTATGCCGTACCGCACTCTTTCGTAGTACCTCGGCACCCAGGAAATGAACCATAATGCCAGGACTACGTAGACTACGTGCACGCCAACGCCTATTATCCAGAACACACAGGGATCGCGGACGAAGACCGATACCGGGATGCTCCACGACAGTGTGCTCAAGGTCAGGATTCCAAGGGAAAGCACGTACAGGAAAGTTTTCATCGCCGGATGGGGTTTGAACTCCCGGTAACGGTCACTTGGCCCGGAACTTCCTGAACCGGACTGCTCCTGCCTGGCCCCGCCCCGGACTTGAACGTCGGGCGACTCTTCATGCATAGGCTCAGCAGTCACGCTGATGACCTCGAATCGTTGACTACCGGAAACTGCGAGAGGAGGTTGTAGACTTGATACTGAAGCTTCTGGATGACTTCGGAAATATCGTTGAGGTCCTCGAAAAAACTTCTGCAACGCCGAGGTTAGCAAGGTTCCTGGCATTGGTATTAGCGCACTCTTCTGGTATGATGAATCGCGACGCATTTCTTATCCCGGATGGCGAGTCGACTTGTCGGAACCGGAACGAGCTTTTTACGTCAGAGTCAGAGTAGGACGAAGATGCATTTTCGTGTGGCGCAGGAGGGAGGTAATGCGAAATGAGGAATCTTTCACTGAGGCAGATCTATCTGTATCTCGTCTCTTTCGTCGCCCTGATGATCCTGGTGGCAGGCCTCATTCAATTCGTAATGGCTGTCGCCGATTTCTTCATCCCCCAGACTTACTACGAACCCGGTCCTGCCGAGATATACAGCAGATACAAGATCCCAGACCGGGAGACGGAAATACCTAAAGAGATCATCGAGCAACAGATCCAGTTCGAAAAGGAGCAGGCTAGGAGAAACTTTCTGGCTTCCCGCTATTCTAATCTGCGCCGGGCGCTTGCTTACGTTCTCGTCGGGTTGCCCGTATGGATGTACCACTGGATGAAGATCCAGAAGGAGGCAACGGGTAACAGCTGACAAAGAAGGGGGCTAAAGACGAAGCGCTGGGTGTTCCGGTAATGGGCGCCCAGCGCTTCGAAGCTTACTTTCGACCGGCTTGCGGACGCTTAAAAAGCTGGTATCACCGCTCCTTTGTATTTCTCCTCGATGAATTTCCTGACATCGTGGCTTTGAAGAGCTTTAGCCAGCTCCTGTATGTCCTTTCTCTTTTCGTCTCCCTTGCGGACAACGAGTACGTTCGCAAAGGGAGAGTCGCCGCTTTCGAGGAAAAGGGCGTCTTTCGTCGGCTGAAGCCCCGCCTGGATGGCGAAGTTGCCGTTGATGACGGCGACCGTTAGGTCGGGTAGCACTCTTGGGAGCATCGGCGCTTCGATCTCCACTATCCGGAAATTCCTCGGGTTTTCGACGATGTCCTGGACGGTCGCTTTCACGCCCAATCCTTCCTTCAGTTTGATGAGACCTGCTTTTTCCAGGAGAGCAAGAGCTCTGCCGCCGTTGGTGGCGTCATTCGGGATCCCTATCTTGTCGCCGTCCTTCAACTCCGAGAGGGACTTCACCCTGTTCGAGTAGATTCCCATCGGTTCTATGTGGATCTTTGCCACCCAAACCAGGTCGAGCTTTCGCGATGCGCAGAAATCCTCAAGGTAGGGTACATGCTGGAAGTAGTTGGCGTCGAGCTCGCCGTCGGCAAGCTGCAGATTTGGCTGGACGTAGTCATTGTACTCGACGATTTCCAGAGTAATTCCCTGCTTCGCAAGGGTTGGTTTAACGAACTCCAGGATCTCCGCATGAGGTACCGAGGTGGCTCCTACCTTAAGTGATTTCTGGTGCTTACGGCAGCCCCCGAGTGCCGTGGAAAACACGACGAGACATATGAGGGCGACGACGGGCAGTGTAACTGCGGAAGAAACTGATCTTGACCTCTTCATTTACCTCACCTCTTCTTCTGTGGGAGCACTCCTTTTGCGTCTTTCCAGCCGCAAACCAGGATTGGATGTACCCCCGGTCTTGTACCCTTACTGCGCCTGACGGCGTGTTTGGGTAGTTCAATGGCCTGTAACGGACACATGTCTCAACTGCTGCGTCGCTCCGTCACCTCCTTAGCCGGCGCGATATCCTGTCGCCGAGGAGCTGGATGATCTGAACGCCCGCGACAAGGACCGCCACCGAGGCCAGCATGATTCCGGTCTCCCAACGCTGGTACCCGAACCTGACGGCCAGATCGCCGAGACCGCCTCCGCCGATAGCGCCGGCCATGGCTGAGTAGCCCACCAGGTTCACCGCGGTTATGGCCATACCCGAGACCAGGGAGGGAAGGGACTCGGGAATGAAAACGAACCTTATCAGGTCAAACCGGGAAGCGCCCATGGATATGCACGCCTCGATGGTTCCCCGATCCACTGTAAGAACCGCGGTCTCGGTAAGTCTCGCCACGAAGGGTAAGGCCGCGAGGGTAAGGGGGACCACTGCTGCCACCGGACCGATGGACGTACCCGTGAGAAAACGCGTGAGGGGCACCACGCTCACCGTCAAGATCACAAAAGGTACCGAGCGCCCGAAGTTTACGGCGGCATCAAGAATCCTGTATGCGAGCTTGTTTTCAGCGACTCCCCCGGGTCCCGTGAGCACCAAAAGGAGGCCGAGAGGGATCCCCAGGAGATGCGAAAGGAAGAGCGACCACGCCACCATTGCGAACGTTTCAAGGGTTGCCGGCCAGAGTAAAGCTACGGTCCTCTCAATTGACGACATTCTCTTTCACCTCCACGCCCTTCCCGTTTGGAGACATGAAGATTCCCCTACTCGTAATCGGTCTGGCCAGCTCTATTTGGTGCGTCACGATCAGCACCGTCACGGAGTAGATGCGATTGAGCTTTTCCACGAGCTGTAAGATGGAGATAGCTGTTTCCCGGTCCAGAGCGGATGTGGGCTCGTCCAAGAGCAGGACCCGCGGTTCAGTAACGAGTGCTCGAGCTATGGCGACCCGTTGCTTTTCACCTCCGGACAAGTTCGAAGGATAAAAGTCTTGTCGTGACCCGAGCCCGGTGAGTTTCAGAAGCTCCTTTGCCTTCGATCTGGCTTCGGCCCTGGGAACCCTTCTGATCTCGAGGGGAAGCATCACGTTTCCCAGGGCGGTCCTGGAGTTCAGGAGATTGTACCCCTGAAACACAACGCTCAAGCCCAAACGCAGTCTCACATGTCTTGCGTCCTTGCCTGCTAAGGACGAGACTTTCTCCCGGGCGATGAAGATGTCACCGGAATCGGGTTTTTCCAGGAGCGAAAGACAGCGAAGAAGAGTAGTTTTTCCGACCCCTGACGGTCCGTAGATACCGAAGATTTCGCCGCGTTGTACCTGGAAACTCACGTCATTGAGAACCTTTATGGGGCCATGTGGTCCATTGTAGGATTTGCAAAGGTGCTCGACGGTTATCATAGAATCACCCCACCGAGGAAACGAAAATGCCTCCCTGACAGGAAGAGAGGCACATTTTCGTCCCCTTATCTGTCAGAACCGCCTATGCTGGACCGGTTCTGCCGGAGTTGGCACCTTCGCGACGTTTGCGTCGCGGGTTGCCGCAGGGTCATGGGGCCGGTCCCTCGCCTGCTCTGGATAAGGTCCAGTGGTTATTCAGTTGGATATTGAGATACTTGTAGCACACGAAACGTCGGATGTCCATACCTCATGACCAGAATTCAGCTTTTGCTCAGGGGACCCGGCTGAATGTTGCTCCCCGGGAAGGTGCCGAACCTGCCCTCGTTGAATGAGCAAAGGGTCGCCTGTGGTATAGGAAAGCTCGCCTCCACGCACGATGGGGCGTAGCGCAAATCCAGACTGAAAAGAAGCTGAAACGAGGCTGAACAGAGGCTGAGCAAAGGCTAAACACAGGCTGAAACGTGGAGAGGTGACGGCACGGTGAACAAGCTTACCATCGTCGGGGGAGGTAGTGCTTACACTCCCGACATCCTTCTTTCACTCTTGCGGGAGAAGGATCTGTTTGCTGGCTGGTATTGGGTCCTGTACGATGTGGCCGAAGAACCGGCACGGATCATCGCATCGCTTGGGCAAGCTCTCGCAAATGAAGCTCGCGCCGAGCTAAAGGTCACCTATACCCTTGACAAGGACGAAGCTCTTGACGGGGCCAGATTTGTTTTAGCTCAGCCGCGCCCCGGTGGACTCCGGCATCGAGCTCTCGACGAACGTATCCCGCTCCGACACGGGGTTATCGGACAGGAGACGGTGGGACCCGGAGGACTGAGCTTCGCGTGGCGGTCTATACCGGTGGTGATGGACCTCCTGGATACCGCTTTCAAGCGAGCTGAACCGGGATTTTGGTTCATATCGTACACCAATCCCGCCGGGATGGTATGCGAGGCGGTTTTGAAGAAGTACCCGAACGCACGGTTCCTCGCGCTGTGCGATGAGCCCAGCGGGGTTCAGCATGAAATCGCAAGGCTCTTGCGGGTCGAACCGTCAAGACTGGAGATGGAGTACCGGGGTATCAACCACGCGGGATGGGTTGATCACCTTTACCTTAAACCCGCCCGGGGCGAACAGGGGGAAGTCAGGGACGTTCTGCCCAAGATCCGCTCGTGGGCCAGGTGGATTCCTTCTCTTGTTCGTCCGATCGGCGAGGTTTTCGGCACAATAAGACTGGTGAAAGAACACGGTTCGCTCCCCGACCCTTACCTGCGATACTACTATTACACCGACATAGTCTTCTCCCGTCTGTCGAAGGTGAAAATGACCCGGGCTGAGTATCTCATGGATCGGGTAGAAAGGCTGTATGCCTATTACCAGAAAGAAGCGGCAAGCCCGAAGCCGCGGTTAAGGATGCACCGCGGTCATGCTTCCCACAGCGATCTGGCCGCCAGCGTCATCCTGACCCTTCTTTCAGGGCGAAGGGCCCGGTTTATCATTCAACAACGAAACGAAGGAAACGTGCCTGGTCTTCCCCAGGGACACGCAGCGCAGTTTCCCGCGGACGTCGGTCCTGATGGGTGGCGGCCTGTCCCGGTGCCTCCTCTAACGGAAAAACAGGCTACCCTCATCAGGAGAATCCAGGAGGCGGAAATCGTCAACGCCCAAGCTGCACTTGAGGGGGACAGGTCTCTTGCCGTAGAGGCAATGGCCACAAATCCCCTGGTGCCTTCGAAAGCGGTCGCGGAAAAGCTCGTGGATGAGCTTCTGGAAGCTCACAGGGAGTTTCTGCCGCAGTTCTTCGATGGTTCAACTTCGTCTTGAGATGTAAGCGGGCACATTCGGCCGGCTCCGTGAGGCTGAGGGGCCTGCACAGCCGAAAGCTTCAAGGTGATGATTTGACACGGCCCGTAGCGCAGTTCAACGGCGTTATTGTTGATCAGCTTGGCCGAAGGCAGACCACTTGCCTGAGATAAGGGATTTCCGGCGAGGTCTACCAGGGTTGCCTCCTGCAGCGGGAAGAGACTCACGAGCTTCGCCTGCCCCGGGCGGTTCGAGACATTATAAAACCTGAGATGAAGGCCGCCTTCAGCGGTCTTCCTCATGGCGCTCCAGACGAGATCCGGGTTATCGATGTGGAAGAAAGCAGCTGCAGGCGGAATGCGCGGCGCTTTCTTCTGCTCTTCGGGCGGAAATGCCAGAGGAGGCGCCTGATAAGCTTGGGCGAAGGCATGCACCCGAGATTCGTCCCAGAGACCGGCGTGCGGATAAATCGAGTACTCAAAGGGCCACCGGCCGAGGCATTGAGCACCGGGTGTTTCGATTTCAGGTCCTGCGTTTCCGGGCCTCAAACGCAGGTCGGGCCTGGAGAGATACCCGACGCACCTCATCAGAGTGATGGCGAGATCGCTCGAGTCTTTTCCAGGAATCACCTCATACTCGAAGAGCCCCTTCGTGGAGATGGCGAGTCCCTTCGTCCCGTCGCTTACGTCCACGAAATCCCGCATGGGATGGGTACCGACCGGGGTCTCGGCAGGGGGGGTCGTTTGGCCGGCCTGCGTTGGTTCGCTCAGGCCCGCCACGGGACGGACGCTCCTTTCTACCACGGCAAATTGGCAGCCGGCATAGGATTTTTCCGCTATAAACGGGACGCGGAAGTGCACCCGAAGCCTATGGTCCCGAGCCTGGTTTTCCACAGTTGTCTTAAAATCGATTCGTCTGATTCCCGACGCCAAGGAGACCCTGGTGATGATCTTGAGCGGAACCTTCCTTTTGTCTCTGGAGTCCCTGTCCCTGGCTAAAGCCCGGGGTACAGCGTAAATCATCTCCACTCGAAGGGTGGCCCGTACCGGTCCTTTTTCCTCAATGGACACACGTAGCGGGCACCGGAAGGGTAGGAAACTTCGGACCGGCCGGCTTACCAGTTTGTCCGACGCCGGCGGGTCCCAGTTGTACTCATCGCCGCGGTCTCCCCCGTCTACGAAGAGATTTATGGCAGGATACACCACGCCTGTTCGGAGGTCGGTCACGACGAAGTACCCGTCTTTGGTGAGTTCAACGCGGAAGAACTCGTTTTCAAGGTGCCTTTTGGAGACGGAAAGCCGGCCGGCGGTCGAGGGGAAGGAGGGCGTGCCCCGTGCGTTTTCCGGCTGTATGATCCCGTTATTCGGCGTGCGGGAAGGTGTAATGCTCCTGTCTGCGGACGAAGCCGTTGCGTTCGGCGCAGATTCTCGGCCCCAGTTGGCGGTTGTAGCAGGGGCAAAGGTCTTCACCCCCAGCGACGGCATGAGCCCCGGGCGAAACACAGCTTGGAGGTCTCCGGAAGTCCTGATTCGGACCCGGACTTTGAATCCGGGAGGTTGTGCTTCCATTCTTGAGAGGAGTTCCCGCTTCAAAGCTTCGACGTCGAGGTCTCCCTCGAGATGGTCACTCGTTTCAAGTTCCAGCAAGATCCAACCGGAGTCTGGCGACGAAATGCGGGCGTCGTTTATGTAGAAGTTCAAGAACTTGCGGCCTTTGAGGAACCTAAAGTAAAAACGAATCTGGCTCGGAGAGAAGTCTTCTTCGAGCATCATAGAGGAACCGCCGGCCCTGACCTGGACCGGGTAGAGGTTCCCATCTGCATCTTCCAGGTAGTTCGTTCCCGGCGGGAAGCCGCGCAGGGACACCTCGGCCAAAGCTTGGTCCGTCTCGGGGCCCGGGTTATAAACGACGATGACCGGCCGGTCACCTGCGAAAGAGCGGTCGACTTGCGCTGCCAGAGCTTTGCCCGCTTCTTCCACTTGCTTTCTTACGACCATTTCACATTGGTCGAACCTGTAGGACATATCGGTATGAACCTGGTCCACGCTGCAGCCGCAGATGCTGTCGTGGGGCTGGTTCTGCAGGAGATACTTCCACGCGACATCGAGGTAAGCTTGGGAGTTGGGAGGTTCGGTGTCGGCGAGACTCGTCAGTGCCGAAAGGGGCTCCGCGTATTTCTCGAGATCGCGGGAAAGCTGCCAGTCTCGCTGCTTGATCCAATGACGAACCGATGTTACCCCCACGAGAAGGGGAGCGCGAAGCGGGGAACGCAGTTCACCTTCATGAACGTCTAATACATGCGCCGAAAGACTCGCGTCCTTGCCGACCAGCCTTCGAACTATAGCTGCATATTCTGGCAGAGTGCCGATTTGCCAGGTTCTTCTGCCGTCGAGGGCCCACTTTAAGGCGGCGGGAAGGCCTTTTTGGGCTTCCTGGTGATCGGAGCCGTTCATGAGAAGATAGGGGAGACCCTGCAGAGGACATGCTTTGTGCCATGTTTGGAGTTTTCTCACGATGTCATCGATTTCCTGGCGGAGCTCGTCCGGATTCATGGGGAGGTTAACGGCGTTTCCGTAGCCCAAGGGAAGGTAGATGCAGGTAACTCGGGCACCGCTCGGTCCTTCCCAGACGAATACGGGGCTGTTCACGTCTTGGCCGACGCCCCGCCACAAGCAGGTCGTGTCCATTCCGAATCCTGACAGGATCTCCGGCATCGAAGCTATATGGCCGAACTGGTCGGGAAGGTATCCAAGCATCATAGGACGCCCGAACCGTTGGGAAATGGTCACTCCCCGTTCGAGGTTTCTGATGATGGCCTCTCCCGAAACCAGGTTTTCGTCGGGTAACACGTACCAGGGACCTACTTCAATCCGCCCGGCAGCTATCGCTTTCTTAAGACGACTTTCCATTTTGGGACGGACCTCGAGATAGTCCTCGAGGACGATCGTCTGCCCGTCCAATGTGAACCGGGAAAAGTCAGGGTCCTCGTCGAGTATGACGAGGAGTTCATCGATGAGATTCACGAGCCTTCGTCTGAACTCCTGGAAAGGAGCATACCATTCTCTGTCCCAGTGCGTGTGCGGTACGATGAACAGCTCCGGCAGAACGTTTTCGTTTTTGTTCATCGATGAACCACCTCCCGAGGAACGTCGAACCTTATAAGCGGTTCGAGCAAGATGTGCCCGGTACCTGCAACACGAATTCCCGTGTACCCGCCCTTTTATTAGGAGAGATGCGTTCCTGCGCGCCTTGCAGTGGTTGCCCTGTCGACTCCCACATACGCACCGCGCGTGAGCCGGAGATTTCTTGGTGTCTGGAGGAAGAGGTCCTGCTCCCCCAGGCGAGTATCGGTTCCCCTGTTGCCTCTCTTTGGGCTATGATCGGTTCAGTACGGCACAGGGTTTCGTGTCTCAAGAGCAGTGGAATACGAAAGGTCGTGTAAATGGTGAACGGGATTTTCGCCGGCATAGACCTGGGAGGCACAAAAACCAGAATAGGGGCCGTCCTGGCCGGCGAGCCGGGACGGGTGGTGTTTTCCGTGAGCGTCCCTACGGTAAGGGACGACCCCGACGAAGGCATCAAATCCATCGCATCCCTGGTACGTCAGATCGTTTCGGGTGTTAACCAAACCCTCGGAGATCGAAACGCGGAACTGTTGGGAGTAGGAGTGGGCGCGCCGGGTCCTCTGGATATCAAAGAGCAACAGCTCCTCGCCTTGCCGAATCTTCCGAAATGGAGGGGCTTCGCAATCGCTCGGGCCCTGGAAAGAGAGTTGGGAGTGCCGGTTACCCTCGAGAACGACGCCAACGCCGCGGCGGTGGGGGAGAGGAGGTTCGGCGCGGGCAGGGAATTCGAGGACTTCGTCTACGTGACGCTCGGCACGGGGATCGGCGGAGCGCTCATCTTGAACGGAGAGCTTTACCGGGGCCATTGGGGAGGCGCGGGAGAGATCGGTCACGTTCAGGTGAACCCGGATGGGCCCCTCTGCGGCTGTGGCAGAAAAGGTTGCGTCGAAGCTCTCGCCGCCGGTCCGGCCATCGAAAGGGCTTACGGCAAGCCATCGGCGGAAGTGTTCGCGCTGGCAGCTTCGGGCGACGCGAGAGCTCGCGATGTTCTCCAAACCGCCGGTCGCGCTCTCGGTCGGGGTCTGGCCCAGGTTTTCACGGTACTCGACCCTGAGGCTGCGGTGTTCGGCGGCGGAATGGCGAAGGGCAATCCCCTGGCTCTCCGGCTTTATCTCGATGCGTGCAAAGAAGAGCTGGAAAAGAGAGCGTTTCTGCCAGCTAAGCGGGATATACCGCACGTAGTGAGCACGCTGGGAGTAGATGCGGCGATTCTGGGCGCGGCATGGCTTGCCCGTCAGGAGTATTTGAAGGGTCCTCAGATGAATCGGGACAGGACGGAAGCTTTGCCGAAAGTGGTGGAAAAACCGTGGGGCAAAGAGGTATGGTGGGCCCATACCCCGAGGTACGCCGGGAAGACCATCTACGTCAACGCTGGTCATTCTTTGAGCTTGCAGTATCACCAACGGAAATCTGAGACGATGTTCTTTTCCTCGGGCGAGGGAACTCTGTACCTCGGCGGCGAGGAGATCCCGATTAAGCCGGGGCTTTCGGTGGACATCCCTCCGGGCACTGTCCACAGGGTCAGGGCCCGAACGGATCTGGTCCTTCACGAAGCGTCTACTCCGGAGATGGATGACGTAGTAAGGTTAGATGACAACTACGGCAGGACAACGGATTAGGTTGGTGACTTACAAAAGGAGGTGAGAAAAATGGAGTACATCGTCAAAGGTCTGGAAAGCCCGGTGTTGGGTCCGCTTTATGCGCTGTTGGCCGGCATCCTCACTTCCGGCAGTCCGTGCGCTTTGGCGGCGATTCCTCTGGTCGTGGGACACCTGGCGGGGACCCAGAGAAGAGGGCGAGGAAGCGCTCTGGTCTTCTTTCTCACCGGTATGGTTGTTTCTTTGACCGTAGTGGGGATGGTCGCCGGCGCGGTCGGACGGACCCTGTGTCTAACGGTACCGGCCATACGCTGGGTAGCAGGCATCGCCTTTATCGTTGCGGGCCTTGGGTATCTGGGAGCTTTTGGGGGTCCGAAGACCTGCAAGGTAGTTCTGCCTTCGGAAGCACCAGTGCCCCAGAACGATGAGAAGAGGGGCAAGCAAGGGGAAAGGCGGCCGTCAAGAAGGTGGACCGGTGGGGGTTCACTAGGTGGGCTTGCCATGGGAGCGCTGTACGGACTTTCCGCATCGCCGTGCGCCACTCCTGCGCTCTTGGCCATCCTGGCGCTGGTGGCGGCGACGGGATCGCTGGTTCGTGGGGCCATGCTGCTCCTGGCGTACTCGCTCGGGCAATCCTTGCTGGTGGTTTTGGCCGGGCTCGCGACTTCCGGGTTCGGTGCGTTCTTTGAACAAGAAAGGAACGTAGCAGCGCTGCAGTCTCTAAGAAAGGTGGGAGGCGGGCTCGTCCTGGCCATCGGGGTGTACCTGCTGGTAAGGCCGTATCTTAATCTACCTTAACTTATCTGTTAAATGGATAGCCATCCATGTATTGGTGGCAAAGGTTATCCTTTAGCGGCTGAGAAAAGTGAAAGTATCCTGGTACGAACGTCGTTTAAGAAGTATGTGAACCAGGGTTTGTGGAGCATATCGAGTTCGAGTTCGTGTATTCGGTCAAAAAGGGGGTTCCCGTCGTGAACCGGGGTATTCACACCTCCGGAGTGTTGAGAATCGGCGCCGTTCTCGTTTTAGTAACCGTAGCTGCCGGACTTTTCTGGTATTTCCGGCTAAGCCGCAGTGAGCGGCCGGTTTCAAAAGTCCCCGATGTCAGCCCCGCAGAGTTCGAGAAAATCGTAGCGCAAGGAAAGCCCGGTATTCTCGAGTTCTACACCACTTCGTGCCCCTATTGCCGAATGATGGTTCCCGTACTGGAGCGGCTTCGGACTGAATACGGGGATAAGATCTTCGTCGTTACGATGAACATGGAACGATATCCCTCGGAAGCTGCCAAGTATGAAGTCCCGGCTGTTCCGACTCTGATCTTTTTCGATGCTCAAGGAAAGATGATCGGGGGTGTAGTCGGGTACCACGATTATCGCGCTATGGTGGGCGTGCTGAAACAGTTGAAGTTCATCGACTGACCTTCCGAGCGTCCAGGCGGAACAGTCGTAGATAGAACACCTAACAGGAAGACCGTCAAGTGGGGAAAGAACGCGCCTGGTCTCGGCAGCGGGCCAGGCGCGCGATAGCTTGCGCTACTTTCCGCGACGACCTTCTCACTGGAGGTGTCATGAGTGTCCCAAGGTCGATGCAGCTCGGCTCTATGCCGACGTAGAGCTGACGTAAGATCCCGTTCAACGAGAGAAAATCGCGGATCAAGCAGAGAGGAAGCTGATGTGACGACAAGCTCATGCCCTGGATGGCTGAAGCAGGGATGATGGAGACGGCGCCGGGCCTGGCCCCACGGTCAAACGCATCGACCACGATGACGTGGGTCGGGAGAAAGCGGGTGACCGCAGAGAGGTAGTTTTCAGCAACGGCGCCTGCCGGAACGGAAAGCCAGTCACCAGGGGCCCCTACGTCAGGGGTCCTGAGACGCCACCTCGGTACGTCCGCGATTGCGAGGACGTTTCGGTGGCAAATTGGGGTGTTGGGTCACGAGCGTCACGGCGATGACAGCTACTATACCCAGCACCGCAAGACCGGCCAGAACGCGAGCCCAACCGGCGAACCTGTGTCCTTCGGAGTTGGATCTCGACCGCCTCGACATCATGCTGAGTATGGAGACAAACATTACCGTTATCGCCCCGGTGGCCGTCAAACCCTTTGCGCCTTCTCACCATGAAGCCGGTTCTGGGGGAGGGAAAGGTCCTTCATAGAGAACCTTCCCAGACCTGTCGTATACGATGGCTCGGTCGGGCGGGTAATTTCCCCATTGATGAGGGCCCGTCCACCAGAAACCGTTCTTGACGGTACAGCTGAATTGTTCTTCACCAGCAGTACCAGCTCGCACGAGCACTACCTTGGCAATTCGCGGGTCTAATGCCCAACCAGCAGCGTACCCTGTACTGTGTGCGCCGCCGAACTTCTAGAGCGACACCGTGCGCGAGAAAACTCACCGAACACGCCATGGGCAAGGGATACTTTGTCGAAGTGACCTGAATCGTCTTGACGAAAGAACACGAGTCAATATGGGAGAACGCCCCAGTCGCATAGGAAAGATGGTGCGGACCAAAATCCCCGAACGAAGCTTCAGCAGATGCGAGGAAGCGGTGCTCCCTCCAGGAGGCCAAGGCGGCGGTGCCCACCGTATTTTGTTTCGAGGATTACATTGCCGCTCCCATCGCGGACCTCTCCGATTTCGCTCCATCCTTCGGGGATGGGGCCGGGGCCCACGAAGGCGACGACCCGCCCTTCGCAGGGAAGGTAGAGCGCGTCAAGGCCCAAAAGGTCGAGGAGCTCCTGAGATTCAGGTCGTACGGGGATCTGAGACTCCCTGATGAGCAGGTCGCAAGCGGATAGTTCAGCTACTTCTTTCATCACGGATGCAAGGCCACCGCGGGTCGGGTCGCGCATCATGTGGACCTGGACCCCAGATCGGAACAACTCATCGACAGCGGGACCCACGGGTCCGCAGTCTGAAGTCAAGCTGCCCGGATCGACGTTGGTTCTGAGGGCCATTATGCTCAGGCCGTGTTCGCCTATGGTACCCGAAACGATCACCCTGTCCCCGGGAAGAGCTTTTCGCTGCATCTTTCTTTCCGGTGGGATAACGCCCACGCCGGAAGTGTTGATGTAGATTTTATCCCCTTTCCCTCTGGGAACGACCTTGGTGTCGGCGGCAACTAAGCTGACGCCACAGGAACAAAGAGCTTCTCCCATGGAGCGCACAATCGCTTCGAGCTCTGCAAACCCGAGCCCCTCTTCGATGATGAACCCGGCGGAGAGATAAAGGGGAAGAGCACCCGAAACCCACAAGTCGTTAAGAGTGCCCAAAACGGAGAGCTTTCCTATGTCTCCTCCGGGAAAGAAGATGGGGTCCACTACGAAGGAATCGGTGGTGTACGCGATCTCCGCGCCAGGGGGGAGGGGTAAGCGAGCGGAGTCGTCCATCTGGCCAGTAAAAGCGTTACCCAGGTGCTTGAGGAAAACATCTTCTACAAGGCGGCGGGTGAGAAGCCCTCCGTCGCCGTGGGACAGGAGTACTCGACCGTCCCTCCGCCTAAGGGGGTTTCCGGCGTTGCCCCGAGCGTTACCACTGCCGATAGGGGGATTGTTACCGGTGATGTGGTTGATGCGGGTTCCGCAGTTACCAGCTTCGTAACCGTGGGTTCCGTACATGTTATCGTCGTTACAGCATCTCACCGTCACGCCACCTCGCCCTAAGAAGGTTACCTGGCTCTGCTCGACGCCTCAAAGATTCTCGCCGGCACAGAGTCCATGTTGGCCTGTCAACGCGATACGTAACCCGAGATATACCAAGGGCTTTAAATTCCCTCACACTTGGAACATGACCTACCGTCCAAATACGTAATGAGCTCTGCAAGACCCCTCGGACGAAACCATACAGGGACCCACCGGATTTGAGGGCGTACATGCTTTTCCGAACAAGCGGCACTGGCGAGGCGTCTTCCGTCCGGAGAGCACCTCAGCGCAGCTGCACCCGGGAGGTTCCGGTTCTTCAACCACCGGAGGCAGCCCGAACCTGACCTTAGCATCGAACGACGAATACTGGGTGTTCAGTTCCAGTCCGCTCAACGGGATGTTCCCGAGACCGCGCCAGAAAGCGTCCGATGGACGGAACACTTTGCTTATCTCTGCCATGGCTTTTGTGTTTCCCGTCTCCCGAACGGCGCGGGGATAAGCGTTTTCCACGCTGAAGTCCCGGGCGCGAATCTTTTTCACCAATTTCAGGATGGCGTACAGGATGTCGCAGGCCTCAAAACCGGATATCACCGCAGGCACAGCGTAATCGGATATGAAGTCGAAATACTTTCTGCCCGTTACGGCGGAGACGTGACCGGGCAAGATGAGCCCGTCGATGTTGAGATCCGGTAAACTCAGGATCGCCCGGAGTGCGGGAGGCATAAGCTTGTGAGCGCTGTAGACAGTGAAATTACCAAGGCCACGAGCTTTCGCCAGTTCCACCGCCACAGCAGCGGCCGGTGCCGTCGTTTCAAACCCGATTCCCAGGAATGCCACCTGCTGTTCCGGGTTGTTTTCCGCGATCGTCACGGCGTCCATCGCGCTGTAAACTACCTCGACGTGGTTGCCGGCTGCTCTCGAAGCTTCAAGGCTGCCACCTCGTCCAGGCACCCGAATCATGTCACCGTAGGAGGTCACGATCACGCCGGGCCGGTAAGATAGCTCTATCATCTGCGCCACTTCGCCCGGAGACGTAACGCAGACCGGGCACCCGGGGCCGGAGATCAGTTCCACCTCGTCCTTTAAGAGTTCGCGGATTCCGGTATGGGATATGGCCCACGTATGGGAACCGCAGACTTCCATCAAAATGGGTTTCTTACTTAGGAAGCCGACGTTCCGTTTAACCGAAGCCAGCAAGGCCCGGAAAACCTGAGGGTCCCGAGAGGATTTGATGGCGCGCTCCACTACGTCGTCGTTCATCCTTCTATCTCCCGAAACATGTCCAGAGTTTTCCTGGCTTCCTCGAGCTCGAGTTTTTCGATGATGAACCCGGCGTGCACCAGCACGTAATCACCCGGCCTTACGGAAACCAGGTCCGACCGCACCCGGATCTTCCCTCCGGAAACCTCGACTATGGCCCAATTGCCGTCCACCTCGTTAACTTTCAACGGTAGAGCTACACACACCGGCCATTCACTTCCTCCCATTAATCGACGCTGTTCGCGGCTATTACAGCTTGGCCGAGCGCCATCCCCCCATCGTTAGGGGGCACCGTCTGCGCCACATACACGCAAAGCCCTTCTTTTCGCAGAAAGTCCGTGACGAGTTCCATGAAGACCGGGTTTTGGAACACCCCGCCCGATAATACCACGTTTTTCGTCCCGATTCGTGCGGCACCGCGTGCGGCGTAGCTTGCGAGAAGCTCCGCGAGACCCTCGTGAAAGGAAAAGGCGATCTCCTCTTTGGCCGAGTCTCGAAGCACTCCTTCGACCACCATGCGTATTAGAAAGGAGACGTCGATCGCCTCAGCGGAGAAACCTGAGATACCGGGGTTCGAAGGATGGGCGGCAGTAAAATCTGGACCGTTCCCATGGGCCGGTTTCGCGTCATGGGCCAGGCCTGCTTGTTGCGGAGTCACCCCTCGGTGAGCCAGCCCTGTGCCTCGAGTGGGCATCGTGTCGCGGGCCATCCTGGTGTACGGAGACTTAGCTGTATGTTGAGCTCCCTTCAAACTTCGGGCTTCATCCGCGAGTTCCCCGAGAAGAGATGCGCTCTCGCCGTCGTAGGTGTTAATTGCGGACACACCGGTGATGGCAGCTACCGCGTCAAACAGCCTCCCCGCACTGGATGTGAGCGGGTAACCCTGGAAATCCAGGGCCGGCCAGAGCTTCTCGATTTTCCGGGCCAGGTCTGGAAAGAGGCGGAGAGCGATTTCTAGCGCATTGTCACCGTAGGCGCGCTTTAAGTGAGCTAGAGCCATCCGCCACGGCTCGGCGACAGCTTTCTCGCCCCCGGGCATCGGAACGTATGCCAGGTGATATAAGCGTTCGAAGGAACGGTAATCGCCGGCCAGGATCTCGCCTCCCCAAACCCGCCCGTCGGTCCCGTAACCTGTGCCATCAAGGATGATGCCCACGCACCTTCCCTTGAGCCCGTGCTCGGCCATGACCGAAGCCATGTGCGCGTGATGATGCTGTACTTCGACTACGGGCTTATCCGGGAATAACTCGCGGGCTGCCTTTGACACCTCGTACCCGGGGTGGCTGTCGACGGCGATTATACCGGGCTCGAACTTGTACAGAGAAGCTAAATCCCTAACGAGGAACTTGTAACGGGAAATGCCTTCTTCGGAGTAAAGATCCCCCACGTGCTGGGAAAGGAGTACTTTGCCACGGGACAGGAACGCGAAAACGTTCTTGCCCTCAGCTCCAGCTGCGAAGACGGGCGGCATCCTTCCATCCCCTGAAGCACAAATACCAGCTACCTCCAGGGTCTCCGGCACCCACCCTCGAGAACGCCGGTAAAACAGAACTTTTTCGCCAATCATCCGCACTACCGAATCATCGCAAGGCCTTGCGATTTCCCTGTTGTGCATGAGAAATCCGTCCACCAGCGGTCCGAGACTGGAGCGAGCTTCATCGTTTCGGAAGACTAGAGGTTCACCCGAACGATTTCCACTGGTCATAACCAGAGCTTCCGGGACCGGTTCACCGAGCTCTGGCTGGGCTTCTTGAGTGAGTTCGCGCGCTTCGCCGTCCCTTGGGAGGAAGAGCACGAGATGAAGGGGACTGTAGGGAAGCATTACGCCTGCGTGCATAAGCCCCGGGGCGACGTTCTTTGCTACCGGGCAGTTTTCCCGCGCCCTCAGGATCACGATGGGCGCCGCTCTCGACGTCAGGATTTCCTCTTCCAGAGGACTTACGTAAAACCACCGGCGAACCGTATCGATGTCCTTCACCATGATGGCGAACGGCTTCGCCGGACGCCTCTTTCTTGCCCTGAGAAGCGCCACGGCGTCGGGATTGGTAGCGTCGCAGGCGAGGTGAAACCCGCCGATGCCCTTAACGGCCAGCACACCCCCGCGCGATAATACCCGCCTTGCTTTTTGTAACCAATCGTCGTCCGCGCGGTAGTCATCTGGCCCGAGCGCAGGTGACCCGGTTATCTCCGAATGTTCGAAGACGACTTGCGGCCCGCAGTCCGGGCAGGCGTTGGGCTCCGCATGAAACCGCCTGTCCAGGGGATTTGTGTATTCGTCCCGACACCGGAGACACATTGGGAAAACCTTCATGGTGGTACGCTCCCGGTCGTACGGAGCACTTTCGACTATAGTGAAGCGGGGACCGCACTCCGTACAATTGATGAAGGGATAAAAGTAACGCCTGTCGCGCGGGTCCGACAATTCCTTTTGACAGTTCGAACAGATAGCTGAATCGGGCGGAACGCCCGGACCTCCGAAGGGTTCTTGGTAAGCGCTCGCCTTCTCATCTGTGCTTTCGACGACGACGAAACAACCCAGGGCTGTTCCGGGGGGGCCTGTTCTGAAAAGCTCGCCTCCTTCCTCGCTGGACGTTCTGGGTATTGCTACCGCGCTGTACAAGACTTCCGTGCCGTCGATCCGTGCCAGGGAGGGAGGGTTGGATCTAATCTGGGATACGAATTCATCGAGTTTTTCGCGGGTCCCCGTAGCTTCTATATATACGAGGCCACCCTGGTTCCGAACGAAGCCGGAAAGTCCGAGGGAGGTTGCGAGCTTGTAGACAAAGGGCCTGAAACCCACGCCCTGAACGGCACCCCGCACCGTAATCGTGGCGTGGATAAGACCGCTCGCGTGTTCTTGGTCAAATTCCCCGGGTTTTGACGCCATGTTCCCGCGACTGCCCCTAATTCCTCCGAATGTTCCTGAATATGTCCTTAGACTCGGAAGGACGCGTTATCGAGTTTAACCTAACGTTCCAAACAGAATAAAACTTTCCGTAAACGTTGCGCTGAAACTGGGCAAGGCACCTGGTCAGCGCTTCTTCGAGGTTAACTTTACTCCCATTATCGCAAAACCGTAAAGATAGGCCAATTGACCCGACTCGTCTAGCGGCGGTAGAGTTAGCTCGGAGATGTACAAAAAAGGAGAACGTTTTCGTGCACGAGCTCAGCCTCATCACCGCGATGATGGACCTCATCCTCAAGGATGCCCAGTCCAGAGGGATCCGGAAGATAACCCGGGTCGAACTCAAAGTAGGGGAGTTCTCCGGGGCGTATCCCCACGCCCTTCGAGAAGCTTTCGCTGTGGCATCGCGCGCAACCCCTATGGAAGAGGCCGAGCTCGTGATCGAAGAGGTCCCTGCGGAGCTCAGGTGTCGCGAGTGCGGCGCAGTCTTCAGGCCCAGCGAGACGGGGTGGGCATGCCCGTCGTGCCGCTCGCAGAACGTCTTGCTTCAAGGTGGTCTCGAACTCGAAATCCAGTCGTATCACGGGAGGGATGGAGATGTCGGTCAAGGTCGTAGTCGGCAAGGATATTCTAGCGGTGAACAGGAAGAGAGCTGAGGACCTCAGGGCCAGGTTTAAGCAAATGGGAATCAAGGTCGTAAATATGCTGAGCTCCCCTGGTGCCGGCAAGACCAGCATCCTGGAGGCCACCATCCCCAGACTCCAAAAGGTTCGGGCAGCGGTAATTGAGGGAGACGTAGCGACTACCAGGGATGCAGAAAGGCTTTCTCACCTCGGGATTCCTCTCGTACAAATAACGACCCTCGGAGCGTGCCACCTCGACGCGTCGATGGTCTGGAAAGCTCTCGAGGAGATGGATCTGTCCCGAGTGGACCTACTGTTCATCGAGAACGTGGGGAATCTGGTATGTCCCGCTTCTTTCGACCTCGGGGAGAATCTCAGGGTTGTCGTATTGAGCGTTGCCGAGGGGACGGATAAGCCTGCGAAGTATCCGGCGGCCTTTCTGTCTTCGCAGGTGGTTCTCATCAACAAGATGGATCTCGTGCCCTACACGGACTTTGATCTCGAGCGGGTCCTGGGAGAGGTAAGAGCCATGAAACCCGACATGAAGACGTTTACCATGTCCTGCCGTACCGGTGAGGGGATCGACAGGTGGGCGGAGTGGCTCGAGAAATGGGTGAGAGAATCTCAATGAAGATCCCCGCGGCTCCCTACGGCTAGGTCATGTGGGTTTCAAGGAGGAATGCTGCTGCCGTTCCTGGCCTCGTGCTGTTTCTTTGCGGGTAGGCTACAACACCCCGGCCGGTAGCTTTAGCTGTCGACGCCGGGTACCTACGTAACGGGAGTGCTTTCGTTACCACGGTTAAACTCGACGCTTGCACCTTAATCGTTTCCCGTATGAGTAAAATCTCTGTGGGTCGGTAGAAGGCAAAAAAGGGCGAGAAGCCGTGAACCCCAGATTAGCTTGGCCTGTTAACATAAAACTGTTACAATAAGTATGCGCAAGCGGCATCTTTCGGGATGAGCTTGGAGAAGGGTGGATGTCGGTCGCATCGGGGAAGACCCGATGCGTTTTCTTTGTATGTGGCTATGTTGTGCGCGGTTATGCAAGGACCAGTGCTCAGGCGGAATTCGCCTGCGCACTGGCGTCGCTGCCCCGACGGGCGCGGCCCGGAACAGGTCGTGCTCAGCGCCAGACGATGCACCGGGATAGACAAGGTTTGCTTAGGAATTCCGCTCTTGAGGAGGGGAAACATGGAGGGTAGGCTCTGCAAAATCCTTCATACGACGTTTAATGCCTTTCGCTGTGTGACCAAAGCCGCTGCTAAGAGAGCTGGCTGTTCCGGAAAGCCCGGAAAGACAACGGGTACGTCGAAGAGACGAACCGGGACCCTGGTTGTTACGGGCATAGCACTGGTGGTCGCCATAGCTTTCTTACCGGCTTTTGGGTGGTCCCCCGTTTTGTGGGGGCAGTTGATCGTTGGTAAGACGCTGGTCGCTACCGGACTGAAACCCGGCGGGACTGTTGCGGCCTTGCAGGGGACAGGCGAACCGACGGGCGAATCAGAAGGTAGCTATGGTTCGGGGAACTCGACCGTTTGGATCCCAGCCGAACCTGGGAAAGCTGCGACCGGCGGCGAGGGCGCCGGTGACGAGAAGGGGGCCGGTGTCGACAACTCGAGCTCTCTGGTCTCCATAGGTTCCGAGGAGCAGTGGAATCCCGATTACGCACCGCTGGAAAGAGAGCTTCGGGAGCGAATCGAGGCGATAAAGCAGGAGACGGGTCAAGAATGGGGGATCTACTTCGAAGACTTGACTTCCGGAAAGACTTTCGGGGTCAATGAAGACCTGTGGGTACCCGCTGCGAGCACCGTGAAGGTGCCCGTGGTCTTGTATGCGAGTTACCTTGTTTCCAGGGGAGAGCTGTCGTGGGATGAGAGGCTAACCTACGTGGCATCCAGGGATTGGCGCGGGGGTGCCGGGTCACTCCAGTTTACCGCCAGAGACGGCGACACTTTTACCATAAGAGAGCTCGCTGAAAAGGCCATCGTGGAGAGCGACAACATTGCCTGGAAATTGCTGGAGAGAAGGCTCGGCAAAGAGAACATCGCGAACTTCATGCGGGAGCTGGGTGGCACCGTCGTGTACCCGAACGGGGAAAACGTATCGACTCCCAGGGACATGGCTCTATACATGAAGGCGGCTCTATCTTTCGCTCAGCAGTCGCAGGAAGGAAAGAAGCTCATGTACGACCTGGCCCATACCATCTGGAACACGGGTCTCAACCGGTTCATTGCGGACCAGGTCGAGGTCGCCCATAAAGAAGGAGATATAACCGGTGTTGCCAACGACGTCGGAGTGGTTTATGCGAGACACCCGTATGTGCTCGCTATAATGTCCAAAGGGCATTACGACGTCGAAGCGGGCTTCGAGGAGATCGGCCATATATCGAAAGTCATCTACGATTATCAGATGTCGCTTGAAACAAAGTAGCGGCTGCCGGTGGACTGTGGGAACCATCCTCCCGGGGAAGTATCGTTCTGTCGAGACTCTCCCGGGTGAGGGCTCTCCCCGGGTCCATCCTCTCCCGGGACAGTCCCCGGTTCCAATCTCTTCTCGGTGCAGTCCGGGAAGCAGTTCTCCGGTTACCGGTTGTTCGCGATATTCACCTCCATATTCACCTTCTCGTTTGTTTTTGTATTTTGATTCAATTTCCTCGGAGCGTAGCAGGATTTTGACGATTTATGTCGAACCTAGCTTGTGCTCGAGAGAACGAATCGAGGCGGCGCAGCGGCTTTATGACAAGCGAGCCCGAGGAAAGCCGGTAACCCGGAGATGATCCCGAGGTGGTAAGGGTAACCGCGGTGACGCCGTACCCCATGTCCCGGTTGCTCCTGGAACGTTATGTCGGGGGCATCCTGAAGGGAATGGCTCAAGTTAAAAGCTGCGGTCGCGAAGAGTTCGATCCCAGCGATTGCGACATCGCCGTAGCTTACGCGGAAAGCCCCACCCAACGTCTGCTCACAAGGCAGTACCGGGATCTGAAGGTAATCGGCATCCGGTTTACCATCCAGGCGAAAGCGGTGAGAGCTTTAAACCAGCTCGCGCCCGGCACCCTGGTGGGTGTGGTGGCCGATCACCACGAATGCGCTAACATGCTGCTCAGGGAGATTCTCGACAGCGGCGTGTTCGAACCGAGGTTTATCTCCGGCGCGTTTTCCGACATGAAGTCGATGCCCGTGGAGATCTTCACGGTGGCCGAGGAAATGGATGCGGTCCTCTGGGCCAAGTATCAAGGACCCCGCGAAAAGGTGATGGTGCTTCCGAGAAGTCTCTCTCCTTCGTCGGTAGGGGAGATAATCAGCGCGGTGGTCCAGTTCCAGACCGAGGCGTCCTGAACCTTTCAAGTTTAAAAAAGAAAGCGACACTCGCTTCAGGCAGGTTAGAACGGGACCTGGTGGTGAGTCCGGGTCCCGTTTGATTTTCCAGCGGAACCCGGGCAAATCAACTCGCTCAGGAGGTCTTCATCATGCCGAAAGTCGTCGTGGTAGGCGGAGGTTGGGCCGGGTGCGCCGCGAGCGTAGCCGCAAGAAAGGCCGGGGCGGAGGTGACGCTTCTCGAACGGACCGATTCCCTCTTGGGAACGGGCCTGGTCGGGGGCATCATGAGGAACAACGGAAGATATACGGCGGCCGAAGAAGCGATAGCTATGGGCTGCGGCGAGATGTTCCTCATAGCTGACAGGGTCGCGAAGCACACCAACGTGGATTTTCCGGGCCATGCCCATGCCACCTTGTACGACGTGGCCAGAATAGAGCCGGTGGTACGCAGGTTCCTCGAGGGTCAGGGTATCACGGTTCTCTTCGGAAAAAGAGTAACGAGAGCTGAAAAGGAGAACGGACGCATCACCGCCTGCGTAACGGAAGGGGGTGAACGAATAGAAGGGGACGCCTTCGTCGACGCGACGGGATCGGCGGGTCCTCAGACCAACTGCACCAGGTTCGGAAACGGATGTGCCATGTGCGCTCTGCGATGCCCTTCCTTTGGGGGGCGCGTGAGTTTCTCATCTCTGGCGGGTGTTTCCGAGAAGATGGGTATTTCGGCGTCGGGAAGGCCTGGTTCGATGAGCGGAAGCTGCAAGCTCCTCAAGGAATCCCTTCATCCCCGTATCGTCGAAGCGTTGAATTCCACCGGAGTATTCGTGACGCCGATTCCGCCGGAACTTGGAAAGAAGGACCTCTCGTTCAAGGCCTGCCAGCAGTACGCCCTTGATGAATACAGGGAGAATGTGGTTTTGCTTGACACCGGTCATGCGAAACTCATGGCCCCGTATTTCCCCCTCTCGTCGTTGCGACACATCCCCGGTTTCGAGGACGCTCGTTTCGTCGACCCTTACGCCGGTAGCAAGGGTAACTCCATCCGGTACATGGCCATCGCCCCCAGAGATAACGCGCTGAGAGTCGAGGGGCTTGACAACCTGTTCTGCGGAGGCGAGAAAGCGGGAACGCTGGTGGGACATACGGAGGCCATAGTCACCGGTTCTCTGGCGGGAAGAAATGCTGCGCTACACGGGCAGGGCGAAGAACTCCTCAAGCTCCCCTCGGAAACCGCCATCGGAGACATGATAGACGTCTCCGGCCGGGAAATCGCAGCGGGGGAAGGGCTCTCTAGAAGGTATACGTTTTCGGGTTCTTACTATTTCGGGCGCATGAAGGAGCGCGGCCTCTATTCCAGTGACCCCGGCCAAATCCACGAACGCATCAAGAGACTTGGGCTTGAGGGCATCTTCGGAAAAAACAGGTTCGAGGGTCAGGAACTCGATGGGGAAAGGAGGTGACAAAGGATGGCTGAAGGCACAAAAGCTCACCCGGCGGTGGAAGCGATGGTTCCCGAGACGGCGGTAGGGGGTGTCACAGGCGCAGTCACCGTTCTCGATGTGTTAGAAGCTCTCGACAGGATCACCGGCGGGCGCGTGATAAAAGGGACCGGTTACGTCAACCGTTGCCATTCGCCTTTCGTGGTCACGAAATCGTCCAACATCCCGGGGAAAGCTATCACCGAGACCCCAGGACTCGTATTCGGGAACCCCGACGGCCTGGTCAGGAGAATCGGTGTTTCAATGACGTTGACCGAATCCCAGCTGGAGCTTTGCTGCGGCGTGGGAATCGATGCGGTGGTTTGTCATCATCCCATCGCGGATGCGGCCAACTCGGGCGGCGTGCCCCTCAAGAACTACCTGTCTCTTTACGGGATATCGGTGTTCGAGCTCCACGAAGCTTTTCACGGGCTGCACCCGGGCCTAGCGTTCATCCATGGCCATCAATCTTTTCGGGTGGATATAGCTTACGGTGGAGTGCCGGGCAACATCATGAACGTCGGACGCGCCCTGCCCGAAGTGAAGACGGCGGGGGACATCATAAGGCGGCTGGATGAGTTCTGCGGCATAGCGGAAGAATCCGAAATCCTGGACGCGGAAAAGAGGGTGAGGGGGGTCCCCGACATACAGGAGACCAACGTATGTACCCGCCCCCACATTTTGAACGGAAACGAATCTTCGCCGGTCAAGGTAATCCTCCATATCTACCCGCACACCGGGTTCACCGTAGCGCACCTCGAACACGCGCTCAGGGAACACCCCGACATCGACACGGTGATAGCATCCATTAGTAGAGTGAAAGCTGACCATCCGCTGGTGGAGGCGGCGAAGGAAAAGGGCCTCACGTTCATCTGCGGGAACACTCACGCCATGGAGATATTCGAAAACGGGCTGCCCCTGGCGTTCGCCCTGAGCCGGCTGCTTCCCGACGTGGAGGTATTTCTTCTAAGGGAACGCGTCACCGCAACCCCGCTGACCAGGGCCGGGAATCGCAGAATAAGGGACTACGCAGCTGATATGGCGGAGAGGTTTTTGCTGCCGGAGAGAAGGCTGTGAGGGAAGCGACCGGTCGCAGATGGGCCGGTCACCGTACGCACTGAGGACATTAAGAAAAAGGCAAAGAGCATCAAAATCAATCGAAAAGGAGGTACTGCAGTGAGTACGCAGGTTGCGACCAACGAGAAGACTCACAGGAAGCTTTCGCGGGTCGAGATAGTAGGTCTCGTCGTGCTCGTGCTTTCGCTCATAGGGCTCTTCGTCAACCCCGGATTTATCGGCGGGGTCTTTGACGCCATGGTTAACAGAGCGAAGAGTATCGTATCCAACGTGTACCTGGTTGGAACTCTAGGCACGGCTATCATTTGTTCCGTCATGACCGGGCGTATCCTCGAGAGGTTGGGGCTCACCGACGCTCTTCTCCGAGTTTTCATGCCCCTTGCAAAACTCATTGGGGTGAACCCGGCCGTAGTGGTTCCGGGCGTTTACAACATCCTCGGCGACATTAACGCAGCCGGGCGTATCAGCGGACCCGTGTTGAAGAAGGCCAAGGCTACGAAGGATGAGCAGAAAATCGCGATTTGCACGATGGTCCAATCCCAGCAGTCTTTCTCCACTTTTATGCTGGGCTTGATTGCTCTCAGCACAGCCAAAGTGTGGGCTTTTCCCGTGATCATCGTCGGATTGTTCTTGCCCTTGATCGTCGTTCCGTTGATTCTCTCCAAGACCATCTGGAGGAACACTAAGCCCGTTGAGTTCGGCGACATCCCCCGGATGACCCCGACCACGAAGATAATGGACACGATTTTCGGCGGAGCCAGAGAGGGTGCGGAGCTCATGTTCCTTCTGCTCATCCCCGCCGCTGCCGTCGTGTTCGCCTTCATCGGCGCTCTGGATTACATCGGGGTGTGGAAAGCGATCGAGTCGGGAATGGGCTCGGTTCTGCAAGCTGTCTCCATAGAGCCAAAGACAGGCTTGCTTTCCGTCCTGGCTTCGCCGACGCTTGCCATGGCGACCCTCAAGGACATGGCCGCAGGCGTGGACCCGAGGATGGTTGTCGGTTCGTTCATCCTGGCTGCCTCTGGATTCCCGCTTCAGGTGATCTTCGGACAGATCCCCGCCGTCTGGAGCCAGGCTTCGGATTTGAGCGGACTGGAAGCGATGGGCGCAGCTGTGCTCGGCATGGTGATACGTATCATCTCGGCGATATTCATGGCGTTGGTCATTACGCCGCTGCTCATCTAGTTGAAAGTCCTGGACCGGCCGAGGGCCGACGGTTGTTCCGGGAAAGGAGGAGGGGGTGCTTGACCCCCTCCTCTCGGTTTGCCGTTCGGCATACCGCAGGTCATGTAACTGCTTAACCTACAATCAAGCGTGCAGGCGGTGTCGTTTAAACGCCTCGACCAGAAAGCGTTCCAGGGATACGAGATACTCACCCCGGCCTACCCACTCGATCTCCACGTCGGGCCTGCCCAGTGGGATATCAAACCAGGAGTTGCCGAGTTCCAGGCGGATCGAGAAAACCTTGGCGAACACGCCGGGATCCAGTACGAGGTTGGTTCGCACCCGGAGTTTGAGCTCATCGGACATATCGAGGCCTATCGAAACCGCGTGACCGCCTGGAACGTCGAGGTTTCCCAGGCCTATTCCGGAGGTAAGCTCGTTCATTCCGTGACGGCAAGCTCTTCCCGTAGCTCCTACCCTCCTTCCAGGAAGGGCGGCCCCATTAAAGAGAAACCGGTCGTGTCCCAGGGTATCTTCCAAGGGGACGCCGTTCCTCTCAAGACTCATTTCCAAAAAAGAGGTGTCGTCAAAGAACACCGTGTTTTCGCAGTAGAGCTCAGCTAGAACGTACACGTCGGGACCCCCTTTTAAGAGTGCAACGAAGGCATCGCCTGTAAGCGGGCGATCGCATGTCATGATACGGGCGGAAAATGTAAAGCGTGTGCCGGTGGTCGGCAGGTTGTGTCCGACTGGACCCACGGAGATGAACCTACGCATACGAACTCCCGAGCCTCGTTTGATTTGACAGCTGGCGCACCTCAGTCTATACTTACTGGTGCAGGATACCCCCAGGTGTCGGGATGGCGGAATTGGCAGACGCGTACGTTTGAGGGGCGTATGGCGACAGCCGTGCGGGTTCAAGTCCCGCTCCCGACACCACCATATGGAAAGCCAGTACCACCTCGCACCGGTCGTAGTTCAGGAGTACGTCTCTGACGCAGGGGGCGAGGGCCGGGTCTATCTCATCGCCACCTTCTTCCTGGAGGTGGCACAAGTATTGTTTTAATCTCGCCCGATTCACCGAGCCAAGGGCAGCGGCGAAGTTATCATTGATCCTCATGAAAGCCTAATCAGGGATGTCTTCGTGGTGACCAACATCAAGCGGAGGCATGAGGTTCTAGAGGAGCTTGCGAACCTTGTTGACAAGACTGAGGGCAGATATGGCGGTGAGGCATAGGACCTCACCGCCATGCGTTGCTAGTTCGAAACACTAGTAGTTGTTATTGCTTACAAGGTGGAACCGGGAACTTTTCTCGCTTGACGGCCAGCACGGTTAGCTCCCCACCGGCCTTTCCCGCAAGGCCGACTTTGCTGCAACTTATTCAGCTGCTCTTCCGATAGGATGCTACGCATTTGGTGTCGGAGTTCCTGCATTACATCGTTCATCTGCTGACGAAGCTCACGCAGTTCCTCCCATTTGGCAGAAATGGCGTTCTTGTCGGGGTTTTTCTGCCACAGCAAGGTCATGAGCTCTTGCTGCTTTTTCCACATGGTCTCCCGCATACTCTGGAGTTTTTCATATGCATCTTTCTGGAGCGCCTGTATCTTTGCTACCTGGTCATCGCTCAACCCCAACCCCGCGATGACCTCAGCTAACGCAGCAGGATCCCTGCCAAAGAAGCCACTACAGAAAGCACGCTCTCCAAAACCTTTGGCCAAGGCAGGTCCTGCAAACCCCAACGCAAAGAGTACCACTAGTGCTACGACGGCTGCCCTTTTCATAAACATCCTCCTCCTCAATTGTTGATTGCTAGTACGAGCAACCGACCCGCGCGAGACTTGAATGACCGCGCTTTCCTACCAGGAAGTATACGTACAAAGTGTCAAGATACTTTCAAGATACCTTGAAAATACTGTGAAGAGGCCGAAACAGTCTCTAAACCCGACAGACAATCCGGGAGGTCTCAAGCAACGCGGGTGGCGTTGGGACGAGGCTACTACTGCGTGGTAAAGACCCGGACGACCGAGGCCAGTGAGAACGCCAAGAGGGTCTTGGGACCCTTTCTTGGCGCCATATATGGGGCTCCGGCCCGGGACCGCAGGGTGGACGTGTTCTGGAGAGAAGACCTTGATAAGCGGACGCTAAACTACCAGAAGCTCCTGCCTGAGGCGGAAAAAGCGCTTGACCACCATCGAGTTCATCGGCAGCTTAAACAGGCGACGTAAGTGTCGACCGCCTCGGTCTTAATATGCGGATTCAGTTCCGCGCAAGACTTGACCAGACCCTTTCCTTAACAATCCCTGAAAACAAGACAGCTGCCTCACTCATACGGCAGCAAACCCCCCCGCTCCCTGAGTTTGTCTCTGACGAGCTCCAACAGTTCGTTTTCGCCGATCCCCAGCAGGTACGCCTCTGCCACCAGCCTATCCAGGACGGGAGCTATTCTCTGGACTCTTTCGTCAGGTTCGACGTCGGTGGCGCGGCAGGACACAAACACTCCTCTACCCCTGGCTGTCTCGATCAACCCATCTTTCTCTAATTCCTGGTAGGCTCTAACCATAGTGTTCGGATTGATCGTCAGGTGAACGGCAAGATCGCGGACCGAGGGCAAGCGGTCACCGGGACGCAAAATCCCTCCTGCCACCGCCTGCCTTATTTGGTCAGCGATCTGACGGTATATAGGCGTTCCGCCGGAATGATCGATATGCAGCCACATCAAATGTTAAGCAGCTATCTCCTTTCTCTCGAACGCCACAGTTGGACAAAGCCACTGTACACCACTTGTTCAATGTATCCCTCGAAAGTACCCATGCTGAATATACCCTGACCACCCATGGGGGCCTGTACCGACGGCGGCATCTCCCTGATCAATTTCTCGAGTTCAACGAGCATACGGGCGAAACACTCCATCAGGTCTCCATCTGTTTCTCTTCGAACTTCTTAACTGCAACGATGAGAGATACAGCGCTCATGAGGAGCAATGTCAACAGGCTGCCAGCGGGCATGCCGCCGTTCTTTATGGCGTACGCCGGGTCGTAATGCGAAAACGGGTTGAAAAACCTCGCGGTATAAGGGGAGTCTGCAATTCTTATGCCGAGATCCGCGAAGAACAGGCCCACCACTACCGCCAGCAATATGCGAACCCCAGATGAATAGTCGTTGATCCAGACTGATGCTGCGAGGTTTATTGAACCGACCGCTACAGCCAGAAGAAAACAGTTAATGCACATCCAGAACCAAAGCCACCTCCAGGCCTAACGTTATCCCCCCGATGCATGCGAGAACAAGCATACTGTATCAGTGTTGACACGGCCTGCTTTGAGGATTCCGTTGACTCGTTTGAATCCTTGGTGTATTGTGTACCTGGACGAGCTTTACACGCCTTTAATCGTGCCCTGAGAGGCCGGAAGGAGAGGTCGAAATGAAAAGGAATAGAGCGTGGAACGGGACTTCCACGGCGCATATGCCGCGGAAGTTTTTTTATGGCTCCGACCCGTTTCCCAACGTGCCCCTAAAGAGAAAGGAGGTTCCGAATCCCATGGCTATGATGGACAAGGCCGAAATCATGGACGCCGACGCAATGAGACGAGCTGTCACGAGGATCGCTCACGAGATAGTCGAGAGAAATAAAGGCCTTTCCGGCGTGGTTTTAATCGGCGTCCACAGAAGAGGGGTTCCCCTCGCTAAGAGGCTCCAGGCGGTGCTTTCGGAAATCGAGTGCACGGAAGTACCCGTGGGTGAACTCGACATAACCCTTTACCGTGACGATTTGAGCTTGCGGTTTGACCAACCCAGGGTCGGTCCGACCAGGCTTCCTTTCGATGTAACCGAAAAGCACGTCGTACTGGTCGACGACGTCCTTTACACCGGGCGGACGATAAGAGCTGCGATGGACGCTCTTATGGACCTCGGAAGGCCGAAAAGTATCCAACTGGCCGTTCTGGTGGATAGAGGCCACAGAGAGCTCCCGATCAGAGCGGATTACGTGGGAAAGAACGTACCGACATCCCGTAAAGAGATAATCCACGTGAGGCTCGCGGAGATCGATGGACGTGACCAGGTTGTCATCTCCGAGGAGAGGGATGATCACGGGGCGAGATAGGGCTGGCGGCGACCCGGGCGGATTCCCGTGCAGAACGCCCGAAGATCTGGCGAATGTATTGTGGTCAAACCGGTGCTTGGGAGCGTCAGGGCGAGCATCCAGGCAGCTTGCGTCCAACATCATCAAATAGGGAGGGACGTGGTTTGTCGTTGAAGGGCAAAGACCTCTTGAGCCTGGAGGAATTGAGTACAGAAGACATAGAACTCGTTTTATCCACCGCTCAGTCTCTCAAAGAGATACTGGCAAGACCCATCAAGAAGGTGCCCACTCTTCGGGGCAAAGTGGTGTGCACCTTGTTTTACGAGCCTTCCACCAGGACACGGACTTCTTTCGAACTGGCCGCAAAGTATATGTCCGCAGATACCGTCTCCATCGCGACCAGCACCTCGGCGATGCAAAAAGGCGAAACGCTGGCGGACACCGCTCGCAATATCGAGGTTATGGGGACGGACGTGGTGATAATGAGGCACTCCGTCTCGGGTTCATGTCATTTCCTCGCCAAGGTCCTGGACGTACCCGTCATCAACGCCGGAGACGGGATGCACGAACACCCAACCCAGGGGCTTTTGGATATATTCACGATCCTCGAGTACAAGTCCAGGATTAAGGGACTCAAAGTAGCGATTCTAGGGGATGTCCTTCACAGCAGGGTAGCCCGGTCTCTCACGTGGGGCCTCCGAAAGCTGGGGGCTGAAGTGCACATCGCTGGGCCCGCGACGCTCATCCCACCTTACGCCGAAACCCTCGGGGTAAAAGTCCACTCCCGGCCTGAGGGCGCCATCGAAAGAGCGGATGTAGTGTATTGCCTAAGACTCCAGCTGGAGAGACAAAAGTCTGGGCTGTTTCCTTCGAAGCGGGAATACCACGACTTCTTTGGTTTGGACCGGGAGAGGCTCCGGTTGGCCAAAGACGATGCGCTGGTGATGCATCCCGGGCCCATGAACCGGGGCATCGAGATTTCTACGGATGTGGCGGATTCTCCTCAATCGGTTATCCTCGAACAAGTCACCAACGGCGTCGCCGTGCGCATGGCCATCCTCTATCTCATCCTGGGAGGTAAGGAATGATGACGAAAGACCTTCTCATCAAAGGAGGCAGAGTAGTAGATCCTGCGAACTCCGTCGATGATGTCCTCGACGTCCTCGTTTCCGAAGGGAAAATCAAAGCGGTCGGGAAAGGCCTGAACGAAAGAGGCGAAGGCAAGAAAGAGGTAGAGGTGCTGGACGCTTCAGGCAAGATAGTGATGCCCGGTTTCATCGACATGCACGTCCACCTGCGCGAGCCGGGTTTTGAGCAAAAGGAGGATATAGAGAGCGGAACGAGGGCTGCGGCGATGGGGGGATTTACTGCGGTGGCCGCCATGCCCAATACGGAGCCCCCATGCGATAACGAAGCTACGGTCCGGTACGTGTTGGACGCCGCGCGGGCCAGAGGGTGGGTGAGAGTATACCCGGTAGGAGCTGTGACCAAGGGCAGGCAGGGCAAGGAACTAGCTGAGATGGGCGAGATGCTGGAGGCCGGGGCCTTAGCTTTCTCCGACGACGGTTCGCCGGTATCCACTGCGGAGGTACTGCGTTGTGCGCTGTTGTACCTGAAATCCTTCGGCGCCGTCCTCATCGACCACCCCGAAGACTTGACGCTCTCCGAAGGTGGGCAGATGAATCAGGGACCGGTGTCTACTATAGCCGGTTTCAGAGGGATTCCCGACGAAGCTGAAACCATCGTGGTCGCAAGAGACCTCCTCATCGGCGGACTTACCGGAGGGAAGCTCCACCTTACGCATCTTTCAACCAAGGGTTCGCTCGAGCTTGTCAGGTGGTTCAGGGAAAGGGGTGTCGACGTAACCATCGACGTCACTCCTCATCACCTCATCCTCACCGACGAAATTGTGAAGTCCTCGGGGTACGATACGAATACCAAGGTAAATCCCCCTCTTGGGTCGGAGGAGGACGTTAAAGCCCTCATGGAGGCCTTAAAGGACGGTACTATAGACGCCATCGCCTCAGACCATGCCCCACACCACCTGGACGATAAATGGGTGGAATTCGATTTCGCGTCCTTCGGCATTTCCGGCCTGGAAACGGAAGTGGCTCTCATAGTCGACAGGTTCGTGATTCCGGGGATAATCAGCTGGTCGCGGCTGGCGGAACTCTTCAGCATCAATCCCGCAAAAATACTGGGAGTGCCCGGTGGTCGGCTTTCCCCAGGGGATGCCGCGGACATCACCATCATCGATCCTGAACTCGAGTTCGCAGTGGATCCCAGGAAATTTGAATCCAAGGGGAAAAACACACCTTTCGGCGGATGGAGGTTGACCGGGGCGCCCTGGGCGACCATCGTCGGTGGCGAAATCAAGATGAAAAACCGGGTGTTAATAAACCGGGGAGATTAAACCGAATCGAGGGGTTATCCGGATATGAGTCAAGATGGACCCGTTGGGCCGCAAGCCGAAGAACCGAGACCCGTCCTTGTTGATGCCGAGGTGCTCTCCAACGAAGCGATCTCGCTCGGATTGTACGAGACCGTTTTCCGCGCCCCCGAGTTGGCGTTGGAAGCTCGGCCTGCCCAGTTCATCGGCGTGAAAGTAAGTGCCGGGCGAGACCCGTTTTTACGGAGGCCCTTTTCCATTGCTCGCGTCGACAGGAACCGTGGAACGGTGGGAATCCTCTGGGCCCGGGTGGGATACGGGACGGAGCTTATGAGCCGGTGGAGACCGGGCGAGACGGTGAACCTGCTTGGAGCGCTCGGAAACGGTTTTCGACCCGGGCGATTTAAGCACCTTATACTGGTAGCCGGGGGAACCGGCATCGCCCCGATGCCCTTCGTTTGCCTAGAGAGCTTCAAGGAAAACCCGAGGGCATCTATTTCGCTCCTCTACGGTGTAAAAGACAAAGATTCGATGTACCCTGTGGACCGCCTGACGCAAGAGATCCCCGGGGTGGCCGTGCAGGTTTCAACGGAGGACGGAAGCTACGGTAAAAAGGGCCTGGTTACCGGTCTCCTCGAGGATTGCCTAACGCGGGTTTCAGGCCAGCCGAGCATCCTGGTGTTCGCTTGCGGCCCCAAACGCATGCTCTCGGCAGTGAAAGCTATAACGACGTCCGCGAGGATTCCGCTATACGTCTCCCTGGAAGAGAGGATGGCGTGCGGCCTCGGATTGTGCCGCGGTTGCGCGGTTCGGCGTGCCGGCGGGTTTAAATCTAAAAACCCGGTGGATTCCGTCGAACAGCCGGGCCCCGGAGGCAGTTATACAGGCCGGTCATCCATCCGGGCTGGAGATTCGTACTTCCATGTGTGCCTCGACGGTCCGGTGTTTTCTGCCGAAGACGTCGATCTGGAGGGATGAATGGTTGGACCTCGGAGTTCGTCTGGGTGACCTGAAGCTCAAGAATCCGTTGATAGCTGCATCGGGCGTCTTCGGTTACGGGAGAGAGTATTCAAGGGTAGGAGATATCCGGTGGTTCGGCGCGGTCTCGACGAAGGGCACCACGCTTCATCCCAGGGCCGGCAATCCGCCTCCCAGGGTGACCGAAACCCCTTCGGGGATGCTGAATTCCATCGGCTTGGAGAACCCGGGGATCGAGGCGGTAATCCGCCACGAAATCCCATGGCTTTCCGGATTCGGCGTCCCCATCATCTTAAATGCTGCGGGCGAGAGCTACGATGAATTTGCACGGATAGCGGCGATGGCCGAGGAAGTTCCGGAAATAGACGCGATCGAGGTCAACGTTTCCTGCCCGAACGTAAATGCCGGTGGAATAGCGTTCGGAATCGATGCGCGTTCGGTTTACAGGGCAACGAGAGCTGTAAGGCAAAACTTCTCCCGAACGGTGATCGTGAAGCTGAGCCCCGCTGCGGTTTCCATCAAGGATGTGGCGAGAGCTGCTGAAGAAGGGGGAGCTCAAGCGGTGTCCCTCATCAACACGCTGGTGGGGATGGCCATCGATATCTATTCCAAAAGGCCGGTTCTGGGGAACGTCACCGGAGGGCTCTCGGGACCTGCGGTAAAGCCTGTGGCGCTCCGTTGCGTATGGGACGCATCTCAAGCTGTGAGCATTCCCATCATAGGTATGGGAGGAATCGTAAGCTGGCAGGATGCCGTGGAGTTCCTGCTGGCCGGTGCCAGCGCGCTCGCTCTTGGGAGCGGTCTTCTGGTCAATCCCAGACTCCCTCCGGAGATTCTGAAGGGGCTACAAGAATACTGTGTGCGTGAGGGGATCGATAGGATAGATGCCCTTACTGGTCTGGCATGGAAGACGGGTCGCTGAATTCAGGCTTCTTTCAGTGAGCCGCGTCGTCCGTAAAGACGGTCAACGTCTTTTGGCCCGAGTAGGTCACAAATCCAGGCTCGGAACCCGGGGGCTTTTTCACGTAACGGGCGTCTGTATAGTCGACGTCCACTTTGCCCCAATGCTTTGCCCGCGACCGGGTTGCAGCTATTCTAGCTCCCTCCAGAAGCACGCTCGGGTCAACCGTCTCCACAGTCACGCCGTTTGGCGGCCGTATGAGGACATGAGCTCCGGGGACGCCTTTTGCGTGAAGCCAGATGTCTCCGGGGCGCGAGACCCTCGTTACGAGGTAGTCGTTTTGTCGGGACGTTCCACCGACGAATACGCGATACTCACCCATGGAAAACGAGGGTATACGCGGACCGCGTTCCCGCACCGGGATTGTCCGGATACTACCCTCCGTGGACGGGAGCGGGTGACCAGCTTCTCGCCGGAGGCGGATGTCATGCCGGTGAGCAATAGCTTCGATTTCGTCGCCGAGAGCTAGGAGCTCCTCTTTGGAGGATGCGGAAGCTAAGAGCTCCTCAACCTCATGTGCGGCGTCAATCCCTTCTTTGATACGTTTCACCGATTCCCGGAGGAGTTCATGACTTCTCTTTAATTTCTTGTATTTCTCGAGGTAACTTCGGGCGTTTTCTTCCAGAGACCTCGACGGGTCCAGCGGTATCTCCACCTCCTGGGGCGGGTCCCGGTAGTAGTCGACCACGCGGACCGACCGGAACCCGGGAGGGAGCTTCTTCCCTGAGGCGTACAATAACTCCCCCCGGATCTTCAGCTCCTCATAAGATGAAGCTTCCACACTGTCGCGCTCCTGAGCTTCCAGCCGCGAGGACAATTTCTTCTTAAGGAGAGATAGAAGCGAAATCTGACGCTTCTTTAAACTTTTAAACTCCCTGTGTGCCACCGCGAGGTCGTAATAACAGGCCGCAGCTTCCTCCGGAGAATTGAACCTCGACACCGGTTCGAGGTGGATGAGAGGGAGTACGTGCAAGACCGGCCTGCCTTCGATACCCCGGTAAACGCGGGGTTCCCATCGTCTTTCATTTATCCGTTCCTTCATTTCCCGGAGGCTAGCTGCGATTTTATCCGTGTTGCGTGAATCAACGGCGAGGGAAGGGGTCACGCCGGCCTTCGTAAGGATTGAAATACAAAGCTCTTTGCCGGCGCCGGGAAGGAACCTGATGAGGGTCCTCCAGAGCTCAATGGAGCTCTCCAGGGCCTCTTTCAGGTTCCGTTCATCCAGCGCTGCGTGATTGTCAAAGTCGTTGGTGGGCGAGGAACGGTCCTCAAGCTGCTCAGAGCTGTCCGCCGGCGGGGTCCAACCCGACTGGGGTTTCTTCCTCAGGGAGGATACCGCGGCAGCCCCGGGTTCAACGAAAATGATGTTGCTTCGAGCCCCACGCAGGTCACAAACAAGCACCGTGCGAGCGGATGGCGAGTCTACAGCGGGATGCGGGACGAATATTAAGGAAACGTACCTGTCAGTGTCCGCCTGCTCGATGGAGATCAAACTCTGCCCCTCCAACCTTGAACGGAGTAGCTGGCAAAAGGAAGGAGGGGTGGTCGGGTACTGGGGATGTGAGCGTATCGGACCGAAGAAAGGGAAATGCGGGTCCACCGAGACACCGAGACGAACTTCGCCGTCCTTGCCCCAGAGGAGAATGTGAAGCTCGGAGGCGGACGGTTGGTAGATACGGCGTACCTTCAGAGGCAGCCGCCTCCGGAAATCTTCGACTACTGCAAGAAGCGTTATCCCGTCCACGGTCGCCCGCTCCTATAGGATCCCGGTTTCGTGCCGGTAGGCTCTTTTCGGCAACTCAACCCAGAGTCCAGAGGCCGGGTCTTCAACTCCTTTCCCGCGGCTGGTTTCAGTTAAGACGCCTGTTGCGGGTTTTCATGGAACAACCGGCGGCAGAAAACGCCGCATGCGAAAACCGTCATACTTCCTGACCAGCCGCTGCCTTCACAAGAATAACACCCGGCCAACTCAAGAGTGAACCTCAAACCGGAGAGGCCCGATCTGCGCCGTATCGCCCGACAGAACGGCGCGGGCCAAAGGGAACACCGGGTGAATATGCGAGTAACCTGAAGATCGCAGGAACGGCGGTTTCGGCTGGAGAAACTCTAAAGCTGGATAAGAGAGGATCTCGAAATGCGGGAATGGTCAAGTTCTAGACCAGGAAAGGAGGATTTTCCCTTGCCATCTCAACAAATACGAGCTCCGCGGGGCCCGGAGATATCATGCCGGTCGTGGAACCAGGAAGCAGCTTTGCGGATGCTAATGAATAACCTGGAGCTCGCAGAAAAACCCGACGACCTCATCGTCTACGGGGGAACGGGCAAGGCTGCGCGGAACTGGGAGTGTTACCACGCCATCGTGAAGGCCTTGCGGGAGCTGGGGGACGAAGAAACTCTGCTCATCCAATCGGGAAAACCCGTGGCGGTCTTTCCCACCCACAAACTTGCTCCCAGAGTCCTCATTTCCAACGCCATGCTCGTCCCAAAGTGGGCCACCTGGGAGAACTTTTGGGAGTACGAGGCCAGGGGTCTGACGATGTATGGTCAGATGACCGCGGGAAGCTGGATTTATATCGGGACTCAGGGGATCCTTCAGGGGACATTCGAAACGTTTGCTTCCTGTGCCGAACGGCACTTCGGGGGTGGCCTCAAAGGGAAGCTGGTGCTTACTGCCGGTCTTGGCGGGATGGGGGGTGCCCAGCCGCTGGCCATCACCATGAACGACGGAGTGGGAATCATCGTAGAAGTCGATCCCGAGCGGATAAAGAAACGGCTAGACGCCGGGTACGTTGACGTCATGACCACCAGCATGGATGAGGCGATTTCCATGGCCCAGCGCGCTCTTGATGAAAACAAGCCTCTTTCCATCGCGCTTTTGGGCAATGCGTCCGAAACCCACCCGGAGTTCGTAAAGCGCGGTATCATCCCCGACGTGGTGACGGATCAGACTTCAGCTCACGACGCCCTCGACGGATACGTGCCGGGCGGCATGAGCTTACCTGAAGCTCGGGATCTCAGGAAGAGGAATCCCGAAGAGTACGTGCGCAGGTCCATGGAGTCCATGAAGCGCCATTGCGAGGCCATCGTTGACATGCAAAAACGGGGAGCGGTGGCGTTCGATTACGGGAACAATCTGCGTGGCCAGGCCAAAGCTGCCGGTTTTGAGGAAGCTTTCGCCTACCCGGGATTCGTGCCAGCTTACATCAGGCCCCTGTTTTGCGAAGGCCGGGGGCCATTCCGGTGGGCAGCTCTTTCCGGTGACCCGGAAGATATCCTCAAGACGGACGAGACCGTCCTGGAGCTGTTTCCCGAGAACGCCACGCTGAGACGGTGGATCACCAAAGCTGAAAAACACGTCCCGTTCCAGGGCCTGCCCTCGCGAGTGTGCTGGCTTGGTTATGGCGAAAGGGCGCGGTTTGGTTTGAAGATCAACGAGATGGTTGCGAAAGGCATCTTGAAGTGCCCTATCGTAATAGGCCGGGACCATCTGGACACCGGTTCGGTAGCTTCGCCTTACAGGGAAACCGAGGGGATGAAAGACGGCTCGGATTCCATCGCCGACTGGCCCATCTTGAACGCTTTGTTGAACACCGCTTGCGGCGCTTCGTGGGTCTCGGTGCATCACGGAGGAGGCGTTGGAATAGGACTGTCCATTCACGCCGGCATGGTCGTGGTGGCCGACGGGAGTCCCGAAGCTGCTTGGCGCCTGGAGCGGGTCTTGAACTCAGATCCGGGCATAGGCGTGGTGAGACATGCCGACGCCGGTTACGAAAAAGCTATCGAGACGGCAAAGCGTCATTCGCTGAAGATGCCAATGCTGAAGTGAGGGCGAAGCGGCCTGCCGGTCCCGACGCGCAAGACTCCGGGTTCAGGCGGTGATCACCATGACCAAAGAGGATCTTAAAGGGCAGGTCCTCGCCGCTATTGATAAAACTCGCGAAGAAATCATCGCGGTAGGCGAGGACATTCTGAGGCATCCGGAGCTGGGCTTCAAGGAAGAGAGGACGACGAGGGTTGTCGCAGATAGACTGGGGGAGCTCGGCCTCGAGGTCAGGGAGGGACTCGCCGTAACGGGTGCCGCAGGCGTGCTCGACACCGGCAGAGCCGGCCCCAACGTGTGCGTCATGGGAGAGCTCGATTCTGTCCTTTGTCCGGGTCACCCCTACGCGGATCCCGTGACCGGGGCGGCCCACGCCTGCGGCCACAATGCCCAGGTGGCGTCGGTAATCGGAGCTGCTATGGGCCTCGTTCTCTCGGGCGCCAAAAACTATCTATCGGGTAGGATTACGTTCCTGGGCGTTCCTGCCGAGGAATACGTGGAAATAGAATGGAGACAAGCTCTAAGGAAGAAAGGAACCATCAGATTTCTCGGGGGCAAGCAAGAGCTTATCGCCAGGGGTTTTTTCGACGACGTGGATATGGCGATGATGGTTCATCTTGCCGGCCTCTCCGGCGATAAAGTCGTTACCATCGGAGGGAGTTCCAACGGGTTCATCGGAAAACTTGTGCGCTACCGCGGCAAAGAAGCTCACGCCGGCGCCGCGCCTCATATGGGCATAAACGCTCTGAGTGCCGCCATCCTCGGGCTGATTGGAGTAAGCTTGCTGCGGGAAACCTGGAAAGAAGAGGATCACGTGCGGGTCCATCCGATAATCACCAAAGGAGGAGACATCGTAAACGTAATTCCCGCGGACGTAAGGATCGAGAGTTACGTTCGGGCGTCCAGCATCGAGGCGATGATCGACGCCAACTCCAAAGTGAACAGGGCGTTCTTCGCGGGTGGCATGGCCATAGGGGCCGACGTAACCATCGAAGACGTACCGGGGTACCTGCCGAGGATTCCGGCTCCGGCCCTGGTGGAGGTCTTTCGAGCGAACGCCGAAGAGATAGTGGGTTCGTCCCGGGTATCCGGGGGGGACCATAGTACGGGGTCGTCTGACATCGGTGACTTGAGTCACATCATGCCCGCCATCCATCCCGCAGTGGGAGGGGCGAAAGGATCGGCTCATTCCGAGGAATTCCTCGTGGACGACCCGGAAATGGCATACATCCTTCCGGCGAAGCTTCTGGCCGCGACCGTCATTGACCTTTTGTGGGACGACGCATCCGGGGCGCGACGCATAATTGAGGAGTTCCGGCCGGCTTTGACCAGGGAGGAATACCTTTCCACGTGGGAGAAAATACTCTCGCGGACGGGGATTTCAGAGCCTTCCTTGTTACGCCCGGCTTAGCTGATACGTCACCTGAGGGCGCGACGAGCTTTTTTCTGAGTAGTCCCAGAGGAGTGGTTCAGAGCTTGCGCAATTACGCCTGACGTAACTCTGCTCGAGGGAAGATAATCTGATTACTGATTAAGGGCAGGTGATGGCCTGTGCCATCCAGACGGTGGTTATGGATTTCGGTTGGCCTGGCGATCTTCGTAGGTCTGGTGGCTACGAAGCTAGCTACCTTTTATACGGACATCCTGTGGTTTCGTGAGGTTGGGTACCTTTCGGTGTTCATGAAGATGCTCCAGGCCAGATGGGTTCTGGCGCTCGTGGGGGGCTTCGTGTTTTTCCTCGTAGCTCTCGTGAACCTTGCGGCGGTTCTCTGGAGAAGGGAAGAGCTTACCGTAATAGGGGGGCTGGTCATGCCTATCCAGCTACCCCCGACGGTGAGAAGGTGGTTTTACCTCCTAGCTGTGATACCGGGCTTTTTCGGGGGTCTGGCCTTATTTGGACAATGGCACATCGTTCTCGCCTATCTTAATGCGACACCTTTCGGAATCGCCGATCCCTTTTTTGGACAGGATGTGAGCTTCTACGTCTTTAAGCTTCCCTTTATCCAGATGGTCCAGCAATCTTTGTGGGCGGCCGGGCTACTGTCCCTGATACTTTCGGGCCTTATCTATTACGTCCTCGGGGACCTCAGGGTGAGCGGAAGAAGAGTTGTAGCTTCAAGGCGTGCGTTGGTTCATCTGTCCGTGGTTTCCGCCGGGCTGTTCCTCCTCAAGGCATACGGATATCAGATATCCACCTGGAATCTGATGTATTCACCCCGAGGGGTCGCCTTCGGAGCGAGCTATACCGACATCCACGCGCAGGTTCCAGCCTACAGGATCCTGATGGGTTACTCCATCGTGGCCGCGGGAGTCTCGCTTCTGTCGATCGCTCTCAGGAGTTTGCGTTGGACAGGGTACGCGGCTGCCGTATTGGTCGTCTTGTCCATCGCGGTCGGTTGGGCTTATCCTGCGTTTATGCAGCAGTTCACGGTTTCTCCCAACGAGATCGCCTATGAGATCCCGTTTATAGAAAAGAACATAGCTTACACCAGGCAGGCGTTTAACTTAGAGCAAATAGAAGAGGTCGAGTATCCGGCACTGGACACGCTATCCTGGGATACGCTAGCTCGAAACGCGTCAACCATTGAAAACCTGCGTCTTTGGGATTACAGGGTGCTTCAGCAGACGTACAGGCAGATCCAGGAAATCCGCATGTACTACCGTTTTCACGATGTGGACGTGGATAGATATACCGTGAACGAGCAGTACCGTCAGGTGTTTCTGTCTCCGAGGGAAATCGACATCTCGCTTTTGCCTCCCGATGCGCTGACCTGGGTGAACCTTCACCTGAAGTACACCCACGGATACGGTCTGGTCATGAGCCCGGCTTCGGGGGTTGAAGCTGGAGGCATGCCATCCCTTTACGTGAAAGACGTTCCACCGAAAACCCCTCCCGATCTTCCCATCAATCGTCCTGAAGTGTATTTCGGGGAGCTTACCAACCATTACGTCATCCTCAAGACGAAGGAACCCGAGTTCGATTACCCGCGAATGGGCGAGGAAGCTGTGGCCGCCACATTCTATGAGGGCAACACCGGGATCAAACTAGACAGCTTCCTGAAGCGTCTCGCTTTCACGTTGAGATTCAGAGACTACCAAATCATGGTCTCGGGTGCGCTAACCCCCGACAGCGTAATGGTGTTCAGGCGGAACGTGGTCGACAGAGTGCAGGCGATAGCGCCGTTCTTCATGTACGACAGAGATCCCTACATGGTGCTCGCGGGTGGAAAGCTCTATTGGGTGATTGATGCCTACACCGTTTCGGCCAACTACCCATACAGCCAACCCGATTCGGAGACGGGCGTCAATTACGTGAGGAACTCGGTAAAAGCTGTTGTGGACGCCTATGACGGCAAGGTCACGTTTTATCGTTTCGATGAGACCGATCCTATCATCTCCACGTACCAGAAGATTTTCCCCGACCTTTTGAAACCGAAAGAAGAGATGCCTGGTGAGATTCTCGCCCACATCCGGTACCCGCAGGACCTGTTCGAGATTCAGTCCAGAATGCTCGCCACTTACCATATGACGGACCCCCGGGTCTACTACAACAAGGAGGACTATTGGGAGATACCTCAAGAAATGTACGGCGGGAGGAAAACCCAACCCGTTGAGCCGTATTACGTGGTCATAAAGCTGCCGACCGCCGAGACGGGAGAGTACATCCTCATGAGGCCGTTCACGCCTAGAGGAAAACCGAACATGACAGCTTGGTTATGCGCCCGTTGCGACCCCGAGCACTACGGGAAAATGCTTCTGTTCCGGTTCCCCAAGGATAAGCTCGTTCCGGGACCAATGCAGGTGGAGTCCATATTTGCGCAGGATCCAGCCATATCTCAAGCTATGACCCTGTGGGGCCAGGTCGGCTCGCAGGTGATTCGGGGAAATCTCCTGGCGATTCCCATCGACACGTCCATCCTGTACGTGGAGCCCCTTTACATCCAGGCGGAGAACGTTCAGATCCCCGAACTCAAAAGAGTCCTCGTCTATCACGCCGGCAGGGTTGTCATGGGAGTGTCGGTGAGAGACGCCTTCGAGCAGCTTTTGGGTGCGGGCCAAGCGCCTCCCGTCACGCCCGGAGAGCCCACCGAGCCGGGGAACATAGCTTCCCTGATCGAGCGAGCTCATGCGCTGTACCGCGAAGCTCAAGAAAAGCTCAGGCAGGGTGACTGGGCCGGGTACGGCAGGGCCATCGAGGAGCTCGGGCGGGTTCTGGAGGACATGCGCCGCCTGGGAGGGCCTGTAAGCCCGGCGGGAACCTAGCGCCGCCCGTCTGACTTGCCGAGGGTAGTCGATTATCAGGTGGGGACATTTTCGCGGCATTACCCGTTCACGAAATGTTGCCACCCCGAAGTTGGCCCACAGACCAAAAAGGAGACAGATCCATCAAACGAAGGACCGGCAAACCAAACCCGTCTCTAGCGCCAGGGCCGCTCCGACAGCCGGGGAGGAAAAACTCCCTCGTAGAGAACTTTTCCGGACTTATCGTATACGATAGCTTTGTCGGGAAAGTAATTTCCCCACTGGTGAGGTCCGGTCTACCAGAAGCCGTTTTTTAGAGCAGTTGAACGTGCGGTAACAATTCTGCCATCCCACGCACCGTCCCCTGACAGGTGCTCTCGAAAAAGGCGCATCCCTGGTGTAAACTGATTTGTGAGGCGACTGCAGGGAGAGAGCTTCGGCGCACGGACCATTGCCGCGTCTCAAGCTCGTAGGCAGTTGGATAGGAGGGTTTGTATTTGACTGGAGCAAAACTCGTTGATGACCCGGCGATTAAGGATTGTACTATTTCGGAAATATCCCGCTTTAATGGGGACGTTTGCAGGATCAAAGGGTGGGTGTATAACAAACGATCCTCAGGGAAAATCGTTTTCATCATCGTGCGGGACGGTACAGGGCTCACTCAGGCAGTAGCTTCCCACGGGGAAGTGGGGGAAGAAGGGGTTAAGCTCCTGGACCGCTTGCCTCAGGAAAGCTCCATCGTGGTGGTAGGAAAGGTGAGGGAGGACAAGAGGGCACCTGGAGGGTACGAAATACACCTCTTGGACTTCCGCGTAGTGGATGAAGCTGACCCCGACTACCCAATCACGTTAAAAGAACATGGCGTCGATTTTCTCCTGGACCAGCGGCACCTGTGGATACGGACGCCGAGACAAAGGGCCATCCTGACGATTCGCGCGCGTTTCATGGCCGCATGCAGGGAGTTTTTGGACAGACGTGGGTTCATCGAGGTGTCAGCTCCCATCTTGACTCCCTCGGCATGCGAGGGCACTACGACTTTATTCGAGACCACCTACTTTGAAGATAAGGCGTATTTGAGCCAGTCGGGCCAGCTGTACATGGAAGCTGCGGCGATGGCCCTCGGGCGTGTGTACTGCTTCGGACCGACTTTCCGGGCGGAAAAGTCCAAGACCAGACGGCATTTGGCCGAGTTTTGGATGGTCGAACCGGAGGCTGCATACATGGAATTCGACGATCTATTGAAGCTTGAAGAGGGAATGGTAAGCTACGTAGTCTCCAAGGTGCTTGAGACTTGCGAGAAAGAGCTGAGAGAGATCGGTCGGGATCCCGAAGTTTTGGCGAGAATCGTTCCGCCGTTTCCCAGGATTACGTACGACGAAGCGGTGAAAGCGTTGCAGGAAAAGGGCCACGAGATCGCGTGGGGAGACGATTTTGGAGCGCCCCAGGAATCCGAAATCAGCCTCATGTGGGATAAACCCGTCTTCGTAACCCATTATCCTAAGGCGATAAAGGCTTTCTACATGCAACCGGACCCGTCCAGAGATGATGTGGTTCTCGGTGCCGACCTCTTGGCGCCGGAAGGTTACGGCGAGATCACCGGAGGAGGGCAGAGGATCCATGACTTCGACTTGCTGATGGACAGAATCCGCGAGCACAAGCTCCCCGTTGAAGACTATCAGTGGTACCTCGACTTGAGGAAATACGGTTCCGTTCCCCACTCCGGCTTTGGGATGGGAATAGAGAGAGCTGTTGCCTGGATATGCGGCCTTGAACACGTTCGGGAGACGGCGCCCTTCCCCAGAATGTTGACGAGGATGAGGCCTTAGGGAACATAGCAACCCGGCCTTCGTCAATGGTTGTGATCAGATTTATGATAAAGTGGTATTGATTGGACGGTAGCACGATCTTTGTTCCACGCTGAGGGGGCATAGGCGGCATGGACGAAGAACCGCGGGAGAAACTGAAAGCTCTGGGACGCGAGCTGCGATCCAAAAGGGAGGAGCTTGGCCTTTCCCTTGAAGACGTGGCGCAGGCCACGAAAATACGCCGGCTTTACATCGAGGCCGTGGAGGCGGGCGACGACTCCATCCCCGTAGGCAAGGCGTATTTTCGCGCTTTCATCAAGTCGTATGCGGGTTTTCTTGGTTTGGACCCCATGGAGTACTCCCGTCGTTACGCCCGGATCGCGCTGGAGGAAGGCGGGGAATCCCAGGAGTGGACCCGTTCTTCGGGCCCTGCCCGTCCGGGACAGCCCGAAACCCCGCGTGACGAAGAAAGGTTGCCGGAGGGTTCACATGAGGCCCAACCAGAGCCTGGTCGGGTGCGGTTAGGAAGTAAAAAAAAGATTCCCATTCTGCTTTTGTGCGCGGCGCTACTCGTCGCAGCTGCCATGGTAGTCGGTAGGAATTCCGGGCTTTTTGTCGGTACGCCTGCGTCTCGTTCAGAACGGGGCGGCGTCAGCCCATCGCCGCCACCTGGGGAAGGAGCCTCTCCTCCTACAGCCCCCTCCGCTGCTCCGGCCGAGCCGGAAGGCGAGCTCGAACTCGAGATCACGAAGGAGAAGATCGACCGCGAAACTATAGGATTTGCGGTAAAGGCGGATTCCCTCATGGTAGTGGTGAAGACCTTGCCCGTAGATGACGGTCGCTGCTGGGTCAGGGCGGCGTGCGACGGCAGAGTCGTTTTCGAGGCCACACTCGAACCGGGTTCGGAAAAGAAGTTCGAAGCTAGCCAGGAAATATCATTAAGGCTGGGCAAGCCTTGGGTGGTGAACCTCAGCGTCAATGGAAAGGACCTCGGCCAAGCTGGTCCCTTCGGCCCGGTTCTCAACATCGTGTTCAAGGCAAAGGGGCCATCCTGACGATGGGGCTTCAGCTCAGTCACGAAGACTTTTCGGGGACCAGTAAGCCCGCCTCGGGAAACCGGCGAGGTTCCGTTCGGATGCATCACCAAGGCTGCCCCCCGGCGGGACGTGCTCGAGCCTGTGTTTCCCGAGAGATAGAGCACTCAGCCGAAACATAGAATATTCCTCGGGACCGCAGGTCCCCTTCTACCCAGCGGGGAAAGGGAGTCGTCTCGAGGTGGCCACCGCAAGAACCCGCTTGTTCCTCAGGTCATTCGCTTATGGGTTTTCTGCCGCGGTACTCGCAATAGGAGGGGTCACGCAGGCATCTAGCGGACTCGCGTTCAGCGTTCCCGCTTCCCGACCCGGGCTCAGTTGTTATGCCGCGATCCTGATGGAATGGCAAAGCGGCAGGATCCTGTACCACCGCAACGGGTTTACGAGGATGCACCCGGCGAGCCTCACGAAGATCATGACAGCTCTCATCGCTCTGGAGAGAGGGCGCCTTGAGGACATTGTCCAGGTCTCCGAAGAGGCCGCTTCCCAACCGGGCTCCACCATGTACCTGAAAGAAGGAGACACGTTTACCCTGGAGGACCTCCTCTACGGCTTAATGTTGAATTCAGGAAACGACGCGGCCTGGGCAATAGCTGAACACATCGGAAACGGTGATCCCGGCGAGTTTTTCCGCATGATGAACGAACGGGCAAGGCAATTAGGGGCTATTAACACGAGGTTTTCTAACCCGCATGGACTTACCGACCCGAATCACTATACAACAGCTTTCGACCTTGCCCTTATCAGCCGGGCCGCTCTCAAGCATCCTTTCTTCAAGAACCTCGTAGCCACCAAAGAAAAAGACGTGATCGATGCGCGGCGAGATAAGATCATCTCCCTGTACAACACCAACAAACTCCTGTGGCTGTACCTCGGCACGGATGGAGTCAAGACCGGCACCACCGAGGCGGCCGGACAGTGTCTCGTGGCGTCGGCCACGAGGGATGATATGAGACTTCTCGCCGTGGTGCTGGCCAGCGGCGATCGTTGGTCGGATGCTGCTACCTTGTTCGATTATGGTTTTTCCCAGTGGAGGACGGAGAAGCTCCTCAACGCGGGCGAAAGGGTGGCAACCGTCCCGGTCAGTGGGGGGCTTAAGCGCCAAGTTCCCCTGGTGCTCGAAGATGATATCGTCGTTTGTATTCCGAGGTTCTCCACGGGGTTGCGGGTGGAACTCGACGTTCCGAAAAAAGTGAGAGCTCCCGTAGCCCGGGGAGCGATAGTCGGCAGGGCTACGGCCTTTCTGGGGAGCGAGCCTCTTGTCTCGGTGAATCTCTTGGCTGACGAATGGGTGGAGCTCCTTACTCTACTGAACCTCCTGGCTCACGCAGGAGCTCTCATCTCAAAGCTTTTGATTTCGTTTTCGCTGTACTAATCCTCGATGTACCACAGATGGTACGCACTTTTCCTGTTCAGTTCTTACAAGTCTGTGGCCAGACTTTCTTGAGCCGGATTCCCTCGATGTCGCCGTCTTGCATCATGCTGCTTAAGCACAACCACCAATGCGCCCTTCCCCATTCTTTTCACGTCTTTACGTTCCTCAACGTACTCCCCGGATAAGGTCCGAGATTCTGACCAGCGATAGCCCGTGTAATTTCGCCCAGGATTTGATGGTTTCTATGGATGAGGCGGGCGGCCTCACCGCCTTTCCGGATATCTCGATGAGAGCTATGTCTCCGGGCATCAAGTTGAGTTTGCGGGAAACGTCCTCCGGTTTGCCTCCGATCTTTCGTAGATCGGCACTGCCGAGCACCGTGTGAAAACCTTCCTCCAGGGCCGCCACCACCCCGGCCTCGCCGAGCTTCGCGCCGGGAGGATAGAAGAACGGTGCGGGTTCCACCCGGGCCTTGGCCACGGCTTCCCGCGCTCGGATGAGACGAAGTTTAAGCTCATCGGTACTGAGTTTGTCGACGCGCCTGTCATCTGCTCCTTTGACGCCGATTTCATGTCCGTCCTGTGCCAGGGCGGCGAGGAGTTCAGGGTTAGCTTCCGCCCAGGTGGCCGACACAAACCACGTTGCTTTCAGCGCCGCTTGAGACAGTGCCTTTCGGAGCTCTTCCGCAGTCTCGGGTTTGGCCGCGATGACGTCTATCATGAGGGCCGCCTCCGGACGGTTCGTTGCCACCCGGGTGATGGGACTCACTTTAGCGCCCGTCGTCCATTGAACCCCCCTTGATAGCTCCATCCCGGTTCTAGCACCGATGACGACGAGGCAAAGAGAAAGCAAGATGAGGAGTTTCGTTCTGGTGGCTTTCGTCAAGAAGATGAGCATGGGCTCTCCCCCCGTGTATTCAGTCCCTGAATAGCTATGAGGGGGGAAACCCGGATTATTCCGGGGAAACGCGCCGGAGGGGCATTCCGTAAAGGCGTTTTCGCAGTCTTGAAGCTTTCCGCCGGAGCGATTCGATGACTTTTCCCTCGTTGACCGGCTGAGCCAGTTTATCCAGAGCTAACTCCAGGACGTCCAAGGCCTTTCGAGGTTCTCCCGAGGATTCGTAGTACGAGGAGAGGCGGGCATATCTGTATTTGTCCAGACAACCTTCGCGCATGAGGCCCTCCATGATTCCGGCAGCCCTTTGTTTCTCTCCAAAATTCCACAACACATCCGCAAGGAGATGGCGGAATTCCAGAGTCGAACCTATGGTCGAGAAGGGGTAAGCTAGAGCAGCTTCGAGGCAGGCTTTGGCCCGGTCGTATCTCTTGGAGGCAGCGTGAATTCTGGCGGCCCCGAAAAGCGCCTCGGGATGACCAGCCGACCGCGGTCCGGCCCGCATGATCTCGCAAAAGACGCTGGTCAGAGAGGCCATGGCGGCCACGTCCATGAGGTTGTGCCTGAGCACGGGCGTCAAAATCGATCCGTCCCTTTCTCTTTCGTATATGAAATAGAGGGCGGGGACAGCTCTGCTTGAAATGTCTCCTGTCCGGTAAAACCCGAGATAGCGGGCTTCGCACTGCGCCAGGCTCCAGCTGTAGCCCGGTTTTCTCCCTAGGCGTCTGGCGACCGCGTAGAGGTCGAGATGAGCTCCGGGTACCGGCAGCGGGCCCGCCCCTGAGAGGACGAACCTGTCTCTTAGCACCGGAACGTCGAAGCATTTTCCATTGAAAGTGACCAGAAGCGGAGAGCGAAGCTCCGGTGCGAGCTTCTCGAGCATTGAAGCTTCCGCGAACCTCTCTTCGAGCAGGAATTGCTTCACGACGAACTTTCCTTCCGCCCAATAACCCAGGCCCGCAAGAAAGGGAAGGGTTCCCGCTCCTCCCAGGGCTGTGGTCTCAAGGTCGAGGAAAACCGGGCACCGTGGTGCTTGAAGCTCCCCTGATCTCACCGAAACCGCGACACCCGGGAGGAGTCCTGCATCGACAAGAATGCTGAGGACGTCGTCGCCCGACCTGTCTTCGAGGCCCGGATAATCACCCGGAGTGAGATGGTAGGTAACGAGCTTTACCCCTGGTGCTGGCATCGTCACCGAGGCCGGGGGCGGACAATGTGGATATGCCGCAGAGGAGGGGAAACGGGACGGGGGCTCTCGAGACGGTTGCTCGAGCCCGGCGGGCTGGCCAAGACCGGTATCCTCTTTATCCTCCCGGGTCCTGATGGTCGACGATCGCTTTTCTATAGATGCGATGATTTCCCTGAGTCTTTCAATGGTCTTCGGATCCATCGCGGACTTTTTCGTCCTCCAATGAAGGAAGGTCGAGACCGCTTAAGGTCTTCATCACGAGGTGCTTCACGTTCTTCCCCGCGACGTTTCTGGGGCCCACACAACCGGGACAACCCTCGGCACAGGGACACGAACTGATAGCTTCGAAGCACGCCGCCAGAATGTACCGGGAAAGAGCGAAGGCCTTTTCAGAGAGCCCCACTCCGCCGGGGTAAGCATCATAAACATACACCGTGGGGCTTCCGTCCACAAGGGACCGGACCTCAACGGCCACGCCGAGGTCGTGGGGATCACACATCAAGAACAGCGGCGCGATGTTCACGAGGAGATGCCCGAGTCCCGACAACACCTCCCCCAGTTCATCTGGAGATACTTCTCCGGCGACTTCCTCCGGCAAAGACACCCACATACCCTGAGTATGCATGGTCATTTCGGGAAGATGTATCTGTCCCGAACCTACGTTTTCCTGGGTGTAAAACTTGATCTTCTTGAATATCGTGGCGATTGCCGTCACCGAAAGCTCTCCGAACCCGGCGGAGAACCCGTCCTCAGTCTTTTCGGCATCTTTCGAGATCACCCTTACGCTCACAGCCAGGTTAGCATCGGTGTAATAATCAACGTTAACCTTCTTTACGTAAGCCTTTTGCGCCGTGTAATCCAGTTTCAAAACGTGATACTGCTGACCCCGGTGCATGTATATAGCTTCGTCGTGGATGAGAAGGGGCGCTGAAGTCCAGTCCACCTCCCCGATGACCTCATTCCCCGACGACACATCCACGACGACGAAATTCTCGTTGGTGGCAGACCGTAAGCTCACGGATTCGGCCGGGAAAGACTGGCTGGACCAGTGCCATCTACCACCCGAATGGTGTAGGATTCCGCTCCTTTCAAGCTCTTCGAGGATCTCCGACACGTCGTTAGCTCCGAAGGTCTCACCGTCGGCAAAGGGGAGCTCGAAGGCGGCGCATTTGACGTGTTCGCCCATGATGTACCTGTTGTCTGGATTGACCAGGGCATATTCCGGAGGCTGGCTGAAAAAATAATCGGGATGGTTGATTATGAACTGATCGAGGGGACCCTGTCCCGCCACGAGGAAAGCTACGGACTTGCCTTTACGCCTTCCCGCACGGCCTGCCTGCTGCCAGGCGCTAGCTATCGTTCCCGGATATCCGGCTAAAATCGCGCAGTCAAGAGACCCAATGTCGATCCCGAGCTCCAGGGCATTCGTCGCGGCCACCCCCAGTACCTCTCCTTCTCGCAGAGCTTTCTCTATAGCTCTCCTTTCGCTGGGAAGATATCCGCCTCTGTAACCCTGTATCTTTTCTTTTTCGGTAGGCAGAGGATGTGAATCCCTAAGGTATTGGACTAACAGCTCTACGGATATCCTCGACCGCGCGAACACTATGGTTTGAACCCCTTCCTTGATAAAACGGGAAGCTAGTCTCGTGGCGGCGGCGATTGCTGACTGCCTGAAGGATCCATCCGGGGAAAGAGCGGGAGGATTGTAGAAAACGAAGTCTTTTTCCCCCGAAGGGGCACCGCTTTTATCCACGACCGCGAAGTCCATTCCCGTAAGGGAACGGGCGAGCTCCGCCGGGTTAGCTATGGTGGCGGAAGCAAGAATGAAGGTGGGGGACGACCGGTAAAACCGGCATATCCGCTGAAGGCGCCTCAACACGTTAGCTACGTGCGCCCCGAATACACCACGGTAATTGTGGATTTCGTCGATCACCACGAATCTTAGAGATTGGAACAATCCAACCCATCTCGGATGGTGAGGAAGTATACCTTGATGGAGCATATCCGGGTTGGTGACGATCACTTGCCCGACTTCTCGCGCAAGCCGCCTCAAGTGACCGGGGGTGTCCCCGTCGTACGTGAAGCTTTTGAGTTCAAAATCGCCCTTTACCTTGAGTTCGTTGAGCTCGTCGAGCTGGTCCTGGGCTAGAGCTTTGGTGGGAAATAGATACAGCGCTCTTGCGGAAGGATCTTTCAGGATTGTGTCGAGCACAGGAAGGTTGTAACACAGGGTTTTGCCGGAAGCCGTGGGGGTCAGGACGACGACGTTCCTTCCTTCCCGAACCAGGTTCCACGCCTCGAGCTGGTGGGAATAGAGCCTTTCTATTCCCATCGCGGTCAAGGCCTTCTCCAAAGAAGGGGAGATGTCCCCGGGGATCTCGCGATAGTCGCCGGGGGATGGAGGCAGGTGACGCCACGCCCGGATCCCCTGGACGAAGCGAGGATCCGATCTAAGTTCAACGAGGATATCGTCAACTCCGCGTTTCATCTTGGTTCCAGCGGGCCGGCCCTTGGGTAACCGGTCCAATAACCGGGTCCCTCCTTTGAAACCCTATTTCTGGGATCGCGCAGCTTTGTTCAAAAACACGTACAAAAACCCTATTCAAACATGGGATTTTGCGAGAATCCCGCCACCATCTCAATGACATAAGGTGAAAATACCAGCATACACGCGATAAAATCCTCTCAGGACCCTTTGTCGCCATTGCCACCAAAATAAAGGAGGCATTAGCAAAATGTTCCGAATCCTGAGGGGAAGCGCTATCGTCTTTATCGTCTCGATACTCGTCCTGATTCCAATTCGAGGTCACGCCGCTCCTATCCTGCGACTGGGCGATACCGGACAAGCTGTTATCACGCTTCAACAGATGCTGGCCCAAACGGGTTTTTCGCCCGGTCCTGTGGACGGGTATTTCGGGCCGCGGACGCTTGCGGCGTTGAAATCGTTTCAGTCTACATATGGACTTGTGCCGGATGGCATATGTGGTCCCCTTACATGGGCAGCTCTAGAAAGAGCTTCAGAAGTCTCAAGAAACTTGGGCCGGCTCCGCGGTATCACCATCGTTCTCGATGCAGGTCACGGGGGCAAAGAACCGGGGGCCATATCGCCCTGGGGTGATAAGGAAAAGGACTTTACGTTGCCCATTACTTTGAAGACCCGGGAATATCTAGAGCGTTATGGCGCCAGGGTGATCCTGACCAGGTACGGCGACTATTCGCCGGGTTGGGACTGGTGGCAACCGGTGGACGAGCTCCTCGCCAGAGTTTCCCTGGCCAATTCCAACGCCGCCGACATCTTCGTAAGCATTCATTGCAACGCTTACCCGAAAGACCCGGCAGTTTCGGGGGTAATGGCGTTTTACAGGGCCGGGTCGGCCGAGTCCGCGAGACTCGCATGGAACCTGGCGGGTCCCGTCGCCCGAACCTCCGGCCTCGAACTCCTGGGTGTTCAGGAGGGACCGTACTACGTATTGAACCACACGTACATGCCGGCGGTATTGATGGAACTCGGCTTTATGACCAACTGGCACGATGTTTCGCTCCTGAGACAGAACTGGTTTCAGGACGCCCTTGCTCAGGGGATAGTTCGGGGCATCCTCAGCTATTTCGGCAGGTGACAACGGTCATCTGGACCGTTTGCCGCTCTTTGCTGTAACATTGGGGCTGTGACAGAAAAGAGTCGCTGCTCCATAGTGGTCCTGGGATGTGCGAAGAATCACGTTGATGCGGAGGAAATGGCGGTCCGCCTGGAACAGGCAGGTTACACCGTATCCGCGGACCCTGCCGCGGCCGACCTGATAATAGTGCACACCTGCGGGTTTATCGAAAAGGCGCGACGGGAATCCATCCGTGCCCTGATGGATGTAGTCTCTCTGAAGCAGGACGCACAAAAGCAGAAGGAAGACGAACGGGAGGACGGCACCGGTAGTCCCAAGATTTTGGTAACAGGCTGCCTTTCCCAGAGATACCCCGGGGAACTTCTGGAAGGAATCCCCGAACTCGATGGCCTGGCAGGTACTCAAGCACCCAGAGATATCGTCGATCTCGTCCGGCGCATCCTGTCGGGGGAAAGGGTGGTCGAGGTCGGACCGCCTGGAAGAGGTGCGCCAGGAACCTGTGGGGGAGAGATATCCGGTGCACCTGGTTTGAGGTACCGGCCCCAGTCAAGACCCTGGGCATACGTGCGGGTAGCTGAAGGGTGCCGGCGCCGGTGCACTTATTGCGCCATCCCCTCGATGCGAGGGCCTTTAGTATCCAGACCCCTTGAACACATCATGAAGGAAGTGGAGTTCCTGTCTGCCGCGGGAGTCAGGGAGGTAAACCTCATCGCCCAGGACCTCGGAGACTATGGAGTGGACTTATGCGGTAAGAAGCTCTTGCCCGAGCTCTTGCTCCGGCTCTCGGACGTACCGGGGATATCGTGGGTAAGGCCATTGTACGTTCACCCGGACGGGGTGAGTTCCCAATTCGCTCGAGCTATGGCTCGTTCGAAAGCGGTTCCGTACGTGGATATGCCCATAGAGCACGGTTCGGCCAGGGTCCTTAAGCTGATGGGGAGGCCCGGACCCGACCGGATCCGTCAGGCAGTCGACACGCTAAAGGAGCAAGTTCCCGGGATCTTCATCAGGACGAGCGTAATAGTAGGCTTCCCGGGGGAGACCCGGCGCGATTTCGAAGAAACCATGGAGCTTTTGGCAGAGTGCGAATTTCATCGCGTCGCGGTTTTTGGGTACTCGCTGGAAGAGGGTACGCCTGCTGCGTCCCTTCCGGACCGCGTCCCACCGCAAACGCGGGTGCGGCGCATCAGGGAGATGCAGCATTTGAGCACGGCCCTCTCGAGACAGTCGTCTCTCCGGTTGGAAGCGAAGGTCATCGACGTGATGTTGGAAAGGCCGGCGCTTCAGGAGGAATGGTGGGCGGGCAGAGGCGTTCATCAGGCACCCGAAGTGGACGGAAAGGTCTTCTTGCGAATAGGACCGGCCTCCAAGGCGGTTCCGGGAGATATCCGGCGAGGTAGGGTGAGTTCCCCGGGGCTCCTCAATCTTTGGGCCCGGGAAGTGGCAGATTAAAGGGTGCGGCCACCGCCGGGGCGGAAAACAGGTAAACCACCGTGCGGAAATCCACGCGCGCGGGTGCATCGACCGAACTCCTAGAAATCCGGAAGAGATCCGGGTGGGTTCCGCATGTTTTTCGCTTTTCTCCTTAAGTCGGGTAGGTCCCACCCTGGAAACAATTGCACTGGTGCCGGAAGTTCGGCACCAGTATAATTATGTTAACACCGGGGGAGGTGTCGGAGGTTGTCTTTTCCGGAGATACGCTGGGTACATGTGTTTATCGCCCTTCTCGTCACTCTTTCCGTTCTCAGCGGGGGCTACATGCTGTACCGGCGTTTTTGGGTGACGGGACCCGTCGAGTTGCTGTTGACATCCGATCCTGACGTCGAGGAAGTCAAGGTAGAGCGAGGGGAACAGGGCGTCGTAGTGAAAGTTCGGATGCGCCCGGTCAAGGATTTGGCCGTTTCATATGCGAGACTGGAGGAGATTCTCGCATCCCGCCTGGGAGATTCCGGCTACCGTCTTGTGCTCGAGGACAAAAGAGACGAAGAACTCGAGGAAGCCTACCACGCGATCCACTTCTTCATCGCCGAAGCAGCCCAGAGGGGAAACTTCTCTGAAATGGCCGACCGGGTTGAGAAAACCCTTGGCGCGATGGGTCTTGGAGCTTACAAGGTGACAGTCACCGGAAAAGCCATCTTTGTGCAGATATACTCTTCCGATCATAGCAGGTATTTGTACGAAATCGTGAGCAGGCTCGCGGAGATAGGCACCCCGGCGAGAGGAGGAGGAGCGTGAAAAAGGAATGGTTCTTAGGAGTGGCCCTTGGCCTGACGGTGTTTCTCATCGTCGCGGGCGTAAACGTGCTACCTTTTATGCTCCTCGGTGCTCTAGCCTACTTCGTGGTCGCTTCAGGGCGTCTGGGGGACATCGGCCGGAGGAAGGTAGGCGTTATCCCCCGTGAGATTCCCGAGGTAACCTTCGACGATATCGGAGGCCAGAGCGTGGCCAAGAGAGAGCTCCGGGAAGCTCTGGATTTCCTGAAGGACCACGAAAGAGCCAGGAAACTGGGTGTCAGGCCTCTCCGGGGCATACTCCTGGTCGGACCTCCGGGTACAGGCAAGACTCTTCTGGCCAGGGCGGCCGCTCATTACACCGATTCGGTTTTCATCTCCGCCAGCGGTTCCGAGTTCATCGAAGTGTACGCCGGATTGGGCGCACAGAGGGTGAGGGAGCTTTTCGCCAGGGCGCGGAAGCTCGCCAAGGAACGGAAGAAGTCCGGAGCGATAGTGTTCATAGACGAGATCGAGGTTCTCGCCGGTAAGCGCGGAGCGCAAGTAGGGCATCTCGAGTACGATCAGACTTTGAACCAGCTCCTCGTGGAGATGGACGGTCTCACTTCTGGGGACGGTGTGACGATACTGGTCGTAGGTGCCACAAACAGGCCGGATTTGCTCGACCCGGCCATTGAAAGGCCCGGGCGCTTTGACCGCATCGTTCGGGTGGATCTTCCCGACAAGGAAGGCAGGCGTGAAATCCTAGCTCTCCACCTAAGGAACAAGCCGCTTGCTCCCGATGTGGATCTGGAGGAACTGGCCAGGCAGACCTTCGGCTTTTCCGGAGCTCACCTTGAAAGTCTGGCCAACGAGGCGGCCATCGCAGCTCTTAGAGACGGTTCTAGTGTAATCACCAGGGCGCACCTGGAGAGCGCCATAGACAAGGTGATCCTGGGGGAAAAGCTGGAGCGACGTCCGAGCGCGGAGGAACTCTACAGAGTAGCAGTTCATGAGGCAGGTCACGCCATAGTCACAGAACGTATTCGTCCGGGCACGGTCGCTTCGGTCACCGTTTCCCCTCGCGGAATGGCTCTGGGCCACGTGAGACACTTCCCCAAGGATGACGTATTTCTTTACCCTAAAGAGGCTTTGGAGGATGAAATTACCATACTGCTTGCCGGTGCCATTGCGGAAGACATCGCGTTTGGCTCTCGATCCACCGGAGCTGCCAACGACTTCGCTCAGGCCCTCAATCTAGCTAAGAAGATCGTGGCGGGAGGTATGTCTCCCCTAGGAGTCGTTGATAGAGATACCGCTCCTCCGGAGGCGCTGGCCCGGGCGACGCGGGAAATCCTGACCCAGGCCGAGCGCCGGGTCCACCGGATCCTCGTTCGGCACAAGAGGACCCTGACGGAACTAGCGAGAATTCTCGTAGAGAGGGAATCCGTGGCCGGAGACGACCTGAGACGAATCGCGGGGGTTAAAAAAGGCCCGGCCTGGGTATACCGGAAAAGCCCTCCCGCAAGAGGGAGGAGGCGCTTAGGCGGAGAAATCCGGGTCGCGGGGTGACTTTCGATTGAAAGCTGAAGTCCTGTCGATCGGCACTGAGCTTCTGCTGGGCGAGATCCTGGATACCAACGCTCAATATTTATCCCGCGAGTTGCAAAACCTCGGGTTCGACCTGTATCACAGGGTCACCGTAGGCGACAACGTTGAGCGGCTGAGGAGGGCCTTCGAGTCCGCCGTCGCCAGAGCGGATCTCGTGGTATCCAGCGGCGGCCTTGGGCCTACATCCGATGATGTGACTTGCGAAGCTCTCGCCCGGGCTCTCGGTAGAGACCTGATTTTCAGCGAGGAAGCTTGGAAAACGGTGAAAGCCCAGCTTGACGTGAGAGGCCGCTCACCATGCGACAGCGATAGAAAGCAAGCGCTTCTGGTCTGGGGAGCAACCTTTGTTCCTAATCGCGTTGGGACTGCTCCGGGTCAGGTCGTGACGGATGGGGGTAAGACAGTCGTCCTCTTGCCGGGTCCTCCCCGGGAGATGATCCCCATGTGGGAAAAAGACGTACGTCCCGTCATCCAGCGGAATTTCCCCGGATTGAAACCTCTTTTCTCCAGGCACCTCAGGCTCGTAGGCATTCCCGAGGCTCTGGTTCAAGAAGCTATAGGCGATCTCTTCCGGTCCCCCGACCCGACGGTGGCACCGTACGTGGGACCCGGTGAGGTACGAGTGCGAATTGCCACCAGAGATTCCGATGAGAGGCGGGCGCGTGAAAAAGTCGCGCAGGTGGAAGAGACCATCCGCAGGAAGCTCGGTAAATACATTTACGGATCGGATGGGGACGATCTCGAGTCCGTAGTGGGGAATCTTCTGGCCAGGAAAGGGTTGAGTCTGGCCGTGGCAGAATCCTGCACCGGGGGCCTTTTATCTCACAGGATAAGCTCCGTACCCGGCGCCTCCAGGTACTTCAAGATGGGGCTTATAGCTTACTCTCCCGGAGTTAAGAGGGAATGCCTCTCTGTGAGGAAGGAGGACGTCGAACGGGGCGACGCCGTAAACCCGGAAGTAGCGGTCTCCATGGCCCGGGGAATACGCGCCCTCGCCGCGGCGGATATCGGTCTTTCCACCACGGGGTTTGCGGGACCTTCCGGAGGCGCCCCCGGTGCCCCGGTGGGCACCGTATACATCGGTCTTGTGTGGCCGGACGGGGATTACGTAGAAGTCCAGCGTTATCCGGGGGACCGTTCCAGCGTAATCAGCCGTGGAACTCAAGCTGCCCTTGCCCTGCTGTGGAGATTTCTCACCCGGGGACTGGAGGAATGATCGTTGACGGGTGACGAGACCATTCGAGCTTTCGTGGCCGTGTGGCCTTCTCCGGAAATCGCCTCTCTTGTGGGCTCAGCCGTTCTAGAATTCAGGAAAGGACTTCCGGGGTATCGTTGGGTGGAGCCTCGAAACCTCCATATCACCATCGAGTTTTTGGGAAACGTCCGAAGAACCGGCGTGGCCCCAATAGCCGGGGTCCTCGACGAAATCGCGTCAAAGGTGGTCCCGTTCGAACTCGCGCTCGGACGACCCGGGACCTTCGGTCCGCGGGAAAAGGCCAAGGTGTTATGGGTGGACGTATCGGACCCGGAACGGAATCTTTCTCACCTGGCCCGGAACATAGTAGAAGGCCTTAAACCTCTCGGGTTTTTCCCGGACAAGGATTTCGTGGCCCATCTTACCCTGGCCAGGAAGAAGACCGGGGTCGGAGGATTTGTGTCTTCAGCCGGATGGCAAAACCTCTGGGACGAGAAGTTAAAGGACCTGGTAGGGCTGGCCGCCTGGGCGGGCAAAACCGGGGAGGGGGCCACGTGGATCGTGTCATCCTTGACGCTCGTCAAGAGCATTCTCACACCGGCAGGCTCCCAGTACGAGATCATCCATGAATCCGGCTTCGCACCGGTTGTCCGCTAGGCGTGTCGATGTTATACTGTAGCAGGAAGGTTCTACCAGGGCAAGGGCGGTAAATGAGGAGTGAGACGCTTTGTTGGAGAAAAATAAAGCGCTGGAGCTGGCAGTGAGCCAGATCGAAAAGCAATTTGGGAAAGGCGCGATAATGAGATTGGGAGAGGCGTCTCAGCGGCTTTCCGTGGAAGTGATCCCCACGGGGGCTCTGAGTCTCGATATCGCCCTGGGCATCGGCGGTCTCCCGCGCGGCCGGATCGTGGAGATCTTCGGTCAGGAAGGGTCCGGTAAGACCACCGTGGCCTTGCACGTGGTCGCCGAAGCTCAGAAAGCCGGCGGCATAGCCGCCTTTATCGACGCGGAGCACGCTCTGGACCCCACTTACGCAAGGAAGCTGGGGGTGGACGTGGACAACCTTCTGATATCCCAGCCCGACACCGGAGAACAAGCCTTGGAGATCGCCGAAGCTCTGGTGAGAAGCGGCGCCGTCGACTGTCTGGTGGTGGACTCCGTCGCTGCTTTGGCACCCCGTGCGGAGATCGAGGGCGAGATGGGAGATTCCCACGTGGGCCTTCAGGCTCGTCTCATGTCCCAAGCTTTGAGAAAACTCACCGCGGCCGTGTCCCGCTCCAGGACCGTGGCCATTTTCATCAACCAAGTCAGGGAGAAAATCGGAGTTATGTTCGGCAACCCCGAGGTTACCCCGGGGGGACGGGCACTCAAGTTCTATGCCTCGGTGCGCCTTGAGGTGAGAAAGGTAGAGAACATAAAGCAGGGACAGGAGAACGTAGGAGCCCGCACTCGAGTGAGGGTCGTCAAGAACAAAATGGCTCCCCCCTTCAAGCAGGCGGAATTCGATATCATCTACGGGGAGGGGATCTCCAGGGAAGGTTCGATCCTGGATGTAGCTCTGACTCAGGGACTGGTTTCCCGAACCGGGACCTGGTACTCCTACGGAGATGTCAAGCTGGGTCAGGGCAAAGAAGGCGCCAGGGATTACTTAAAGAAACATCCCGAGGTGACCCAGGAGATCGAGGCGAAGATCAGGGAGGTCCTCAAAGCGGGTTTAGCTAAGGCGGAGTCCGCGACAGATAGCCAGCCTGTTACCGATGAAGAATAATGCTTCAGTCATCGAGGACGGGAGGCTACGGTCGTGAGCTCCGGGGCCATGGATGAGGCGTTGACGGTTCTATCCAGACGCCGGGTCACCGTCGCCAAAATGCGGGACCATCTCGAAAAGAAGGGTTTTTCAGCTGAAGAAATCCTCGAATGCCTCGGCAGGCTGGAGGAATGGGGTTATCTCGACGACCGTTCTTACGCCCGGGATTGGGTCGATAAGGTCGTGGCCGAGGCACCCATGGGCCGGTCGAGGATGGTCTGGGAACTTCAGGCCAGGGGAGTGCCTTCGCATATCGCCGAAGAGACCGTTTCCCAGGTGTTCTCGGTAACGTCGGAAAGGGAGTTGGCCGAAAGGGCGGCCAGGAACTATCTGGCAAAGGGAGGGAGTCTGCCTTCCAAGTCCGGAAGGAAACGTGCGGCCAACCTGGCAAAATACCTCTCCCGGCGGGGATTTGATGACGAGCTAGTGTTTCTGGTAATATCTGAATTGAACTCCGACCTGGAATTCCCGGAGGCTATCGACTCTGACGCGTAAATCATGACGCGTAAGTTGTGAAGAGATAGAACCAAGGAACACGCTGATGACCGGGCTGAAAACGGAGTCTCGGCTCCTTTAAGGAGCTTTCAGTGGGATATAACTGCGGACTCAGGCAAAGGCGGAAAGAACGATGAGACTGAGGAGGAACACCGGGCGTGTGAAACCGGACGGGGTTTGAACTGCTGATTCAAATCGATCGTCCGTGCTAGCGGCATTTCGCCTGCTTCGATCATCGAGTGCTCGATCATCGAGCCGCCATTTGCACAGCGCAGCGTTTTCAGCCGGGCTTCAGCTCGGCTTTTTCGTTATCGGCGAGGAGGTGGGTGACTATGGTCTACGTTTACGCGTTCGTGGCGTTGATCCTCGGCTTCGCCGGGGGTTATCTTGCAAGGCGAGTCATAGGTGAAGCGAAGATTTCCAGCGCTGAGCAGGAAGCAAAACGTCTCATACAGTCGGCGATAAAAGAAGCTGAATCAAGACGGCGGGAAGCTCTCATCGAAGCTCGGGATGAAGCTCTGCGGATGAAGTCCGAAACCGAGCGGGAGATCAGGGACGCCAGGCAAGAGCTGCAAAGGCTTGAAAGACGCCTCATTCAGCGGGAAGAGGCCCTTGACAGGCGTCAAGAGTCCCTGACCGTGCGCGAGGAGAACCTGGCGAGACAGGAAAGACGCCTGGCGGAAGCCGAAAAAGAGGCTCAAGAGGCAAAGGAAAGAGCCCTCCAGGAACTCGAGCGGATATCCGGACTTACGCGGGAGGAAGCCAGGGCCATGGTCCTGGAGGAAGTAAGGCAAGCTGCCAGAGACGAAGCGGCGCAGATAATCAGGGCTGCTGAGCAAAAAGCTAAGGACGAGGGAGAGACCATAGCCAAGAACATAGTGAGCTTAGCGATTCAAAGGTGCGCCGCGGACCACGTGGCCGAGAATACCGTCTCCGTGGTGGAGCTTCCCAGTGATGAGATGAAGGGACGCATAATCGGTCGGGAAGGCCGCAACATCAGGACGCTTGAGACGCTCACCGGCGTGGAGCTTATCATCGATGACACACCCGAGGCGGTCATCCTCTCAGCATTTGATCCTGTGAGACGGGAAGTTGCCCGTTTAGCTCTGGAAAGACTCGTAGCAGACGGTCGGATCCATCCAGCCCGCATTGAGGAAATGGTGGAGAAAGCTCAAAGAGAAGTGGAAGAGACCATGAGGAGGGAAGGGGAGCAAGCCGCTCTCAGCCTGGGAATCCATGGGCTGCACCCGGAACTCATTAAGCTCTTAGGAAGGTTAAAGTTCAGGACGAGCTACGGGCAGAACGTCCTCAAGCACTCGGTGGAGGTGGCGAGGCTCGCGGCGAACATGGCCGCCGAACTAGGTGCCGACGTAGCTGTGGCGCGCCGAGCTGGCCTTTTACATGACATAGGTAAAGCTATCGACCACGAGGTTGAGGGCACTCACGTGCAGGTAGGCATCAACCTTCTCAACCGTTACAGGGAGTCCCCTGAGGTCGTAAAAGCTGTTGAGGCTCATCACGGAGACGTAGAGCCTCAAAGCGTGGAAGCTTTCCTGGTCGCGGCAGCCGACGCAATTTCCGCAGCGCGCCCCGGTGCCCGGCGGGAAACTCTTGAGAATTACCTGAAGCGCCTGGAAAAGCTCGAGGCTATAGCTGACTCCTTCGACGGAGTGGAGAAGGCTTACGCCATCCAGGCGGGACGCGAGATCCGTATAATGGTGAAACCGGACAAGGTGGACGATCTGGGCGCCTTGAACCTGGCCAGGGATATCGCCAAGAAGATAGAGAAGGAAGTCGAGTATCCGGGGCAGGTTAAGGTGACCGTCATAAGAGAAACAAGAGCTGTAGGATACGCCAGATAATGAATTCAGGGGCGATGGTATATGCCGAGGAGGTCGGAAGGAACGAAGCTCAGAAGCGAAAGCGGAGAAATCCTCGCGACGCTTCTCATGGCTTTTCCCGAAATAGGGCGGGCTGTTTTCAACCCGGACAAGCGGACCCTGAGCGTAGCTTTTATTTGTCAGGGTCCGCTCACTCGCGGCGCTAAGACGTGGCTCGAGAAAACCTGGGACGACGCGGTGGCCGTTTACGCGCGTCTCACCGGCGTTGAACCGGGAATTGCCAGAAGAACGTGGGACAAAGTCGGGAAGTACCCCGCCTTTGAAGTCGAACGGGACGTGGACACGCTTATGCCCGGCGAGATCTCGATGTGGGCGGAATTGGTTAAGGAAGTGACTCCTCTTATCTCAACCGCAGCGTTCGAAGGGAATTCCGAAGAAGATCCGAGCTGGGCTCAAAAGATGCTGATGCAGGATGCCCTGGAAGGGCTGAGGACTCTAAAAGTCAAGAAGAAACTGGTGGCGATTCGCGAAGGAGAGAAAGTTCTGGTGTACCATAGCTGACCGGTCGAGGTTCAGGCTGGAGGTCCACCGGGGTTGCGCATGAACATCCTTTTGATCGGAGATATAGTGGGCGAGCCGGGGCGAAAGATACTGAAGAGAAAACTCCCAGAGGTCACCGCCGAATATTCCGTGGATTTCGTAATCGCCAACGGCGAAAACGCCGCGGGCGGGTCCGGGCTCACGCCGGAAGTAGCCAGGGAGATACTGGAAGCGGGAGTAGACGTCATCACGTCGGGTAATCACATATGGAGCAAGAAAGAGATTATGTCCTTTCTTGACTCCGAGCCCAAGGTGCTGCGGCCCCTGAACTATCCCTCCGGTGCGCCCGGACGAGGACTCGGCGTTTTTCAGTCCAAGAACGGGTACCTGGTGGGAGTAGCTAATGCCGAAGGACGTGTCTTTTCCCCGGTTAACCTCGATTGTCCTTTCAGGGCCCTGGACGAGGCGGTAGACGAACTCCGGAGGTCTACCCAGGTGATAATAGTAGATTTTCACGCGGAAGCTACATCCGAGAAAGTGGCCATGGGGTGGTACCTTGACGGAAGGGTGACTGCGGTTCTCGGAACTCACACGCACGTTCAAACCGCAGACGAGATGGTCTTGCCCGGCGGAACCGCCTACATCACCGACGCGGGTATGACCGGAAGCTGGGAAGGAGTCATCGGCGTCCGTAGGGATATTATATTGAAACGGTTCTTGACTCAGTTGCCCGTCCGGCACGAGGTCGCCAAAGGGCGTTGCCGCTTCAACGGCGTCCTCGTGACCGAGTCTTCGGGCCGTGCCCGGGACATCAAAAGAATTCACATTCTGGAAGAATAGCCTCCACAAGATGCCGTTGAATTTCCCGTGGAAAAAGCCTCTTGCCAAAGGCATACCTTACCAATTAGAATAACATTGCTCCAGATTCCGGTAGGGCGCAACTTACGCACCAGCCACGTTGGGGAAATGGAGGGACTACCATTGGGAGTAAGGGATGTCGATAGGCGACCTGTAGAAAGGAGACCGGGCGGTTCTTCCGAGGTATTGCGAGTATCGGCCAGGTCCAACCCCGTGGCGCTGGCAGGCGCGTTAGCCGGGCTAATCAGAGAAAAAGGCTATGCCGAAATCCAGGGGATCGGCGCCGGCGCCATCAACCAGGGGATAAAGGCGGTAGCCATCGCCAGGGGCTACGTAGCGCCGGGAGGGATCGATCTCATCTGCATTCCGGCCTTCTCCAACGTAATCATCGAAGGTCACGAGCGCACCGCGATCAAGCTCATCGTCATGCCCAGGTAATGACAACATAAATCAGGGGACGCATGCATCGTGACCCGTGCTGGGAAGGGTGCGGTAGGTAGAGCTGACCTTCACGTACACACGACCGCTTCAGATGGTCTCCTCTCC
>DYEQ01000013.1 GCA_020725645.1 Candidatus Fermentithermobacillaceae bacterium | reverse complement strand
TACGGGCGTGCAAGCCCAAGCGTCAAAAAGTCAGTCCAATTACCCACCCATTGTAGCCGCGGAATGAGGACGGATGGTCACGCTTACACCGCGCACTTCACCCGGCATCGTTATTGTAGTAGCGTCAAATAGCCCCCACCTGGCCTTGTGCTGCGGAGTGAAACATAATCTCCCCGAACTTGCGTGAATCGGGGAGGTTCACTCGAGTGACCGAGACTCAGCAGCAACGGCGGCAACAGTGGCAGCAGTGGATAGCGGAGTACAGAGCCAGCGGTCTTAGCACCAGGGAATGGTGCGCGTCCCGCGGGGTAAACCCTCACCGGCTGTAGTACTGGCTGCGGCGTTTCAGGACGGAACAGGAGTCGGGGCCAACTAAGTGGCTACCGCTGGACCTGAGCGGTGTGGAAACCAAAGGACAAGCTGAGGCCGGTTGCCTTGTGGTGAGGGTGGGAAAGGCAGCCGTTGAGGTCCAACCCGGTTTCGACAGGGGCAAGGGAAATCAGTACCGGGAAGTCCCACTGAACCTTGAGGTCCGGAGGGCCGTGGCAGACTACCTTGCGACACGGCCGGGCGTCACGGAGGGCGAACCGCTCTTCGTCGGGCAGCGGGGCCCGATGACACCTTCAGGCATCTGGCGGGTTTTGCAGGGCTACGCGAAGGTCGCTGGTGCGACCGTTTCCCCTCACGTTCTTCGTCATACGTTCGCAACCCGTTTGCTGCGGACCGCCGGAGCGGACCTGGTCACGGTGAAGGAATTGCTCGGTCACGAGAAGCTTGAGACGACGGCCATCTACACGAAGCCCAGAGAAGAAGACATGCTCGCAACAGTCGAACGCTTGGTCTGAAAAAAAATAGGGCCTCCCGTTGCTGGTCGCCACCGGCGCCCCGCCGCAAGGAGGCTGATTTGGGTTTTCGACACTGTCACTCCTAATTCCTCTCCACGATGCGTTCGTGCTTAAGGCGATTCCGGACACGGATGCCGAGGCAAGCGAAGAACGCCCCGTCTGGAAAAGAAGCGAGGAAAGGGTTTTCGTGCGTTGCGTTGAATAACACATGAGTACATATTAGACTACCTATAAGACTACATACTGGAGTATGTATCGGAGGACCGACCGAGAACAACCGGTTGACTCCAGAGATGGGACGGGGTTGTATGTCAGCGCTCAGCGCGCAGAGCAAGCCATTCTTAATAGCGCCGCAAAAGAACGGTCGCAAGGCTGATCCATTAGTTACGAAGAATGGATTTTACCGCGGGCGGAAGCTCATTGCTTTTGGCTGGTACGGCGGCAAGTATTCGCATTTAGACTGGTTGCTGCCACTGCTGCCGCCCGCGCATCATTACTGCGAACCGTTCGGCGGCTCTGCAGCTGTCCTGCTCAACCGTCCGGCTTCTCCCGTAGAAACTTACAATGATCTTGACGGAGAGGTAGTCAACTTTTTCAGGGTTCTCCGGGAACAAACCGAGGACTTGATTAAGGCAATTGCTCTGACTCCGTTTTCGCGCGAAGAATTCGAACTGGCGGTTTCGCCGCCTGAAGAAGAGTTGACCGATCTCGAAAGGGCACGGCGGTTCTTTGTGCGCGCTCGCCAAGCTCGAACGGGTTTGGCTCAGACAGCGACTCTCGGAAGATGGGCAAACTGTAAGAACACCTCGCGCCGGGAGATGTCCGGGGTAGTATCGCGTTGGTTGGGCAGTATTGAAATGCTTCCCGAGATAGCAGAACGCCTGCTACGCGTTCAGATAGAAAACCGTCCTGCGATTGAGGTAATCAGGCTTTATGATTCACCCGATAGTCTGTTCTATTGTGACCCACCATATCCTCCGGAAACGCGAGGAGACAAACGTGCATACGGTTTCGAAATGGACGAAGAAGCGCATAGAGATCTGGCGGGTGTTCTCCATCAGTGCAAAGGCAAGGTAGCTATTTCCGGTTACCGTTGTCCCCTCATGGACGAGCTTTACGGCGATTGGAGGCGAATCGACGCTCCGGTCAAGACGTGTCACTCGGTCAAACAACCAAGGCAGGAGGCGCTTTGGGTTAACTACAGCGTATAGGCTGATAAAAAGGCAGCTCGTTTCGAGGAGTCGTGATGATGGGCCGCACTATCAACATCGAAGAGGCCAAACGTGTTTTGACTGAGGAGTTCTTAAATGCCGAAAGAGACTATTCCACGCAGACTCCAGTCACCGTTCCGCAGAAAGCCCAACAGGCCGCGGGTATATTATTCTCAAGCACCGTCCAATCCTATAGGGAGGCGCTCTTGGGCTGTGCGTTAGCAAAAGTTATAGACCCCGATGTCGATGTTCGGTTGCCGTATGCCAATCAAGGCCCCTGGGCTTTCTCCGGGCGTACCCTTGATGAGAGGGTGGTCAACCCGTTCCTAACTAACCGTCAGGTACCCTGTTCTCGAGGGCCTTACCTCGCGAGCTTCCGAAGAAATGTTCGATTTGTCGAAGCAACAGCGTCTGGCCTTAAAGATAAACGCGCTTACAAAGCATTTCTTGATTATCTAGAAGAAATAGAACAAGCGAATCCGGATCAGGCCAGAGATCTCTTGCGTTATCTCCTGTACCGCTTTGTTCAGCTGCGAGAACAGTCTTCGGTTCTTCTGATGAAGTTACAGCGCTTAAGTTTGCAGCAGTGTGACAGGTTGATCCAAGGATTATTGTCTCAACCAACCGGGGGCCTGGTACCCGTCCTCCTGGTCGTGGCTCTGTTGAAGACAGTGGCGGAAGTGTACGGCTTGAATTGGGATGTGCGTTGGCAAGGGATCAACGTAGCCGATCGAGCGAAAGGAACCTCAGGAGACGTGACAGTTACGGAGAACGGAGACATCCGACTCAGTCTCGAGGTTACCGAGCGTCAAATTGACAAGAACCGGGTTGAAGCAACTTTTCAGAGCAAGATTTCGCCTCCTGGTATTACAGACTATCTTTTTGTCTTTGTCGGCACCGAACCGTCAACAGAAGCCCGCTTGCTGGCAAATCAACTTTTTGCCCAGGGCCACGAAGTAGGCTTTGTTCCCGTACGAGACTGGATCGTGTGCAACCTTGCCACCGCTGGGGCACGAGCGCGCGGAGTGTTCGTCCAAAAACTTCTTGAGTTGCTCGATGAAGCCCCTGCTACCGTCAAGACGCACTGGAACGACCAGGTTCGTACCCTTTTGGGCGCTTAGTCAAAGCACTGTCTGTCGCGACCCAGATGATAGCGGGAAAAGTTCAATTCCTGATCTAGCGCACGGAGAGTCTGTCTGGCCTAGACCAATTCGGGGGAGGGTACTTCGTGTCCGGTCCTTTCGACATCTATCCAGCTGCAGAGAGCTTAGCATTCGCCGGGATTGCCATCCACTCAGCAGAGCCATTTCATCATCGCCTTAGCTCCTTTATCGAAATAGTTCCGCGCAAAGAAGAGCTTGACCTCGCCTATCTTCCCAGGGCCGAGAACTATGTCTCGCCCTTCATGTTTACCCATTACCTGCTCGGAGCAGCCGCAGACGGACGCTACTACCAGGTCGGTCGCAAGATCAACACCGTTGAAGATGCTTGTTCCTCCATCACACTTGCCTATCAATCATTATGCATATACCACTGCTGCCCCTATGTCATGGGGCCGGTCTATGGGTTCCGGAAAGGGCAAGTTCCCCTGGTGTTGCAAGTACCAGAGACGTCCGGTACCAACTGGGAACATCAGGACCCCGTATTCCGTTCACCCCCGCCGCCCTTCTTCCCCTGGCACTCGCGACACACCTTCGACGCTGGACTGAATCACTTCTTTGGAGAAGTGTCGCGGACGTACGCTGAACTAAGAGAACGTCGATGGATGATAGCGGCTAGTAGATTCACGTCCGCGCTAAACGGTTGTTCGTTGTATGCCGCTATCGTTGACCTAGCTGTTTCTGTAGAAGCCCTACTGCCCCTCAAAGGCGACCAGGTTGGATTTCAAGCCCGGCTCTACCTCGCACTCCTTGTAGGCAGCAACTACCAAGAACGGAAGCAAATTGAGGACGACATGAGAGAGTTTTATAAACTCCGTAGCGCTGTAGTACACGGAAGTCTGCCAGAACCTGAGGAAAAGGTTCTTAAGTTGCTGGAACGCATAGCCTTGTATGTCAGCAGAGCATTGAAGAAGACCTGTGGACGACGAATTGAGTCCGAAATACTGACAGAATTGGACTATATTCGTCTCGTGGGCACTCCGTGCTATTCTCGAGAAAAAGTGATGTTCAAAATGAAACCTCAGGACTTAGCAGCAGTCATAGCTAAAGCGAACGACATAGAACGTTACGATTCCTGTCGGGCATTCCTCTCCGAGCCAGATGAAGAAGGCTATCGGGACCTAATGATTGAACTGAAACTCGGAAACAAGACTATCGGCACGTTCGAACCAGACCTTTACATCATGCACGCCCCCCAACTTCAGAACGTATCTCGCTGGGAATACTGGGTCTCTCAAGATGCCGACGGGGACCTAACCTTGATCGTCACGTACTGACACAGAGATGTTCGGTTTTACCTGGTACGCCTGACACAATGGGGGGCGCTACCTGATCACTTCTTAGTCATCGAACGTCCCGTTATCCCTGAAAACTCGCACAGAATGGAGGGATTTGCTTTGTTTGAGCAATACTGCAAGTGTCTCGCTGAAGCACGAGTCAGCACTGCCACAATAAAGGGCTATCTCTCGGACGTCCGGTCGTTCGTCCGGTGGTTCTCCGAAACGCTCGGCGAAGAGTTCGCGCCGTCCGGGGTCACGCCGGTCGACGTGCGGGAATACTTCGCCGCGATGCGTGACCAGAAGCCCGCGACACTGGCGAGGAAGCTCCGGGCGCTCAACAGCTTCTTCCGGTGGGCGCAGTCGGTCGGACTGGTGAAATTGAACCCGGTGTCGGGCATCAAAACTCCCCGCGAGCAGCGCAGGCCACCGAAGGCGGTGTCGGAACAGGAGCTCCACAGGTTGAAGAGGGCAGTCTACCGGGCGGGCAAACCAAGAGACATCGCCATGTTCGAGCTTCTGAGCAACGCCGGTCTTCGCGTGGGTGAGTTGTGCGCCCTGCGGGTCGGTGATGTGTGCCTCTCCGAGCGCAAAGGAAAGGTCGCCGTCCGCAGAGGCAAGGGGAACAAGTACAGAGAGGTTCCCTTGAACATCGAAACCCGCAAAGCTCTTGTGGCCTATCTCTCGACGCGCCCGGGCGCCGACCCGAACGAGCCGCTCCTGGTCGGCCAGCGCGGTGCCATGACACCTTCAGGCGTCTGGCGCACCCTGCAGAGCTACGCCAGGGCAGCCGGGGTGGCTGTGTCCCCTCACGTGCTGAGGCACACCTTCGCCACCCGCCTCCTGCGGAAAGCGGGGGCCGATCTGCCCACGGTCAGAGACCTGCTTGGTCACGAGAAGCTGGAGACCACGGCCATCTACACAAAGCCTAGGGAGGAGGACATGGAAGCGGCGGTCGAGCGCCTGGTCTAAGAAAAACAGAACGCCTCCCGGTTCTGGTCGCCACCGGCGCCCGATCGCGGGAGGCTGATTCCTTTATTCGAGGGTACTCTTCTCAATTCCTGCCTATTTTTGTTAGAACCGATTCACGCGTTACGGACATCTGATTCAAACTCGATATTAACGGTAGGGAGGCCATGAGCGCCAGATTCCATTCCCGTGTAGATGCGGTACGTTCTCGCGGGCACGATGTCGCTGCATGTGGTTGGGTTGTTGTCGCCCTTATGAAATTATGTTCGGAGGTGCGCTGCGTTGTCCCTGCTGGTGACTGTTGCTGAGCCCACTATTATCGATGCGAGGTGGTTTTGGGACGGCATTTTCGTAGCCCTAAAGGCCCTACTGACGATCTGGTGGGTGTTCCCCCTAATGCTGATTCCCATGATACCCGACATCGTTCTGAGGTTGTGGGAGATACGCATGTATGCGAAAGCCGGTCTGCCCGAAATCGACCGGATGACAGGCAGGCAGTTCGAAGAGTGGCTGGCCAGGTTTTTCAGGGGCCGGGGTTACGATGTCACGCTCACCCCGGAACAGGGTGACTACGGCGCGGACTTGATTTTGAAAAAAGGCCCGGTCACGACTGTCGTCCAGGCCAAGAGGTGGAGCGGCAAGGTGAGGGTGAGCGCAATTCAGGAAATCACCGCAGCCAAAGGGTATTACAGGGCCGACGGCGCGATGGTTGTGACCAACAGCTTCTTCACGAAAGAAGCCGTTGAACTGGCAAGGAGAAACAACATCATGCTCTGGAACCGAAACAAGCTAAAGGATGAAATCCTTGCTGAGCAGGCCAAGAAAGCCGCTGCGAGAAACCAGGCCTCCGCTAAACGGGTTGCCGTTAAACCTGTCGGAAAGCCGGTGGTTCGTCCACCAACATCATCGCATACGGGGCAAAGAGCGGTTTGCCATCAATCTTCTCACGTTGCCGCCACGATCTCCAAGACCGACCGATGGCACCGAGAGACTTAATGGGACCAGCGCATGGCGTCCAAGTTTGATAGGAATCCTGATAGGAATGTGGGTGGAAAGCGGTCAAAAAGATAGAGCTTGATAGAAACAAACCGGCAGCGTGTGAACGCTAGGAAGCAGTTGTGGACGGTCTGGATATAATTTGGAACCCTGCCTGGCGCTCCTGGAAACCTTTCACCGGCTGGACGGGCTTAATACTCAAGGCCGCGCCTGTCACCGTCGAGGTCGCGCGTCGCATAATGTCTGGGGAAATCGAACTCTTGAAGTTCTCCAGAGGTTTGCAGACGAGTGAGGGTCGCGCTTGTGCTCGTCTCAGAGAGACTCAGCGACTTCGCCACCGTAGTCCCTCCACTTTTCGTCCAGCTGGTTAACCTAGTTGCTTCGCGCCCCACGATTCTTCGGTACGGGGACCGGCGGGTTCTTGACAGCTACGGTGACAGCTACGGCTGTGGATTCACGTCAACTACGTGCATGCACATACACAAAACCCGCAGCATAAGTACCCTATGTAGCCGCCCATAGATGAGTGACGCTAAATGGCATTCAAGAGGTCGTGGGTTCGACTCCGTTAGAGTCCCGGGTGGTGGT
>DYEQ01000071.1 GCA_020725645.1 Candidatus Fermentithermobacillaceae bacterium | reverse complement strand
CAGGTAGCAAGTTACGCCGGGCTTGACCCGTCGGTGCACCAGTCTGGCCAGACCTACTATCACGGCAAGGTCAGCAAGAGCGGGAACAGGCTGCTGAGGACCGTACTGATCGAGGCAGCACAGGTAGTGGCGAGGCACGACCATGGAAGACTGGGTCAGTTCTATCGCAGAAAGAGTTTGCACATCGGGTCCAGGAAGGCGATCGTAGCCCTCGCACGCAAACTCATAGTCGTGGCGTGGAAGATACTCCTGACCGGGGAACCGTACAGAGACGAGGTAGTTTCCAAGACCCGCCGAAAAGAAATCGCTCTTCGGAGAATGACCCAGAAGGAATCACTCTGCTCAAGGGAAGTCTCACGAGCAGTTCGAAGAGGTCCCGATCCGTCCTTAGGGTATGGCGGTCAAGGTGTGCAGGCGCTGACTTGACGTCAATCACAAGTGTTCGACTTCTCGAGCAATCGCCCAGATGAATCCAAGCAGTTCTCTTGCCACCGCCGTCACTGCAACACCACTACTTTTACCTTTGCTCACCAGACTACGGTACTTCTGACACAACCGCACCTGCGCTTTCCACGCTATCGCCCTCACAAAGGTATCTCCGGCTCCGTAAAAGAGCCCTAAGGCGGCGAACGTGAAAAGAAAGCGGGAGAGCCACTTGACATCAGCTGGCACGATGAGCCACAGGAGGAGCGGCAGCACTCCGAGCACCAGGGCAGGGAGGAGGCACATGAGGATGAAACGCTTCTTGGACGGCGGAACGGTGGAGTGTACGAAGAACGTAAGGCCTTCTGGGTAATACCAGAATGAGATTGTCCGAGTCTTTTGGGAAAGCGGCGTCGTTCAAGAGTTCATGGGGCACGACCGCAACCGTGGATCACGTGGGAGTATATCATGAATTTGGGAAAGAGCCACCCGTCGCGAAACCTTCCGTCCCTTGCCTCTACTGAGGCGTCTTCCCCTCATTCGCCGCCCAGGCGGAATGCGAGGCGCAGATGGGGGGATACCGGGGTTAGTCTAGTCATATGGTCGTCCGACAGTCCGGGTATTTGCCGCAGGCTCACTCAGCGAGTTTCACGGAGGTTGCTAGAACAGACGCGACGGCATCCACGATAGCCTCAAATCGAGCCTTTTCCATGCTACCTCCCACACGCTCTTCGATTTGGTATATGGATACGCGCACGATGGGCTTCAGGCCCATCCTCCTTCCCGATTTCGACCGGTGGAGGAAATCTCTGAGCACGTCGTAGTAGGCTCTCTGGGCTATCCGCCCGCCCAAGAAAGGGAAACACTTTTTGGGGGCTACGTAGCCGTTGCTGCCCAGATCTCCCTCGCCGGACAGCGCCTCCAGGAGACTCTGTGTGCTACAAGGGGCCGTGATCCCGAGGTTCGCGATGCGATGCTTCTCGAGGAAGCGGACAAAAGTCTCGCGGCTGAGACAGTATTTGTTATACAGCGATAGGTCGTAGCGGACCTCGATAGTCTCTGAAATGGGACGAAGGGTAGCGTGCCGGAACGGGCTGAAGTGCTGTTCCTCGTCGAATTCGATAATGCAGGGTCCTGGCGGGCAGTCCGGCGAAAGCATGCCGTCTACGAATCTAGTGAGATCAGTCGGTGAACCCCCGGTAGGGGACCCGTGAAGCGTACGAAAGATCTCGTCAAGAGTGGCTTTTTCGGGATCCTCGAAGTCCATCTGGTTGTGGTCGCTCAGTAACCTCGAGCCGTGTTCGGCAAAGAACCTTCGTACCGGCTCACCCTTCCTGAGCACTTGGGAACGCCCCAGATATGTCTCCAGCGCAGAGAAGAACAGTTCCTCGGCTTTCATGTGCAGAAGCACTCCTTTGCGACTCGTTGTCCCCGAAACCCGTTTTCTCCTTCCGCCCATGACAACCCTTCAAGTTGTCGAGTCGCGGTACCGGGGTATACACGCACGTGATAGTTAACGTGCGCAGGCGACTGGACTGCATGCTAAAGCCGACCAATGGCTCTCGGAGGTACGGCTTCCGCTTGTGACTGCTGCTAACGGCTTCTGGCCTTTCTCGAAGTGTGACCAGCACAAGACAGTTGTTGGATACGCTGCTGCCGGGCTTCGATGCCTTCAGGGTCGTTTCCAGCCAAATATCTAACGGCGAGTTTTTCGTCAACGAGTTCCGACGGCAGCCTTCAGAAGCAAATGTCACCGCCTTGTTAACCTGGGCTGCTAGTGTGGACGGTGCCCTTAGGAAATACGCTGCAATATGTCTTGCATCACCATCACGATCTATCACTTCGATCAGTTTCCCCCATCAATATCGTGACGGGTTCCAGGTTCCAGTCATTTTGGCCAGGGTAGTGCAAGGTCACGTTCGCCCGTCGCTTTGATCCAGCGCCATGCACGCGACGAACAAGAAATGACCACCGTAACGGTGCTACTCGAATTGACATCATCTTGACGATTCTCCGGGACGCTCCTGACACGGAGGTGCTACAACCGCCGGAGGGCGGTATGCTCAGCTTCTCTTATCCGTAGCCAAAGCGTTGTGACCCCCGCGTCCGACGAAGCTAATAAGAAAGGGATTTGTAACCATGTGGAGAATGTCCGACTCGGAGGCTTCGTTGCCTAGAATGAACAGATACAGGGCCATACTTCATCGACCTGAGTGGACACTGCAGCAAGTTCGGTGGAGCAGAGCGACGCCACAGTTTTGGGGGGAGATGGACCATGGCGAGGATGATCCCCAACCTCCTTGCACAGGAGATAGACAATGACGGAGAACGCCTGGTTTACAATGCAGCCGAGAAACTCCCCGACGAATACGTTGTGCTGTACTCCTTCAAGTACCGGTTGCCGTCCAGGCCGGAGTCAGGGCCGGTCGGAGTCACCGCGGGGCAAAGCGACCCCCGGGCCATGCCTCGACCAGGCAGAATGGCGCGGGAAGGAGGGAAGGGAGACATTCTCGGGGAAGCGGACTTCGTGATCGCTCACCCCGACTACGGTTTTATAACGCTCGAAGTGAAGCAGGGGCAGATTATGTACAACAACGGCGTGTGGTACGAGATCAAGTCGTCTCCGGACGGGAGAAGAATCGAACATCCGCTGACCAAGGATCCGGTTGACCAGGCCCGGAACGCAATGTTCACGGTACTGGAATTGTACAAGGACAGAACCGGCAGGCCTTTTCCGCTGCGATGCGACTACGCAGTCTGCTTTCCGGAGTGCCGGCACATATCCGGCCAGCTTCCGGCGAGCTTGGCCGCAAACAACATTCTCCTTTCGGGCGACCTCGATGAGCTCGATGACGCGCTGAGAAGCATCTTCGGCGACGGTGCACGGGAGCTTACCGGCAGATCGAGCCCCGGAGGTGCGCGACTTGGGGCCGGTCAAGATCCCTTCGCCATCCTCGTAGACCAGGTACTCGCCCCTCACTTTAAGCTGTACACGCTCCTCGAGGACCGGATTTGCCAGTTCGAGCGCGAGTCTTTAAGGGTCCTTACGGACGAGCAGCAGCGCATCATTGAGGAAACCGAGTATGACACTCGCAAGGTGTTCTTCGGAGCCGCGGGAACCGGCAAGACCTTCGTGGCCATGGAGAAAGCCCGGCGCCTGAGATCCTCAGGCAAGCACGTGCTGTTCACATGCTTCAACAAGAACCTCGCGACGAGAGTACGAGAGGATCTTCGCGCCATCGGACCTGCCGAACCGCGAACGGCCCGAGATGGGGTCATCGTGTGCGCTAATTTTCACGACCTTCTTCTGGATACGCTCCGGAAGGCCGGTTTTCAGATGGAGGTGCCTGAGGAGGACAACGTAAGAGACGACTTCTTTAAGAGACGCCTGCCGCAGGAAGGTTTCGATTTCTTCTCCCGGGCGGACGATAGCTGGAAGTTTGACTCGATCATCGTAGACGAGGGTCAGGACTTCCGGGAGGAATGGTTCGTTTGCCTGGAGGCCATGTTGAGAGACCCTGAGAACGGGGAATTCTACGTCTTCGCCGACCCGAGTCAGGACCTGTTTGGCGGTAGCATAGGGTACCTCAAAAGAGGGAAACTGGGCGTTTCCAGGCACAAACTCACGAGAAACCTCAGGAACACCAAAGAGATAAACGATTGGGCCAACTCTTTCGTCTCCGAGGACCTCCGAGCACGGCCGGTGATCGCCGGAGGGGTTCCCGTCCACCGGCTGACGTGGTCGACTCCCGAAGAGGAGCGGAAGCTCGTCGAGCGGGAGATCGGGCGTCTCATCAGCCAGGGTCTTACTCCCCGTCGCATCACCATCCTCTCCCCGCGCAGGCGCGAGAAAAGCTGCCTGGCCTCCGTGGACTCGATTCACGGGATACACCTGTACAACTTCCCGGAGGAGAAGCCCGATGGAATAAGGTTTGCCACCATAAGGTCCTTCAAGGGACTCGAAAGCGACGTCGTGTTCTTGATAGACATCGTGGGCGGAGCTCCCGTGTGCACGGACGCCGATATATATGTCGGCGGGTCCAGAGCCCGATACCTTCTGTACGTGTTCGTTCAGGAAAGCCCGCTTTCTACGACTACCTCCGAGAAGCAGGCCCGTGCATGAGGTATCTCTTCTACTCGGGCACCGGTCGCCACGAAGCTCCATCACCGCGAACGAGCTTTACGGCTTTGGTGGAATCATCCGGCGAATAGTAGACCCACCACGAATCCGGCTGATACACTTCCACAAGCCACGCTCCGGTGCCGCTCCGTGAGGCGGGGCCCAGCCTGCCGAGACCTGCCGTTACCGTCTCCGGAGGCCAGGAATATCGAGAGGAATTGTCCTTGAACAATTGGTAATACGACCCCCTATCCCTTCCCTCCAGGTCCCTTATCACGTAGTTTCGACTTCCCTGTACCGGCATCCCGTATCCGAACACAACCGTGTCGGTCCATTTGTAAGGGACTATCCAGTTACCCGGTTCTCCTGAAAACAGGATCTCCGTCCGTCCGCTGGTCAGGTCGAGGGAAACGAGATCGAAGGCTTGCTGGTCAGTACTGGCCGAATTGTCACGAAGAACAGGGTAGCAGATACGTTCACCATCTGGGGACCATAACACGTTTCCCTACGCGATGAGCCTGCTGACGATCGAACCCGTTTGCGTATCCAGAATGAAAACGGTATGCTCAAGATGTTCTCCGGGGGACTCGACCATGAGCAAAGACCCCCACGGAGACCATTCGAGTTCCGGCACGTATTTCAGGAAGACCTCCGCGGGCTCATTGAGGTCGACCTTGATGACGGTCATGTCGGACAGTTCCACATAGCCGAGGTACGCGTAACCGTCGGAAGGATCGGCATACGCGAAACCCAGGGAATCTCCCTTGGGTGACCACTCAGGGCGGGTGTCCACCGCGCAGTCTGAGCGCCATATGATACGCCGGGATGCCAGGTCATATATTGCAGCTCGGCCCTCATGGTCTCTGAATGCGAATACGCCTTCTCCCCGAACACCGGAACAGCCAGTCAGGAGACCGATGACCAAGAGGCCTACGATTGCAGATCGACGTATCATAGAGACCTACCTCGCCCCTCTCTCCAGATGTGTATCTCTTCCTACGAAGAGAGTTTCTGCTCCCCCGTGGGATGTTCCCTCCGTTGCGGGCACGGCCGGACCGGTAGGGTCCAGGCGTTCGCCGCGCCTTTCTAGGCCGGGCATCAGGCGTAATCGAGGCCGGAGAACACCATCATCCGTCTTCTGCCTCCCACCACACCTGTCTGGTCGGTCACTTGCTCGCCTGCAGCGTCCTGACAAGCTTCACGAGGTTCACAATCTTCCCGAACTGATACTGCCTGTTTCCTCTGGTGATAATGGTCGTATCACTGGTTGCGAGAGCAGTATTCCAAAAGACCTCCGGGGTGAGATCGGGTTTCACATTGCACGCAAGTGCGTACAGTCCGGCGATGTAAGGGACGCACCAGCTCCATCCGCCGTCCGCTTAGAAGGCGTAGTCGTCCGGTCCGCTTGGTCCGGCCGTGCATCTTGGGACATCAAACCCCCGGTCGGTCGCGCTCCATCCGATGAACTTGTTCTTGGGGTTTTCTGGCCTCCTAAGCTGCATCCAGACCGCCAGGCCAGGCTATTTGACGGAAACGCTCGCCGACTGAGCGTCAACTGACGGGTGCAATGTGAGGTCTTCATGATGGGGCGTAGGGATAGGGTGGTGATAATACTGCTGATATGAACGAGGCCGTCAACCCCCATCTCAGAGAAGGTGCGATTTGAGACTCTGGCTGCTGCAACGGTTGGCATTCTGATGTTCGCGGGTTGGCTGCCGCATCACATACCTCCGTCTGGAGCTGTCTCGCACTGGTAGCGTACGTGAGGGAGTACTCCCTTGTACAGAGCAGTCACGAGGGTTCTCCTTCCGGCGCCAGAGTCTCAACCTTCACCTCTTCACTGAGAAAACTTGTCTGCCTATTCCTTATCGAGCCCGCTACTCCGCCCGACGCTGTTTAGCTGAATTATGCCGTGCTTGCCTGCTTGAGTCCCTGCGTCTCGACCTCACAGGCTGCCGCCCAGGTGAACCCCAGCAGTTCCCGGGCCACCGCGGTGATGGCAACCTGCGTGCTCTTGCCTTTGTTGAAGACAAGGTGCCGGTACTTCTTGCACAACCGTACCTGTGCTTTCCACGCTATGGCCTGGATATTAGGCCTTCCTGGCGTTTCTTGGTCGCCGCCGACATCGTCGCCGGGTGCCGGTAACTCTAAGCGCACTCCGTGACGATACGCCTCAGGTGACTGTTCCCGGTCTTGGTGATTTTCCCCCGCCGGATCTCTTGGCCGCTGGAGTACTCGCTGGGCACCGCACCCAAGTAGGCCATCAATTGCGACGCCTTCCCGAACCGCAGAAAACTACCCACTTCCGCCACGATTGTCGCGGCCGCTACCTCTTGAACCCCGCGGAAAGCCTGCAGTACGGCGAGGTAACCTTGTTTCTGAAACGCTCCGACCAAGAAGGCTTTGTTCCATACAAGGCTGAGAGTCTGGGCAACGGGGAGTTTAGGACGTCCATCGAGCACCAGGTTCAGCCGAGACCCACCGTATACATTGAGTTTACCAGACTTACCCAACGCGGGCATACGGTAAGTCACAAGCAGGTGGAAGCGGGAAGCATATTGGGGTACGGCTCTGAGTACGATTTGCGGCGCTAGCAGTACTACTTGACCATGACGCGCGGCAGCTTTGTGAAGCGAACCAATGTATCTTCGCTAATCGTTCAAGATGACCCTGAAGGGCTGGTGTCGCCGGTGAAGGCGAGCATTGAGATCAGCGAGGACGGAACGCAGGTTGATGTCCTCATTCAGGAGCAACCGAGCAGAACCGTTGTACTCACTCGAAGAAGTTGCTTTGGCGGTGTATCCCGGAAACAATGGGGAAGCTCACGAGGTGAAGCTTGAATCGACCAGGACCGTAGACGTAGCAGATACCGGCCGGCAGGTGCCCGTCTTTGAGGCGAAGGACGTTGTCGTTCCGGATCCCGCAAAGATGTTCATTTTGGTTTTCAGGTGCGCTGGAGGGAGAACAGCAGCTGTGCCCGTGAGGTACTGAGTAGTGGAGATGGCTCAACGTTGGGGAAGGGGGTTATCAGGCCGCGAAGTCGGAAGAGCGCGGTTTCGGAGAAGATTGTGTCCGGTTACGTCCATGAGCCTTTTCCCTTCTCTCACCCCGTCCTATGCCAACCGCAGTCGGCTGTTGGGAAACCGGTATGAGCGGTCAGCGCCGTCTTCCGTGCCGGTCGTTTACCCTTTGGCATTCCCATTCGTCTAGATCATTGGGAAGGTGCTGGGGGAGTATGTGGGAGCATCTCTACCGGGTGGCCCTGCGATACTTGCGGGATCGGGGTGTGCCCCTTCAAGATGCCGAAGACATAGCGCAGGAGGCGCTGATTTCGACCTACCTGCACGCCGATGGCATTCAGGAAGGGCGGCTGGTGGCGTACGTGCTGGCTGCCGCGAGAAACAGGCTTGTGGACTTGATCAGAAAGAGGCGTCACGAAGCCCACGAGTTGGACCTTCGCGGACTAAGGCTGGACCGACCTCTCTGCGCGGCGGGGGTTGAAGCTGCCCGGACAGAAGCAGAACAGGTCGAGACCAGGGAGGCAGTGGAAGGGGCTCTCAGAAGACTCAATCCGACCGAGCGAAGGCTTTTCCATATGAGATACCGTCTCGACCTGACCACCTTCGAAATCGCAACCCAGCTCAACACCAGCCCTGACACGGTTAAGACCCTGTTGTGGAGATTGCGAAAGAAGATGAGCGCTCATCTGAAAGAAGGGGAGGGAGACAAGATGACTTACGAGAGCGACCCCAAGAAGGGGCCGTCAGCTCCCGGTCACGGCACTGGGGAACCGGAAAACGCGACAACCCAAAATCTCGAGTCTGAGAACGCTGGCGTCGAACCGGCTTTCGACGAGGCCGAATTCCTTCGGAAGGCACGGTGGAGGGGCTTTTGGAGGACGCTGCTGATAGCTTTGGGCGTTGTCGTGGGGGCCTTCGTCCTGCTGGTTGTGATCCCCGAGACCCTGCTACAAAGGCAGGAGAATCACCTGAATCTTGTATACCCCCGGCTCATACGGCTTATCGAGCCCAACACCGATGTCATCGTCGGTGAGAGCTACAAAGTTCGCTGGCTCGTCCGGCATCAGAAGTACTACTTGTTCAGACTCTTGGGAGACACACCTCGGGCGGCGGGAACTCTCATCCTGGACTTCAAAGCTTGGGGATGGGAGCAGATCGGCTCCCAGAGTTCTTTCGCCGTCACAGATCCCTCGGATCCAGTGATGGGGCGGGACTACCCGGGCCTGGTGTCAGGTGGCCCGGTCGGCTCCAAACGGTACCTGGTCCCCTACGCAGTGCCGGCATTGGAGTTCTATCATCCTGCTGCATTGTACGAAGAGCAGCCGGGAGTGAGCTATGTAAGGAACGAGTTTGGGGTGCTGGACTCCATACCGAAAGATCATCTTGTGGAAATGGCGCTCTCGTTCAGCCGGGTGCTCACGGCGGAGGAGGTGCAAGCGCTTGTCCCGTCGGGAGCCAGGCTCATGTGGGGCGCCGTCTGCTCGTACGATGACCAGCAGTACCAGGAGAAACCGCATTTGACCAGTACGTTCTTCAGGAACGTGGTCGGGAATCCGTGGATCGGGACCGCCGGCGGTGACGAGAAGTTCGTCGAGGAGATGGAACGACTGGGGCAGTATCGGAGCTGGTATTCGGGAAGGTACCTCGATGAGATCCGGGAGACCGTCGCTTACGCAAAAGAGCACGGGGTCCGCTACTATGGAGCGGTGGTCGTGGGGACTCCGGACGTCTTGATGGAGCTTTCCGGGAATGAGGCCATAAGAGGTGCTGTAGTGGGAATTGTGACGCCTCCTCGATAAACCCCGGACAGCCTGTGCTGCGCGGTACTCCTGTCGGGCCGGTCGCGTTAGCTGGCGGCCGGCTCGACTACCTGCCGGCTCCGCAGGAAGTTTTCCGCGCAAGTTATCCTTCAGTGTGAGGATCGGTCACCCCTCACAACCAGATAGACCCAGTGAGCGCCCTCCCCGTAACGATCCGGGACCTCGCCCGCTACTCCGAGGGCTCCGGATGACATCACGGGCTCATCCAGGTGCACGAGTCCGGTATCGTTCACCACTGCCTCCCGCCCGTCGCCGGTCCCTGGGCGGACCACCAGCGTCGAATCGCCCGCCGAAGAAACCCTCTTAATCACTACCAGGTCCTCCAACGACCCTACCGTGACCTCACTCGCCCGGTAAGGTATGATACGCTGGATCTCCATGCGAACACCGTGCAGTCCAAGCCTCACCCCGTTCTGAAACCTAATTTCGTCGTCATCGGACACCTGGAACCACGCCTCTATGGCATTGCCGTCCTCCGACCAGGACAGAGACTCGATTTCCCCGGATATGTCGGCCACCTTCCGAAGCGTGCCGTCCGACCGGGTCCAAACATATATCGCCCTCGCCTGATGGTACATCAGAACCAGGCCGGACGGGTAGCTCATGCGAGGCTCCGAGAGACGGCCCACCGCAATGGCCAGAGCGCTTCCGTCAGCGTTCCACGCGGTGGGTCCGATGCGGTTCTCCGGGTCGTCCTGCGGGGGCAGGATTTCTTGCACCAGGGATCCCGCCGTGTCGTACAGCCGGACCGAGATCGCACCCGCAGGATAGGACAAGTCATCACCCTCGTTGGTCTCGTCCGCCCGGCATACCAAAACCATCGCTTCTTCGTTCGGAGTCCATCTCTCAAACCACACCCAAAGACCCTCGGTGCCGAGGTCCGGGAGGCAGACGTCCGTCATTTGACCGGTCTTCAGGTCGTACACTTTGAACCCGGGTTCACCGCCCGGAGAAATCTGAGATGAAACCCCAAACCAGCCGGACGGTGAGTACCAGAACGGTAGCAGCCCGTCTCCGGACGGGACGTCCTCTGCCAGTCTCACCGTCTCCCCGGTATCCATGTTGATTCTCCAGAGATCCGTCCCGTGCCTGAACACGAGATGGCTGCGGCCTTCGGGGATGTGTACGTCTCTCGGGAAGCGTACCGCGGGATATCGGATGAAGGCGATATCGCGAATCTCTCTTGTCTCCAGTTCCACTTCTCCCACCCAATACCCGGTTTTATCGGCGTGAGGACCACGTGAGTGGTAGCCGTAGCTCAGAAAACGGACTTTGTGTTGCCCGGGTACCCAGTCGAGAAGATCCAAATAGGTACCCTCGAGGCCCACCAAACTCACCAGCCTGGAACCTTCGCGGTTCACCGCCCAGATGCCGTTCATTCCTCCGGCGGAACCCACAAAGGCGAACCATTCCCCATCGTCGCTCCATTTCTGCCCGTGGTACGGTGGCCGAACGTCCTCAAACGGGCCAACCTGTACGACTGTACACAGCTCCTCGGCCCTCGACGCGACGGCGGGAAGAAGACCGGTCGCCGCGGGCACCGGTGTTCTGGATGCCCAAAGTACCTTCCAATCTCTCCCGTTAGCTGCCTCCAGCCGGATCTCCTCCCGCACCGTGTGACGTTCCCTGTTTCCCGACCGGACGTTCTTTACCTCGACCTCGTACTCGACCCGGCATGTGGCGTATGGGCCGGTTGAGGACGAGTACACGTTGTCCACAAAGAACGAAGGACGAGACGCCAACCTATATTCCTGCGACGGACTCTCCCAGAAGATTGACTCGCGATCACCGGGTAGATAGGCGCGAAGCGGCGAGAGCGGAGGAACACCCTCTGGTCGATCTTTCTTCCATCCGGGTGACACCTCGGAGAGTGTCTCTTCATCACGCTTCCACGTCGCGTGGAAGTACCGCCGCGCCACCTCCAGGACGGCTTCCGGCACCCCTTCCTTTACCACAACCAGGTTCGAGTAGAAGCTCACCCAAGGGGAAAACTCCGCATCTCCCCACTTGACCGTGAGTTTTGCGAGAAACGAGTTGCCATAGAGCCAGTACGCCAGATGCTCCGGCATCCGCCAGGAGATGCGGGTAGAAGAAACCGAGGTCTCTCGCAGTTCACATGGCGTGGAGTGCAGGGGAGCGACTTGATGCTGACTGTGCGCGGCAAACTCCCCCCACACTTCGAGCCGCGCCGAGACCCCCTTGTCGGTGGCCGTAGCGGCGGGACTGCCGGCGGGAAGCGTGACGGTGAACACCACCTCTTCACCGGGCGAGACGAGGAGACTACCGGAAGGAGCCGGCGGAGGCCAGACCTCGTCCAGCTGCTTCGGGTCTCCATCCAGCGTCCACCTATATCCGCCCCGGATGCCTGCGACCGACCGTTCGCCACACTCCACACGGAGTTCCGGAAGAACCGGCTTGGGGAGCAGCCCCGACAGGGCCTCGGGCAGGGAGTCGGTCTTGACCTGTCGGGCCCCGCCGAGACCACCGTCACAGGCACTCAGCGCCAGGCACATGGCACAGAGCAGTACTACGGTCGGGAGCACGCGCCGGCGACTCGCCTTTCGGGGCGGACAAGCACCTGCCTCCGTGAGAAGTCGGACTCTGCGTGCGGAGAAGGGTCTTGGTGTCATTGGCCCCCGAACCCCCGTACTCTTACTTGTTAACTTCGACACTTGCAAGGGCCGCTATGTTGAAGGCCCCAACTATGGGCTTTGGCCGCGACCACCCGGTACGAACAAGGCCGTATGCAAAGCCACCGGGTGTTCACTGCTACAGCACTGTACCAAGTGTATCTTAGCCAGGCTCCGGTCGCCACGAAGGCGCATCACCGCGGACCACCCTCACGGCTTTGGTGGAATCATCCGGCGAATAGTACACCCACCACAGATCATCCGACTGACAGCCCTCCACGAGCCAAGCTCCTGTGCTATTCTGATCGGCACCGCCCACCTTCGCCAGTCCAGCTGTGACTGCCGCCGGAGGTTTGGCGACGACAGGTACGAAGCTGACGCCGGTATATTGCCTTCCTGCTACATCGCGGATTACAAATCCTTCGTCCGCTCTTCCGTATCTAAAGATGATTGTGTCAGTCCATTCCAGAGGGGTTATCCAATTACCCTGTTCTCCGGAAAACACGATATCGCTCTGTCCGCTACGTAGATCGACAGAGACCAGGTCAAAGCGGTAGTCGTAGCTCTCAGGGTCGACTGCTTTGCCGTGAACAACGGCGTAACAGATGCGATCACCGTCAGGAGACCACAAAACTCTTCCCGTTGTGACGAAGCTGTGGACGATAGAAAGTTTGTGAATGTCCACGATGACGGCCGCGTGACCGAGATATCCGCCGGACTCAAGCATGAGCCATGCGCCCGACGGAGACCATTCAAGTCCTCCAGGAACTGGCCAGAAGAAGCTCTCCGCTGTCTGACTGAGGTGTACTTTCGCGACGGTCATGTTGCCCAGTTCCACGTAACCAACATACTCGTGGCCGTCCGAAGGATCGGTAAACGCGAAACCCAACAGATCTCCTTTTGGTGACCACTCAGGGCGGGTATGGACCGTGCAGTCTGAACGCCATATGACACGCCCGGATGCAAGGTTGTATATTGCCGCTCGGCCCTCGTGGTCTCTGTATGCGAACATGCCTTCTCCGCGGACACCGGAGCAGCTTGTGAGGAGACCGATGAGCAAAAGGCCGGCGAACGCAGCCCGACGTTTCGCAGACACTTACCTCGCCTCTCTTATCGGAAATGTATCTCTTCCTATGAAGAGACTTTCTGCCCCCGCCGGATGTTCCCTCCGTTGAGACATGGCCGGAACGTTCCTCCGGTCGTGTGCTTGCATTGACGGCACGCCACGGGCGGTGGAAAAGGATGCAGCCGGTCACCCCGCAGGTTTTGTGTCGAAGTGGATGGAGTGGTTTGAGAAAGCATGGTTTGCACCGCTTGAGGCTCTCCTCGATGCGTCAGAAGGCGGTATGTCTGCCCCCGCTTCACCCAGCCGGATGAAAACGGAGAGGTCATCCTGGACTTGCTGGTATGGTTGCAGGAGAGAAT
>DYEQ01000070.1 GCA_020725645.1 Candidatus Fermentithermobacillaceae bacterium | reverse complement strand
ACCGTCCCTCTTTTTCACGCTCGTTCTCGATCCGGAACACGATATTCTGAACATCGCCAAGTCGGGCAGGAGCGCGCATCTTCTGTTCGTTTGGGCACGACACCCCCAGGGAATGGCGGTCCTGGCGTCCGTGCTCATTGTGCTCTGCGCCGTCAGCGCAGCAACGTGGTTCAAGAGACGACGTCGGCCTCCTATCGTACCGGACGAACAGGAGGCAACACGTACTTTGAAGCAATATCCTGTTACAGGTCAAAAGGAAGAAAGTCGCTTCGAGAAAGGCCGAACCCCTGACGAAGGGAGGTCGTTGGTCAGTTTGGCGGGTCCAAGAAGACCTCTTTTGCGGAACAGGTTGATTCGGGGAACGGCATTTTGCGTGTCCCTGGTATGTGTTATCGACCGGGTCTTCCGGCATCCCTTTCGCGAAATCCTACTCGGTCACAAGGGTCGCCATAGAAGCCTCGGTCAATCCGGACGGCTCGATGGACGTCATAGAGAAGCGCACATTCCGCTTTACCTTCGAAAGTGGTACGCGCTTCCCCGGTTCCTTCACCTGGCTGAGTCAGGACCTCTTGCTGGCCGGGTGCCAGGGTATTAGTGGTGTGAAGGTGTCAGAGGACGGGCGTGACTATCTTCCCGCATCTTTCGGACCGGGGACCTACAGCGTCGAAGAAACCCACGACATGGTTCGGGTCACCTGGCGCTTTGAGCCCACCGACGAATCCAGGACGTTCGAGCTCTCTTACCGGGTGAAGGGAGCCGTGGTCGCCCACAGGGACGTCGCGGAGCTATACTGGAAATTCGTCGGCGAAAGGTGGGAGGTATCCTCCGATAACGTGACGGTAAATCTCAGGCTTCCGCAGGGTGCCCGGCTGGACGAGGTAAGAGCCTGGGGTCACGGTCCGCTGTCGGCCAGCGTCCGGATCGTCTCTCCCGAGCTCATAACCTGGACGTTGCCGCGTCTTTCGCCAGGCCGGTTTCTCGAAGGGCGGCTGGTGTTTCCGAAGCGCCTGGTCCCACAAGCCACGAACACCGACGACATGGACGTCCTCGACTCGATCCTTTCCGAAGAGGAAGCCTGGGCAGCCCGGGCTGACAGAGAACGTGCTGTCACGCGCCTGGTCACGCAAAGTTCTCTTTTCGTTTTGGCCGCTTCCGTGGCGGCAACGGTCATACTCCACATCCTGTACGGCCGGGACCCGAAGCCGGACTAGGCATTACCTGAGCTACGCGGTCGTCCTGGGAGTAGCCAGGGAAGTTTCGGCGCAGATTGAGGCGCTCTTGCCAGAAACAGACGGGCCTGAGGTAACGGGGCTCCGCCCACGGTTATGGTAGGAGGAAGGCAAGGGCATCTCCCGGTGGGAAGCATCGTCGGCGGGCTCACGGATACACTAAACACTTCGATACGGACGGTGGTAAGCTACGCGGCGACTTCCGGGGCAGGTTTCGGGAGCGGCTTCTCAGGAGGCGGCGGCGGGGGCAGAGCCGCCTTCTTGAACTCCCTGAATGCCTTGCCCAGAGCATGACCAACATCCGGAAGCTTTCCAGGACCAAATATGATCAGTGCCAATATAAGGATGACCAACGGCTCCCCCAGATCTGTACCGTCTCACGTTTTCCTGACCGAATTGTCTCAGATTGAGATGACTTTTGCGTGACACGAAGAAGGCTGCCCTGGAAGGAAGGGTAGCCGCCGGGTTAGGGTTTAGTTCCCGCTCAAGTCCTGGATCACCCTGAGCACCAGCTTCTGGTCGATGAGTTCTTTCTGTTCGATGAAGGCGGCCAGGAGTGAATTGGCACGCACCTGGTTAATGCGGCTGCGGATGCCGCGGGCGTACTGGAAGATCTCCTCGATAGCCTCCGGGGTAAACAGGGGCGAAGTACGGCCTGCCACTTTGAGGTGATGGGTGATATACTCCCTGGTTTCCGGGGCGGTGAGTCCCCGCATGTGGTACCGCACCATGAGCCGCTGGGTAATATGGTCGTAGCAGGAAAGCCGGAACCTGTCCCGCAGTAGGGTTTGGCCCACGAGAGCGCCATGGGGCAGGTGCTGTCCATGTCGAAATTGGTGAGTAGTCTCAGTTCCTGCAGGCTGGCCTCCGGTAGCAGGTGGGCGTCGTCGATCACGACCACCGGGGTCTTTCCCTGCACGGTCCACAGGGTGTCGGCGAGCTGGTTTAGGGTATCTGATTTGTGGTAGCGAGGCTCCACGCCGAGGCCGAGGAGCAGTCGGCGGTAAAGCCCCCGAGCGGGGAGCAGGGGATTAGGCAGGTACAGCCAGAGTGACCTGAGGGGGTCCAGGGAGGCGCGCAGGGCCCGCAGGCGCAGCTCCGGGCAGACCTCGTTTTGGGCGGTCTGGCTGAATCGCTCTACCTTGCCGCCGGCGACGGGGTTTTTCCTGCGGCCCAGGATGACCTGGATGCCGAGGGCGGCGCATGCGGCGCGGAAGTGTCGCGAAACGTGGATGCTGGCCCGGTCCACGTAGACGGCCTCAGGGCTCGAGGCTGGTTAGCGGAGGTGGGCCGGGAGATCCTGGGCATAGTCCTAGAGGATCTGGATGCGAAGTTGATGCAGGAAAGAGGGCCGAATCTCGAGGTTAGGATTTGTTGGCTGCCATCCGAGAGATGCCCGAGGCCTTCAGAGACTACCGGGCGCGGCTTGCGGAGATGGGCTACGACATTCGAGGGATGAGGGGAATGGTGTCACTTTGCAGATTAGCGAGCCCCATGTTTTGCACAATCCTCTGGCCAGATCTTCCGTTCCAATCTGCAAGTTTTCGGATTCCCTCGGATGGCTTTCCGGACCTCTTTCACTTTGTCGCGACCCTCGGTTTGCACTTT
>DYEQ01000069.1 GCA_020725645.1 Candidatus Fermentithermobacillaceae bacterium | reverse complement strand
GAGAACACTTTTCTGTCAACCAGTAAGAAGATTCGTCCCTTGTAGGGGAACTCGCCGGACGGTTCTATGACCATGGTATATTTACCGATATTTCCAAACGAATCAGTCAAGGTCTCAGGAGGCAGGTTTGCGATCTGGGTGGGGGTAAGGTACCGTGATAGGTCAGACTTGTCCACGACAGCCCCCTCTCCGCGCAAGCCTTCGACGGTTTGGCCGAATTCCTTGTTGGCTCTAAGGAACCGAGCTATGTAGTTACCCGATCTGGCCACGCTTCCGCCGGAGCAACGAACGGGCCCGGTCGCCAACGGTCTGACTATGTTGAGCATCCAGAAGGTGTCGTCTCCGCCTCTGTTTCCACGAATGTCTATGATTAGCGAAGGTACGTCCTTGATCTCGGCGTAGAACCTGTTCAGGACCGCCTTATCGCCTTGGGAACCCTCGTATGGAGTCATCTGGCTTACGTGCATGTACGCTACTCTGCCGTCAGCCAGGTATCCGGTATAGACGTTGGATTCTTTCCGAAGGAGGTTGGTCGGAAAGACCGGGTCCACAAGGTCCTTCTCCCGCCGGACCAGGTCGACTCTCGCCTGAACATAAGTCTTGTCTGGATTCTCGAGCACAACGTCGTACCTCTTAGACACATCGGTGACCAGCAGCTGATGCATGTAGAGTCGCCTGTGACCCGGATCGTAGGACAGAGGGGTAGTTCCCCTGAGGGCCGCAACAAACTCGTGCACGGGCGTGCCATTGATCCTCACGATTTTCTGGCCCGGAGATATGCCCTTGGCTTCTTCAAAAACGTTTATCACGTAGTACTCGCCTTGAATGTAGAAAGCCTGGAAGGGCAGCACCTTGTTTAACCGGAATCCGCTTGCGAAAAGGTCGAACCATTTCTTCACGGTCTGAGCGTCCGTTTTGGCGGCTTCGTCCAGCCACGGCTTCATCTGTCCGGGCAGGGAGACTATCCGGTCGTACACGTGGGGATTGAGAATAGTTGTGTGTCCGTTGTTTATCAGCAGCAGGATTCTCCCGATTTCCCTAGCGAACTGTCTATCCGTCTTGGTCCGACGGACGGCCTCCTCGAACTCCTGCTCGTGGGCAAGCCAGTCATACCCCTCGACCCTGGCTTTCAGGGCGAGATACGGATGATTCTCCCGCAGGATGTCGAACATGTACCGGAAATCCTCGAGTTTCTGGTCGGTTGTGAGCTGGTTGCCCGAGCACCCGGGGAGCAAAACGCTCAACGCGCATGCAACAGCCAGTACTGTGGCCAAAGCCACTGCAGATAGGGGCGTACGGTGCCGGAGAGTTCTGCGACTCAGTTGTGCTTCACTCCCAAGTGGCAGACCCGGTGAACGCAGCAGTGACTCACCTATCCGCCGCATCCTCTCGCCCCCGCACTGAGGCACAATTCGATGGAAAGCTGGTGCTTCCTTCCACCCAGGTGCTCATACCTCCTATCGGGTCCCCCAACTTTCAGAGCGGAGGGCATCAGAATGATCGGCCCAACAACGGGCCAGCAGCGCTTTCAGAACTTGCCAGGCAGTCTGCATCGGGCGCTCAGCGGTAATGTCGCTGCAACTCGGAAGCGTACCTCACCCCCACCAGGTGCGCATTGCGGCTCAGCCACTCACTGAACCGCACCTTGCCCGTTGGCGCACCGGAAGACACCAGGAGGTTGGCCATCAAACCGGCGATTTCGTCCTCCGTGATTATCACGTCCCCGACCAGGGACCCCACGACCCGGCCGAGGAGATACGCCATCGCCGGTGCCAGATGGACTATGCGGGCCCTGCTGCGGATTTCGCGGGCGATCAGTTGCACCAGTTGTCCGAAAGAATACACCTCGGGGCCCGCCGCATCGACCAGCATTTCCCCGGCACTTCTGCCGGCGCTGACGGCGATCTCGGCAACATCCTCCACGAACACGGGCTGCAGGCGGTAGTCCCCCGTACCGAAGACCGGGAAGAGGGGAAAATGCCTGAGGAGCCAAGCGATGTTGTTGATGAGGATGTCCTCAGGCCCGAAGATCACGGTGGGTCGCACGATGGCGTAGGGGATGCCGGAACTCCTGATTGCCTGCTCCACGAGAGCCTTGCCCCGGAAGTACGGAAGAGGTGAGCCTGCCGACGGATTGGTGATGCTTATGTGGACAATCCGCCGCACGCCAGCGTCCCGGGCCGCCGCTACCAGCTTCTCCGAATTGCG